>NZ_JBEEAC010000002.1:0-528805 GCF_040120695.1 Plantactinospora sp. B6F1 | reverse complement strand
CTCGGTGATGGCCGGGAGCCATCGGTTGACGAAAGTCATGATGGTCGCCTTCCATTCCGGGGGTACGACACCACCCGACAGACGGGCAGGTCGAAAGGAAAGAAACCCGAAGAAACTCGGGGGGAAAGAACACCTCAGGGCGCACGGGCGGCGGCGTGCCGACCGCTCGCTGCTCCGGGGTGCCGAGGGATGTAACCGGGGCCGGCGGCCCGTCATTCCCGGGGCCCGGCACCGACCCATCCACCCGCACAGCCGACCCGGGCTGACCGGGGGCTGCTGCTGCGGACGTACGCCGGGTATAACCATGGCCGCCGGCCCGGTGTTCCGCGATCCGGGCCGACCCGCCAGACGATCATGCCAAAGAATCGGACATTCGGCTGACGACCGGACAGCCGTCATCCCGTCGAGCAGTGCCGGTACCTCGACCGCGTCCTCGACCTGGGCGCCGTGCCCAGACCGGACAGGCTGGCCCTCTGAACACCCGACCGGGCCAACTTCTGAGACCGAGCGGATCAGCGCAACCGAGGGCGGGCGGATCAGCGCAGCCGAGGGCGGGCGGATCAGCGCAACCGAGGGCGGGCGGATCAGCGCAGCGCGGCGGCCATCCGCCGGACCGCCTCGGTGATCAGTTCCGGAGAGGTCGCCAGGTTGAACCGGGCGTGTCCGGCACCGTTGGTCCCGAAGAGCGGCCCGGAGACCAGCGCGACCCGACCGCGCTCCAGGAACACCTCGGCGGGATCGGCGGGTGCGCCCGAACTGTCAGCCGGCAGGGGCAGGTCCCGGCAGTCCAGCCAGGTGAGGTAGGTGCCCTCCGGCGGCCGGTACCGCACCTGCGGCAGGTGCTCGGCGAGCAGGTCGCCGAGGAGCCGGCGGTTCTGGTCGAGCCCGGCCAGCAGTTCGTCGAGCCACGGGCCGCCGTAGCGGAACGCGGCGGTGTGCGCGATCGCCCCGAGGTGGCTGGCGCCGTCGCCGGCCACCTTCGGCATCCGGGCCAGGTCGTCGACGGCCGCCGGGCCGGCAACCGCCAGCGCCGCCTTCAGCCCGGCCAGGTTCCACGCCTTCGACGCGGAATGCAGCGCGAGGCCGCGTTCACCGCCGGGCATCGAGAGGTACGGCCGGAACGTCACGCCCGGATAGACCAGCGGCGCGTGGATCTCGTCCACCACGACGCGTACGCCGTACCGGTCGGCGAGTTCGATCACCATCGCGAGTTCGTCGGCGGTGTGCACCGTGCCGGTCGGGTTGTGCGGGCTGCACAGCAGGTACGCGGCGGGACGGCCGCCCGAGACGGCCTCGGCGAAGGCCGCTGCCAGGGCGTCCGGGTCGAGCCGGTACTCCGCGTTCAGCGGTGCCTCGACGACCCGACGGTCCGCGCTCCGGAGGAAGTCGTAGAACGGCGGATAGACCGGCGGGTTGATCACTACGGCGTCGCCGTACCCGGTGACCAGCTTGACCATCTCGACGACGCCGAGCATCACGTCGGGGACCAGCCGGGTCTGCTCGACCTCCGGGGCCCAGCCCCAGCGTTCCCGGGCGAAACCGGCGAGCGCCGAGGCGTAGTCCGCGCCGCCCGGCGCGTAGCCGGTGTCGCCGAGCGCGACCGCGTCGGTCAGCGCCCGCGCGACCGGCTCGGCGAGCGGCACGTCCATCTCCGCGACCCAGAGCGGGAGTACGTCCGGCGGGTAGTGCCGCCACTTCTCGCTGGTACGACGTCGAAGGTCGGCCAGGGTCAGCGTCTGCAAGGGGTTGCCCACCAGGCCACGGTACTTGCTTCTCCCGCCGGTGCGACTCCGCTGCGGCGGCCCGGTTAGCCTGCGGCGGACGGGCCGAACACCCGGTGGTGGTCGAACGGGCAGGCCGTGACCTCGTCCCCGAACAGTTCGGCGACGAGGTCACGGGCGCTCGGCAGCACCGGGGGCGGCAGTTGCCTCCCGTGCCGCCACTCAGCCTCCCAACCGCCGTCGCTGTGGATCGCGAAGCCGTCCGGCAGCAGCCGGTGGCACCGGAGCAGGATGGTGGTGACGGCAAGGTCGTAGGGCTCGCGTCCGGTCTTGCAGAACCCGGTCAGCCGGCCATCGGCGCTCTGCTGCCGGTAGCCGGGCCAGCGGGGCGCCAGCACCAGCGGCTCACCGTACTCGTCGCGCTCCCCGTCACCGTTGACGGCGATGACCTCGTACTCCGCCGGCAGGTTCCCGTCGAACGGATCCCGGCACAGCCGCACGCCGGCCGTCTCCACCCGGTCGAGGATCAGCTCGGCATCCGCCCACATCCGCGGCCAGACCGCCCGGAACTCGGCACTTCGCGGAAAGTACGAGAAGTAGTGGGTGTAGCCCATCCGAGGATTGTCGGCGAATCGGGTCGATCACGCCATCCCGGACGGCGGAGTGGTATGCGGAAGTGCTTCAGGCGGCCATCGAGGACCTGCACCGGCTCAACCCGGACACGGCGCCGGACCCGGCCCGGACGTACGCTCGCTTCCTCGGCTGGGTCCGGCCGCGCCGGCTGATCGCCCGAGCCCGTCGGCTACGGCATCTGGACCGGG
Organism: Plantactinospora sp. B6F1; assembly: GCF_040120695.1. NCBI lineage: Bacteria > Bacillati > Actinomycetota > Actinomycetes > Micromonosporales > Micromonosporaceae > Plantactinospora > Plantactinospora sp. B6F1. Next base: position 526,263 of record NZ_JBEEAC010000002.1, on the reverse strand, counting down.
TATGACCCGGGCCCGTACGGCATCGAACTCGGCTGGACCGGATGGGTCTCCCGGCGTTCGGCCTGGGCGAAGCCGGCGGATCGGCTGTTCACCTGCGGCCAGCCGCCGGCCTCGTGGAAGAGCCGCAGCGCGGTCGCCACGACCTCGGCCAGCGACTCGTTCGCCTCGATCTCGATGGTGGCGCCGGGGGTGTCGATCCGGACCTTGGTCGGGCTGGCCGAACTCTCCCCCGACGACCTCGCACCCGGTTCGGCGGGTGCGGGGTCCGTCGAGGCCGGCGCCGGTGCCGACGACGCCGGGCTGGCCTGCGCCTCCGGCGAGGGATCGGGAACCGGTGACGGATCGGGCACCGGCGCGCTGTCGGGGGCCGGTGAGGTATCGGGGACCGGCGCGGTCTCCGGTACGACCGGCGGGGTGATCTCCGGTGGTGCCGGCTGGGCAGGTACCGAGCCGGTGGACGACGCGGGTCGGGGTGGCTCGGTGCGGGATGGTTCGGTTGTCACCCCGCCATTGTCGGGCCGCGCCGCCCCGCCCTGCCATGCCGTCCCAGGCAGCGTCCGCCTCCCCGGCGATGAGGCCGCCACAGGCATCAGCCGGCGACCAGCTCCGCCTCCTCGGTCCGGGGCCGCTCGTCCTGCTCGAACTGGGTCCGGTACAGCTCCTCGTAGCGGCCACCGGCGGCGAGCAGCTCGTCGTGGGTACCGCGCTCCACGATCCGGCCCTCCTCGACCACCAGGATCTGGTCGGCGGCCCGTACGGTGGAGAGCCGGTGCGCGATCACCAGCGCCGTACGGTCGGCCAGTGCCTCGCCGAGCGCCGCCTGCACCGCCGCCTCGGAGGTGGAGTCGAGGTGCGCGGTCGCCTCGTCCAGGATCACCACCCGGGGCCGGGCCAGCAGCAGTCGGGCGATGGTCAGCCGCTGCCGCTCACCGCCGGAGAGCCGGTAGCCGCGCTCGCCGACCACGGTGTCGAGCCCGTCGGGTAGTCCCTCGATCAGGTCGGCGAGCCGGGCCCGGCGCAACGCGTCCCACAGCTCCTCCTCGGCCGCGTCGGGTCGGGCCAGCAGCAGGTTGGCCCGAATGGTGTCGTGGAACAGGTGCCCGTCCTGGGTGACCAGGCCGAGGGTGTCCCGGATCGAGTCGGCGGTGAGGTCCCGGACGTCCTGGCCCGCCAGGCGTACGGCACCGGAGTCGGCATCGTACAGCCGGGGTACGAGCTGGGCGATGGTGGACTTTCCGGCTCCCGAGGAGCCGACCAGGGCGACGAGCTGACCCGGCTCGACCCGGAACGACACGTCGTGCAGCACGTCGACCCCGCCCCGGGTGTCCAGGGTGGCCACCTCCTCCAGCGAGGCCAGCGAGACCTTCTCCGCCGACGGGTAGCCGAATGTCACCCCGTCCAGCTCGACCGAGACCGGTCCGTCCGGCACCCGGCGCGCGTCGGGCTTCTCGGTGATCAGCGGCTTGAGGTCGAGGATCTCGAAGACCCGCTCGAAGCTGACCAGCGCGCTCATCACCTCGACCCGGGCGCTGGCCAGCGCGGTCAGCGGGGCGTAGAGCCGGGTCAGCAGCAGGGCGAGCGCGACCACCGCGCCCGGCTCCAGTTGGCCGCGCAGCGCGTAGAGGCCGCCGAGGCCGTACACCAGGGAGAGTGCCAGCGCCGAGACCAGGGTGAGCGCGGTGATGAAGACCGACTGGACCATCGCGGTGCGTACCCCGATGTCGCGGACCCGGCGGGCCCGGAGCGCGAACTCGGCCGACTCCTGCGCGGGCCGGCCGAAGAGCTTGACCAGGGTGGCCCCGGGCGCGGAGAACCGCTCGGTCATCTGGGTGCCCATCGTGGCGTTGTGGTTGGCGGCCTCGCGTTCCAGCCGGGCCAGCCGGGTGCCCATCCGGCGGGCGGGCAGCACGAAGACCGGCAGCAGGACGAGCGCGAGCAGGGTGATCCGCCAGGAGATCCCGACCATCACGACCAGGGTGAGCAGCAGCGTGACGAGATTGCCGACCACCCCGGAGAGGGTGTCGGAGAACGCCCGCTGCGCGCCGATCACGTCGTTGTTGAGCCGGCTCACCAGGGCGCCGGTGCGGGTCCGGGTGAAGAAGGCGACCGGCATCTTCTGCACGTGGTCGAAGACCGCGGTACGCAGGTCGAGGATCAGCCCTTCGCCGATGCTCGCCGAGAGATAGCGGGTCAGCAGCGCGAGACCGGCCTCGGCCAGCGCGACGACCCCGATCAGTACGGCGAGCCCGACCACCAGGTCGGTGCTCTTCCCGCCGACGATGCCGTCGACCACCCGGCCCGCCAGCACCGGCGTGGCCACCGCGAGCACCGCCATCACCACGCTGAGCAGCAGATAGAGGGTCAGTCGCCGGCGGTGTGGCCGGGCGAAGCCGGTGATGCGGCGGAGTGTGGCCCTGGAGAACGGCCGCTTGTCCTGCTGGGCGTGCATCGCGTGATACAGCGAGTTCCACGCCGTGACTTCCATGTCCATCGCTGGTGACCCCCGTGAAGATTGAATCGCCGGGACCCTACCGGCGCCCACCGACAGTACGACCTCAAGCAATGTCGAGGTCAACGCCCGGCGGGCCGCCCGCGCGTCGCGGACGGCCCGCCGTCGGTCGGGTCGGTCGGTGTTCGGATCAATCGGTGGTCGGGTCGGTCAGTGGCCGGGTCGGTCGGCGGTCGGGGTCAGGCGGCGGCGAGCGCCGGCCCCTCGGCGCCGTCGAGCAGGTCCGGCTCGTCCGCCGGCCGCAGGGCCAGCGCCAGTACGTCCGCCACGTCGGCCAGGGTGTGCACGGTCAGTGCCTCCCGCACCTCGGTGGGCAGGTCGTCCAGGTCCGGTTCGTTCCGAGCCGGGATGACCACCTCGGTCAGTCCCGCCCGGTGCGCGGCGAGCAGCTTCTGCTTCACCCCGCCGATCGGCAACACCCGACCGGAGAGGGTGACCTCACCGGTCATGCCGAACTCCGGGCGTACCGGCCGACCGCCCGCCAGCGAGGCCAGCGCGGTGACCATGGTGATGCCGGCACTTGGACCGTCCTTCGGCACCGCGCCCGCCGGTACGTGCAGGTGGATCCGCCGCCCGGCCAGCGTGTTCGGGTCCAGCCCCAACGCCCGGCCGTTCGACCGGAGGTACGAGAGCGCGATGTGCGCCGACTCCTTCATCACGTCGCCGAGCTGCCCGGTCAGGGTCAGCCCCGGCTCGCCCTCCATGCTGGTCGCCTCGATGAACAGCACGTCACCACCGGCACCGGTCACCGCCAGCCCGGTCGCCACCCCGGGCACCGCCGTCCGCTCCGCCGACTCCGGCGTGAACTTCGGCCGCCCCAGGTAACTGGTCAGGTTGTCGGTGTCGACCCGTACCGGGGCGTCGGTCGAGGCCAGCCCGACCGCGACCTTGCGGAGGATCTTCGCCAGCGCGCGTTCGAGCTGGCGGACCCCCGCCTCGCGGGTGTGCTCGGCGGCGATCCGGCCCAGCGCGGCGTCGGAGACGCTCACCTCGTCGGTGGTCAGCCCGGCCCGCTCGATCTGCCGGGGCAGCAGGTGGTCCCGGGCGATCGCGACCTTCTCGTCCTCGGTGTAGCCGTCCAGGCTCACCAGCTCCATCCGGTCCAGCAGCGGACCGGGGATCGCCTCCACCACGTTGGCGGTGGCCAGGAAGAGCACGTCCGACAGGTCGAGGTCGACCTCCAGGTAGTGGTCCCGGAAGGTGTGGTTCTGCGCCGGGTCCAACACCTCCAGCAGGGCGGCGGCCGGGTCACCGGCGTACCCCGCCGAGATCTTGTCGACCTCGTCGAGCAGTACGACCGGGTTCATCGAGCCCGCCTCGCGCAGCGCCCGGACGATCCGGCCGGGCAGCGCGCCGACGTACGTCCGGCGGTGGCCCCGGATCTCGGCCTCGTCCCGGATGCCGCCGAGGGAGACCCGGACGAACTTCCGGCCCAGGGCCCGGGCGACCGACTCGCCGAGGCTGGTCTTGCCGACTCCGGGCGGGCCGCCGAGCGCGAGCACCGCGCCCGAACCACGGCCGCCGACCACCTGGAGGTTGCGGGCCGCGCGCCGGTTGCGCACCGCCAGGTACTCCAGGATCCGGTCCTTCACGTCGGCCAGGCCGGCGTGGTCGGCGTCGAGTACCGCCCGGGCCTGCACAAGGTCGGTGTTGTCCTCGGTACGCGTGGACCACGGCATCTCCAGCACGGTGTCCAGCCAGGTGCGGATCCAGCCCGCCTCCGGGGAGGCGTCGCTGGCCCGCTCCAGCTTGCCGACCTCGCGCAGTGCCGCCTCGCGTACCTTCTCGGGCAGGTCGGCGCCCTCGACCCGGGAGCGGTAGTCGGCGGAGCCGTCCGGCTCGTCCTCGCCCAACTCCTTGCGGATCGCGGCGAGCTGCTGGCGGAGCAGGAACTCCCGCTGGGACTTCTCCAGCCCCTCCCGCACGTCGGTGTTGATCCGCTCGGCGACCTCCTGCTCGGCCAGGTACGCCTTCACCCAGCCGACCAGCAGTTCGAGCCGGGCCGTCACGTCCGGCGCGGCGAGCAGTTCGATCTTCTGTTCCAGAGTGAGCCACGGCGCGTAGCCGGCGGAGTCGGCCAGCTCTGCCAGGTCGGTCATCCGCTCGACCGCGTCGATCACCTGCCAGGCGCCGCGCTCCTGCAGCAGCGACGTCACCAGTGCCCGGTACTCCCGGGCGAGTTCCTTGGCCCGGCCGGCCGGCGCCGGCTCGGTGATTCCGACGGTCTCGACCCAGAGGGCCGCGCCGGGTCCGGGAACGCCGGAGCCGATCCGGGCCCGGGACTCACCGCGCACCACGGCGGCGGGTTCGCCGCTGGGCAGCCGGCCGACCTTCTCGATCGTGGCGATGACGCCGATGGATCCATACTCCCCGTCGACCCGGGGCACAGCCAGGAGCTTCTTGTCGCCCGTGGCCCGGGCCGCGTCCACCGCCGCCTGGGTGGTCGCGTCCAGGGTCACCGGGATGACCATGCCGGGCAGCAGGACAGCGTCGGTCAGAGGAAGAACCGGAAGAGTTGCCATCACACACCTGCCATCGTTAGTTGAGCTAATACGACTCAAGTAACAAACGGTGCTCCATGTTCCGGCTTGTGACCCAGACCACTGCGACGGGCCGGTCTCCTCGGCCGAACGACCCGGCCGGCCCGGGCGTGCCGGGCCACGTTGGTCCGACTGCTCAGCCCTGCGGAGGACGGCCGGGACGAGGCGGGATGAACCAGCCCTGACGGGCCGCCCGCAGCAGCGCGGTGTGCCGGTCCGGGGCGTCGAGCCCGACCACGACCCGCGCGATGGTCTCGGCGACGCTACCCAGCGGCAGGTCCAGGCCGACCGCGATGTGTTCGTCGGACCAGCCCTCCAACAACAGACCGACCGTCACCAACTCGCGGCGGGTGAGCACCGACCGGCCGCCGGGCAGCGGAGACAGCACCAGGATCCCGACCACCGACGGCGGCGCGGTGGGGCAGCCCAGCACGGTGACCTGGAGCAACCCCGACCGGTCGTCGTGGTCCGGCCCGAGGTCCGTCGGCCAGAGGAACGAGGCGGAGCCACCGCAGTGGCTCGCCTGGTGCAGGGCGATCCCGGGCAGCGCCGAGTCCGGGGCCAGCAACCGGTGCCCGGGCAGGCCGGGCAGTGGGCGCGCCTCACCGGCACGGGTCAGCACCGCCGCCGCCCCGGCGTCCCGGACGACCTGGGCCAGTACCGCCAGCGACCGGATCGGGTCGACGGCGGCGGCGACCGGGCGGGCGATTGCCGCGACCAGGTCCCGTTCGGCCTCGGTCGGATGCTCGGGGTCGTCGGTACAGAGGACGAGCACCCCGACGTGCCGGCGGTCCGGGGTGAACAGCCCGACCGCCATCCCCGCCCGGAACCCGGCCGGAAAGTAGTAGTCGGCCCAGACCGGCAGCTCGTTCAGCGGTACCGGCGATTCCTGGGCCCGCTGCGGCAGGGCTGAGTTGGTCAGCCCGACCAGCTCGACCTGGTCCAGCATCGGGGTGGTACCGAAGTAGTCGAGGATCCGGCCGTCGTAGCCGAAGCTGGCGAGCTCGGTGTAACGGCGGTGCCGGTCGTCGAGCAGGGCGAGCCAGGCGGCCTGGACCGGGACCACCCGGCGGACCCGGGCGAGCACCTCCGCCATCTGGCCGTGATGACCAGGAGTCTCGGCGATCTCGGCAACGTCCCGCAGGACGTTCGACGGGGGCGGTGGCGGAGCGGTCATCACGAAACCTTCGTCGACAGACAGGCGGGTATGACGATGCTGACGGGTCAGCGTCGGATCCGGGTGAGGGGCAGCGGAACGTACAGGCCCAGGCGCAGCGCGCGGACGGCGGCCAGGGTACGGGTCGGAGCATCCATCTTGTCCAGGATGTGTTCTATGTGCGCGGCAACGGTCCGTTGGGTGATCACCAACTGGCTGGCTATCCGCTGGTTGGACCAGCCGTCGACGAGCAGGCCGAGGATCTGCAACTCCCGTCGTGTCAACCTGCGCAGGTCCCCGGCAGGAGAGATCAGCACCACCGCGAGCAGGTGTGCCGGTGCCGAGACCGGGCAGGGCAGCACGGTCAGCCGGACGTGGCGGCCCTGATCGTCCGGTACCGGGTACGGGCACAGGAACGAGTTGTGCACGCGGCCCTCGCGCAGACCTGCCGCCGCCACCTCCAACACCGGCGCCTCGGCCCGGAGCAGCGGGTGGTCCGGCAGCCCGGGCAGCGGCAGCACGTTGCCGCCCCGGGTCAGTACCACGCCGTATTCGGCGTCGGCGACGATCGTCGACAGCGTGGCGATCGACCGCATCGGGTCGACGGCGTCGGCCATGACTGGGGCGAGCAGCCCGATGAAGTCCCTGGTCTCGTCGCTCGGCTGTGCCGGGTCGTCGGTGTGCAGGGTGATCAGTCCGAGGTGCCGTCCGTCCGGGCTGAACAGGGTGAGGCCGATCCCCTCCCGGTATCCCGCCGGCTCCAGGTGCTCCGCCCAGGACCGCAGCTCCCCCGGTGGCACGGGCGCGTCGCGTACTCGCATCGGTGGCCGATCCCGGTCCATGCCGAGCAACTCCATCTCCCGGTAATGCTCGGAACTGCCCATATAGGCCACGATCACCTCGCTGTAGCCGGACCCGCCCAGCCCCTGGAACTCCCGAAGCTCCGGGTTGAGCAGGTGCACCATCGATGCGCCGCTCGGCATCAGCCGGTGCAGCACCCGCAGCAGTTCCGGCACCCTGTCCCGCACATCTCCCGGCAGCGCCGCGATCCGCTCCACGTCGGCCACGATCTCGGCGGCACCGGGTGGCAGCTCAACCATCCCCCGTACCGGTAAACCGAGCCGTCGCCCGCATGATGATCCACTCCTCGCCGTCTCCGCAGCCCTGTCGATCCCCCACCCGCAATGCTGCGGTTTACCTGTGCGGTTACCTAGAAGAACGGCGAACGTCGCCGCCGGAAACGGCGACGTTCCGAGCAATGCTCAGCACGGCCGGTCCGGCCGGCCGACCGGATCATCGCCGGCCGCAGCGCGGCAGCGTGCCGCCCGGTTGGGTCAGGTATCCGGATGCCGGGGCTGGCGGTCGAGGGGATCCTTCATACATCGGCAGTCCTGTCAATCGACAGCACCGGCACGGGTGCGATTACCTTGATAAAAGCTGGTAGACGCCATAGGACGCACGGCAGTCGGATCCGGGAGTCTGCCCGGAGCGGCGGCGGGCCCGCCGGCGAAGTGGTCGTGGGGGGCGCGCACGCTCCGGCGCGCCCTCCACCCGGCCGGCAGCCGGCAGCCGGGCACCTGCGGCCCGGGACGGCTTTCTTCGATCTCCTCGTCGCCGAGCAGGCTGCTATCCGGGTTGGCAGAGCTGGCCGTTCAGAGTGACATCGGCCGGCTGGAAGCTCCCGCTGGCGAGGTACCCGATGGTCACCGTGCCGCCCGGCGCGATCACCGCGTTCCAGCCGAGGTTCCGGGCGGTGACGACGCCTCCGGTGTGGCTGACCAGTGCGGCGTTCCAGATCGCGGCGATCCGCTGCGAGTCCGGCAGGGCCCAGGTCAGCGTCCACCCGTCGACCGGGGTCGGTCCGACGTTCCGGACCGAGATCCAGACCTCCGGCCCCCGGCGCGAGGACCGGGCCGTACAGGTGGGCGCCGGCCCGGTGGTCACCGTCACCACGTTGGACAGCGCCGAGTAGTTGCCGGCCTCGTCCTCGGCCCGCACCGCAAACCGGTAGGTGGTCCTGGGCGTCAGCCTGGAGATCGTCGTGCCGGTGCTGGGATAGATGGGCGGCATCAGGTAGACCCGTCCGACCACGGTGTTGCCGGTCGGGGTGAGCGACAGCACCTCGTACTGGGCGAGCAGCACGTTGTCGGTGGACGGACCCCAGCTCAGCCCGACGGTGGTCTCCCCGATCGCCCCCACGGCGAGTCCGGTGGGTGCGGTCGGCGGTTGGCCGTCCCCGGGCGGCATGGTGTAGCGCAGCGACGGCGGCGCCGCCGAGCGGTTGCCTGCCGCGTCCACCGCCCAGACCGCGAAGGTGTACGTCCGGGACGGCAGCATCCCGGTGAGCACGATGCTGTTGGTGGTGGTCCGGTGCAGCATCGCGACGTCGGTGAAGATCTGTGAGACGTGGTATTCCAGCACCCCTACGTTGTCACTGGACGGCGTCCAGGTCAGCTCGACGGAGGTGCCGGTGGCGCTTACCACCGTGATCGCGCCGGGTGCGCTGGGCGGCTCGGTGTCCTCGGCCGCCGCCTGCGCGGCGGTGCCGCCGCCGGCCACCAGGGCGGCGACGAGGACGGGCAGGATCAGGGTACGGGCCAAGCGGCGGATCGGTCGGTACGGGCGACTGCGCACGGGAATCCTCGCTCTCGACTGATGGTGCCCGGGGCGTACCGGCACCGATACATTCATCGTGAACGATGGATGTCCACCGGCGGATCCACCGCCCGGCCAGTACCGCGTCGGAGGGGTCGTTGACGGGCTTCGTGACCATGAGTACCCTCACACGTCATACGAAAGACATTTACGTATGTCAACTCATAGATTCGAGCCGGACCGCGCACGACTGGAGGCCGCGTGAAGCGCGTCATCACCACCACCACCGCCGTCTTCGCCGCGGCCACGCTCCTGCTGTCCGGCGGCTGTTCGGAAGGGTCCGGAGGCGACGACAAGTCGTTCGAGTTCTGGTCGTTCACCGGGATCAACCAGAAGCTCGACGTCGAGAACTACAAGAAGAAGCAGCCGGACATCAACGTCAAGCTCACCGAGGTGGGCTCCACCACCGAGACGGCCCAGGCCCTCACCGCGGCACTGGCCGGCGGCAAGGTGCCCGACCTCGTGCTGATCCAGGGTGACGACCTGCCGAAGTTCATGCAGTCCCCGGAGAACTTCGTGGACCTGAGCACGCTCGGCGCCGACAAGATCAAGGGCGACTACCTCGACTGGGTGATGAAGCAGTCGACCACCGAGGACGGCAAGATCGTAGGAATACCGACGGATGTCGGCGGGATGGCGATCGCGTACCGCACGGACCTTTTCAAGGCCGCCGGTCTGCCCACCGACCGGGAGCAGGTCTCCAAGCTGTGGCCGACCTGGGACGCGTTCACGGAGGTCGGCAAGCAGTACGTCCGGGCCACCGGTAAGGCGTTCCTGGACAACACGCCGACGAGCATCTTCTTCCAGGCGGTCAACCAGGGCACGGAGCGCTACTACGACGCGAACCGCCAACTGTCGTACGACAAGAACCCACAGGTCAAGGCGGCGTTCGACCTGACGCTCAAGGTCTCCGCGGCGGGCATCTCCGCCAAGCAGTCCTCGTTCTCGACCGGCTGGACCGCGGGCATGGGCAAGGGCGACTTCGCGGTCGTGTCCGCGCCGGCCTGGATGCTCAACGCCATCCGTACCAACGCCCCCGACACCGCCGGCAAGTGGGACATCGCCACCGTCCCCGGCGGGTCGGGAAACTGGGGCGGAAGCTACCTGGCCATCCCCAAGCGGGCGAAGAACCCGAAGGCGGCCTGGAACTACATAGCCGAGATGCAGTCGCCGGCCGGTCAACTGGAGAACTTCCTGACGAAGGGGAACCTGCCGACGACACCGTCGGTCTACACGGATCCGCAGCTCGTCGGCCGGGCTGAGCCGTTCTTCTCCAACGCACCGATCGGCAAGATCTACACCCAGTCCGTCGTGAACATCAAGCCGTTCTACATCGGCCCCGACGACGCCACCATCGGTACCGAACTGCTGAACACCCTGACCAGCGTCGAGCAGGGCAAGGTCGCCCCCGCCGAGGCGTGGAACACCGCGCTGAACAACGTCAGGAACGCCCTGCGCGGCTGAACGGACGACTGATGTGCGGCGGCCGGCGCCGACCCGGCCGCCGCACGTCGGGAAGGTGACCTGTGACCACCACGCTCAGCCCGGCCCCGGTCCCGAAGACCACCGCCCGACCCAGCCGGTACCGGCACATCCAGCAGGGCCTACGCGAGCGGCTCGCGCCGTACGCCTTCGTGGCGCCGTTCTTCCTGCTCTTCCTCGTCTTCGGCCTCTTCCCGCTGCTGTTCACCTTCTATGTCGCGCTGTTCGACTGGGACCCGATCGGCGAGCGGCACTTCGTGGGGCTGGCCAACTTCTCCCAGCTCGTGCAGGACCCGAGGTTCTGGGGCGCGCTGCGCAACACGTTCAGCATCTGGGTGCTGTCGACCGTCCCGCAGTTGCTGATCGCGCTCGGCCTGGCCCACCTGCTCAACCACGTACGGCTGCGCGCGGCGACGTTCTTCCGGATGGCGGTGCTCGTCCCGTACGTCACCTCGGTCGCGGCGACGACGATCGTCTTCGCCCAGCTCTTCGACCGCGACTACGGCATGCTCAACTGGTTCCTGGAGCTGCTGGGCTTCGCGCACGTCGACTTCACCGCGTCGGTGTGGGGCAGCCACCTCATGATCGCGGTCATGGTCGCCTGGCGGTGGACCGGCTACAACACGCTGCTCTACCTGGCCTCGCTCCAGGCGGTCCCCCGCGAACTGTACGAGGCCGCCGCCGCGGACGGCGCCACCGGCTGGCAGCAGTTCCGGCACATCACCATCCCGTCGCTGCGGCCGATCATCGTGTTCACCGTCGTCACGTCGACGATCGGCGGGTTGCAGATCTTCACCGAGCCGCTGCTTGTCAACCCGGTGGGTGGGCTCACCTGCGGGGCGGCCCGACAGTGCCAGACGCTCACCCTGTTCCTCTACGAGCAGGGCTTCGGCCGGTTCCACTTCGGCTACGGCGCCGCCATCGCCGTGGCGCTCTTCGTGATGGTCGTGCTCTTCTCCACGATCAACTATCTGCTGGTCACCCGCGTCCGCCCGGAGCGCCCATGAACCCCACCTCTCCAACCAGCAGTGGCTCCGCCCCGACCGGCACCAGGCGGGCGCCCCGGCGGCAACGGGGTGCCACCCAAATCTCGTTCGGGGTGTACGCGCTGCTCGGCGCCATGGTGTTCGTCAGCCTCTTCCCGCTGTACTGGATGTTCGTGGTGGCCACGACGGACTCGGCCACCGCATACAGCCTGCCGCCACACGTCGTGCCCGGCGGGAACTTCTTCTATCTGGCGGACCTGGTCTTCGAGATCGTGCCGTTCGTGCAGGCGCTGGTGAACAGCGTCGTCGTCTCCACCTCGATCGGCGTCGGCCAGGCGGTGCTCTGCGCGCTCGCCGGCTTCGCCTTCGCCAAGCTGCGCTTCCGGGGCCGCGACACGCTGTTCCTGATAGTCGTGCTGACCATGACCGTGCCGGCCCAATTGTCCGTCATCCCGCAGTACCTGATCATGTCGAAGCTCAACTGGGTGGACACCCTGCAAGCCCTGATCGTCCCCGGGCTGGTGAGCGCGTTCGGCATCTTCTGGATGCGTCAGCACATGGTCGGCACCCTGGACGACGACCTGCTGCACGCCGCCCGGGTGGACGGCGCGACGACCTGGCAGATCTTCTGGCGGATCGCCTTCCCGCTGGTCCGCCCGGCAGCGCTGGTGCTGGGACTGTTCGGCTTCGTCTACTCTTGGAACGACTTCCTCTGGCCGTTCATCGTGCTGAAGTCGCCGGAGAACTACACCGTGCAGATCGCCATCAAGGCGCTACAGAGCAGCCGGGACATCGACCTCGGCCTGGCCATGTCGGGCTCGTTCCTGGCCACGCTGCCGCTGCTGGTGCTCTTCTTCTTCGTCGGGCGACGCCTCGTCCAGGGCATCATGGAAGGCGCTTTCAAGGGCTGAGCCACGACGGCGGCGTCCACAGTAGGCGCAGCGGGCGCCGAGGCGGGTTCAGCCGGCGGCCGCGATGGCGCCGCTCCAGCCGGACCCAGTCGATGACGGACGAGGCGACGTTCGCGGTGAAGCCGTCCCACCAGCCTGTCCGATGCCGACCCTGTGGCGGATCGCGTACGCCCTGCGCCAACGCCATTCCGTCGACGCCGACCGCTGCCCCTGCGGTGCCCGATCACCCTGGCCCACCGGCGGGCCGCCCTGCGCGCCCTCCTCGAAGCCTGCGGCGTACGCCTGCCGGTGCCGCGCGCCGACGTCTTCGACCGCTGGCACGGCATCCTGCTCGCCACCACCCCGGTCACGCAGCCAGCGCCGCGCACCGCACTCCCAGACCCGAGCGCCCCGGCGCCCCCGGCATCCGGTCCCACTCACCTGGACACCAGAGGCGTCAACAGCACCGGATAACGCCTCTGGTGTCCAGGTCGACGGAACGAGAGCTGGGGAGCGGCGGTCAGTCGGTGGTTATGTCGCGGTGGACGGTGATGGCGGCGGCGAGCAGGGCGAGCAGGGTCCAGGCGGCGGCGATGAGCAGACCGGTGCGGTCGCCGCCGCCGGCGGCCAGGAAGGACGAGAACGGCAGCGGGGCGGTCAGCCGGCCGAGCAGCCCCTCGACGAAGACGAACCAGCCGGCGTACCCGAGCAAGAGCCAGGTGGGGCGGCGTACCACCACCGCGTTGGCGGCGCCGAAGACCGCCATCACCGGCACCAGGGTGAGGGTGTCGCGGTACTGCGTCAGGTCGCCCTTGGCCAGCACGGTCACCCCGCTGACGGCGGCGAAACCGACCGCCACGACCACACTGGCCACCAGTTGCCCGAGCAGGGTCAGCAGCCGGTTCGGGCGGGCCAGATAGAGCAGTACGGCGGTACGGTGCTGGAAGTGCTGGGTCACCCCCAGTACGGCGAGCCCGAACGCGCCCATCCCGGCCAGCAACGCCCAGGCGTCGACGTTCACCGTGCCGAAGAACGCGCCCAGCCCGCTGAACACGGCGATCGAGATCCAGCTCGACCGGATGGTGGCCGTCCGGTACAGCTCGCTGCGGAGCAGTGCGATCATCAGGCGGTTGCCAGGTCGAGGAAGATCTGTTCGAGGTTCGGGGCGTCGCTGCTCAGCTCGTAGATCGGTACCCGCGCCTCGAAGGCGAGCTCGCCCACCTCCTCCGGGGAGAGGCCCACCACCTCCAGCGCGTACCCGTTCGAGCTGACCCGGCCGCCGGCCCGCTCGAACGCCCGCCACAGCCGGTGGGGATCACGGCCCCGGACCCGCAGCCGGTGGGCGCCGTCGCCGTACAGTTCGGCGAGCGGGGCCACGCACCTGACCCGGCCCTTGGCGATGATCACCACGTCGTCGATGAGCTGGGCCAGCTCGGCGAGCAGGTGACTGGAGATCAGCACTGTGCCGCCCGCCCGGGCGTGGTCGCGCAGCAGCCCGCGCAGCCAGGCGATCCCCTCCGGGTCGAGTCCGTTCGCCGGCTCGTCCAGGATCAGCACCGGCGGGCTGCCCAGCAACGCGGTCGCCACCGCGAGCCGCTGCCGCATCCCGAGCGAGTAGTCGCCGGTGCGCTGGTCGGCGGCGCGCGCCAGGCCGACGTACTCAAGCAGGTCGTCGACCCGGGACCGGCCGGCGCCGGCCAGGACGGCCTGGGTGACCAGGTGCGCCCGGCCGGTCTGGCCGGGATGACTGATGCCCTGTTCGAGGACGGCACCGACCTGCCGCGCCGGGTGGGCCAGGTCGCGGAACCGCCGCTTGTTGATCAGTGCTCGGCCGGCGGTCGGCCGGCTCAGTCCGAGTAGCATCCGCAGGGTGGTGGTCTTGCCCGAGCCGTTCAGCCCGAGGAATCCGGTCACCCGGCCCGGTACGGCGCGGAACGTCACATCGTCCACGGCCCGGACCCGCCCGTACTGCTTCGTCAGTTCGATGGCCTCGATCATCGCGGCCATTCTTACCCGGCCCGCCGCGACAACGGGAGCATCACCCGCCCCGCTACCCGGCGGTCGGGTTCACCGGAGGGCGCTAGATGCGGTGCAGTTCGCCGGTTTCGTCGAGTTCGCGCAGCCCGGCTGCGCCACCGAACTCACGGTCGACCATCTGCTGGAAGGCCGGTGGCACCGGCCGACCGGTTGCCGCGTAGAGACGTTTGATCGCCGCGCCGGGTCGGCGGATGTCGTCCAGCATCCCCGGGTTGATCCGGTCGAACTCCGCCTCGATCAGTCGGGCCGCCGTCTCGCCGACCGTCTCGTTGCGGCTGTTGGCGAGCATGACCAGCAGGTCGTGCAGTTCGCCGTCGATCACCAGCGCCCGCTCCCCGTCGTCCATGGCCTCACGCTAAGCCCGGCCGCCCCGCGAGGGGCACGGATCGACCGAGGCGGCGACCGTCGGGACCAGCGGGTCAGGGGTGGCGGTCGAGCACCGAGCAACCAGTGACGCAGGTGTGCGCCATGATGCTCGGGTGACCGGACAGCAGGTGACGACCGCCGAGCGGCAGGCGACCGCCACCGGACGGCAGGCGACGGCCGGACGGCAGGGGGCGACGGCCGGACGGCAGGCCGAGCAGCAGCCGGGCGGGGTGGTGCTGGAGGCGGTGCTGGAACGGATCACCTACGCCAACGAGGAGACCGGCTACACCATCGCCCGGTTCGCCACCGAGCGGACCGGACCAGACCTGCTCACCGTGGTCGGCTCGCTGCTCGGGGTGCAGCCCGGCGAGAGCGTACGGCTGGTCGGGCGGTGGAGCACCCACCCGAAGTACGGGCGGCAGTTCGAGGTGCGGTCGTACACCACCGTGCTGCCGGCCACGGTCCAGGGCATCGAGCGGTACCTCGGCTCCGGCCTGATCAAGGGGATCGGCCCGAAGATGGCCGAGCGGATCGTCGCGCACTTCGGCGTGGACACGCTGCGGGTCATCGAGGAGGAGGTCGGGCGGCTGGTCGAGGTCCCCGGGCTCGGCCCGAAGCGGACGAAGCTGATCGCCGCCGCCTGGGTGGAGCAGCAGTCCATCAAGGAGGTGATGGTCTTCCTCCAGGGCGTCGGCGTCTCCACCTCGCTGGCCGTGCGCATCTACAAGAAGTACGGCGACGGGTCCATCTCGGTCGTCCGCAACGAGCCGTACCGGCTGGCCGCCGACGTCTGGGGGATCGGCTTCAAGACCGCCGACACCATCGCCCAGGGTCTCGGGATCCCGCACGACAGTCCGCAGCGGGTCCGGGCCGGCATCCAGTACACCCTCTCCGAGGCGGCCGACGCCGGGCACTGCTACCTGCCCGAGCCGAACCTGGTGGCGGACGCGGCCGAGATCCTCGGCGTACCGGTGGAGCTGGTCCGGGACTGCCTGACCGACCTCGCCGCCGAGGAGGGCGTGATCCGGGAGGCGGTGCCCAATCCGAGCACCGGGGGCGGCACGATCCCGGCGGTCTACCTGGTGCCGTTCCACCGGGCCGAGTCGGCGCTCGCCGCAAGCCTGCTGCGGCTGCTGCGGCACCGGACCGACCGGATGCCGGCATTCGCCACTGTGGACTGGGCGAAGGCGCTGGCCTGGCTGCGTACCCGGACCGGTGCCGACCTTGCCCCGGAGCAGGAGGCCGCGGTCCGGCTCGCACTGACCTCCAGGGTCGCGGTGCTGACCGGCGGGCCCGGCTGCGGGAAGTCGTTCACCGTCTCCTCGGTGATCGCGCTCGCCGCGGCCAAGGGGGCGAAGATCGTGCTGGCCGCGCCGACCGGCCGGGCCGCGAAGCGGATGACGGAGCTGACCGGGCATCCGGCCGCGACCGTGCACCGGCTGCTGCAACTGCGCCCCGGCGGCGACCCGACGCACGACCGGGACAACCCGATCGACGCCGACCTGGTGGTGGTGGACGAGGCGTCGATGCTCGACCTGATCCTGGCGAACAAGCTCGTCAAGGCCGTCGCGCCCGGCGCGCACCTGCTGCTGGTCGGCGATGTCGATCAGCTGCCCTCGGTCGGGGCCGGGGAGGTGCTCCGGGACGTGCTCGGCGCCGAGCCGATCCCCCGGGTCCGGTTGACGAAGATCTTCCGGCAGGCGCAGAAGTCCGGGGTGGTGGTCAACGCGCACCGGATCAACGCCGGCCGGTTGCCGCTGCTCGGCGAGTACCCCGACTTCTTCCTCTTCCCGGTGGACGAGCCGGACGCCACCGCCGAGCTGGTGGTGGACATCGTCGCCCGCCGGGTGCCGCGCAGGTTCGGCCTGCGCCCCCGGGACATCCAGGTGCTCACCCCGATGCACCGGGGTCCGGCCGGTGCCGGCAGCCTGAACACCGCGCTGCAACGGGCGATCTCGCCGTATCGGGAGGGGCAGCCGGAGCGCCGGCACGGGGCCCGGGTCTTCCGGGTCGGCGACAAGGTCATCCAGATCAGGAACAACTACGACAAGGGCGCCGCCGGGGTCTTCAACGGCACCGTCGGGGTGGTCACCGAGCTGTCGGTGGAGGACCGCCGGCTCACCGTCCGCACCGACGAGGCCGAGGACATCGGGTACGACTTCGACGAACTCGACGAACTGCAACACGCGTACGCCATCACGGTGCACCGGTCGCAGGGCAGCGAGTATCCGGCGGTGGTGGTACCGGTGACAATGAGCTCGTACACGATGCTGCAACGGAACCTGCTCTACACGGCGGTGACCCGGGCCCGGAAGCTGGTGGTGCTGACCGGGTCGCGCAAGGCGCTGGCCATCGCGGTCCGCACCGCCGGCACCGGCCGCCGGCACACCGCACTCACCCACCGGCTGACCGGCCCGGCCTCGTCGTAATAGTCGAAACATATCGACAGACGTTTCCGTATCCGGCGCCGGTTGCGTACGGTGACGTCATGAGGCAGCCCGGTGACCGTGCCCCCGCACCCGGACCGCTGGCGCTGGTGCAGGATCTGTTGAACACCGTCGACATCGAGGCGGGCCGCGACCGGCTGCGCACGATCGCCGAACTCACCGCCTTCGCCGCCACGCACGACGCGGCCGGACTCAGTTTCACCGACTCCGACGTGACCGAGACGAGGCGGTTCCGGGAGGCGTTACGGGACGCCTGCCGGGGGCACGCCGGCAGCGAGGTGCCGGCGGCGTCCGCGGCCGCGCTGCGCTACACCCTCGCGACGTCCCCGCTGCTGCTCACCATCGACGCCACCGGTGCGGCCCGGGCGGTGCCGGCGACCGGGCTCGGCGGGTCGGCGGCGTTGATCGCCGAGGTGGCGGCGGCGATCCTGAACGCCGCCACCGCCGGAACCTGGCCCCGGCTGAAGGCCTGTGCGGCACACCGGTGCCAGTGGGTCTACTACGACCACAGCCCGGCCGGACGCGGTCGGTGGTGCACGATGAGCGTCTGCGGCAGCCGGGCGAAGATGCGCGTCTACCGGGCCGGCCGTTCGGTGGGCCCGTCGGCCGGCTGACCGCGCCGGCCAGCCGCACGGGTCGGCATCGCCGTCGTCCAGCCGCACGGGTCAGCTCAGTGCCAGGGTGCCCAGCGTGCCGAGGACGAGGAACGGGCCGAACGGCAGGTGGCCGCCCCAGCCGATCCGGCGGGTGGCGAGCAGGGCCAGCCCGCACAACGCCGAGGAGCCGAAGGTCAGCAGCGTGCCGAGGAGCACCGCCGGCCAGCCGAGCCAGCCGAGGACGGCGGCCGCGCTCAGCGCCAGCTTGGCGTCGCCGAGTCCGAAGCCCCGGCGGCCGAGCAGCAGGGTGGTGCCGGCGAGGAACAGGGCCGCACCGAGCCCGGCCAGTACGGCCCGCCACCAGGCCGTGGGGTCGCCGGCCACCAGCGCGGCCAGGCCGAGCAGGGCCAGGGTGCCGCCGGCCGCGGCATAGCTGAGCCGGTCAGGCAGCCGGTGTACGGCCAGATCGACGAAGAGCAACGGCACCGCGCACGCGGCCCACCAGCCGAATGCGATCGACTCGACCGGCGACCGTCCGGCCACGACCACCGCCGCCACCGCGAGGAGCAGGGCGAACTCGACGGCCAGCGGCGGGGCGCCGATCCGGCCGCCGCAGCCGGGGCAACGGGCCGACGGGGCGAGCGCGCGCAGTGAGCCTGCGGGGCCGATCGGGATGCCACAGTGGTCACAGCCAGAGCGGCGCGGCCGGCCGTACGGGACCGACTCGGCGGCGACGAGCCAGCGCAGTACCGGGGCGACGGTCATCAACGCGAGCCACCGGAGCGGCCGCCGCGCCGCCGCGCCGGCGGGCTTCACCGGGGTACGCGGTGTCGCGGTTCTCCACATCTCGACCTCCCGGTCGGCGGCGGGCCCGGTCCGCCCGGATCCGGAGCAACCCAGAACACGCAGAGTAACTTCATGATCGCTGTTTCCAGTTCTCCGCTGGCTCGGCGAGCCGACACCCATCCGCCAGACGACGACGGGGCGGCGCCGCGGCGAGGACCGCCCAACCCCGACCGGCACTGCGGGGAGCACCGGTACGGAAGCTGTCAGATCATCGTCATCCATGGCATTTCGCTCCCCAGAGCCGGCACAATCAGAGCGGAAGGGGCGGCAGATCTCCACCGTCCAACTGCTATTGATCATATAAGCACCATCGATCGACATCATATGATCGCGGCGCTGATCGACAACAGAGATCGTAACCGTACGTATTCTCTTGAATAGCCCCTGTTGTATCGTCGGCGGTCAGCCTATGCTCGCCATCTGGACGACGCACAACCGTCGACCATCAGGAAACAAAAAGATCGATTGGTAATACCGGACCAAGAATCCAGATCGACTTACCCGAATGTGGATGCAGCGGCGCCGGGCCCGGTCAGGGGCCTTCGGGCCGGAGCGACCGTGCCCACGTTCTGGCCGACGGATCGGATCTGCGGGAAGAACCGGTCAACTCCGCCCAGGTGCGGGCGGGCGGCGACGGAGCAGGAGGAGGCACCGTTGCGAACGCGGCAGCCGGCGTACCTCGGTAGCGCCCTGCTCGCGGTGGCGCTGCTCCTCGGCGGCACCGGCTGCGGAAACCGGCCGGGCAGCGCGGCACCGCGCGACACGGGGCCCGGGCCGGCCGCCAGCGCCGACGCCCGGGTCGCCGAGGCGGAGGAATCCGCACTCGCCGCCTATGCCGGCTACCTGGCCGCCGTCCGGAAAGCGGAGCAGGCCGGCGATCCGCTCGACCCGCAACTGCGGAAATATCTCGCCGATCCACTACTGACCCGGGTCCGGCTCACCATTCGGGACGCGAAGGAGCATGGCGCGATGCGAACCGGGAAGCTCGTCTCCAATCCGACGGTCACCGCGATCGATCTTGACTCCGACCCGGCCACCGTCTCGATCCAGGACTGCATCGACGCCACCGGCTACCGGCTGGTCTACAAGAAGGACCGGAAGGTGGTCCCGGGCTCGGCCAGCGGCCGGCACCTCGCCACCGCGACCGCCACCCGCTATCCCGACGGCCGCTGGCTGATCAACATCGGCGCCTCGTACCAGGACCAGCCGTGCTGACCCGGCAGGGGCCGGCCTGGCGAACGTCGGCCGTGCGGGCCTGGCGAGGGCCGGCTGGGGAGGCCGTGGCCGTGTCGAGCCGGCGGGCACTCGCGGCCGGCGCCGTGGCCGTGCTGGCCCTGGCTGCCGCGCTGACGGTGTCCGGTACTCCGGCCGCCGCCGCGCCGGGTGCGGAGTGCCCGCCCGGGCAGGCCAACTGCGACGTCTGGGAGCACCTGCCCGGCGAGCCGGGCGGGGACGACGACGGCGGCGGCTCCGGTGACGGCGGCGGCTCCGGCCGCGGCAACCGGGTGTGCGAAAGGGACGACGGCACCAGGGTGCCCTGCTACGACGACGTGCTGGGCTGGTTCAACAGCGCCGACGACTGCTACTACAAGCGGGCCGAGCCGCAGCCGCCGGACGCCGAGCCGGGCAGGACCGCGTACCTGAGGACGTGCAGCGCGGCGGGAAGTTCCGAGCTGGTCTACCTGACCGACCCGCCGGCTGGTTTCGCGCCGCCGGACCCCGAGCAGATGGCCCTGGACCTCTTCGCCAGGCTGACCCTGGACCCGCCGCGGATCCGTACCGCGCCGAGTGATGCGCCCGGCCTGGTCGGTGTGCCGGTCTGGCTGCACGACGCGTCGAGTTGGGAGACCGAGCGGGAGACCGCGACCGAGGGCGGCGTGACGGTCTGGATCGAGGCGATCCCGACGAAGATCGTCTGGCGGATGGGCAACGGCGAGTCGCTGGAGTGCAGCACGGCGGGCATCCCGTTCAAGGCCGGTGTCCACGACCCGCGCCGGCCACCCCGCCAGGCGTGCGCGTACGCCGGTTATCCGCGGGCGAGCAGCACCAGGCCGGGCGGGCGGTACGAGATCACGGCGGTCAAGCACTGGACCGTGCCCTGGGGCAGCAGCACCGGCGAGGGCGACGAGGACGCGCTCTCCACCGAACGCACCGACACGGCTTCGATCCGAATCGACGAACTCCAGGTGGTGACGAGGTGACCGTGGCGACCAGTCCGAGCACAGGTGCGCCGATCGACGCGCCGATCACCCCGCCCCGGATCGTCCGGCAGCGCCGGATGCGACCCGGGCTGCTCGGCCTCGCCGTACTCCTGATCGCGCTCGGCGGTCTCGGGTCCGCGTTCGCGATCACCTCCGTACGCGCCACCGGCAGCTACCTCGCGGTCGCCCGGGCCGTACCCGTCGGCGCCGCACTCGCCGCCGACGACCTGGTGGCGGTGCAGGTTGCCGGCGGGCAGGGCCTCGAACCGGTCGCCGCCGACCGGCTCGGCGAGGTGGTCGGCAAGCGGGCCACCGTGACGCTGACCCCGGGCACCCTGCTGACCATGGCGCAGCTCACCGACAAGCCGCTGCTCGGCCCCGGCCAGCAGCAGATCTCGATCGGGCTGCGCCCCAGCGAGGTACCCGCGAAACGGCTCCGCCCCGGCGACCGGGTGCTGCTGTTCAGCACCGCCGGTGACGACGCGCGGGGCGCCGCCGCCCCGGCCACCCGGTTCCAGGCCACCGTCATCGACATGGCCGTCCCGGCCAGCAACTCGGTGGTCATCTACCTCGCGCTCGCCGCCAAGGACGTACCGGCGGTGGTGGCGCTGGCCACCAGCGACCGGATCGCGGTCGTACTGAACGCGGCAGCCTGACCGTGGCCATCGTCGCCCTCGTCTCGGCCAAGGGATCGCCCGGGGTCACCACGACCGCGCTCGCCTGCACGCTCAGCTGGCACCACCGGGTGGTGCTGGCCGAGTGCGACCCGTCCGGCGGCTCGGTACTGGCCGGCTACCTCGGCGGGGCGCTGCCCGGACCCCGCGGCATCGGCGAACTGGCCGTCGGCGAGCTGCGGGACGGCAACCTCGAAGAGGCGTTCTGGTCACAGCTCGTCGACCTCGACGCGCCCAGGCGGGAACGGCTGCTGCTGCCCGGCGTGGTCGACCCGGCGCAGGCCGGCAGCGTCGTACCGCTCTGGCAGCGGTTCGCCGACTTCTTCACCGGGCTGGCCAAGGGCCGCCCGGCGTACGACGTGCTGGTCGACTGCGGCCGGCTCCAGGTGGTCGGTCCACCGTGGCCGCTGCTCCGGGCCGCCGACCTCGTACTGGTCGTCACCGCAGCCCGGCTGCCCCACCTGTCCAGCACCCAGGCCACCATCCGGGCGATCGAGCGGGACTTCGCCGAACACCGGGTACCGGCCGACACGCTCCGACTGCTGCTGATCGGCGGGGAGCACGGCCGCGGCGAGGTGGGCAAGGCGCTCCGGCTGCCGGTGATCGCGCAGTTGCCGGACGACCCGCGTACCGCCGAGGTGCTCAGCCACGGCGGGACCGTACGCGCCAGCCGACCGCTGATGCGTGCGGCCAGCGCCCTGGAGGTGCCGGTCCGGGCGGTCCTGGACCGGCGCCGGGCCCGGCTCGGCTGGCCGGCCGCGATCGAGGGGGTGCCTGGTGCGCTTTGAGCCGGTCTACTCGGATCCGCGCCCGCACGACCCCGACGCCGCCACCACCGCCCCGGTCTGGCAGGTTGTCCCGCACAACGGGCACCGGCCGGTACCGCTGCCGAGCGGCGACCCGATCCCCTCGTACAGCGACGGTGCGACCGCGTCGTACCACGGTGCGACGCCCTCGTACAACGGCGCGACGCCCTCGTACAACGGTGCGACGGCGTCGTACGCCCTGGTGCCGCAGCCGGTGACCCCGCCCTCCCCGCCGCCCCGGCCCCGGGTCGACTTCGCGGTGGTCCGGGAACTCCGGCGCGAACTCAGTGAACGGCTGACCCTCTGGCAGCGCGGCCGGGAGTTCAGCACCGCGGAGGAGGACGTCGAGCGGGCCCGGCTCGCCGTGGCGGTCGTCGCCGAGTACGCCGACTCCACCCGCCGGGCCGGTACCCCGATGTCGGCGACCGAGGAGCGGATGCTGCTCGACCAGGTCAACGCGGAACTGGTCGGGTTGGGTCGGTTGCAGACCCTGCTCGTCGACACCTCGATCGAAGAGGTGCACATCCTCGGCTGCGACTCGGTGCGGATCACCCGGCGCGGCGGCGGCGTGGACTGGGCCGAACCGATCGCGGACAGCGACGAGGAGATGGTGGAGATCCTCCAGGCGGCGGCGCGGCGGGCCGGCGCCACCGAACGCTCCCTCTCCACCTCGAAGCCGACCCTGGACCTGCAACTGCCGGACGGCAGCCGGCTCGCCGCCGTCTTCCTGGTCAGCCACCGCCCGTACGCGGTGATCCGGAAGCACAACACCATCGAGGTGACCCTCGACGAGATCTCCGGCGGCCGGGCCGACCTGGACGAGATGATCGACGTGCTGATCCGGGACTTCCTCCGGGCGGCGATGCGGGCCGGGCTGAACATCATGGTCGCCGGCCTGGCCGGAGCGGGCAAGACCACGGTGATCCGGGCACTGATGGACGAGATCCCGGCCGACGAGCCGTACGTGCTGCTGGAGGAGAGCCGCGAACTGCTGCCCGCCCGGCGGGGCCGCAAGCACCGGGCGGTGATGAGCTTCGAGTCCCGGGAGGGGCACGGCGACCGGGGGCCGGACGGACGGCCGGCCGGTGAGGTGACCATCGCCGACCTGATCCCGGTGGCGCTGCGGATGGGAGTACTCCGGATCATCGTCGGGGAGGTCCGGTCCCGGGAGATCGTGCCGATGCTCCAGGCGATGACCACCAGCCGGGGTTCGATGTGCACCATCCACGCCCGTACCCCGGCCGGGGTCAGCGAGCGGATCATCGAGTTGGCACTGTCGCACGGCCGGGAGATGACCGTCGAGCAGGCCCGGCGGATGGCCGGTAACGCGCTCGACCTGATCGTCTACGTAACCATCGAGGACGAGACCGCGATCGGTGGCCGCAAGCACCGGTTCGTCTCGCACGTCGAGGAGGTCGTCGGGGTCGGCGAGGGCAACCGGATCACCACGACCACCGTCTTCGGACCGGGGCCGGACGGCCGGGCTGTCCCCCGCCATCTGCCGGAACGGGTCCGCGACCAGTTGCTCCGGGTCGGGTACGACGCGCGGCTGCTGACCCGCTACATCGAGGCGGGCACCGGTGCGTGGCGGCGGCCCCGGCACACTCGACTGGGGCGGCCGGCATGAGCCCCCTGGACCGTCCCGGCGTAGGTCCCGTCGGCTGTTCCGGCATGGGTTCCCCCGGCTGGCTCGGGCTGGGCCACCTCGGCTGGGTCGGCGTGGGTGCGCGGGGCGCGGGGGTGGCGTCGTGACGCTGCCGTCGAACGTCGAGCTGATCGCCGTACTCTCCGGGATCGCCTGCGCGACCGGGCTGGTGCTGGTGGTCGTCGCGCTGGTGGGTACGAAGCGGCCGGCGGGACCGCGCCGCGACCCGGTGCTGCGCAGGCTCTGGCTCGGCACCGGGACGAGTGCCCGGGAGCGGCGGACGCACCAGACGCTGCTGGTCGGGGCGACCGTGGCCGGGGCGTTGGCGTTCCTGCTCACCGGGCTGCCGGTGGTCGGGCTGCTGGTCGCCGTCGCGGTGCCGGGCGTGCCGTGGCTGCTCGGCACCGGTCGGGCCGAGCGGCGGGCGATCAACCGGATCGAGGCGATCGGGGAGTGGGCCCGCCGGCTGAAGGACGTCTCCGGCACCGGCCAGGGTCTCCAGCAGGCGATCATCGGTACGGTCTCGACCGCACCGGACCAGATCGACGAGGAGGTCCGCCTGCTCGCCGCCAGGCTGGCCGCCGGCTGGCAGGGCCGGGCCGCCCTGCTGGCGTTCGCCGAGGAGATCGGCGATCCGGTCTGCGACCAGGTGGTGGCGGCGCTGATCCTGCACCTGACCGACCGGGGCGAGCGGCTCGGTGACGTGCTCGGGGCGATCGCCTCGGCGGCGGCGGCCGAGGTGGTGACCCGGCGGGAGGTGGAGGCGAAGCGGGCGCAGCCCCGGTTCGCGGTGCGTTTCCTGACCGGGATGACCCTGCTGGTCCTGGCGTACGGGCTGCTGAACCGGGACTACATGGAGCCGTACGGCACGCCGGACGGGCAGTTGGTGATGGTGCTGCTCGGTGCCGCCTTCATCGCCCTGCTGGCCTGGGTACGGGCAATGAGCCTGCCGCCCCGGCCGGCCCGGTTCCTCGCCCCGCCCGACCGGGAGGAGGCGCTCCGGTGAGCGCGAGGAGTGAGCCGGGGTTGCGAGCCCCGCAGTCGCGAACGGGCAGGGGGACAGTGTGATTCTGAACTGGCCCCTGACGTTCGGGGTGGTGGGCGGCGCCGCCGTCGGGCTGGGACTGTTCCTGCTGGTCCGGGAGGCGTTGCCGGCGACTCCGGCGCTCGGTCCGGCGCTGCGTCGGCTGCACCAGCCGGCCGGGCTGAGCCGGCCGGCCCGTCCTTCTTCCCGCCGCGACCTCGACTGGCTGGCCGGAGCGGCCCGCTGGCTGCGTCCACCGCACCGGCAGCTCGCGCTGATCGGGCAGTCGCCGGAGCAGTACACGCTCTCGCTGCTGCTCTCCGGGCTGATCGGGCTGGCCACCCCGGCGGTGTCGACCGCGATCCTCCTCGTCGCCGGGATCCGGCTGCCGTTCGTGGTGCCGACCGTCGGCGCGCTCGGCTTCGCGCTGCTCTGTGTGCTGATGGCGCACCGCAGCGTACTGGTGAAGGCAGAGCGGGCCCGGTGCGAGTTCCGGCAGGCCGTCTGCGCCTACCTGGACCTGGTCGCCCTGCAACTGTCGGCCGCGCACGGTCCGGTGCAGGCGCTGGAGCGGGCGGCCGAGGTCTGTGACGGCTGGGTCTTCGAGCGGATCCGGGAGGCGCTGCGGCTGGCCCAGCTCCAGATGCACTCGCCGTGGGACGAGTTGCGTGAACTGGCCGAGAAGATCGGCATCCCGGAACTCGGCGACGTGGGGGCGATCATGCAGTCCTCCGGCACCGAGGGCGCCCAGGTGCACGACTCGCTGCGGGGCCGGGCGGACTCGCTGCGCGACCAGATCCGGACCGACAACCTGGCCCGGGCCGAGGCGGTGACCAGCCGGCTGGACGTGCCGGGCGCGCTGCTGGTCTTCGTACTCGTCGGCTTCGTCCTCTATCCGTTCGTGGCGCGGATCTGACCGCTGCCCCACCGATGCACCGAAGGGAGACCCGCAATGTCGATCATCAACTACCTGCACATCGCGTTCGTCGTACGGATCGCCGAGCTGCGCCGTACCGGTGAAGGAGACCGGGGTGACAGCCCGGTCCCGACCGCGGTCATCATCTTCGGTCTGGTGGCCGCGGCCCTGGCGGTCACCGTCGCCGTGTCGCGCAGCGTCACCGACTGGATGGACGCGATTCCGGAGCCGGGCGGCGGTGGCGCGGACACCGGCCTCGATCCCGGCGGACTGCCGCAGGACTGATCCGTGCCACGCCCGCGCGCCCGCGTCGACCTGTGGCAGGACCGGGGCGCCAGCCCGGTCGAGCTGGCCGTGCTGATGCCGGCCATCCTGATCCTGCTGCTCGCCTCGATCCAGGCCGCCGCCTGGTTCATCGCCCGGGCCACCGCGCTGAACGCCGCCCAGTCGGCGGTGAGCGCACAACGCGCCTACCAGGCCGAGCCGGGCGTGGGGCAGCAGCGCGCCGAGGACTTCCTGGCGCGGGCCGGCGACTGGCTGGTCGACTGGGAGGTCACGGTCACCGTCCCGGAGCCCGGCGACACGCAGGTGAACGCCACCGTCACCGGCGAACCGCTCCGGGTGATGCCGCTGATCTCGCTGCCGCCGATCCGCGAGACGGCCTTCGGCACCGTGGAGCGGTTCACCGACGAGGACGCGCCGTGACCGGCCCGGGCGCGGGGCGGGGGGCACGCCGCCGGGACCGGGGTTCGGTGTCGGTGGAGACCGCGATCCTCACCCCGGCCTTCCTCGCCCTGGTCGCGCTGGCCGGGGTCGCCGGCCGGACCGCCGTCGCACACGAGGCGATCGAGGCCGCCGCGCACGACGCCGCCCGGGCCGCCTCGATCTCGCGTACGGCGGGTGACGGGCGGGACGCGGCCCGGGCGGCGGTGCGGAGCCGGCTCGACGCGGAAGGGCTCGCCTGCTCCGACGAGCCCGAGCTGGACTTCGCCGGCACGGTCGACGGCCAGCGGGCCGGCTTCGACGAGGTGTACGCCACCGGCCTCGGCACCGACGCCTCGGTGGTCGTCAGGGTCAGCTGCGACGTCTCGGTCCGGGACCTGCGGATGCCGCTGCTGTCGGGGGTACGGACCTACAGCACCGTCGAGGCGACGTTCGCGTCCCCGCTGGACCGCTACCGTGGCAGAGCTCTCGGGTTCGGGATTACTGAAGCTACTCCGATCACCAACCCGAGAGTGGGTGATCTCTGATGTGCGTCTGGGTGTGCTTCAGTCCCGGAACAGGCGATGGTGCAGACGTAAGCCAGGCTGGCTGGAACGGCGAATCCCGCCGTCTAGCCGCTTGTGGTGGGAACGCGGCCGATAGCGGTGAAGAATGTGAACGCAGCCAGGAACGGACCGTTGGTCAAGCTGGTGAGCCAGGTCCGGGCGGCGTTCTCGTCGAGGCCGCCGGACTGCCACGCGCGCTGGGCGACGGCGGGCATCCGCAGGATGGCGTCCGCAGCTTGATAATCGTGGAACATCGCGACGGTGGCCTCAATGGCGGTGACTTCGAACCCGACATCGTTGAGGAGCCGGCCGAGTTGCCGCCCAATGGCGGCGTTGCGAACCACCTTGCTGGTGACGTAGCGGGTGTAGGCCCGGCTCGTTGCGGTGTCGGTAGCGTCGATGGCGAGGGTGTCCCAGTCCGGTTCTGCCAGCGCGATCAGGCCGCCGGGACGTACGACTCGTCGCAGCTCGGCCACTGCCTGGCGGGGGTCGGCGAGGTGTTGCAGCACCCGATCGGTGCGTGCACGGTCGATGCTGGCGTCGTCGAGTGGCAGAGCGTGGGCATCGCCGGCTCGAACCGTGATGTGTGGGTGCGCTGCGGTTCGTTGCTGGGCTTGCGCCAGCATCGCTGGGTGGTGGTCGATACCGATGACGGCTCCCCTCTCTCCGACCGCCTTGGCCAGCGTGGGAAGGTCTGTTCCAGGTCCGCACCCGACATCGAGCACCACGTGGCCTGGGCGCAGGTCCAGCGCCGTGAGGAGTTGCTGCTTGTATCGGCGTCCAGGATCGCTGGCGGCGGCTTGGTCGAGGTAGGCGATCTGGTCGGCGGCGTGCAGGGTGCTGCTGGGCGGGGGCATGGCAGCAGGAAACCACAGTCGCCACCCGACGTGGGGGTGATGCTGTGGTGGTTGCGTGAAGATCACCCCGGTGCCGACCGGGTCGGCCCGGACGCGGGGCGGGTCAGCCTCTTCCTCGCGGTCGCGCTGATCGGCGTACTCGCGATCATCGGGCTGGCGTACGACGGTGCCGGTCAGCTCCGCACGATGCAGCGCGCCGACAACCTGGCGGCCGAGGCGGCCCGGGCCGGCGGGCAGGCGATCGACCTGGGGCAACTGCTTCTGGACGGCAGCACGCTGCTGGACCAGACCGCCGCCCGTACCGCCGTCGGCAACTACCTGGCGAGCGTGGACGGCGTCGAGCGCTGGGACGTCGACTTCGCCGTCGCTGGCGACAACTCGACGCTGACGGTCAACCTCGAACTCGACTACGACACCGTCTTCCTCGACCTGTTCGGTTTCGCCGACAACATCACGGTGCCCGGTACGGCCACCGCGACACTCCTCACCACGACGAACCGCTGAATAGGGGGCATAGCCATGCCTGCATCCCGGGCCACCCGCCGGGCCGGCCAGTTCTGCACCGGGCTCGGGGCGCTGGCCGTCCTGATCGGACTGCTCGTCGGCGCGCCCCTGGCGCTGCTGGCCCTGGCCGGCAATCCGCTGCCGGACCACGTACCGGGGCTGGACGAGATCGGCACCGCGCTGACCAGCCGGGACGACGGTCAACTTTTCCTCCGGACACTCGCGGTGGTCGGTTGGGCCGGCTGGGCCGCCTTCGCCATCTCGGTACTGGTCGAGGTACCGGCCCGGATCCTGCGCCGGCCGGCGATCCGGCTGCCCGGACTCGGCCGCCAGCAACGCTGGGCCGCCACCCTGGTCGGCTCGGTGGCGCTGGTCCTGGCGGTCAGCCCGGCCGCCACCGCCGCCGCGACGGTGCTGGGGTCCACCGCGGCGGTGGCGGCCCAGCCGGGCATGGTGGCAGGTCAGCCGGGCATGGCAGCGGCCAAGCCGGGTGTGGCGGGAGAGCCCCCCGCCGTGGGGCAGCCGGGGACGGCCGGCATCGGGCAGGCGGTGAACGGTGGGCGGCCGGTCAGTGGGGACGGCGGACCGGCGTCCGGGCCGGCGCCGCACTGGCTGGCCGGCGAGCCGGCCTCCGGGCCCGCGCCGCACTGGCTGGCCGGCGAGCCGGAGAAGCAGCCGGAGCCGGTGTACCGGGTGGAGCGCGGCGACTACCTGGGCCACATCGCCGGCCGCTACCTCGGCGACTTCGACCGCTATCCGGAACTGGCCCGGCTCAACGAGATCCGCGACCCGGACCGGATCCGGCCGGGCCAACTACTGCACCTGCCCCCGTCCGCCGAGGACCGGGGTGCCCGCCCGCATGCCACCGGGCTGGTCGCGATCCCGCCGCCGCCCGGCGGTTGGCAGCCGACCGTACCCGTCGATCCAACGTCGGAGTCCGGACAGCCGGACGTGCCGCAACCACCGGTCGGTCCGCAAGCACCGGCAGACCCGCCGTCGGCGCAGCCGTCCGGTGGTGATGGCGGCGGCACCGCCTACCGGGTCACCGCCTCGCGGGCCGGCGCGGCGGAGGAACTGAACCGGCCGCTCGCGGTCTCGGCGGTGATCGCGGTGGCCAGCATCGTCGGCGCGCAGGTGGGTGCGGTCTTCGGGCTGCGGAACCGCTCGGGCCGCCGGCCCAGCTTCGGCAACGGCCGGCACCGGTTACGTGGCTGAGCGAGCCGGGACGGGCACCGATCCTCAGGGCAGGCGGGTCTGTAGGACGCCGCCGACCACCCGGGTGGGCAGGATCTGCTGGTCGGTGCTGGCCGGGCCGTGCACCACCTCGCCGCCGTCCAGCTCGAACATGCTGCCGTGCCAGGGACACTTCACGCAGGTGCGCCCGTTCTCCCGGACGACCTCGCCGGCACCGAGCGGGCCGCTCTGGTGGGCGCACCGCTCCAGCATCACCGTGACGTCGTCGCCGTCCCGGTAGACGATGACCGCGACGTCGTCGATCCGGCGGGTCAGCAGCTCCTTCTGCGGCAGCGCGGACATGTCGGCCAGCGCGTGCCAGCCGTCCTCGATCCGGCGCAGGTCCGGCACCCCCTGGTTGACGTTGGCCGCCTGCTTGTAGGCGAGGTGCCCACCGATGAACCCGCCGCTGCCTGCGGCGGCCAGGCCCAGGTAGCCGAGGGCACGGCCGAGACCGTGCCGTCCGGAGAGTCGGGCGCCCAGCGAGCCGGCGTACATCGCGATGGCCACGCCGTTGGCGAGCGCGTGCACCAGACCCACCCGCTGCTGCTCCCGGGAGAGCGCCCCCCAGTCGTTCCAGCCCGAGATCGCGGTCGGCACCGCGACGGCCGTACCGACCGCCACCAGGGTGGTGGCGGACCGCCGCTGGTCGGGCATCAGGTCCAGGACGGCCGTACTGATCCAGGCGCCGAGCGGCACCTGGACCAGCGCCGGGTGCAACGGGTGCCCGATCGGCACCCCGTGCAGGAGGTCGCGCAGCCACTGCGGGCGGATCGCCGCAGCGACCACCCGCTGCATGCGTTCCGCCGTCCGGTCCAGGCCGGTCGCCTGCTCAAGTTTCAGGATCGCTCGCACCGACCCGGACTACCCGGCGCGGCGGCGGACAAACCTCGCGTCCCCGTGGATCGGCCCGATACCACCCGGACGGGTTACCCCGACCCGCTCCGGGTAGACCGCCCGACATGCGGGTCGCGATCACCGGAGCCACCGGGAACGTCGGTACGGCGTTGCTGCGTCGGCTGGCCCGCGAGCCGGACGTCGAGGTGGTCGGCATCGCCCGGCGCTGCCCGCCGGCGGAGGCCGGGGCGCCGTACGACCGCGTGCGGTGGCACGCCGCCGACCTCGGGGACCCGGGCTGCCTGCACTCCCTGGCCGAACGCCTGGCCGGGGTGGATGCGGTGGTGCACCTGGCCTGGCAGGTCCAGCCCAGTGACCAGCGGGGACGGCTGCGCCAGACCAATGTCAACGGCAGCCGACACGTCGTCAACGCGATGCTGGCGGCCGGGGTGCCGAAACTGGTGTACGCCTCCTCGATCGGGACGTACGCGCCCGGGCCGAAGGACCGGCGGGTCGACGAGAACTGGCCGGTCACCGGCGTCGGGCGCTCCGGCTACAGCGTCGACAAGGCGGCCGTGGAGGCGATGCTCGTCGACGCCGAACGCGACTATCCGGTACTCCGGGTCACCCGGCTGCGCACCGCGCTGGTACTCCAGCACAACGCCGGGGCCGAGGTCACCCGGTACGTTCTCGGCCGGTTCGCGCCGGTCGCGCTGCTCCGTCCGGGCCGGCTGGCGGTGGTACCGAGGCACCGCCGGCTACGGGTCCAGGTAGTGCACGCCGACGACGCCGCCGAGGCGTACCTGCGGGCGCTGCGCAGTGACCGGACCGGCGCGTTCAACATCGCCGCCGAGCCGGTGCTGGACGGACCGCTGGTCGCGGCGGTACTGGGCGGCTGGGCGGCCCCACTGCCGCTGGCCCTACTCCGGCTGCTGGCCCGGGCCGCCTGGTGGACCCGGATGGCGCCGGTGGACGAGGGCTGGCTGGAGCTGGGTGCGGCGGTCCCGCTGCTGGACTGCTCCCGGGCGGAGCGTGAGCTGGGCTGGCGACCTCGGCGGGACGCCC
Source organism: Plantactinospora sp. B6F1 (assembly GCF_040120695.1). Classification (NCBI taxonomy): domain Bacteria; kingdom Bacillati; phylum Actinomycetota; class Actinomycetes; order Micromonosporales; family Micromonosporaceae; genus Plantactinospora; species Plantactinospora sp. B6F1. The sequence goes on along the minus strand of NZ_JBEEAC010000002.1, from coordinate 494,723 downwards.
GGGACACGCTGCGGGAGCTGCTCGGGTGAATGGCCGGGTCAGCGGTGGTTTCAGGTGGCACAGTGGGACACCATGGACCGGACCCGGGTGCAGGACTGGATCGTCGACTACGAGCGTGCCTGGCGTACCCCGGGCACCGAACCACTCGCCGCGATCTTCACCTCCGACGCGAGCTATCTGCAGGGGCCGTACCGGGAGCCGGTGGTCGGGCTGCGGAACATCGCCGAGATGTGGGAGGCCGAGCGGGAGGGCCCGGCCGAGGAGTTCGAGATGACCAGCGAGATCGTCGCGGTCGACGGTGCCGTCGGGGTGGCCCGGATCGAGGTCCGGTACGGCAGGGGCGAGGAGTTCCGGGACCTCTGGATCATGACCTTCGCCGGGGACGGCCGGTGCGCGGCGTTCGAGGAGTGGCCCGTCTCGCCACCCTCCTGACCGGCCCCGGAGCCACCATCCAGGGGTCCGGTACCGTCGGCCGCGACGACACCAGCGGCGGGGGGGTAGCACGGCATGACGGTCCGGGACGGCGACACCGGCGGCGGAGGCTCGACCGGGGACGAGATCCTCGCGGTCGGCCAGCCGGTGACGATCCACCTGGTCAAGGCCCCACGGCCCGACCTGCGCTATCCCGCGTCGGTGCTCTTCGACGACGGCGTCCACCTCGCGGTCCGGGCGCCCTGGGCCGGCGACCTGGTCCGGGACATGGGCTTCGTCCGGTTCGAGCCGGGTGACGTCTGGACCGAGCACTACTGGCGCGACCGGTGGTACTCGGTCAAGGAGGTCCGCGACGCCGCCGACACGCGCAAGGGCTGGTACTGCGACGTGACCCGGCCGGCGACCGTGCGGGACGGCGTGATCGTGGTGTCGGACCTGGACCTCGACCTGTGGGCGTCCGCCGACCTGAGCCAGGTGCTCCGGCTCGACGAGGACGAGTTCCTCGCCAGCGGACTGCCCGAGCGGGATCCGGCCACGGCGGCCCGGGCCCGGCAGGCCCTCGACGAGCTGGCCGAACTGGCTGTCGGCGGCTTCGACGCGCTCACCGGGCGGTAACCGGCCGGGCGGCCCGGATCGACGACCTAGGGGGTGTGGATTCGGGGGCCGGGGCGGCATCCTTGTCCGGTGGGCGTACGAGTCGAGGAGAACGGTCCGGTTCGGACGGTGGTGCTGTCCCGGCCGCAGACCAGGAACGCGGTGGACGGTCCGACCGCGCGGGAGCTGGCCGCAGCGTTCCGGAGTTTCGACGCCGACGAGCGGGCCTCGGTGGCGGTGCTCTGGGGTGAGGGCGGCACGTTCTGCTCCGGCGCCGACCTGAAGGCGATCACCACCTCCAGCGGCAACCGGGTCGAGCCGGAGGGCGACGGCCCGATGGGGCCGACCCGGATGCGCCTGGGCAAGCCGGTCATCGCCGCCGTCTCCGGGTACGCCGTCGCGGGCGGGCTGGAGCTGGCGCTCTGGTGCGACCTGCGGGTCGCCGAGTCCGACGCGGTCTTCGGGGTGTTCAGCCGCCGCTGGGGCGTACCGCTGATCGACGGCGGGACGGTGCGGCTGGCCCGGCTGATCGGGCAGAGCCGGGCGATGGATCTGATCCTGACCGGCCGGCCCGTGCCGGCTCCGGAGGCGTACCAGATGGGTCTGGTCAACCGGCTCGTCGAGCCGGGCGAGGCGCGGGCCGCCGCCGAGGCGCTGGCGGTCGAGATCGCCGGTTTCCCACAGACCTGCCTACGCAACGACCGACTCTCCACGCTGGCCGCCGCCGGCCGGCCGGAGGAGGAGGCGATGCGCACCGAGCTGGCGTACGGGATGAACTCGCTCGCCACCGACGCCACCGACGGGGTGGCCCGGTTCACCTCGGGTGAGGGCCGGCACGGGTCGTTCGGCCGGGCGTGAGCCCGGACGACGGGCGCGCACCGGCGCTACCGCCCGGACCCACCGGCGCTACGGCCTGGGCGGGCTCCGGCGCTCCGGCAGCCGGCGCGGGTCAGGCCGGCAGCGGCGGCAGCGGGAGCGGCAGCGCGGGCAGGCCGTCGAGGCTGCTGCCGACGTGCTCCTTCCGCTCGCAGTACGCGGCGAACTCGTCGTCGGTCTTCCGGCCGAAGTAGTCGGCGTGCAGCGTCCGCTCCGCCCGGTAGTCCATGAACGGGACCGCATAGCCGCAGGTGTCGCTGATCCGGCGCGCCTCGACCAGCACGATCGCCCGCAGTCCGGCCGCGTCGGCCTGTCCCGGGAAGTGGCGGACCAGCTCCGTCCACCGGGGATCGTCCCGGAACACCGCCTCGCCCCGGCCGTGCACCCGGACGACGTTCGGCGGGCCGTCGAAGGCGCACCACATCAGGGTTATCCGCCCGTTCTCCCGCAGGTGCGCGATGGTCTCCGCCCCGCTGCCGCCGAAGTCCAGGTATGCCACGGTCTGCTCGTCGAGCACCGCGAGCGTCCCGGCGCGGCCCTTGGGCGAGAGGTTGACGTGCCCGTCGGCGGCGAGCGGCGCGGTCGCCACGAAGAAGACCTTCTGCTCCTCGATGAAGCTCCGGAGCCTGCCGTCGATCCGGTCGTACGTCTTCCCCATCCGACATCCCCCTCGTCAGCTCGGGAACACCCTAGTAGCGGCGCGCAACCTACCGGTGGTGGTGGCGCGGTGGCGGGCACGACCGGCCGGCGCGCCGTCAACTCGGCTCGGCGGTACGCAGCCAGACGGCGGTGTCGGAGGGCAGCAGGTCCCCGTCCACCGGGCGGCTGGCCAGCAGGCGGCTCTGGTGCGGCGGAAGCGGTACGGCAGCCGGGGAGAGGTTCACCACGCAGGCGAACCCCGGATCGCGGGCGAAGGCCAGTACGCCGTCCGGCGCCGACAGCCAGCGCAGCGTGCCGTCGCCGAGCGCGGGCAGGCGGCGGCGAATTTGGATCGCCGCGCGGTACAGCTCCAGCATCGAGTGCGGGTCGTCGGTCTGGGCCTGCACGGTCTGGTCCTTCCAGGCGGCAGGCTGCGGCAGCCAGGGCGGGGTCGAGGCGCCCTCCGGGCTGAACCCGAACGGCGCCGTGTCACCGGACCACGGCAGTGGCACCCGGCAGCCGTCCCGACCCGGGTCGACGAATCCGGAGCGCGGATACATCGGGTCCTGACGCAGCGCGGGTGGGATGTCCTCGACCTCCCAGAGCCCCAGCTCCTCGCCCTGGTAGACGTAGGCGGCACCGGGCAGGGAGAGCGAGAGCAGCGCGGCGGCCCGGGCCCGCACCGTACCCAGTTCCAGATCGGTGTACGTCCCCTCGCGCTTGCTCGCGAAGCTGAACGTGGTGTCGGCCCGGCCGTACCGGGTGACCACCCGGGTCACGTCGTGGTTGGAGAGCACCCAGGTGGCCGGGGCACCGATCGGGGCGTGCTCGGCGAGCGTGCCGTCGATGCTCTCCCGCAGCTTCGCCGCGTCCCAGGCGCAGCTGAGGAAGTCGAAGTTGAACGCGGTGTGCAGCTCGTCCGGGCGCAGGTAGTTGGTGAACCGCTGCCGGTCCGGCAGCCACACCTCGCCGATCAGTGCGCGCGGCTCGGGGTAGCTGTCGGCGATCCGCCGCCAGCTCCGGTAGATGTCGTGCACTCCGTCCAGGTCGTGGAACGGATGCGGTGAGCCCGCCACCACCTCGGGCAGGGTGGCGTCCTTGAGCAGCAGCGCCGCCGAGTCGATCCGGATGCCGTCCACGCCACGGTCGAACCAGAACCGCAGGATCTCCTCGAACTCGGCGCGTACCCGCGGGTGGTCCCAGTTGAGGTCGGGCTGCTCGGCGGCGAACAGGTGCAGGTACCAGTCGCCCGGGGTGCCGTCCGGATTGGTGGTCCGGGTCCAGGTCTGGCCACCGAACTCGCCGACCCAGTCGGTCGGCGGCCGGTCGCCGTCCGGGCCGCGACCGGGGCGGAACCAGAACAGCTCCCGTTCCGGCGCTCCCGGGCCGCCGGCCAGCGCGGCCTGGAACCAGGGGTGCCGGTCCGAGCAGTGGTTCGGCACCAGGTCCGCGATGATCCGCAGGCCCTGACCGTGTGCCTCGGCGATCAACTCCTCCACCTCGCCGAGTGTCCCGAAGACCGGATCGACGGCCCGGAAGTCGGAGACGTCGTAGCCGGCGTCGGCCATCGGCGACGGATACCAGGGGCCGAACCAGATGGCGTCGACGCCCAACCCGGACAGGTAGCCCAGCCGTTTCCGGATGCCGGCGATGTCGCCGATGCCGTCACCGTTGTCGTCGGCGAAGCTGCGCGGGTAGACCTGGTAGATCACCGCGTCTCGCCACCACCGGCGGCGCTTCGATGTGGACACGAGTACCTGCTCCCTGCTCGGTGGCGGCGAGGCGTGCCGTCTTTCGTACCGACGATGATACAAACTCGATTCCCGCACCGCAATAACGCGACAGAACCCTGAAAGACGGCGACTGAAGTCCAGCTGCCGGTCAGTGCCGGGGAGCGGGCGCGGTCGATCCGCGTACCACCAGCTCGGGTTCGAAGAGCAGCTCGTCGGTGAGTACCCCGACCCCCTCGATCTGGTTCACCAGCAGGTCCACCGCGGCCTGCCCCATCGTCTCGATCGGCTGCCGGACCGTGGTCAGCGGCGGGTCGGTGCAGGTCATCAGAGCCGAGTCGTCGAAGCCGACCACCGAGATGTCGGCCGGGACCGACCGCCCCAGCCGGCGGGCGGCCCGGATGGTGCCGAGCGCCATCACGTCGCTGGCACAGATGATCCCGGTCACGCCCCGCTCGATCAGCTTGCTCGCCGCGACCCGGGCGCCCTCCATGGAGAAGCTGGACCGCTCCAGGCACTCCTCGCCGTCGGCCCAGCCGGCGACGTTCGCCATCGCCGCGAGCTTCCGGCGGGACGGCACGTGGTCGGCGGGCCCCAGGACCAGGCCGATCCGCTCGTGACCGAGCGACCGCAGGTGCCCGTACGCCTGCTCGACCGCCACCGCGTCGTCGGTCGACACACACGGAAAGCCCAACTCGTCGACACCGGCGTTGACCAGCACCACCGGCAGGCCCCGGTCGGTGAGCCGCCGGTAGTGGTCGTGTGGGGCGTCGGCCAGGGCGTACGAGCCACCGGCGAAGATCACCCCGGAGACCTGGTGGTCCAGCAGCATCTCCACGTAGTCCATCTCGGAGATCCCGCCGATGGTCCGGGCGCAGAGCGCCGGGGTCAGTCCGCGCTGGGCGAGCGATCCGGTGACCACCTCGGCCAGGGCCGGGAAGATCGGGTTCTGCAACTCCGGCAGAACGAGCCCGACCAGCCGGGCCCGTTCGCCGCGCAGCTTGCTGGGACGCTCGTAACCGAGCACGTCCAGCGCGGTGAGCACGGCGACCCGGGTGCTCTCGGAGACGCCTTCCCGTCCGTTGAGCACCCGGCTCACCGTGGCCTCGCTGACCCCGGCCTTTCGGGCCACCTCGGTGAGTCTTCTGGTCACGGCCGCGATGGTACGACAGGCGCTTGCAAAAACCGAACCGCAGTTCGTCGCGCTACGGCAGCAACTCGCGCACCGCTGTCTCGATCGCCCGGTGGAAGGTCGGGTAGGCGTAGATCATTCCAGCCAGGGTGCTCACCGGGACCTCGGCGTGCACCGCCACCGCCAGAGCGCTCAGCACCTCGCCACCGGCGGGACCGACCGAGGTCGCCCCGACCAGTACGCCCCGGTCGGCGTCGGCGACCAGCTTGAGGAAGCCCTCGTCGCCCACCTGGTGGATCCAGCCCCGACTCGACTCGGAGAGTGGGGTGAAGCCGATCCGGACGTTGCACCCCTGCTCCCGGGCCTGCTGCTCGGTCAGCCCGACCGCACCCACCTCCGGATCGGTGAAGGTCACCCGGGGCAGCGCCCGGTAGTCCGCCCGGCACCCGTCGCCGGCCGTGCCGTCGACCGCGCCGGCCCGGCGCAGGATGTCGTCGATCGCGATCCCGGCCTGGTACATCGCCACGTGGGTGAAGGCGCCGTGCCCGGTCAGGTCGCCGACCGCCCAGATCCCGTCGCCGGCCCGCATCCGGTCGTCCGTGGTCACGAACCGCTGCGTCGGGTCCAGCCCGACCGTCTCCAGGCCGAGCGTGTCGAGTACGGCCCGCCGGCCGGTGGCCACCAGCAGCCGTTCGCCCCGGAGCCGGTCCCCGTCGGCCAGGTGCACGGTGAAGCCGCTGTCGTCGTGCCCGACCCGCTCCGCCCGGGCCCCGGTGTGCACCGCCACCCCGTCGGCGCGCAGCGCCGCGGCGACCCGCTCGGACGACTCCGGTTCCTCCCGCGCGAGCACCCGCTCGCCGGCCTCCACCATGGCGACCCGGACACCGAACCGGGCGAGGACCTGGGCGACCTCGGCGCCGATCGCCCCACCGCCGAGGATCACCACCGACCCGGGCAGCTCGGCCAGCTCCATCGCCTCCCGGTTGGTCCAGTACGGCGTGCCGGCCAGCCCCGGCACCGGCGGGACGGCCGGGGTGGTGCCGGTACCCAGCACGACGCCGACCCGGGCCCGGAACGTCCGGTCGCCGACCCGGACCAGGCCGGGGCCGACCAGCCGGCCGGAGCCCCGGACGAACCGGCCGCCCGCCGAGGTGAACCGCTCGACCGCGGCGTCGTCGGTCCAGCCGGCGGTTGCCTCCTCGCGGATCCGCTTGGCCACGACGCTCCAGTCCGGCTCGACCCGGGCCCGCCCGGCCAGGTGGTCGACCCGGCGTGCCTCGGCGAGCGCGTTGGCGGCCCGAATCATGATCTTGCTCGGCACGCACCCCCAGTACGGGCACTCACCGCCGACGAGATCGCGCTCGATGCCGACGACCGAGAGGCCGGCGGCGGCGAGCCGGTTCGCCGTCTCCGCACCGCCCACGCCCAGCCCGACCACCACCACGTCGACGTCCGCCGGCCCCCCACTGGACGCGATCACACCGGTCTCCATCTGGGTCCGCTCCTGTTCAGCCATACCGCCACCTTTCCCGATCCGCCGGCCCTTCGCCTCGTCGGGCCGCGCCGGCAACCAGCGACACCCGCCTCTTGTCAACGTCTGCCGTAATCAAGTCGTGTCTTTTCAGGCTGCGATTCAAATCTTGCTGGAAAGAGTCCATCTCGCTACAGTGACCGCACTCACACACTCCACGCAGACACAGGTCACGCAGACTCCCGTTCCCGAAGGGATGGACAGATGTCCGTACCGCAGTACCGGAGGGCCGCCGCGCTGGCGCTCGCGGCCGGCCTGGGACTCAGCCTCACGGCATGCTCGACGAAGAACGACGACGACTCGATCGCGGACGGCAAGGTCACCATCACCGTCGACTGCCAACCGGTCGGCTCCCAGAAGGAGCTGCTGCAGAACTGGAACGCCGATGTCGCCGAGTTCCAGCGGCAGAACCCCGACATCGTCATCAAGAGCGTGAGCGTTGGCGAGCAGTGCAACAACCCGCCGGACTTCGCGGCGCGGCTCGCCGGCGGCACCGTGACCGACGTCTTCTACGGGTACATGACCGATCTGGCGCAGGTGCTGGACTCGGGCCAGGCCATGGAGATCACCGAGTACGCCACCACCGACACCGTGCCGACCTGGGGCAGCATCGACCCGGCGCTCAAGGAGGTCTTCACCGACGGCGGCCGGCTCTACGCCGTACCGGTGAAGAACTACTCGATGGGGCTGGTCTACAACAGGGTGCTGTTCCAGCGGGCCGGGCTGGACCCGAACAAGCCGCCCGAGACCTGGGCCGACGTCCGGGCCGCCGCCAGGAAGATCTCCGCGCTCGACAACGGCATCGCCGGCTACTCCGAATACAGCGCGGGCAACACCGGAGGCTGGCACTTCACCGCCCTGCTCTACTCCCAGGGCGGTCAGGTCCTGACCCCGGACGGGAAGAAGGCCGACTTCAACAACCCGATGGGCCGGCAGGTGCTGCAGAACCTCAAGGACATGCGGTACGGCGACAACAGCATGGGCGCCCGCCAACTGCTGCAGTGGGGCGACCTGCTGACCAACGCCGCCGCCGGCAAGGTCGGCATGTTCATCGGCGCGCCGGACTCCACCCAGGCCATCGTCAGCCAGTTCCAGGGCAGGTTCCAGGACTGGGCGATGGCCCCGATGCCCGGCCAGGACGGCCCCGCCAAGGCAACGCTCGGCGGCGGCGAGGGCTACTTTTTCAAGAAGGGCCTCAGCCCGGAGCAGGTCAGGGCCGGCCTGAAGTGGATCGCGTACCAGAAGCTGACCCCGGGCAAGGGCCAGTTCGACTACGTACGGGCCAAGCCGCAGAACTACCCGGTGGGCCTGCCCCAGCCGCTGCTCTTCGCCAACGGCAGCGAGGCGCAGAAGCGGGAACTGGAACTGCGCAAGGCGAACGCGAACGTCGACACCGCGAACTTCGCGCTCTTCGAGGCGAGCCCCGTTCCGATCAAGGGTGAGCCCCGCAACGCGCAGGCGATCTACGCGGTACTCGACGCGGCGATGTCCGGGGTGCTGACGAACCCGGACGCGAACGTCGACGCGCTGCTCAAGACGGCCGAGGAGAAGGTCAACCAGCTCCTGTCCGCCGAGAGCTGAACCCGGCGAGGTGGGGGCCGGACCGACCGGTCCCCACCGGCCCGCCGACGCTCCGCCCTGGGCGACCGGCGTCCGAGGGGCGCCGTACGGCCACCGATCTTCTCCCGGGAGTTTCCTTGGCGACCACCACCGCCCCCGGTACCACCAGGCCGGATCGCGCCGCGCGACGGTACCCGGCACGGCCACCGCGGACCGCCGGACTCGGCCGGAAGATCCGGGACAACCTCACCGGACACGCGTTCCTGATCGGGGCGTTGCTCTGCTTCGCCGTCTTCTCCTGGTACCCGATGATCCGCGGCGTCGTGATGAGCTTCCAGCGCACCCGGCGCGGCGAGACCACCTGGGTGGGCTGGGACAACTACCTCCGGATCCTCGCCGACCCGAGCTTCTGGCCCGCCTGGCGGAACACCGTCTACTTCACGGTACTGGCACTCGTCCTCGGGTACGCGGTGCCGTTCTTCGTGGCGATCCTGCTCAACGAGTTCCGGCACGCCAAGGGGTACCTGCGGATCCTGGTCTACCTGCCGGTGATGCTGCCGCCGGCCTCGGCGCTCTTCCTCTTCAAGTACTACGCCTACGACCCCAGCGAGGCCGGGCTCTTCAACGCGATCCTCGCGGCGCTGCACCTGCCGACCTCGGAGTGGATGCAGTCCCCCCGGATGACGATGCCGGCAATGGTGCTCGCGTCGACCTGGATGAACATGGGCAGCGCGGTGCTGATCTACCTGGCGGCGTTGCAGAACATCCCCGGCGAACTCTACGAGGCGGCCGAGCTGGACGGCGCCGGGATCTGGCGGCGGATCGTCAACGTGACCATCCCGCAGACCCGGCTGATCCTGTTGCTGCTGGCGATGCTCCAGGTCGTCGCGACGATGCAGCTCTTCGTCGAGCCGCTGATCCTCGCCAACGGTGCGGGCGCGGAGGACTCGGCGACCACGGTGGCGTACCTCATCTACCAGCACGGGTTCTTCCAGAACGACCTCAACGGTGCGGCGGCGCTCGGTGTGATCATGCTCATGGCGCTGGCCGGCTTCTCCGCCGGCTACGCGCGGCTGACCGCGAAACAGGACTAGGACGGGCGGGGACATGGCACAGGACTCCGGCACCCGGACCCTCATCTCCGCCGCCCAGCTTCGCCGGGGACCCGGCAGGGTCCTCTACTGGGCGCTGCTCACCGCCGTCGTCGTGGTGTTCACCCTGGTCTTTCTCGGTCCGCTCTACTGGATGGTGACCGGCGCGCTCAAGTCCGGCCAGGAGATCGCGCAGACCCCGCCGACGCTCTTTCCGCAGGATCCGCGGCTGCGCAACTACGTCGACGCGTGGCACCACCTGGACCTGGCGAAGTTGCTCTTCAACACGTTCTACTACGCGATCGGGGCGCTGCTGTTCCAGCTCGTCCTGGACACCGCGGCGGCGTACTCGCTGTCGAAGCTGCGGCCGGTCTTCGGCAACGCGATTCTCGGTCTGATGCTGGCGACGCTGATGATCCCGGCGATGGTCCTGATCGTGCCGCAGTACGTGACCGTGATCGACCTGCCGATCCTGCACGTCAACCTGCTCGACTCGCCGTTCGCGATCTGGCTGCCCCTGGTCGCGAACGCCTTCAACATCTTCCTGCTGAAGCGGTTCTTCGACTCGATCCCGGAGGATCTGATGGCGGCCGCCCAGATGGACGGGGCGACACCGCTGCGCACGCTCTGGTCGATCATCCTGCCGATGTCACGCCCCATCCTCGGGGTGGTCTCCATCTTCGCCGTCACGGCGGTCTGGAAGGACTTCCTCTGGCCGAAGCTGGTGATGCCGTCGCCGGAGACCCGCACGGTCAGCGTCGGCATCTACGCCTTCTCCGGCGGTACGCCGATGAACGTCGTGATCGCCGCGTCGGTGATCGCCGCGATCCCGACCGTGGTGATCTTCCTGATCTTCCAGCGAAACATCATGTCCGGCCTGACCACCGGCAGCATCAAGGGATAGCCACCGGCTCCGCGATCCCCCGCCCGGCCCGCAGCGGCGCGCCGGGCGCGACCACCGGGCTGCCGGCCGGGGTCAGCAGGGCCCGGGCGGCGACCGCCAGTCGACGACGGCCCGGCACGACGGCCCGGCCGGCGAAGACGTCGTACCCGGCGGCGACCACCTCGTCGAGGATGCCGCCGTACAGCAGGTAGGCGGTGCGGATGCAGGACTGCGAGGCGGGAGCGAGCAGCGGCACCCCGGGGGCCGCGGCGACGTAGTGCGCCCGGGCCCGGCCCACCTCGTACTCGATCAGTTGCCGGATCGGCGGCGTGGCCCGCCGCTCCCGCGCCGCGGTGACCAGGTCGGCCGGGCTGACCCCGAACCTCGCCAGGTCCTCGGCCGGCAGGTAGATCCGGCCCCGGTCGAGGTCCTCGGCGACGTCCCGGACGAAGTTGGTGAGCTGGAAGGCGAAGCCGAGCTGCCGGGCCGGCTCGCGGGCGGCGACCGGGTCGGTGCTGCCCAGGATCGGCAGCATCATGGTGCCGATCGCCGCCGCCGAGCCCGCCATGTAGTCGAGCAGGTCGTCGTAACGGGGGTAACCGGTGACCGTCAGGTCCATCGCCATGCTGCGCAGGAACGCCGCGAAGTCGGCCCGGTCGAGATCGAAGACGGCGATGGTGTGCAACACCGCCGGCAGCAGCGGGTCGGTCACCGGCTCGCCGGCCAGCCCGGCCAGGAACCGCTCGGACCAGTCGGCGAGCCGGGCGGACCGGACCGGGGCCGAAAGTTCTTCGGTCCGGTCCACAATCTCGTCGGCGTACCGGGTAAAGCCGTAGAGCGCGTGCACGTGACGCCGTTTCCAGGCGGGCAGCAGCCGGGTCGCGAGATAGTAGGTCCGACCATGCCGTCTGTGCAGCTCACGACAGCGTTCGTAGGACTGGCCGAGACTGGTCTCCACCCGACCCTCCAGGGTTAACCGACGCATCAATCAACGCAACTTGTCGGCTCCAGGGTACGCTCGACCGACTCTCTCGCGCGCGGTTCGCGGATTGCCCAGGTGTCAACAAGGGATCTTTCAGGTGCCAAATCGAGCGGAAAGCCACCTTCGGCGAGCGTGGACACAGGATGATGGTCGGTTCAGGAGGTGATCGGGTGCGTACCGTGGATGGCCGAACCGACCGGGTGGTGGTGGTCGGCGCCGGCCTGGGTGGCCTCGCCTGCGCCCTGCACCTGGCCGGCGCCGGGCGCCAGGTCACGGTGCTGGAGCGGGAGTCCCTGCCGGGTGGGCGGGCCGGCCGGCTCACCCTCGACGGGTACGAGTTCGACACCGGGCCGACCGTGCTCACCATGCCCGACCTGATCGCGGAGGCGCTCGGGGCGGTCGGCGAGGAACTGGACGACTGGCTCGACCTCGTCCCGCTCCACCCCGCGTACCGGGCGCACTACCCGGACGGATCCACCCTGGACGTCGTCACCGACACCGCGCGGATGGCCGGGGAGGTCGCCCGGGTCTGCGGCCCGCGCGAGGCCGACGGCTACCTGCGGTTCGTCGACTACGCCCGCCGGCTCTGGCAGCTCGAACGCGCCGACTTCATCGACCGCAACCTGGACCGCCCGACCGACCTGCTCACGGCCAACCTGGTCCGGCTGGTCGCCGCCGGTGCCTTCCGGCGGCTGCAGACCAAGGTCGACCAGTTCTTCGCCGACCCCCGTACCCGCCGGATCTTCTCCTTCCAGGCCATGTACGCCGGCCTCGCCCCGCACGACGCGCTCGCCATCTACACGGTGATCTCCTACCTCGACTCGGTCGCCGGGGTCTACTTCCCGCGCGGCGGCATCCACGCGGTCTCCCGGGCACTGGCCGGTGCCGCCGAGAAGCACGGGGTACGGATCCGGTACGGCAGCACGGTCAGCCGGGTCGAGACCGCCGGCGGCCGGGCCACCGGAGTACGCACCGCCGACGGCTCCTTCGTCCCCGCCGACGTGGTGGTGCTGAACCCGGACCTTCCTGTGGCGTACCGTGACCTGCTCCCCGACGGGGCTCCGCCGCGCCGGCTGCGCTACTCCCCGTCCTGCGTCGTACTGCACGTCGGTGCCCGGCAGGGCTACCGGGACATCGCCCACCACAACATCCACTTCGGCCGGGCCTGGCGGCGCACCTTCGACGAGGTGATCCGGCGCGGCGAGCTGATGTCCGACCCGTCGCTGCTGGTCACCAACCCGAGCCGGACTGATCCGTCGGTGGCGCCGGCCGGCCGGCACGGCTACTACGTGCTCGCCCCGGTGCCGAACCTCGACCGTGGCGCCGGCCTGGACTGGCGCGGCGACCTGCCCCGGCGATACGCGGACGACCTGCTGGCCACCCTGGAACGCCGGGGTTACGTCGGGCTGGCCGACAGCGTCGAGGTACTCCGGGTGGTCACCCCGGCCGACTGGGCCGACGCGGGGATGGCCGCCGGTACGCCGTTCGCGGCCGCGCACAACCTGTGGCAGACCGGTCCGTTCCGCCCCGGCAACCTGCACCGCGGCCTGTCCAACGTCGTGTTCGTGGGTTCCGGCACGCAACCCGGGGTGGGCGTGCCTATGGTGATGATCTCCGGGAAGCTCGCCGCCGCCCGGGTGACTGGAGGTGGCCGATGACAGCCGACCGCGACACGCCGGACCGTCCGACCGACCGGGAGCGGCACCTGGTGGAGCTGGTCGACGATGCCGGCGTCCCGCTCGGTGCCCGTACCGTCGACGAGGCGCACCGGCCGCCCGGCCAGCTGCACCGGGCCTTCTCGGTCCTGCTGGTCGACCCGGCCGGGCGGATCCTGCTGCAGCGGCGGGCCGCCGCCAAGACCAGGTTTCCGCTGCGCTGGGCCAACACCTGCTGCGGGCATCCCGAGCCCGGCCAGTCGCCCGCCAGCGCCGCCGGTCGGCGGCTGCACGAGGAACTCGGCATCGAGGCGGTACCGCTGACCGAGGTCGGGGTCTATCTCTACCGGGCCGAGGACCCCGGCACCGGCCGGGTGGAGTACGAGTACGACCACGTGCTCCGGGGCGACTTCGACGCTGGCCAGGCAGTGCTGCCGGACCCGGACGAGGTGGCCGACCTGCGGTGGGTGCACCCCGACGAGCTGCGGGCCGGGCTCGACGCCGACCCGGAGGCGTACGCGCCGTGGCTGGGTGGGGTGCTCAGTTGGCTGACCGGACCGGCACGGTCGGCGCCCGCCGGTGCGCCTGCGGCGTCGGCACCGCACACGCCGGCAGCGCCGTCCGGATCACGGCGCCGGTCGGGCAACGGCGGCCGGTGGGGGCAGTCCCCGGCCGCTACCGGCCAGGAGGGCAAGCCGGCGGATCAGGAGGAGAACCCGGCGGAGCGGTCGGGTGGTCGGTGACGGGCTGAGCGCCGGGGCCGCCGCGCGGCGGCTCGGCATCGCCGTCACGACCCTGCGGAGCTGGCACCAGCGGTACGGGCTCGGTCCGAGCCGGCACGTGCCGGGTCGGCACCGGCGGTACAGCGTCGAGGACCTCGACCGGCTGGACGTGATGCGCCGGCTGACCGCCGAGGGAATCGCCCCGGCCGAGGCGGCACACTGGGCACGCCGGGGCACCGTACCCGGACAGGGGCCGGACCGGGACGGAGCGGTGGCGGCGCGGGCCGGCGGCGGCACGGTGATCGCGGTCGGCCGGGCCGGGCCGGAGGCCCGGGGCCTGGCCCGGGCGGCGATGCGGCTCGATCCGCTGGCCATGCGCGCCGGCATCGGGGCGGCGATCGACGCCCACGGGGTGGTCGCCACCTGGGAGCGGATGCTCCGGCCGGTACTGGTCGGCATCGGCGAGCGGCACGCCGCCAGCGCGGCGTTCATCGAGGTGGAGCATCTGCTGTCCCGGTGCGTGTCGGAGGCGCTCGCGGCGGTGCCCCGACCGCCGGTCGGCGGTTCGCCACCCCGGATCCTGCTCGCCTGTGCCGACGAGGAGCAGCACAGCCTGCCGCTGGAGGCGCTCGCCGCCGCGCTCGCCGAGGTCGGCGTGCACTGCCGGCTGTTCGGCGCCCGGGTGCCGGTCAGGGCCCTGGTCGACGCGGTGGCCCGGACCGCCCCGCGGGCGGTGGTGATCTGGTCGCACCAGCCGGCGACCGGCGACCCGGCCCAGCTGGCCGCGGTACGGGGCGTCCAGTGGCCGCCGCCGCTGCTGGTCGCCGCGGGTCCGGGCTGGCCGGACCGGCTGCCGTCCGGGGTACGCACCCCGGCGACGCTCGCCGAGGCGCTGACCACGCTGCGGGACGTACCCGGATCTTCCGGGCGCTGACCCGACTACCGAGCATTCGAGACATCGCTTCCGAACCGACTGGGCTAACGTGGGGCAGCCGTAACCCGAAACCCCCTCGGGAGCCGCCTGATGACCCGACGTACGGCGCTCGCCGCCGGCCTCGTCCTGTTGGTGCTGCTCTCCGCCGCGTGCGCGAACGAGAAGCCCCAGTCGGCCAGGTCACCGCTGCCCTATCCGCCGATTCCCGTGGTGACCGAGACAGCCGCACCCACCCCGACGCCGAGCCCGACGCCGACGCCGAAGGCCAAGCCGAGCCGGAAGCCGGCTCCCCGGGGCACCGTCGGCCCGCTGAACACCCAGCGGCTGACCGGGACCCGCGCGGTGGCGCTGACCTTCGACGACGGACCGCATCCACAGTGGACGCCGAAGCTGCTCGACCAGCTCCGCGAGGCCGAGGTCCGGGCCACCTTCTGCGTGGTGGGGGTGAAGGTCCGCAAGTATCCGTCGCTGGTACGCCGGATCGTCCGCGAGGGCCACACGCTCTGCAACCACAGTTGGTCGCACGATCTCAAGCTCGGTACCCGGAAGGCGGCCCAGATCCGGGCCGACCTGAGCCGGACCGACCAGGCGATCCAGCAGGCGGTACCCGGGGCCAGCGTGCGCTACTACCGGCAGCCCGGCGGTAAGTGGACCCCGGCGGTCGTCGCGGTCGCCAAGTCTCTCGGCATGAAGCCGCTGCACTGGGACGTCGACCCGGCCGACTGGGACGACACCAGCACCCCGGAGATCAGCCGGCGGGTCGCCAAGCAGGCCCGACCCGGTTCGATCGTGCTGCTGCACGACGGTGGCGGTGACCGAAGTCGCACCCTCGGGGCCTGCCCGACGGTGATCAGCTCGCTGAAGCGGAAGTACGGAATAACCAGGCTCCGGTAAGATGGTTTAGGGTAGTTTGTCCGCTCGGCGATACCGGTTTGGTCGGGCGGCTGGCCATCACGTATGCTTTCGGAGCCTCCGGCGGGGCCGGATGGGAGCACAGCCGCTGAAGTTGTCATGTGCAATGATGGCGGGGCCGCCCTCATCGTCTAGCGGCCCAGGACGCCGCCCTTTCAAGGCGGTAGCACGGGTTCGAATCCCGTTGGGGGCACGACCGGTCTCGCGACCGGGCAGCAGCAGCAAGAGCAAGGTCCTGTGGAGCAGTTGGAGTGCTCGCCGCCCTGTCAAGGCGGAGGTCGCGGGTTCAAGTCCCGTCAGGACCGCCAGCGCCGCTCGCCGCGCGTCTGCAACGCGCGGCGTTCTGCGTTTCGGAGCAGGTTACCCAGGTCGGCAGCGCTGCCGCCGTCCGGGTAACATGAGCCGAGCAACCCGGGCCAGGTAGCTCAGTTGGTACGAGCGTCCGACTGAAAATCGGAAGGTCGGCGGTTCGACCCCGCCCCTGGCCACATAGCCTTTCGCCGGGCTACAGCGACGCCGACCAGCGGAAACGCCGGTCGGCGTCTTGCTGTTGAGAGCTACGTGCCGAAGCTGGCGCTTGACCCTAGCTACCACCGCTTAACCGCTCGCGATCGCACCTATGATCGTGCAATGGGCTTGTACAGAAGTATTCTGCCGGGCCTGACCTCGCCGGCTGGCACTCTGCCGTCCCGTACACCGTCTACCCGCTACGTCCACCGAACCTTGACGCTCGTGGGTGGTCGGCGACGAGTCGGGGCTGGATCCCACCACTGCCATACTCGTCCGTCTGCGGCGGCCCCGGGCTTCCCCGTCCTCCGCGCCAGCCACCCACCCCGACCGAGCAGGCCCGCATCCGCGACACCCGCCCCGCCGGGCCACCACCGCAACCATCCCCAGCGCCACTACGGGTCGAGCGCCGCGTCAGCAGCCGCGGCGTCCTCGTCATCGCCGGCCAACGCATCCACCACGGCATCGGCCACGCCGGTCAAACGCTCACCGTCGAAGACGCCGACACCACCGCCCCGACCATGAAGCTGCCACCCGGAGCCACCTGCTTCAACCCGCCGCCCGGCACCCAAGCGGATCTCAGGACCTTCACCGCCGTCTGTCACCACGCCGCCCGCGCCATCGACGCCGCCGTCACCGGCGTCACTCCTGCCGGCGTCACGCCGAACTTCCACACGGTCGATATCGCCGACGCCCAGCACCACATCGCGGTGCTACGGCACACCACCCTGCCGTTCATCGCCTTCGCCCGCCCCCGCGTCGGCGGCGACGTCATGGTGACGTTCGTCGACCACCCAGACCTCGCCGTCGCCCTCACCAACCTGACCGACGCCCAGGCCCTCACCATCGACCAGCTACAGACCCCTCTGACACAGATCGACCTGAGCGCCCTCGACTCCGCCGAGCACGACCAGATCGGCTACTGGAAGCCGACCACAGTCGGCGAGCTGCTGTTCAACTTCTGGGACTGAACAACAGTAGTCTGAAACAAGGAAACCAAGATCGTCTAGCCGGCCGTGTCACGAATCAAGTGACAGCGATCCGCAACACATCAAGCGGAGCCCGACATGCCGGGCCGCCGGCCCTCCCGGACTACTTGTCCGGGCTACTGAGTAGACCCAAGCTCATGTGCCAGGTGGAGCAATACCGGCTCATACAGTCCGGGTAGCAGTTCTTCAGCCTCCTGGAGGCCGACCCAGCGGACTTCGGCTAGCTCTTCCTCATTGCCCACGAGGATGTCCGTCTTGTTGACCGGCGAGCAGGCGAGGTAGATCATTGTCCGTCCGGTCTTCGGGTGAACCCGACGCCCGATCTCTCGTTCGGCAGCCCGAACCAATAGACCGGTTTCCTCCTTAACCTCCCGGACCACCGCGTCGGCGGCAGACTCGCCGGGCTCGATCTCTCCCGCGATGAACGTCCAGGGCGGCTTGCCGTCATTACGCCGTCCAACCAGCACCCCGAGGTTACTAGTCACGATCGCGGCGACGACGGGCCGAGGCTCGGGCTTCGTGGCCTGCTCGGGCATGTGGTCGCCTTCCTTGCGGATTCCGAGCTGTTTGCGTAGTTCGTCCATATCCCAGCGGGAGCGAAGGTCAAACGGCGGGTCCGGCCGCCGTGCCCGATCAAGGATCCGGGTGCCAAGGATCGAGAGTGGATCGGCCCGGTGTCGTCCCGTGGCTGGCTGATCCTGACCCGCGACGGTCAGATTCAGTCCCACCCGAGTGAGCTTGCCGAGGTGCGAGAGCATCGGGCGCGAATGGTCGCGTTGGCGACCGAGCATGCGCATGGCGTGTTTGACCAGCTTGAGATCGTCATGTGTCAGTGGCGGCGGATTCTCGACCTCCTCGACCAGCCGGGGCCGTTCATCCATGTTGCCTCGCGCACGTCGCTGCGGCGGGTGCCACTGGATTGAGGCGTCCTACGCGTAGGCGCCGGGTGGGCCGAACGGAGGCAACCACCGTCGGTACGTCCGGTCCACACTCAGCCTGCCCGCCGCCCTCGGTTGGACCGCGGGCGAGCCATGGGAGCCGGCCGGAACGCCGACGGCGGCAGGACGATCCCGCCGCCGGACGGACGGCCAACGGAGGCGGCCGATGCCGCACGCATCGACGGACGGTCAGCCGCCGGTCAGACCCGATCAAGCGCTATCCGGAGGGTAGGCGCGGCGCAACACTGCGACGATGTCGTATCCACCACCGCAGGACCCCTGGAACCGGCAACCGCCATCTACCGTTCCCGGTCACCAGCCGGGGCACCCAGCACGACCGCCCCGGCCGGGGCGACAACGCCGCAAGCTCACCGGCGCGCAGCAGCTCGGTGTCGCCGCGCTCGGCTTCGTCGTGCTCGCCTGTTGCGGAACCTCGGTCATCTCCGCGCTCTCCCCCGACGACGGTGACGCCGGTCGGGAGCCGGCGGCGGCCCAGGCCACCAGTCAACCGACCACGCCACCGCTGGCGGTTGTGACCAGCGCACCCGAGCCGACCCCGCCAGCCGCCACCGCCGCGCCGTCGACCTCGCCGATGCCCACCAGCAAGGCTCCGCCCAAGCCCACCAGCAGGGTCCCGCCGAAGCCGGTCTACTACAAGAACTGTTCCGCCGTCCGGGCCGCCGGGAAGGCGCCGCTGCGCAAGGGCCAGCCCGGCTACCGCGCGGGGCTGGACCGGGACCGTGACGGCCGGGCCTGCGAATCGGCCGAGGGTCCGGCACCCGGCACCGGTGGAGACCACGGCGGTGGGTCGTCGGTCTACTACAAGAACTGCTCCGCTGTCCGGGCCGCCGGAGCCGCCCCGATCCGGCGCGGTGACCCCGGGTACGGCCGCCATCTCGACCGCGACGGCGACGGCGTCGGCTGTGAGTAACCACTGACCACCTGGCGTCCGGCCGGCCCGAGCCTGGCCGGGCGCCACCCGGGTCGGCTCGACCGCCATTGATGATCTACCGCTCGGCGCAGGGATCGACCGTCCGCCGATGCAGAAGATGCACAGCTCACCAGCAGCCGGTATGGTCCCGGCGTATGGGACAGGAGACTACGAACGCCTCCGACATCCAGCAGGACACCGGCGCCTACTCCGTGCGCAGCAGTTTCCGTGTCCCGGGCCCGGCGGACCGGGCCTTCGCTGTTTTCACGGAGGGGCTCGGCGACTGGTGGGTCAAGGAATACACCTGGTCCGGCCCGCAGAAGCTCGCCAAGCTCGGCATCGAGCCTGGTAGCGGCGGGATGCTCTACGAGATCGGCCCGCACGGGTTCCGTGCCGACTGGGGCCGGGTACTGGACTGGCAGCCGCCCCGGCGCCTGGTCTTCAACTGGCAGATCGGCCCGGACCGGGCCCCGGTGCCGGACCCGGACCGGGCGAGTGCGGTGGAGGTGCGGTTCGCGCCGCAGGCCGACGGGTCCACGCTGGTAGAGGTGGAGCACCGGGACTTCGACCGGCACGGCGAGGCCGCCGAGGGCTACCGCGACGCCCTCACCGCCGGCTGGCACGAACTGCTCTCCCGCTACGCGACCGCCGTCGAGAACGCCAACCGCCGGGGCTGAGCTCCGGGCAGCCCGACCGGCCGGCATCCGGTCGGTCAGGCGGGGTCGGCCGGCATCCGGTCGGTCACGCCGGGGACAGCGGGGTGGACCGGCCGGGGCGCAGTTCGGTGCCGCCGAGATCCGCTCGCCGGCCCGCCGCCGCGCCCTGCTCCAGGCCCCCGCCGAGCAGCCGGCGGGGTGCGGCCGTACGCAGTCGTGGGTAGGCCTCGGCGAGGCGCCGGTCGACCCGGTCCGACCGGTCGGCGAGGACCAGGGCCATCGAGGGGGCACCGGGCGGAGCCGTCGCGGACGCCGCCGCCTCGGCCCGGCGCAGTCGCCCGGCGACCGCCGCGGCGAATCCGGCCAGCCAGGACCGGCGGAACGCGGCCGGATGGTCGCCCGCAGGCACCGGCGCGACCGAGATGCCGTGCGCGGCCTGGACCAGCAGCGAGGTGAAGAGCACCTCCACCCGTTCCAGGTCGCTGGCGAAGCCGAACAGGTGCATGACGAAGCCGCTTCCGCCGCGTCGGCGTACCGACCGGCACCGCAACGCGTCGGCGACCCCGGCCAGCAGGCCCGCCTTGTCCAGGGCGTACGGGGCGGGGATGTCGACGATCCGGTCACCGACCGGATCGGTGCCCGGGTCGCGGGCGGCGAGGAGGGCGCGGTCGACCCCGTACCGCGCGATCAGCTCGGTCGCCTTGGCGGTGAACGCCTCGGCCTCGGCCGGCGTGCAGGCCGGATCCTCCGCCTTGGCCAGCAGTTTGCGGACCTTGCTGAGCATCGCGTCGGACATGCACCAGAGCTATCACACCGCCCCGGCGGGTGCCCCCGGGACAGCCGGCACGAGGAACATGCAAAGATGGACGTCGATGAGAGAGTTATCCGGCGCGGTGCCGCAGCGTCGCGATGGCGGAGCCGGCGAGGGTGAGCAGGCATTCCGGCAACTGCCCGTCGGCGAGTGCGGCGCCGAAGAGCGCCGCACCCGTGTCACCGTCGGCGTTCGCGTACGCGCTGACGAACCGGGCGACCCAGCGCGCGTCGTAACCCGCCTCTTCGATCCCGGGAAAGTCGAGGGTCCAGGCGCCCAGGGGCACACCGTCGCCGACCATCGTGGCGGCGAGGCACCAGGCCACCTCGTACGCCCCGGCGACGCCGGACCGGTCGACCACCGCGTCGAACGTGCCGACCACGCCGTCGCTGTCCCCGGCCAGCGCGGAATTCAACACCGCGGTGGCGTCATCCAGCGTCTCCTGCGGAACGTCCGTCACGTGCGGAAGGGTATGCCGCCAGGTCAAGCAGCGTCCGACAAACGGCATGAACGCCACCTATCCAGGATGATAGAGCCCTTCGGCCGGCAGTTCCCGGTCGACCGCGGACGCGCGCCGGAAGCAGGCGCGCTAATCTGCGCAACGGATCTCCGGGGAGGAAGGACGACCCCATGCTCGTATTCCGCGGCACCCGCCGCGCCGCTCTGTCCGCCGCGGCCTGTGCGGCGCTGCTGTTGGCTGGCGGCTGCGGTTCGGATGGCGACGGCGAGTCCGGGCGGGCCGAGCCGACCCGGCCCAGTCAGGTACGCCTGTACGGCACGGACGGCAACATGCAGAACTCCTTCAAAGCGGAGTTCGACCAGCAGACCGGCCTACTCAAGGGCATGAAGGGAACCACGCCACTCACCCCGCTCTCCGAGGATTTCAAGAACCGGCTGCTCAAGAAGGATCCCAAGCTCTCCGACTTCCTCTACGCCGCCGAGTCGTACGACGCCGTCGCGATCAGCGCGATCGCGGCGCAGCTCGCCGGCTCGACCGAGCCGGCCCGGATCGCCGAGCAGATCGTCGGGGTCACCACCGGCGGGGAGCGCTGCGACTCGATCGAGGCCTGCCTGGGGCTCGCCCGGGACGGCACCGACGTCGCCTACCGGGGCGTCTCGCTGAGCCGGGGCGGCTTCACCGACATCGGCGAGCCCTCCACCGCCACCTACGCCACCCTGCACTTCGGCAGTGACGACCAGCTGGACAACGGCAAGACCGAGTTCCTGGGCGCCGGTGACGAGTCCAAGGCCAGCGTCAAGAAGCCGCCGGCCGGCAAGAAGCAGACGAAGGCCGTCGAGGAGCGCAGCGGCGCGCCGCTGAAGCTCGGTGGCCTGCTGCCGCGCACCGGTGACCTGGCGCTGGCCTACCCGCCGATGGCGGCGGCCGCGGCGCTGGCGGTCGACGAGATCAACGCCGCCGACGGGGTACTCGGCAAGCCGGTGGTCTGGGTCGACGGTGACGACGGCACCGACCCGAAGGTCGCGAAGGCGACGGTGGCGAAGCACGTCGAGGCCGGGGTGCACGTCATCATCGGGGCGGGTGGCTCGGGCATCTCCCGGGCGGTGCTGCCGGACGTCGTCGCCGCCGGGCTGGTGCTGTTCTCGCCGAGCAACACCGACGCCGGGCTGAGCACCGTGGACGACAAGGGGCTCTACTTCCGTACCGCCCCGTCGGACATCCTGCAGGGCCGGGCGCTCGCCGACGTGATCCTGCGGGACGGGCCGAACCGGATCGCCCTGGTCGCCCGGCAGGACTCCTACGGTGAGGGCCTGCAGGGCAACGTGAAGGCCGAGCTGGAGCGGGCCGGGCACGGCTCGGGCCAGGTGCGGCTGTTCAACTACGAGGTGAAGCCCGGGCCGGACGCGCCGCCGGTGGATTTCAGCAAAGGCGCCCAGGAGATCAAACAGTTCGGCGCCGACGCCATCCTGGTGATCGGGTACGGCGAGTCGGCGAGGGTCATCGAGGCGCTCGCCGCCGCCGGGGTGAACATCCAGCCACAGCAGTAGCCGCCGGTGGGCGCGGCGGCGGGGTCGCCGTACCGCGCCGGTACACCGCCACCGGAGTGGCACACTTCCGGGAGTCGCCGGAAGACTCCTCGGCCTAGCGTTACCCCTGTGTCCGGCGGTCCCGCCGGACACAGGGCAGACCGGGGAGGTACGACATGAGCTACGACGGTGACCCCAGCATGCTGGACGACACCCTTCCGGAGCACGAACTGCCCGGCGAGGACGACCAGGGCTTCGGGCCGGCGGTGGACCTCACCTCGGACCCGCTCTCGTCGGACCCACTCGCGCTGGCGGTCGGCGACGAGTCTTCGCCGGTCACGTCCGTCGTGACGCACTACGCGAACGGCGTCACCGCGGTCGCCACCGACCTCGACGGCGACGGCTACGCGGAGTTGCTCGAGTTCGACGTGAACGGCGACCGGGTGGCCGACGTCCGCTACCAGGACACCGACTGGGACGGTCGGCTGGACACCGTCGAGCGGGACTCCGACCTGGACGGCCGGGTCGACCAGGTGCTGGAGGACAACAACGGGGACGGTCGGATCGACTCGGTGGTCACCGACACGAACCGGGACGGCGTGGTCGACCGGGTGGTCGCGGACGCCGACTTCGACGGCCGACCGGACACCTGGATGACCGACAGCGACTTCGACGGGCGGCCGGACGAGATCCGGATCGACTCCGACGAGGACGGCCAGGCCGACCGGCTGATGCTGGACACCGACCACGACGGCATCGTGGACCAGGTCAACTACCAGGACCGGCAGACCAACCCGTACGTCGCGAACTGATCGCGCGGCACGGCGGAGGCGTGCCCTGCCGGCATGGTCCGGGCCCCGCCGGGGTAGTGCGAGGTGACAGAGTGCGGTAGTCGTGTCGGGGAGTTCTCGTGGGTGTCCGGGCGGCACGCGGATCGAGGGTTCCGGCGTGGCCAGAACTTCAAGCTGACGGAAGGGCAACAGATGAGCGAGTCGCAGGAGACCGTCGACACCCGCGGTGACGAACGGATCGAACTGCTCCGGGCGGACGCCAACCAGGACGGCAAGACCGACGTCTGGGTGGTGGACACCGACGGCGACGGCAAGGCCGACCTCTTCCAGTTCGACACCGACGGCGACGGCAAGGTGGACATCACCATGGTGGACACCGACGAGGACGGAAAGCCGGACGAGGTGGTGGACGGGGACGGTGGCCTTCCCCCGCACGCCTGAACGGCGGCGCCGGGGGCGCCGAGCGCACCGAGGCCGTGGCGGCGGCTCGCCGGGTACGACGGATCCGGAGAGCCGTCGCCACGGTTGTGCGTACCGTCCGGACAAGTAGCGGGGCACAACGACTCGATCTCAGTTCCGTCATGATCGGATCACAAAGTCGCCTGTCGGCCAAATCACCGCCTTCATAGCCAACCTTTCACTCGTCCTCGGGCGCTTCGCTGCCATGAGGGGCGACGAGTCACGCCGCCCGCCTCGCCCATGGGAGAAGCAGAACGATGAGGCTGGTGTTTCGGCGTGCCAGGACGGCGAAGAGTCTGCTCCTCGCGGCGACCGGAGCGACCCTGATCGCCACCGCCATGCTCACCGCCCTCGCCGGCTACAGCCGGGAGGTGATCGACTCCGGTACCGAGCGCGCGGTCGCGTCGGCCACCCCGGAGGAGCGGTCGATCCTGGTACGTGGCACCGCCGGCAGCAGCCCGGCGAGCCTCGCCGAACGGGACGAGGCGGTACGGGCCCGGTTCGCCGACGGTGTCGCCGGAGTACCGGCCGAGATCGCCGGAGCGGGTTACGCCGCCGGGCGGCAGTTCGCCGGCCCTACCGGCAACGCCGTGCCGGACGCCAAGGGCCTGGTCTTCGCCCGGGTCGTCTTCCTCGACGACCTCCCCGGGCACGCCCGGCTGACCGAGGGCGCCTGGCCCAGCCCCGGCCGGCAACCGGTACAGACCGCGCTCGCCGAGCCGGTCGCGAAGATCCTCGGAGCCCGGGTCGGCGACCGGATCCCGATCACCGACCGGGTCACCGACCGGGTCACCGAGGTGACCGTCACCGGCGTCTGGCAGCCCCACGACGTCCGGGACCCGTACTGGCGGCTCGTGCCCGAGGTCACGGACGGGGTCGCGGCGGGGTCCGCCACCTACGGGCCGCTGGTCGTCGACCGGGCCGACTTCCTCGACCACTTCATCGCCAACGCCTCCGCCGGCTGGCTGGTCGAGCCCGACCTGGCCGGGGCCACCACGCACTCGCTGGGCCGGCTCGGCGAGGCCGCCGTGCAGACCGCCGCCAACCTGCCCGCGGAAACCGGGCTCGGCAGTTCGGGACTGGTCACCACGCAGCTCGACCAGCTCGCGCAGCGGCTGGAGCGGGCCGGACTGGTCGGCCGGTCGGCCCTGGTCACCCCGATGCTGCTGGTGGTGGTCCTCGGCGGGTACGCGCTGCTGCTGGTCGCACTCCTCCTCACCGAGCAGCGCCGGGGCGAGGCGGCACTGCTCCGGGCCCGGGGTGCCGGGCGGGGGCAGTTGGCCGGACTCGCCGCCCGGGAGGCGTTACTGGTCGTCCTGCCGGCCGCGGTGATCTCGCCGGTACTCGCCACCGAGCTGGTCCGGCTGGCCGACCGTACCCCGATGCTGGCCGCCGCCGCGCTGCGGCTGAGTCCCCGGCTCGACACCCGGGCCTGGCTGATCGCCGGGCTGGCCGCGCTCGGCTGCGCGCTGGCGATGCTCGGCCCGGCGCTGCGCCGCGCCGGCAGCTACGTCGGCGAGATGGCCAGCCGCTCCCGGCCGAGCCGGCGGACGATCGCGCAGCGGGCCGGGCTGGACGTCGCGCTGATCGCCCTGGCGGTGCTCGGCTGGCTGCAACTGCGGCAGTACTCCTCGCCGCTGGCCGGCGCCCGCCCGGACGGCACCCTCGGGATCGACCCGCTGCTGGCCGCGACCCCCACGATCGGGGTGCTGGCCGGCGCGGTACTCGCGCTGCGCGGCCTGCCACCGATGGCCAACCTCGCGCAGCGATGGGTCGACCGCGGGTCCTGGACCGGCACCATGCTCGGGATGTGGCAGGCCGGTCGGCGGCCGCACGCCGGCCCGGTGCTGCTGCTCGCCCTGGCGGTGGCGGTCGGCACCCTCGCCTGGTGCCTGGCCGCCACCTCGGAACGGTCCCTGACCGACCAGGCCGACCACCTGGTCGGCGCCGACCTGCGGCTCGTCGAGTCCAGCGGGGTCGCGCCACCGGCCCGTGCCGGGCAGCTCGCCGAGCTGCCCGGCACCGAACAGATCCTGCCGGCCTGGCGGGACAACCCCCGGCTCGGCGGCGACGCCGTACCGGCCGGGATGGTCGCGCTGGACGTCGCCAGCGCCGAACGGGTCGTCCGGGTCCGGGACGACCAGGTGGACGGCGGCACCGCCGGACTCTTCGCCCGGATGGCCGACGCCCGGGTGACCGCCCCGGTCGTGCCGCTTCCGCCGGGCACCACCGCGCTGACCGGCCGGATCACCACCACCGGCACCGGCGGTTCGGCCCGCGTCCCGGTCCGCACCTCGGCGATCCTCACCGAGCCGCACGGCGGGCACCTGCGGATCCCGCTCGGCGCGAGTTACGACGACACCCCGCTGCGGTTCAGCGTGCCTCTGCCGGCGGGCGGCGACACGCCGCCGAAACTGGCCGGCTTCGTCGTGGACACCCTCGGACCTCCCGGGTACCTCGTCGACTGGCAACTCACCGACCTGCGTGCCGTCCCGGCCGGCGGAGCCGGGACCGGCGTACCGCTCACCGACGGCCGACAGTGGCAGGCGGTACACCGCTCCGGCAGTACCGGACCCGCGACGGCGGGACCAGCCGGGCTGACCGCCCAGTACCAGGCCTCCCGGTTCGGCGGCTGGGCGGGACTCAACTCGCTGGTCTCCTTCGCCGTGACCGTCGCGCCCGACCCGGGGCAGGTGCCCGTGGTGGCCACCCCGGAGGCGTTGGCGGCGCTGCGACTCGGGGTCGGCGAGCAGACGGCGCTGGTGCTGAACGGCGGAACCGTCGACGTCCGGATCACCGGTACGGTGACCGCGCTGCCCGGCGTACCGGAGTCGGCGGCGCTCCTGGTCGACCTGCCGTCGCTGAGTACCGCGCTCTACCACCGGCTGGGTGTGCTCTCGGCGACCGAGGAGTGGTGGCTGGCCACCCGCCCCGACCAGCACGCCGAGGCGGCCCGGACGGCGGCCGGACTCGGCGGGCTGCAGGTCGCCGACCGGGTGGAGGTGGCCAGCCGCTCGGCCGACGACCCGTACGGTGTCGGCGCCCGGGCCGCCCTGTTCGCCGCCGCGCTCGGCGCCATCCTGCTCGCGGCGGTCGGCATCACCGTGGACGTCCGGGCCACCGCCCGGCGCCGGGTCACCGAGCTGGCCGTGCTGCACACCCTGGGCGCCGGTCCCCGGCTGCTGGCCCGGTCGCTCCTGGTCGAGCAGGCGTTCCTCTCCGGCATCGGCGTGCTGGTCGGGCTCGGGGTGGGCATCGCCGTGGCGGCCACCATGGCTCCGCTGGTCATCCTCACCCCATCGGCGCAACGGCCGGTGCCGGCGCCGCTGCTGGACGTCGCCTGGCTGCCGGTCGCCGGGACCGCCGCCCTGCTGCTGCTGCTCGCGCTCGGGCTGAGTGGGCTGACCGCCGCCACCATGCGGCAACGGCTGGCCGCGGCCCAACTGCGGATCGGGGAGGACCGGTGAACGCTCCGGATCGGGGAGGATCGGTGAACGCTCCGGATCATGGAGGACCGGTGAACGCGGGACCGGTGCAGGGACAGCACGCCGTGCGGGGTGGAGGAGCGGTGACGAGGCGGGTCGGGCCCCGACTGCCGGGGCCGTTGCGCCGGGCCCGGATCTTCGCCGGTTATCTGGGGCTGCTCGGCGTACTCGGGCTGGTGGCGGCGCTGCTGGTGACCGGTGCACCCCGGCTGGCGAACGAGTTCGCCGACGACGGGATGCGGCACGACGTACGCGAGCTGCCGTACCAGGTCCGGGACCTGACGTTCACGGCCTCGATGCGCGCCGTCCAGGGTCCGGACGCCGCCGTGGCGGCCGGGTGGCTCGACCGGCTCCGGGAGCAGCTACCCGGGCCGCTGCCGGGACTGGTCGGCCAGCAGTGGTTCGCCGGCCGGATCGGCCCGAAGGACCTGGCCGTGGCCGGTGACGCGCCGTCGCTGCGCGGAAGCTGCCGGCCGGAACTGCAACTGCGCGGCCAGGCAGGCATCGAACGGGAGCTCCGGGTCGTGCAGGGGCGCTGGCCGGCGTCCGGAGGCGGCGTCGAGGCGGCACTGTCCCGGGAGGCCGCCGGCATCCTCGGACTGGGGGTCGGCACCACCGTCGTGCTCGGCGACGCGGGTGACGACAAGGGCTCCGTCCGGGTCCGGATCGTCGGCCTGTACGACCCGATCGATCCGACCGCGCCGACCTGGGACGCGATCCGGATCGCCGAGGTGGCCTGCCCGAACCCGACCGAGGGCACCACGCACCGGGCGGCGCTGCTGACCGACCTGGCCGGGGTCACCACCGCCGCAGGGGTGTTGGGGATCGGATTCGAGTGGCGCTACCGGGTCGACGAGGAGCGGATGACCACCGCCGACATCCCGCAGGTGCTGACCGCGGTCGCGGCGACCCGGCGGACACCGCCGGGCGACCGCCTGGCGAGGTCGACCGGCCTGGACAGCGGCCTGGTACTGACAACCGGCCTGGACGGCGGCCTGACCAGGTTCGACGGTCAACTCCGCGCGGTGCAGGCGCTGCTCGCCGTGGTGCAGGCCGGCATCCTGGCCACCCTGCTCGGGCTGGTCGCCCTGGCCGCCGGCCTGGCGGTGCAGCGTCGCCGGGAGGAGTTCACCCTGCTCCGGGCCAGAGGAGCGACGGCCCTGGAGATCGGTGCCCGTACGCTGCGGGAGACCGTCGCGGTGCTGCCCGTCGCGGTACTCGCCGGCTGGCTGCTCGGCCGGCTCGCGCCGGGTCGCCCGGCCGGGGCCGAACCGCTCGGGGTCGCGCTGATCGCCGTCGGCACCACCCTGGCCATTCCACTGCTGGCGGCGCTCGGCCAGCGCCGGGCGAGCTTCGTGGGCCGGCGACGGGACCTGGTGCGCCACCGCCCGTCGGTCCGCCGGCTGACCGCCGAACTCTTCGTCCTGCTGCTCGCGGTGCTCGGCGTGGTACTGCTGCAACGGCGCGGGCTGAGCCAGGAAAGGGTCGACCCGTACCTGGTGTCGGTGCCAGTACTGCTGGCCGTGGCCGCCGCCCTGCTGGCGCTGCGCCTGGTGCCGTGGCCGCTGCGCCAGGTGGGCCGGATCGCCGCCCGGGCCCGTACGGTGGTGCCGTTCGTCGGCCTGGCCCGGGCCGGAAGGGGTGCGCCGGTGACCGTCGGGCCGCTGGCGGTGCTCGTCGTCGCGATCGCCACCGGGGTCTTCACCAGCGTCGTGACGAGCACGGTCGCGCAGGCCCGGGACCGGGTGACCGACCAGGAGGTCGGCGCCGACGCCCGGATACTCGGCTCCTACTCCGACCAGGCCACCGCCGAGCGGCTCGACGCGCTGTCCGGAGTGGACGCGGTCAGCCCGGTGGCCGTCGAGGTGGGCCAGCCGCTGCGCTCACCCACCCCGGACCGGCTCGGCGGGCGTGACCTCGGCCAGACCCAGGTACTGGTGGTGGACGGTCCGTCGCTGGCCCGGGTACTGGCGGCCAGCGGTGTCGACGTCACCGTGCCGGCCGGGCTGGCCGCGTCGGGGCGGATCGACGGCCCGGTGCCGGCGCTGGTCTCGCCGGAGGTGGCCGAGGCGGTCGGCGCCGGTGCGGTCACCGAGGTGCAGGGCCGGCGGTACGAGTTCCGGGTCGACCAGGTGGCGTCCGGCTTCCCGGGGCTGGCGGCCGAGGTCCGCCGGTTCGTCGTACTTCCCTGGCAGGCGATGCCGGTGCCGGAGTTCCAGCCGATCCGGCCCAACCAGTTCCTGGTGGCCGGGGACGACTTCGCCAGCGCCGAACTGATCGCGACGGTCGACGCCGCCCAGCGGGAGTACCTGGCGAAGGTACTGGGCCAGCCGGTCGAGCAGGTACGACCGCAGACGTCGGTCAGCATCACCACCTGGCAGCAGCACCGGCAGGCGCTGGAGCGCAGCGGCGTGAACCGGCTGCTCAGCTTCACCTTCGGCACCGGGGTGGCCGGGGCGACCGCGTTGGCACTGCTGGCGGTCGGTTTCGCCGTACTCGCCGAGGCGCCCGGCCGGGGCCGGATGCTGTCCCGGCTGCGCACGATGGGGCTCTCCGGGCGGCAGGGCCGAGGGCTGCTCGTATACGAACTGGTGCCGCTGGTCGGCGTCGGGGTGCTGGCCGGGGGACTGGTCGGGGTGGCCCTGCCCCGGCTGCTCGGGCCGGCGCTGGGGCTGTCCGGGTTCACCGGCGGCCTGCCGGCCCGGATCCACCTGGATCCGCTGCTGATGGTCGGCGTACTGCTGCTGGTGGCGGTGGCGCTGGTCGTCGCCCTCGGCCTCGAAAATCTGATCAACCGGCGGATGCGCCTCGGCGAGGTGCTCCGGCTCGGAGAGGAGAACTGATGGCTCGGAGAGGGGACGAAAACTGATGGCGAGTCCGACGACTACCGCCGCGGTGCCCGATCTCGCCGTACTCCAGCGCAGGGCCGCGGAGCGGGCGGCGGCCCGGGCCGGCGGCGAGGACCGGCTGCGTGGGCACATCGTCTGCGACGGATTGGTCCGGATCTTCAAGACCGAGGGCGTGGAGGTGGTCGCGCTACAGGGGTTGGACCTGGTGGTCGACCGGGGTGAGCTGCTCGCCATCGTCGGCGCCTCCGGCTCGGGCAAGTCGACGGTGCTGAACATCCTCTCCGGACTGGACGTGCCGACCGCCGGGATCGCCCGGGTGGCCGACTTCGACCTGCTGGCGATGTCGCCGAAGCGCCGGCTGCGGTACCGCAGGCACACCGTCGGCTTCGTCTGGCAGCAGACCGCCCGCAACCTGCTGCCGTACCTGACCGCCCGGGAGAACGTGGAGCTGCCGATGCGGCTGGCCCGGGGCCTGCGCGGCCGGGCGGCCCGCAGGCGGGCGACCGAGCTGCTGGAGATGGTCGGGGTCGGCTACTGCGCCGACCGCCGCCCGGACCAGATGAGCGGCGGCGAGCAGCAGCGCTGTGCGGTGGCGGTCGCGGTGGCCAACGATCCGGAGGTGCTCTTCGCCGACGAGCCGACCGGCGAGCTGGACGAGGCGACCGCGGCCGAGGTCTTCGGCGCGCTGCGCACCATCAACGCCGAGCTGGGCGTCACCATCGTGGTGGTGACGCACGACCACGCGGTCTCGTCCCAGGTCCGCCGGACGGTCGCGATCCGCGACGGGCGGACCGCCTCCGAGGTACGCCGCTCCACGCGGCTGCGCGCGGACGGCGTCGAGGAGCTGGTCACCGAGGAGTACGCGCTGCTGGACCGGTCTGGCCGGATGCAGTTGCCGGCGGGCTTCGTCGACGCGCTGAGCCTGCGCGACCGGGTCCGGCTCAACCTGGAGCCGGATCA
This sequence comes from Plantactinospora sp. B6F1, assembly GCF_040120695.1. Taxonomy (NCBI): domain Bacteria; kingdom Bacillati; phylum Actinomycetota; class Actinomycetes; order Micromonosporales; family Micromonosporaceae; genus Plantactinospora; species Plantactinospora sp. B6F1. The sequence goes on along the minus strand of NZ_JBEEAC010000002.1, from coordinate 463,688 downwards.
CGTGCAGGTCCGGCCCGGCAACGACGGGGAGCGGCCATGACCGGCGGGGCGGGGCGACAGGAAGCGGCCATGACCGGCGGGGCGGGGCGACCGGAGACGGGCGGGTACGGCGAGAGAGGGCCGCTGATGGGCGAGGAACTGGTCCGGGTCGAGGGGGTCGGGCGGGACTACGCCGCCGGCGACCGGGTGGTGCACGCGGTCCGGGAGGTCTCGTTCACCGCCGCCCGGGGCGAGCTGGTGGCGATCCGGGGCCGGTCCGGTGCGGGCAAGACCACCCTGCTGAACCTGATCGGCGGTCTGGACCGGCCGAGCTACGGACGAATCCACGTCGCCGGGCACGAGATCACCGCTGCCGGCGGTGACGAGCTGCTGGAGCTGCGCCGCTCCACCATCGGCTTCGTCTTCCAGTCGTTCGGGCTGATCCCGATCCTCTCGGCGGCGGAGAACGTCGGGGTGCCGCTGCGGCTGGTGAAGCGGCGCCGGGCCGAGCGGGAGGAGCGGGTGACGATGCTGCTCGAACTTGTCGGGTTGGGTGCTCAGGCGGCGCAGCGCCCGTACGAGCTCTCCGGCGGCCAGCAGCAGCGGGTGGCGGTGGCCCGGGCGCTGGCGAACGATCCGGCGCTGCTGATCGCCGACGAGCCGACCGGGCAGCTCGACTCGGAGACCGGGCGTTCGATCATGGATCTGCTCCGCGCGCTGGTACACGCCCGGGGGATGACCGCGCTGGTGGCCACACACGACCCGACCCTGATCGACCTGGCGGACCGGGTCCTGACGCTGCGCGACGGCCGGCTGGTGGACGGGGCGGCTCTGGAAGACGTGGCACTGGCCGGGAGTTGACTCTCCGGACACGATTCAGGGACGGGGATTCGTACGCCCGTACGAGCCCTCGCCCCTGATCCGAGGTGCGGGTTTCGAGTCTCAGTCGCCCTGCCGCTGCTGGGGGATCTGGCCCTGCAGCAGGGCACGAACCTCCGACTCGCGGTAACGGCGGTGCCCGCCCAGCGTTCTGATCGCGCTGAGCTTCCCCGCCTTAGCCCACCGGGTCACGGTCTTCGGGTCGACACGGAACATCGACGCGACCTCTGCCGGCGTGAGTAGCGGCTCAGGTTCATGCGTACGCGATGCCATCGGTCACTCCTCCACAGGTGCCTATAGACATCGGCCGGGGTCCCGCCGGCCGACGCGTCTCCCATGGTCCGGCTAGTCCCCGATGTCCGACATGGGCCGAACGGCCGAAGGTCCCTGGATGGACGGATGAACAATGACCGATATATGGTCCTTTTTTATGCCAGAAAAAGACTTAACCGGACGGCCGATTGCCCCTGGTGACGTCGATGTTACGAGGGGCATTCACCTGTGCGCGCTCCCATTCAGCCCTGACCCGCATCATTCGCTAATTGCAACGCTCCAGTAACTGGACTGCCCGCCAGCGTGCCACGAGCTTCTCGTACGCCTCGGTGGCCGCCTCCGCGTCCCCCTTCGACAGCCCGGCCAATCCGGCCGCGACCAGCTCCGGCGAGTCGTCTGCGGCCAGCGCCTCGTCCGGAAGCAGGTCGACCAGCCCACCGTAGTCCAGCTCCACGACCGACCGGGGATGGAACTCCTCCAGCCACCGGGCCCCCTCCTCGACGGCCTCGGTGATCGGCGCGTCCCCGACCGACTTGCGCAGCACCGACAGGCCCCGCGAGGCCCGCCGCCGGGCCTTGGAGATCTCGGTGCGGTAGCGCAGCACCCGCCGATCCGGCCGGGTGGTCAGCTCGCGCTCCTCCGGGTCGACGAAGACGAACCAGCGCAGCGGCACCCCCCAGGTGGCGATCTGCTCGTGCAGCCTCGGCACGCCGTGCTCCAGCACCCGGGCCCCGCTGCGCCAGTCCTCCACCACGGCCTTCGCCTGGCCGGCGAGCACCGGCGGGACGAACGCGTCGGCCAGCACCGGAGGTACGCCGTCCCGGGCGCTGAGCGCCGCCTCGGCCACCCGTACGCGCAGGTTCCAGGGGCAGACCAGCAGCGTGTCGTCGGCCTCCAGGACGTACGCCTCCTCGGGCAGGTCGGGCAGCCGGGTCCAGCCGGCACCGAGCGCCTCGATCACCGCCGTCCGCTGCCGTACCGGTCCCTCCAGCGGGGCCACCGCCCTGCCCTCCTTGACGTAGCGACGCCAGAAGATCTGCCGGTCCCGGTCGAAGGCGGTCAACGGCTCGTACACCCGCAGGTAGGAAGCGAAGAGCGACGGCACGGCGCGATCCTCCCACGAAACGGGAGCCGACTGTCCCCGGCGTCTCCGATGAACCTTCTTCAACCTCCCCTTGCGGTCCGTCGGAGCGCAAGGTCGGACGCGGTGTGTGAGCGCCGCGCGGTTCAGGTTGAAAAAGGTTCAATCAATGTCGCGCGCGCCGGCCACGATCCACACCCGGGCCGATCACGATTAGGCTCGGAGCAGGCCGGCAACATCCCCCGCCGGCACATCGGGAACCCCCCTTCCCGCCGCATCCCACGAGGATGCCCATCGGAGATCAGGAGCGCGACATGGACGTATTCGCCAGTACCGACGGGCCGGATTCCGACGGCCACGAGCAGGTCGTGTTCTGCCAGGACAAGCAGACCGGGCTCAGGGCGATCATCGCCATCTACTCCACCGCACTCGGACCGGCGCTCGGCGGCACCCGGTTCTACCCGTACGCGACCGAGGCCGAGGCGCTGCACGACGTACTCGACCTGTCCCGGGGCATGGCGTACAAGAACGCACTCGCCGGGCTGGACCTCGGCGGCGGCAAGGCGGTCATCTGGGGCGACCCGGAGCGGATCAAGACCGAGCCGCTGCTGCGGGCGTACGGGCGCTTCGTCGAGTCGCTGGGCGGTCGCTACTACACCGCCTGCGACGTCGGCACCTACGTCACCGACATGGACGTGGTGGCCCGGGAGACCCGCTTCGTGACCGGCCGCAGCGTCGAGCACGGCGGCGCCGGGGACTCGTCGGTGCTGACCGCCTGGGGCGTCTTCCAGGGGATGCGGGCCGCTGCCGAGCACACCTGGGGGTCACCGATCCTGGCCGGGCGCCGGGTCGGGATCTCCGGGCTGGGCAAGGTCGGCAAGCACCTGACCGGCCACCTGGTCGACGACGGCGCCGCGGTGGTGGCGACGGACGTCAACCCCAGGGCGCTCTCCTGGGTCCGGCAGACTCACCCGCAGGTCGAGGTGGTCGCCGACACCCAGGCCCTGATCACCTCCGACATCGACGTGTACGCCCCCTGCGCCCTCGGTGGCGCTCTGGACGACACCACCGTGCCGGCGCTGCGCGCCTCGGTGGTGGTCGGCGCGGCCAACAACCAACTCGCGCACTCGGGCATCGAGAAACTGCTCGCCGACCGGGGCGTGCTGTACGCCCCCGACTACGTGGTGAACGCGGGCGGCGTGATCCAGGTCGCCGACGAGATCGAGGGCTTCAACTTCGAGCGCGCGAAGCTGCGGGCCACCCGGATCTACGACACCACCCGGGAGATCCTGCGGCTGGCCGACGCCGAGGGCGTGCCACCGGCGGTCGCCGCCGACCGGCTCGCCGAGCGCCGGATGGCCGACGTGGGTCGGCTGCGCACGATCCACCTGGGCTGAGCGTCGGCTCCGACGGCTTCGGGGCCGGAGTCGATGGGTACCGGCTCCGTGCCCCGGGCCGGACGGACGTCCGGTCGATTGCCGGGTAATCAGGTAGAAAGTACGTTGTACTGGACTGATGGGTCTGGAGACGACAAACGCGTCATGACTGGGCCGGGTCGGCGCTCCTTACTGAGTAGGATGGGACCGCCCGTCGATGTCGGTGCGACGCGCGGGCATGGGCGGTGGTAACCCGAGGTGCCGAACCGGGGCATCCCCATGTACCGTAAGAGCCACGAGAGATGCCTGACGTCATCGGGGCCCGCCTTCGGGCTGCCCCGAATTCTGTGCGAGGGGGTCGAGCCATGGGGCGCGGCCGTGCTAAGGCCAAGCAGACTAAGGTCGCCCGGGAGTTGAAGTACCACTCCCCGAACACCGACCTCGCCGCCTTGCAGCGAGAACTCGGCGGCAGCCGCAAGTCGGACCACGACTTCGACGACGACTACAAAGAGTATGTCGACGACGATGACGAGGATCACGACGCGGACGACGACCCGGGTAACTGGGTCTCAGCCCGCTGATCTCTGGTCACATCTGAGCACGCGGTAACACCGCGTGCTCACGCGTGTCCGAGTGCCTGCGGGCCGTACCGCCGGTCGGGGTGCCAATCGGTAAGGACCTGCCGGGCCGGAGTCTGTCTCCAGCCCACCAGCAGGTCCTTACCGCTGGCTGTGGCCCGTCGTCGCTCCGGCGTCGGGTAAGGCCCGCCCGTCCATCAGCGACACGGCGGGACGTCCGAGCACCAGGCGGACGGACGGGACGGCCCGCCCATCAGGTCGGTTTCCGCCCACCCGCCCGCCCGGGGCGAGACTCATCGAGGGCGATTGTTCCAGTTGTAGAACGTCGGAATGTTCTCGAAGTGGTTCCAGGCGCAGACCGCGCTCGCCCCGTCCCCGCCGGCCGGCACCTCGGCCCGGAGCCGTCGCGCCTCCGCCGCCTCCCGCAGCAGGGTGGTGAGCCCGGCCCGAGCACCCAGGACCCGGGTGGCCACCGGATCGTGCACTCCGGCCTCGACCGGCTCAGGCGGCGGTTGGCTCGTGGTCTCGGGCATGATCCAACACTCCCTCTAGTAGACGGATCTTGCTGTTGCGGCAGTGGTCGGTCTCCGTACCATCGAAGCGCCCATGCTCGAAGTAGCGGTTGGCGGCGTGTCCGCCCCCGCAGAATCCGAAGTATGGGCAGCGGGCGCGGCAACTCTCCACGCCGGTCAGGAACTCCGTCACCCACGGCGTCTGTGCGGCCCTGCCGAGAATGTCCCCCAACGGGGTCTCCAGGACGTTCCCGCTGGTGAAGTCGCCGTAGTGCGGGTCGGAGAAGCCCGCCAGCTCCGGGGAGAGCAGGACCACCGAGCCGTCGTACCCGATGGTCGGGATGGGGTCGAGCTGGCGGGGCAGGACGTCGTCCTCGGCGCCGTCGAGGACCGCCGCGGCGTACCGAAGCGACCACTCGATCTCCCGGAGGTGGATCCGGGGATCCCGGCGCCAGGCGGTGACGAGCTCGGCCCAGAAGCCGCCGACCAGCTCCGCCGGATGGGCGTTGCGCCGGGTGTTGACCCCCTCCGTCTCCTCGATGTTGATCCCGAGCACGTCGCAGCCGAGCCCGAGGAAGTAGTCGTACAGCTCGGTGGCGAGACCGGGCTCCGGCCGGCTCACCACGCAGAGCGCCGAGTACCCGATCCCGTGCCGGCGTAGCGCCTCGACGCCGGCCATGATCCGGTCGTACGACGGCTGGCCGCCCCGGCCGACCCGCTCCCGGTTGCGGTCCCGGGGTCCGTCGACGCTGACGCTGACCCGGATCCGGTGTGCGGCGAAGAACTCGCACCAGGCGTCGTCGATCAACGTCGCGTTGGTTTGCACGTGGTGCTCGACCGCGGGGTCGAAGGGCGCCAGCAGCGCCGCGAGGTGCTCCCGTCCGGCGGCGAGTGGCTCGCCCCCGTGCCAGACCACCGAGAACCGCCCGTGCCGCGCCCAGCCGTTGACCGGGCCGGCTACCGCGGCCGCCACCGGTACCGTCATCCGACGGTCCGTCGCCCGCAGCGGAAGGTAGCAGTACGCGCAGTCGAGGTTGCACAGCGTGGTCGGCTGCATAACCACGTAGCTGGGGACCGCGGCGATCCCCCGCATGCCGGAAAACTCCTGTCCACGGACAGCCATGGCCCTCCTCCCCCGCCTGTGAGGTGCCCCTCAGGCTAGGTGGCGGTAGCCACCCCGGTGAAGTCCTGACCAGGTATGCCGAGAATCACGGGCAATATCGCGGATACGGGTTTTGACGCCTTTTCGTACTCGGCCCAGCGTCGCATGCCCGGCTTGCCGGGCCGCGTCCGGGTCAGCCCCGGGTGTGCTGGCCGATCATGTGCACCTCGCCGGTGCCCTCGATGATCTCACCCGCCTGCCAGGCCTCGACACCCCGGCCGGTCAGGCAGGCCAGCGCCCGGTCGGCGTCCTCGGCCGACACGATGGCGAACATGCCCACGCCCATGTTGAAGGTGGACTCCATGTCCTGGTCCTCGATCCGGCCCTTGGCCTGCACCAGGTCGAAGATCGGCTGCGGTCGCCAGGTGGCCCGGTTGACCACCGCGTCGACGTGGTCGGGGAGCACCCGGACCAGGTTGCCGGGAATTCCGCCGCCGGTGACGTGCGCCAGGGCGCGAACCTCGGCCTCGGTGATCAGCTTCAGGCAGTCCTGCGCGTAGATCTTGGTCGGGGTCAGCAGCTCCTCACCCAGGGTCCGCTGCCTGCCGAAGTCCTCGATCACGGTGTCCAGCCGCATCCGGCCGGCGCCGAGCAGTACGTGCCGGATCAGGGAGTAGCCGTTGGAGTGCAGGCCGGAGGAGCCCATCGCGATCACGACGTCGCCGACCTCGACCCGCTCCGGGCGGAGAATCTCGCTCTCCTCCACCACACCCACGCCGGTGGCCGAGACGTCGTACTCGTCCGGGCGGAGCACGCCGGGGTGCTCGGCGGTCTCGCCGCCGAGCAGCGCGCAGCCGGCGTACCGGCAGCCGTCGGCGATGCCGGCGCCGATCTCGGCGACCTTGTCCGGGACGACCTCGCCGCAGGCGATGTAGTCGAGCAGGAAGAGCGGCTCGGCGCCGCAGGCGACCAGGTCGTCCACGACCATCGCCACCAGGTCGATGCCGACGGTGTCGTGGATGTCCATCTGCTGCGCGATGACCAGCTTGGTGCCCACCCCGTCGGTCGACGAGGCGAGGATCGGGTTGCGGTACTTCTGGGTGTCCAGCCGGAACAGGCCGGCAAAGCCGCCGAGGTCGCCCATCACCTCGGGGCGCCGGGTGCCCTGTACCTTCGGCCGGAGCAGTTCGACCGCGCGCTCGCCGGCGTGGATCGAGACGCCGGCGTCCGCGTACGACACGGTGCGCTTGCGGCCGGACCGGCCCATCCCCGCCGTCCAGGGCTGATGGGTGCCGCTCGGGCCGCTTCCTGCACCACTGCGCTCGGTCACGTGCGTCACGGTTCTCCCCTTAGTGGTTCTCGCGGCTGGCCGCGTCGGTAGCGGTCGAGGATCGCTCGACTCCGTGCTGCCCGGCCGGATGTAGCCACCCGGTCGGGCCGGTCCTGCCGCCGGGCGCCGTGCCCATCAGCCGTGCCCGGCGTGGTGCCTACGCGTGCGACGACACCTCGCCGCCGCTGGAATTGCTGACGAACGGTTGACCGCCCGGACCGCGGGTGGCCCCGGTCGAGACCACCTCCTCCGCCCCGGCGCCGGCGACCCGGCGGTCAACCCCTTCGAGTAGGTGCTTGCCAATCAGGTTCCCTGCCGGCAGCTCGATCGGGTACTCCCCGTCGAAACAGGCTCGGCAGAGCCGGGTCTTCGGCTGCTCGGTGGCGGCGATGAGTCCGGCGAGGGAGACGTAGCCGAGGCTGTCGGCCCCGATCGACCGCCGGATGCCCTCGTTGTCCAGCCCGTTGGCGAGCAGCTCCGCCCGGGTGGCGAAGTCGATTCCGTAGAAACAGGGCCAGCTGACCGGTGGTGAGGAGATCCTGACGTGCACCTCCAGGGCGCCGGCCTCGCGCAGCATCCGGACGATCGCCCGCTGGGTGTTGCCGCGCACGATCGAGTCGTCCACCACGATCACCCGCTTGCCCCGGACGTTCTCCCGCAGCGGGTTGAGCTTGAGTCGGATGCCGAGCTGGCGGAGCGTCTGCGACGGCTGGATGAAGGTGCGCCCGACGTACGGGTTCTTCATCAGGCCGGCGCCGTAGGTGATGCCGGACTCCTCGGCGTAGCCGATCGCGGCCGGGGTGCCGGATTCCGGAACCGGGATCACCAGGTCGGCCTCGACCGGGTGCTCCCGGGCGAGCCTCCGGCCGATGCCGACCCGGGCCGCGTGGATGTTGCGCCCGGCGATCGTGGTGTCCGGCCGGGCGATGTAGACGTACTCGAAGAGGCAGCCCTTCGGCTCCGGCGCCGCGAACCGGGCGGACCGCAGGCCGTGCTCGTCGATGGCGATCAGCTCGCCGGGCTCGATCTCGCGGACCACGCTCGCCCCGACGATGTCCAGTGCGGCGGTCTCGCTCGCCACCACCCAGCCACGCTCCAGCCGGCCGAGCACCAGCGGACGGACCCCGTAGGCGTCGCGGGCGGCGTAGAGGGTGGTCTCGTCCATGAAGACGAGGCTGAACGCGCCGCGCAGTGTCGGCAGCACCTCCAGCGCGGCCGCCTCGACGGACAGGTCGGGGCGGCTGGCCAGCAGCGTCGTCACCAGGGCGGTGTCGGAGGTCGACCCGTCGGAGTCCATGCCGCGCTCGACGGCGTCCCGGGCCAGCTCGGCGGTGTTCACCAGGTTGCCGTTGTGTGCCAGCGCGATCGTGGTGCCCGCGGTGTTGGCCCGGATGGTCGGTTGGGCGTTCTCCCAGGTCGAGCCGCCGGTTGTGGAATATCGGGTGTGTCCGATCGCCAGGTGGCCGCGCAGGCTCGCCAACGTCGGCTCGTCGAAGACCTGGGCGACCAGGCCGAGATCCTTGTAGACCACCACGCCCGACCCGTCGCTCACCGCGATGCCGGCAGCCTCCTGACCACGGTGCTGCAGTGCGTAGAGACCGAAGTAGGTGAGCTTTGCCACCTCTTCGCCCGGGGCCCAGACTCCGAAAACGCCGCACGCGTCCTGCGGACCGGGTCGTTGGGGGTCGAGGTCATGGCTCAACCGGCCGTCGCCTCGGGGCACCTGCCGCTCCCTCTTGCTGATCTGCTCGGACTCGCCTGTCGCCCGGGTGATTTCGGGTTCCGTCGACTCAGACAGTGTACGCGAACCGGAGCCGATACAGAGAGCCACGTTATGGCCCCCATAAGTGACGGATGGTGATGGAAAAGTTCAGCTAAATCGGGAGATAAAGGGAGATATCAGAACGATTGCCGCTGGTGTGCACCAGCCCTTCGGCAACCGCCTCCGACCAGGACATCCGCCCGGTCGCCAGCCGGACCCAGGTCGCCGGCGCCATCTCCACCACGTTCGGCGGTGTACCACGGGTGTGTCGCGGGCCGGCACAACACTGCACCGCACCATAAGGTGGTACCCGGACCTCCACCGCCCGGCCGGGGGCAGCACGAGCCAGGTCACCCAGCAGGGCCCGAACGGCGTCCCGTAGGGTCGCCCGGTCAGGCGTACGGCCGGCGTCGAGATCGGCCAGCGCTGCAGCGACCGGTGCGGACTTATTGTGCGGAGAGGACACGTCGGGACGATACGACCTGGCTTCGTGGCATTTTTCGCCGCCCCTGGGTCGCGCTCATCCGGTCAGACAAGGCATAGTTGCCGACGGTGTAGTCGTATGGGTTGATCCCCGGCCGACGAGGGGTCGGCGGTGGAGCCCCGGAAGGCGGTGGACGTGACAGCACACCGACGAGCCTGGATCTACCGGGCCGGTGTGGTCGTGGCGCTGGCAGCCAGCGCTGTATTCGCTCTCCCCACCACACCAGCCTTGGCTGACGACCCAACCGTCACCATCACCGGGGTGAACGCCAGCCTCAACGCCGGGCAGACGACCCAGCTCACCTTCAGCATCAAGAACAACAACGGTGGCGTACTCGCCGACTCCTTCAACATCCAGGTGACCACCAGCTTCAACGAGCTGCGGTGCCAGGGCAACTGCGATGTCACGGACACGATCGCGGTGGGCGCTACGAAGTCGTACAGCGTCACGCTGCGCGCAGGGAACGTCCCGGCCGGGCAGAGCCGGTCCGGCAATGTCCAGATCACTGCCGAGGTCGGCAACGACAGCGCTTCTACCCAGCGGAACATCACCGTGCGCGGGCCAGAGGCGCCGCCGGAGGTGCAGACGGTCGCCGAGGTGTCGGGACGGGTCACCGACGAGAACACCGGCGACGGGATACCCGGCGTCAGCATGCGGCTCACCGACGGGCAGGGGCGTACCCACAGCGCCCGCACGAACAACAGCGGCAGCTACCGGTTCACCGGTTCGCAGGAGCGGCCGATCGCGCCGGGGCGGCTACAGATCCGGGCCACCAAGGACGGCATCACCGACACCAGGAACGTGAACGGTTCGGCCGGTGCCCGTCTGAACAACCAGGGCATCCAACTCGCCCTCGCCGCCCCGCCGACCGCGACCGCGGAGGCCACGGTGGAGCCGACCGAGGAGGCCGTCGAGGGGGAACCCACCGAGGAGGCCGGTGTCGAGGAGAGCCAGGAGGCGGGCGCGCAGGACCAGAGCGCCAACGAATCCGGCGGCGGGCTCGGCTCGTGGGTGCTGATCCTGGCCGGCGGTCTGCTGGTCGCACTCGGTGTCGGCGCCATCGTGCTGCTGCTGATGCGTCGTAAGGAAGACGACGAGGACGACGAGGACGGTCCCGGTGGACCGGGTGGACCGGGGCCGCGCTCCGGCATGGGCGCCGGTCGGGGTCGCTACCCGGACGACGACGCCACCCGGGTCACCACCCGGCCCGGCGTCGGAGCCGACCCGACGATGGTCAACCGGGGCGGCAACCTGGCCGACGCACCGACCATGATGCACAGTGCGCCACTGGTCGACGACGAGTTCCCCGACCCGTACGGTGCGCCGCTGCCCGGGCCACAGACGCCGGGTTACGGCAGCGGGCAGCCGGGCTGGGGCGGCAACGCCAACGGCTACGGTGACCGCCCCGGCTCGGGTGCCGGTGCGTACGGCAACGCACCTGGCTCGGGCGCCGGCTATGGCGCACCCGCCTCCGGCGCCGGCTACGGCAACGCGCCCGGCTCGGGCGCGGGCTACGGTGCGCCCGTCTCCGGCGGCGGATACCCCGTGAACGGGGCTGGCGGTTACGACGAGGGATACGACGAGCCGACGGGGCGCTACACCGGCGCCCGGGACGCTGCCGACGAGTACGGCCCGGCGGCCGACCCGTACGACACCAACGCCTACCGCCCGTCCTCCGGCGCCGGCCAGGGTGGCTACGAGCCCACCCAGCAGTACGGTCGGGGCGACGACTACGACGCCGCGGGTTACGGCGCGGCCCGGGGCGGCTACGGTGACGAGCCGCGTACCGGTGCCGGATACGACCGCGTCGACGACGGGTACGACCAGCCGGGTTACGACAACCGGGCCGGCTACGACCCGCAGGGTTACGACGCCGACCGGAGCGGCTACGACCAGCCGACCACCGGCGGCGGCTACGACCATCCCCGTAGCGGCTACGACGACCAGAGCGGCTACGACGACCGCGGTGCTGGCTACGGCCAGCAGGGCGGCGGCTACTACGACGACGCGCCGCGGGCCGGGCACAGCCGGTCCGGTGCGCCGCCACAGCCGAGCCGCTCCGAGCGCCGGTCGCTCGACTGGTTGGACGACTGACGGCGGCCTGCAAGACGTAACGCCGGGGCCCGGTTCGCGACGGCGAGCCGGGCCCCGGCCGTTTCCCGCACACGATCTGGTTTCCCGCACCACGGCCCGCCCCGGCACCACGCACTGCTTTCCCGTTTCCGGGACCGGGGGCCCCGTTCCTCAACCGCGGGACGGCCCGCGAGGACCCGTTCAGGCCGGCGAGTAGACCCCGTTGGATCAGGCCGGCGAGTAGACCCCGTTGCGGAGTACCGGCACCACATCCGAGACACCGATCTGGGCCGCGATCTCGACGTCCCGATCGAGCCCCCGGGTGACGAGTTCCCGCCCCGAGACGCTGCCCCGGACCGCCGCAGGTACGTCGGGGAGGCTGTTCAGCGCGGCCAGGGCCAGCGCCGCCTCGACGGAGAGCCCACCGGAAACCGTGGAGAGGGCGTCCAGCACGGCCGCCGCACCGAGCTGGTCCTCGACCGCGGGCCGGAGACTGTCGTCCGGCCAGCGTTCCCCGGCCGCCACGACACCGATCGGTGCCGTGGTCGAGCCGTACCCATCGGCGAGGAGCCAGCGCCCGACGGCGCTGGCGTTACGCAGGCAGGCTGCGACCACAGGCAGTCCGGTGGCGCTGGCGGCGGCGCTGATCGCCGAGCCGTTCGGGGACGGGAGCACCAGGTCCGGCACGACCGGAGCGGCGTGCAGGGCCGCCGGGGAGAGCGACCAGGGATGGTCCGGCGTCACCGCACGGCGGCCGACCGCGGCCACCGCGCCGACCCGGGTGGCGTACTCCGCCGCCTGGGCGCCCCACGGAAACGGGTGCACCCGCATCCCCCGCGCGACCGCCACCTCGACCGACGTGGTGAAGGAGAGCACGTCCACGACCACCAGCACCGCGCAGACCCGGCTCAGCTCGGTCGCGCCGGCCGACCCCCAGTCCAGTCTGGCGCCGGTGCCGGGTTGGGCGTGGACCGATTCCGTCGAGCCGTCCGATGGTCGGGTCAGTTCCGTCACACTGCGGTTCCTTCGCCACGGGAGAGCCCGACCGCCATGCGGCCGGGTCAGTCCGTCGGGCGCTCTCCGGCATCACTCGGGGCCGCGCCCTCCGCCTGTGCGGCAGGATCGGCCCCAGCGGCGGGCCCGGCGACGGCGTCGCCGGCCACGGTGCCGTTCGCGGCGGCGTCGCCAGGCACGGCATCGTCCGTCGCGCCGGCGTCGCCAGGTACGGCATCGCCCGTCGCACCGGCGTCGCCAGGAGCGACATCGCCCGTCGCAGCTACAGCATCACCAGAAACCGCATCGCCGGTCGCAGCGGAATCGTCGGCCGGAGTCGCCTCGGCCACCGTGGGCTCGGGCACCGTGGGCTCGGACACCGTGGGCTCGGGCAGGCTCGGCTCGGACACCGTGGGCTCGGGCAGGGTGCTGGGCTCGGCCCGGTCGGTGTCGATGACCTGCGCGGTGCCACCGGGACCGGCCGCATCCCGATCCGGGCCGGCCGGCTCGACCTCCGGCGTGCCGGTCCCGGTCGCGATGGATTCGGCCAGCGTCGCCGCGCCCTCGCCGAACAGGCTCGGCAGGGTGGCGCTGTACGCCGCACGCAGTTCCGGCAGGCCGATCGTGAACTGGTCCCTGATCTCCAGCTCGTGCCCGGCGGTGTCGGTGACCCCGATCAGCGTCCACGGCACGCCCCGCTCGACGCAGAGGGCGGTGAACGCCTTCTCGTGCCCGCGCGGCACCGCCACCATCGCCCGGCCGGCCGACTCGCTGAACAGGAAGACGAACGGCATCGAGCCGGTGGTGAAGCCCTCCGGCAGGGCGACCCGGGCGCCGACGTCGTGCCGGAGGCATGACTCGACAAGCGCCTGGCCGAGACCGCCGTCGGAGAGGTCGTGGGCGGAGCGCAGATGACCGACCCGCGCCGCCTCGGCGATCAGCTCGGCGAGGGCGCGCTCGGCCGCCAGGTCGACCTTCGGCGGTACCCCGCCGAGATGCTCGTGGGTGACCCAGGCCCACTCGGAGCCGGAGAGCTCCACCCGGGTCTCGCCGAGCACGAAGATCAGGTCGTGGTCCGCCCCGGTGGTCCGGGCGAAGCCCATCGGCACCCGCTGCGCGACGTCGTCCAGCACGCCGAGCACCCCGACGACCGGGGTGGGGTGGATCGCCGCCGCACCCGTCTGGTTGTAGAAGCTGACGTTGCCACCGGTGACCGGAATGCCCAGCTCCGCACAGCCGTCGGCGAGCCCGCGTACGGCCTCGGCGAACTGCCACATCACGCCCGGGTCCTCCGGCGAGCCGAAGTTCAGGCAGTCGGTCACCGCGACCGGCTTGGCACCGGTCACCGCCACGTTCCGGTACGCCTCGGCGAGCGCCAGCTTCGCCCCGTGGTAGGGGTCGAGCCGGGCGTACCGGCCGTTGCCGTCGACCGAGATCGCCACGCCCAGCCCGGACCGCTCGTCGATCCGGATGACCCCGGCGTCCTCCGGCTGCGCCAGCACGGTGTTGCCGAGCACGTACCGGTCGTACTGCTCGGTGACCCAGGTCTTGTCGCAGAGGTTCGGCGAGGCGATCATCCGGAGCAGGGTCTCCCGGAGCGCGTCGGCGGTGGCCGGCCTGGGCAGCGTCTCGGCCCGGTCCGCCTGGAGCAGGATCAGGTCGGCCGGCTCGCGCATCGGGCGGGCGTAGACCGGCCCGTCGTCCACCAGCGAACCCGGCGGTACGTCGACGACGGTCTGCCCCTGCCAGGTAACCAGTAGCCGGCCCGGCCCGGAACCCGCCTGGGCGCCGGTCACCTCACCGATCGCGCTGGCCGGTACGCCCCACTTCTCGGCGATCTGGAGCACCGCGTTCAGCTTCTCCGGGGCGACGATCAGCAGCATCCGCTCCTGTGACTCGCTGGCCAGGATCTCGTGCGGCTGCATGGACGCCTCGCGCAGCGGTACCCGCTCCAGCCAGACCCGCATGCCGGTGCCGGCCGCGGCGGCGGTCTCGGTGAGCGCGCAGGTCAGCCCGGCGCCGCCGAGGTCCTGGATGCCGACGACGAGCCCGGCGTCGTACAGCTCCAGGCACGCCTCGATCAGCAGCTTCTCCATGAACGGGTCGCCGACCTGCACCGACGGGCGGCGCTGCGCGCTGCCCTCGTCGAAGGTGGCGCTGGCCAGCACGGAGACCCCGCCGATGCCGTCCCGCCCGGTCTTGGCGCCGAGCAGCACCACGACGTTGCCGGGGCCGGCGGCGGCCTTGTTCTGCAGCCGGTGCACCGGAAGCACCCCGAGGCAGAGGGCGTTGACCAGCGGATTGCCCTGGTAGCAGGCGTCGAAGACGACCTCGCCGCCGATGTTGGGCAGGCCGAGGGAGTTGCCGTAGGTGCCGATTCCGGCGACCACGCCGGGCAGTACCCGGGCGGTGTCCGGGTGGTCGGCGGCGCCGAACCGCAGCGGGTCCATCACCGCGACCGGCCGGGCGCCCATCGCCAGAATGTCCCGGACGATGCCGCCGACGCCGGTCGCGGCGCCCTGGTGCGGCTCGACGAAGCTCGGGTGGTTGTGCGACTCGACCTTGAAGGTGACCGCGAGCTGGTCGGAGATCTGGATCACACCGGCGTTCTCACCGATGCCGGCGAGCAGCCGGTCGCTCGGCGGGGCCTTCTCGGCGAACTGCCGCAGGTGCACCTTGCTCGACTTGTAGGAGCAGTGCTCGCTCCACATGATCGAGTACATCGCCAGCTCGGACTGGGTGGGGCGACGGCCGAGGATCTGCCGGATCCGGTCGTACTCGTCGTCGCGCAGGCCCAGCTCGGCGTAGGGCTGGAGGTCGTCGGGGGTGGCCGCGGCGTTCGCCACGGTGTCCAGGCCGCCCGGGTAGCCGTTCACCGGCAGTTCCGCGGCGACGTGCGCCGGCACCGGCTGGCCGGGTACGGGTGACTCCGCCGCACCCGCCCTGCCCAACGCG
This sequence comes from Plantactinospora sp. B6F1, assembly GCF_040120695.1. Lineage (NCBI taxonomy): Bacteria > Bacillati > Actinomycetota > Actinomycetes > Micromonosporales > Micromonosporaceae > Plantactinospora > Plantactinospora sp. B6F1. Next base: position 448,311 of record NZ_JBEEAC010000002.1, on the reverse strand, counting down.
TCGACGGCCGAGACGGGTACCGGGGAGGAGTCGGATGCCGAGGGGTGGTCGGCGAGGGCGGGCTCTGGCTGGCCCATGACCTCACTCCGTTCGATCATGCGGGTACTCCCGCGAGGTGCTTGAGGATCGACGTGAAGAAGCCGAGCCCGTCGAGGGATGGGCCGGTCAGCGCTTCCACGGCGTGCTCGGGATGCGGCATCAGCCCGACCACGTTGCCGGCCTCGTTGGTGATGCCGGCGATGTCCCGCAGCGAGCCGTTCGGGTTGCCGCCCAGGTAGCGGGCGACGACCCGGCCGTTCGCCTCCAACTCGTCGAGGGTGCGCTCGTCGGCGACGTAGCAGCCCTCGCCGTTCTTCACCGGGATCAGGATCTCCTGGCCGGGCTGGAACGCGTTGGTCCAGGCGGTACCGGTCGACTCGATCCGCAGCACCTGGTCGCGGTTGCGGAAGTGCAGGTGCTGGTTGCGGGTCAGCGCGCCCGGAAGCAGGTGTGCCTCGCAGAGGATCTGGAACCCGTTGCAGATGCCGAGCACCGGCAGGCCGTCCCGGGCCCCGGCCGCGATGGTCTCCATCACCGGGGCGAACCGGGCGATGGCCCCGCAGCGCAGGTAGTCGCCGTAGGAGAAGCCGCCGGGCAGCACCACGGCGTCGACGCCGTGCAGGTTGGGGTCGTCGTGCCAGAGCGACACCGCCTCGGCGCCGGCGATCCGGGCGGCCCGGGCCGCGTCGCGGTCGTCCAGCGAGCCGGGGAAGGTCACCACGCCGATCCGGGCGGTCATGGATTGCTCTCCTCGGCGTGACCGGCATCGGCCACCCGGACCGAGAAGTCCTCGATCACCGGGTTGGCCAGCAGCTTGTCCGCGATCTCCCGAGCCCGGTCCAGGTCCGGCTGGCCGGTGAACTCGATCTCGATGCGCCGACCGATGCGCACGGAGGACACGTCCGTGACTCCGAGCCTCGGCAGCGCATTCGCGACGGCCTGGCCCTGGGGATCGAGAATCTCCGGCTTGAGCATGACGTCGACGACGACGCGAGGCACTGGGCACTCCTGACTGTGTACGCAGTTGGGTGCCGGCCCACGAAAGGGGCGAGCGGAGCCAGCGTACCCGGCCGACCAGCGTGTTGACGCACGGGCCGGCGCGTCGATGCCTCGATGGACCCGGTCACCCGCCGACCACCTCCGGCGGACCGGTCACCCGCCGGAGACGGTCGGAAACCGACCGCAGAGGTTCACTCTTGTGAATAGGTGACGAACAGCCTAGCCTGTGGCGTCAAACGTCCGGTTGTCTCCACCGAACGTTGACTGTCCAGATCCGTATGGCGGACATCCTCCCGTCTACGGCGGCTCACCCGACCCGGTGACCCCGGGTAAACCCCCCGGAAGGAGCCCCCCGTGCGTCTTCGCCGAACCATGGTGATGCTCGCCACCACCCTCGCCGGTGCGCTCGTCGCGCCGTCCGTCGCCTCTGCCGCCCCGGTCACCCCGTTCATCATCGGTGGCGGCACCGTCTCCTCGGCCCCGTGGGCCGCGGCCGTGTTCAGCAACGGCTCGTTCACCTGCTCCGGCACCATCATCGCGGCCCGCTGGGTGCTCACCGCCCGGCACTGCGTCAGCGGCACGATGTCGGTGCGGGTCGGCAGCGTCAACCGGTCCTCCGGCGGCGTCACCAGCGGCGTGACCGCCGCCTACGGCCGGTACGACCTCGCGCTGCTCAACCTGTCCACCTCGATCAACACCAGCTACATGCCCCTGTCCAGCGCCTACCCGCCGGTCAACTCCACCAACTCGATCTACGGGTGGGGGATGACCTGCTACAGCGGCTGCTCGGCGTCCAGCACGCTGAAGACCGCCACGGTGCAGGTGACCAGCACCAACGTCACCGACGCGTACGGCGGGCGGGCGATCCGCAGCAGCCGGATCAACGGCAACGCCTGGCGGGGTGACTCGGGCGGCCCGCAGGTCTACAACGGCGCCCAGGTGGGCGTCGCCTCCACCGCCGACGGGCGGAGCATCCAGAACTACGGCAGTGTCGCCTACAACCGTTCCTGGATCACCTCCGTCTCCGGCGTCTAGGCACCACCCATACCCTCCTCAGGGGTAGGGCGCGGACGTTCCAACTGCGTTGGGACGTCCGCGCCGCGCCGTTTCCGGGCTCGCGCGCGGTTTGGCGCGGCGGGGCCGGTGTCGGGGTCCCGCTGCCCTTTCGCGGCAGCCGCGCCGTTTCGCAAACTGAAGCGATGTGAACAGCCTTCGCAAAGCGGCCGGCCCCAGCTCTGCCAGCATCAGGTTGTGCTGGTCGTGACGACGGATCACCTACCGGGGTACGAGATCCGCGCAGTACTCGGCGAGGTCGTATCTTCCCAGGCCCGAACCCGGAACCCGTACCGGGAAGGCGTGAAGAACCTCCGTGGCGGCGCCTACGACCCCAAGGCGCCCGAGAACCTGACCCGCTGGCGTACCGACGCCGTGCAGAAGTTGGGTGAGGAGGCGACCCGGCTCGGCGCGAACGCCGTGATCGGGATGCGGTTCGACCACCGTGAGGTCGGCGAGATGTGGATGGAGCTGTGCGCGTACGGCACGGCGGTGGTCGCGGTCCGCCAGCCACCGGAGAATCCCCCCGCCGACCAGCCGACGGTGGCGGCCGAGACGGCACACCTGGCGGAGCCGCTGGACTCCGGGGCGATCGCCGAGGCGCCCAGCGCCCCGGATCTCGGCAGCGCCGCCGGCACCCCGACCCCCCGCAGCTGACCCGCGGGGAAGGGCCCCTGCTTATCGTTTCCGGTAGATAAAGGGCCCCTTCCCAACGCCCGACTGCACGGGTCGGGCGAGTCGAAGCAGTGGCGGAGCGGGTGCCGGTCAGAGGATCGGCGCCGGGTCGTACGCGGCGGCCTCGGGGTGTGCCGCCACCACCGCGGCGATCCGGTCGGCCACGGCACGGACCTGCGCGGACGCCGCTCCGGTGAAGCCGGCGCGGTCGGCGACCAGCTCGGCTATCTCGGTGCGGGTCAGCCCGAGCCGGTCGTCGGCGGCGAGCCGGTCGAAGAGGTCGTTCTCGGCGGCGCCCTTCTCCCGCATCGCCAGGGCCACCGCCACCGCGTGTTCCTTGATCACCTCGTGCGCGGTCTCCCGGCCGACCCCGCGCCGCACCGCCGCCACGAGGATCCTGGTGGTGGCCAGGAACGGCAGGTAGCGGTCGAGTTCCCGGGCGATCACCGCCGGGTACGCGCCGAACTCGTCCAGCACGGTCAGGAAGGTCTGGAACAGCCCGTCGGCGGCGAAGAAGGCGTCCGGCAGCGCGACCCGGCGCACCACCGAGCAGGAGACGTCACCCTCGTTCCACTGGTCACCGGCCAACTCGCCGACCATCGACAGGTAACCCCGGATGATCACCGCGAAGCCGTTGACCCGCTCGCTGGACCGGGTGTTCATCTTGTGCGGCATCGCGCTGGAGCCGACCTGGCCGGGGCGGAAGCCCTCGGTGGCCAACTCCTGGCCGACCATCAGCCGGGTCGTGGTGGCCAGGCTGCTCGGGGCGGCGGCGGTCTGGGCCAGCGCGGAGATCACGTCGAAGTCCAGTGAGCGCGGATAGACCTGGCCGACGCTGTCCAGTACGCGGCGGAACCCGAGGTGCTCGGCGACCCGGCGTTCCAGCTCGGCCACCTTCGCCGCGTCCCCGTCGAAGAGGTCGAGCTGGTCGGCGGCGGTACCGACCGGCCCCTTCACGCCCCGCAACGGATAGCGCTCGATCAGGTCGGTCAGCCGCTCGTACCCGATCAGCAGCTCCTCGGCGGCGCTGGCGAACCGCTTGCCCAGGGTGGTCGCCTGGGCGGCGACGTTGTGCGAGCGGCCGGTCATCACCAGGTCGGCATGCTCGACGGCGAGCCGGGCCAGCCGGGCCAGGGCGGCGACCACCCGGTCCCGGACAAGCTCCAGCGAGGCGCGGACCTGGAGCTGCTCGACGTTCTCGGTCAGGTCCCGGGAGGTCATCCCCTTGTGCACCTGCTCGTGCCCGGCCAGCGCGCTGAACTCCTCGATCCGCGCCTTCACGTCGTGCCGGGTCACCCGCTCCCGGGCCGCGATCGAGGCCAGGTCGACCCGGTCCAGCACCCGCTCGTACGCCTCGACCACCCCGTCCGGCACCGGCACGCCGAGATCACGCTGCGCCCGGAGTACGGCCAGCCAGAGCCGGCGCTCCATCCGGATCTTCTCCTCCGGGGACCAGAGGGCGGCCAGCTCGGCCGAGGCGTAGCGGTTGGCGAGGACGTTGGGGATGCTGGTCACCCCGCCATTCTCGACCATCCCGCCCCGCCGGCCCGCCCCGGGCCGGAGCCCTTACCGGGCCGGACCGGGATAATCGCGTTGACCCTCCAGCTGCTGGAATCTCTAGCTTCGCCGGCATGGCAGCGCAGAAGAAGGTATCCCGCCAGCTCACCCTGGAACTCGACGCCGGCAACGCGGCGATGGTCGACATCGGCAAGATGCTCGGCCCGACCGGTGTCAACACCCGGCAGCTGAAGCTCGACTACGACGCCGCCACCGCCGGCCAGCGCGGCGAGATCGTGCCCGTGGTGGTCACGGTCTTCGAGGATCGCTCGTACGCGCTGCGCTACAAGACGCCGCCGACGGCGTACCTGATCCGGAAGGTGCTCGGCCTGAGTGGCGGGTCGGCACGGCCCGGCAGCCAGACGGTGGCCAAGATCTCCCGCCAGCAGCTCCGGGAGATCGCCGAGCGTAAGTTGCCGGACCTCAACACCGACGACGTGGCGGCGGCGATGCGGCAGGTCGCCGGCACCGCCCGCTCGATGGGTGTGCTCGTCGCCGAGGAATGACGATCACGGATCCGGCGACGGGTCCGGGGCGAGGTGGGATCCGGCGATGGATCCGGGGCGAGTGGCGATGTCGGCTCGGTGCCGGTCGAGCCGTCCCCGGCGGCCGGAGGGCTACTCGCCCCGGTCCGGCTCCCCGGGTGGGCGACCGGTCCGGATGGCCAGCCGATCCAGGTAGCCGATCTGGAGCGCGACGAAGGCCAGCAGGAACACGACGAGTAGCGGAAGCGGGAGTACCAGACTGAGGATCTCCCCGCCGGAGGATCTGAACTGCTGCGTCCACATGTTCGCGAGCAGCGGGGCCGGCGCGTTCTCCACACGGTGCACGACCAGCAGGGGCCAGAGCAGTTGCTGGGCGTGGACCAACCAGGTCAGCAGCACGGCGGCGGCCAGCATCGGCAGTGCCGGCAACAGCAGGGTACGAGCGGGATCACCACCAGAGCGCCACTTCGGCGCTAACCCCCGGAACAGCAGGGTGAAGACGAAGAGCGCTGGCACGCTGAGCCAGACCGGCGGGATCAGGCCGAGGAACGTGTCGATCTGGTCGTTCTCGCTGGCCCTCTTGAAGCCCACGATGGCCAGCGGACCGATGCCGACGAAGAGCCACGGCGCGAACGGCAGCAGCAGTAGTTCGCTCCACCGGCCCAGCGGGCGCAGCGCGCCGATGCCGAAGCCGGCCACCGCGGCCAGGCCGACCGACACCACTGCCGACACGAGCGGCGGCAGCCAGGTATCGACGAGGACCTCGGGCAGGTTGGGACCGCTGGGCGTGTCCGGGCTGCTGAAGGCGTGCCGCAGCCAGGGCGCGGAGGCCCAGGCGAAGACGGCGAGCAGGACGACCAGCGCCGCGACGACGATCCCGACGAGCAGGCCGGACGGGCCACCGGCCGCACCGGGTGATGCGGCGGGCCGGTCCCGCCAGCCGTCGAAATCGATCCGGGCGCGGCTGGCCAGCAGTAATCCGGTCGCGACGAGCCCGAGTACGCCGAGTATGACCAGTAGCAGCGTGGCACTGGCGGCCCCGACTCCCAGCCGGAAGGTGACGAAGCTGACCTGTACCAAGCCCAACACCGGCGTCGTGGTGGAGCGGGTCGGTCCACCGCCGGTGAGCAGCGCCGGGGCGGTGTAGATCTGCAGCGCTCCGGCGAGGACGGCCAGGCCGACAACCCCGCCGACCGTGAGCATGGCCTGGTACGGCCAACGCCCTGGCTCCCGCCGACGCAGTGCGCTCAGGTACGCCGTCGCGGCGACCGCGACCACCAACCCGAACGAGGTCGCCGCGACCGCCCAGGCCAGCTCCAACCGTGCGCCGTCGGTGGAGAACTCGGGATCGCGGCGGTGCAGCCGCCAGCCGAGGTACACCGCGACCGGGGCGTAGGCGGCGACAGGCAGGGCGAGTACGGCCCGGGCCAGCAGCCGGGCCAGCCGGCCGGCCCGGTCGGCGACGAAGGACAACAGCGGCGCGAGCACCAACGCGAGGGCGAGAGGCAGCAGGGCGAGGAGCAGGACCAGGCCGAATTGGCTGAGAAAGCCGTCCTCGAAAAGCGTCCGGTAGTTCTCGACCCCGGCCGGTCGCGGCGCCCGGAACAGATCCTCCTCGCGGAAACTGGTCAACACCGTGGAGAAGGTCGGTACGACGTACGACCAGATCAGCGCGATCAGGGCCGGCAGCAGCAGCGCCACGCCGAGCAGCGCCGGACCCGCCGAGCCGGCTCTGGCCTGGCCCGGTGGAGGTTGCCGGGGTGGGTACTGCTGGTGCGGATGCCCGCCGGTGGATGGAAAATGCCCTGTTCCGGTCGGCTGCTCTGGATAACCCACCCCCGTGCGCCCCCTCGCCTCGCCTCGCCGGTTCCGGTTCCGGTTCCGGTGACCGTATCGATCCCCGGTCCGACGCGCGAGGAGGCCCGCGCGAACGCTCAGCGGTTGCCGATTCCGGCAATCCCGGATCAGCCAGCGGGCACTTCCGACCCCACCGGCACCGAGGACCCATCGAACGACGACGATCCGGCGGACGACGGCTCGGGGGCGGCCGGGAACTGGGCGGAGAGCCGGCGTACGCCGGGATCGGCCAGCATGCCGAGCACCGCGACCAGCACGATTCCGGCGGCGACCAGCAGCGTCGGCTTGCTGCCGATCGCCTCCGCCACCGGCCCGATGGCCATCTGGCCGAGCGGGATCGCCAGGAACGAGCCGAGCGCGTCGTACGAGTAGACCCGGGCGAGCCTGTCGGCGGGGATGTTCTGCTGCATCGAGGTCTCCCAGGCGACCGAGAACTGCTCGATCGCCAGCCCGGCCACGAACGCGGCGGCGACCAGCACGGCGACGGAGGGCATCCAGGCCAGCCCGAGCAGCAGCAGTACCCCGGCGAACATGCAGAGCACGCCGAGCAGGAGTAGCCGGCGTACCCGGATGCGCAGCGCGATCATCGCCCCGGCCACCATCCCGGTGGTCTGGGCGGCGAGCACCACGCCCCAGGCGGGTCGGCCGATCGTCTCGTCCGCCACGGCGGGGCCGAGGACGTTGACGGAGCTGGCGTAGGCGAAGTTGATCAGCAGAAAGCCGAGTACCACCACCCAGACCCAGGAGCGGGCGACGAACTCGGTCCAGCCCTCCCGCAGGTCGCGGAGCGGGTTGACCCGCTCGGTGCGGGCGGCGGCGACCGTGTGGACGCGTACCCGGGAGAAGGCCAGCCCGGCCAGCGCGAAGGTCGCGGCGTCCACCAGCAGGCCCCAGCCCGGTCCGACGACGGCCACCAGCACGCCGCCGAGCGACGCACCGCCGATCATGGCCGCGTTGATGCCGAGCCGGTTGAGCGCGTTGGCCGGCTGGAGGAGTTCGGCCGGCACGGTCTGCGGGACCAGCGCGGCGGCGGCCGGCCAGGCGAAGGCGGCCACCACGCCGTTCACGGCGGCGAGCGCGACCAGGCCCGGGATCGTCGCGGTATCGGTCAGCACCAGCGCCGCGACCGCGCCCTGGGTGAGCGCGGCGAGCGCGCAGGAGACCACCATCACCGCTTGCCGGGGCAGCCGGTCGGCCAGCACGCCGCCGAAGAGCAGGAACAACACGTGGGTCAGCGACCGCGCGCCGACCACCAGGCCGAGGTCGCGCACGCTGCCGGTGAGATCGAGTACGGCGAACGCCAGCGCGATCGGCGCGACCGCGTTGCCGAGCATGGTGGCGGCGCGGCCGAGGGCCAGATAGCGGAACGGCCGGTGCCGCAGCGGCGCGAGGACCCTGTCCCGGGTATCCACCACGATCAGTCCTCCATCCGGAACAGCGCGACGGTGGTGCTCACCCGGTGGGTGCCGGGGGTGCGCGGAGGCTTGGCGGCGGCGTGTAGTCGGGCCGATGCCTCGGCGATGGTGGTCCGGATCTCGTTCCAGGTCTCACCGTCGACCCAGAACTCCGCGTCGGTGAGGAAGTTGCCCGGGCCGCGCCGGAGCTGGGTGGCGCGGCGGCGCAGTTCGGCGGCGAGCGCCGCGTAGACGAGCTGGTGGTCGGGCGTGGACTCGGCGTCGACGGTTTCGGCGCTGCGGCCACCTTCGCCGCCGCGGTCGGCCAGGCCGGCTTCCCGGCCCGGCCTCCAGTCGAAGTCGCGGGCCGCGTCGTAGCGGTAGCGCTTGGCGGTGCCGCCCCGGATCCGCTCCTCGCCAGCCACCTCGATCATCTCGGCGGCGAGCAGGTGCCGGAGGTGGTAGCTGGCGTTGGCGTGGGTGAGGTCCAGCTCGCGGGCTATCTCGGCGGCGGTCAACGCCGCTGCGGTGAGCAGGGAGAGGATACGCAGCCGTACCGGATGGGCCAGCGCCCGGAGCCGGGCGGTCGGATCCGGTGCGCCCTCGCCGCTGGCTGCGCTGTCGCCCGGAGGTCCGTCCGGGCCATCAACTCCCAAAGACATGTTTGGGAGTTTACGAGACGCCGCCGCGACTATCAAACGTTTGTTTGGTAGTCACCGAACCGAACCGGGTACCCCGCCTGCGGAGATCGCCGGGCGCGGGGCAGTTCGCCGAGCGGGTCAGCCGTCAGTGATCTTCGGATGCGCCGTCCCGGGACGGACCAGCCACACCGTCCGAGCTGGGTCGTCGACCAGGTACCAGATCCGTCCGGCGCTGGTCACCTCGTACTGCCACTGTTCGAGGCGTTGCCCGTTGTGGCTGCCCCAGGCTAGGGCGTGCTTGAGCCGGTGCTGCCGGATGTCGACGGATGCGGCCGAGGGGCGCGACGAATCGCCTCGAAGGCGGTACGGACGTTGCCCGGCGCCTGGCGACACAGTTCGTCCCAGCCCTTGGCGGCATCGCTGTTGGCGAAACGTACGTCGAACTCGTCCTCGCGCGGCGGCGGTGCCGCCCGATCCCCCCGCTTGGGGCTCATGCCACCGTCCCGGGCGCCCGCACCTCACCATGGTCCCCGTGGTGCGCCTGGGTGAGCGCCGCGGACCGCCGTGCTCCTTCAGCATCCCCGCCAGCAATCGGGCCGTGAGGTCGGCAACCTCGCGACCTGGACGCCAGAGGCGTTACGGCACCTCGGTAACGCCTCTGGCGTCCAGGTCACCGATCCAGGCGGTCAGTCTTCGGGCGGGATGTCCTGGCGGTACCGGAGTTCGTGCAGGTGACTGCCCTTGATCAGGATCGACACCTCGACCGGACGGCCGGACCCGTCACGGATAACGCGGAACTGACGGAGGACCGGCACGTACGGCGGCAGTGCCAGCGCCTCGACCTCTTCGGTGGTGGGCATCCTCGCCGAGATGCGGTCGTGCAGATCCCGCTGCCGGTGCCCGTTGTCCGCCAGCACCCGAGCGGCGCCACCAGCGATCTTCCGACGCCCGGCCAGCTCCGTGCCCCTGGCGATCGCAGTCGGGTAGTACGACCAAGAAAGCTCCACCGGCTCGTTGCCTTGCAACAGCAGCCGGTGCCGCAGCACGGCGGTCTCGCCGTCCGCGAGCTCCAGTGACCTGGCCACCTCGACGGGCGGCTCGACCTCGGCCACGTCGAGCAGCCGGTATCCGTAGCCGCCGGGCGATGGTGCGAGATAGGCGGCGGCTTCGATCACGATCGACTCAGACCGCCCGGAGCCCGCCTGCCTTTCGTTCGTGCCTTCCACACCGGCTCCTTCCGCTCGCGGGCGGTCGAGTTGAGGTGTCAGCTACCAGTCCGGCCACGACTGCGCCGGTCGGGTAGCGATCCCGGGCGTCAGGGTCGGTCGAAGGTGCCGGACTTCGAGGCGGTGACGAACGCCTGCCAGGTGCCGGGTGAGAAGCAGAGGACCGCCTCGTCGGGACGCTTGGAGTCGCGGACCGCGACCAGACCGGTGGCCGCCGCGACCTCCACGCAGTCACCGTTTCCACCACCGCTGGATCGGCTGCTCTTGCGCCAGGTCAGAGCCCGTACGTCCATGTTTGCCGGCCTTTCTCAGAGCGCGTCCCTCGCCTTGGCGATCAACTCCCGCGACTCCTCGACACTGACCGCCGTCGCCCGCAGGTAGTCAAAGGCAAGGGTAAACCTCTTCACCTCCTCGGCGCCCTCGACGTTGACGTCGCCGGCCGGGGTCTCGACGAAGGCGGTCGGCGGGTGCAGCGGGAACGACATGATCGTGAACGCCCCGTTCAACCCGGCGTGCCAGACCGCCTGCTGCCGCAGCACCTGGATGGCGACGTTCCCGCGCGGAGCGAGCAGGTGGTCGAGCTGCGCTTTGAGCACCTCGGGTCCACCGATCCGGCGGTGCAGCAGCGACTCGTCCAGGATCGCCCAGAGGGTCAGTGCATCGTCGGCGAGGCGACGCTGCCGGGCGAGCCGGGCCTCGACCAGCCGGTCGACCTCCTCGGTCGTCCGTCCCCGACCGGCCGGCTCGCCCCGGAAGGTGGCCCGCGCATACTCCTCGGTCTGCAACAGCCCGTTGACGGTGCCCCAGGACCAGGCACGCAGCTCGGACGCCTCGGCCTCGAAGGCGATGTAGGTACTCAGCCCACCGGTGATGACCTCGCGGTAGTCCTCCCACCAGCCGCGCTTGCGGGATTCCCGGGCCAGCCGCCAGTACTGCTCCTTCACCGCCAGTTCGGTGATGCCGTAGCAGTCGAGCATCAGGAACAGGTCGCCCTTGCTCACTCCGGTCTGTGCCAACTCGATCCGGGAGATCTTGCCCTGCGAGCAGCCGAGCGCCTCACCCACCTGGTCGGCGCTGAGCTTCGCCGCCAGCCGCAGCCGCTTCAGCTCGATGCCCAGTTGCCGACCTCGCACCGTCGGCGTCCGCCGTTCCCGCTTCTCTGGCATCCACACAGCCTCATGCATGGACGGGGACAGATCAATAGGAGAAACACATACAGCAAGGGTTGTATCACTCTAGATTCCATGCTTACATGTCGATAGCCATTGTGCATGATGCACATTCGCTGGTGCCGCGTTGACCCGACAGCGCAGCACCGCTCGGCCGGGACGGGCGTACGCAGGATCCACACAGGACAGTGGGACAACGTTGGTCGTACGGCAATACGGTCACGCGCCCGTCACCCGGTCCACTGCCCGTACGCCCGCCTCCGGTCGGCGACGAGAGGCGAAGCCGATGACCACCTACCTGTCCAGCAGCCTTGCCGAGCGGGACGCGGCCGATGCGCAGGCCGCGTACGACATGCTCGACGCGCACGTACTCGACCGGGAGACCGGGCTCTGCCTGGTCTGTCTGACGTCCGGACCGTGCCGACCCGCCAATGCGGCGGCAAACCGCCTCGTGGAGTTGGGCCGGCAGGTCCTCACCCCCGAACCCGCGAAATACCGATCGGGCGGCTGGCTCGGCTGGCTCGGCACACTCCGGCGATCCCTGCCGCGCACCGCGCCACTGCTGACCGCCGGCTGGCGGCGCCGCCTCGGTGCGACGGCTACCGCTGCGAAGACGTGAATGCCCGGCTGCCCGACATCCGGGTCGGCGACATCCTGGAGGTCGCCGAAGGCTACTACTGCTTCGGCCTCGGCAGACTGCGCCTGGAGGTCATCGAGGTGGGCCGCCGGGAACGGCACACCGACGGACTCTGGCTCCAGCTGCGCGGGATCGAACTACAGCATCCCGGCGGGACGCGACTGCGCCAGCGGCGCGTACTGGTCCGGCTGGACGCCGTGGCGATCCGGCCGGGTCCACTGTCGCGCCGACACCAACCCGAACCACGGGCCGGCCAGCGACACCCAGAGACCTTCGACGGGACGACCGGTCCTCGTCGGGCGCACCTACCGAGACGTCCCGACTGGACCTGCGCCGGCTGCGGCGAGGACTGGCCGTGCCCCCACCAACAGGCACGATTCCTGGTCCGCTACCAGCACAACCGGCTGGCACTGCTCAGCCACCTCGGCCGGTACGCGGCACTCGCGGCCACGGACCTGCCCGACCTGTCGCCTGAGGAGTTGAGTACCCGCTTCCTGGGCTGGCCCGGCGGATCGGCTTGACCTCGGCACCGGGGCCTCGCCAAAACGCTAAAACGCTCAACATTCCAGGATCGCCACCACGCCCGAGCGGTTCGGCCCCTGCCGGGGCCGGCCGCCGACCGGGCACGGGTGAGAGGATGACTCTGCCGAGATGCCGGAGGAGGTGCTGCGCGGTGAACGATGTCCGCTTCGACGTACCGCTGTACACCCAGGCCGAGACCGCGCGCTATGTGGACATGCCTGCCTCCACGCTGCGCACGTGGACACGGGGCTATTCTCGCCGCCCGGGGCAGCGTCGGCGCAGTGCGGAAGTGGCTACCCCCGAGGCGGGTACGGTCGTCAGGGCTCGGCCCGTCGTCACCTACCTCCCCCCACCCCGTCCATCGGATCCGTCGGTTCCCTTCATCGGACTCGCCGAGGCGATGTTCCTGTCCGCGCTGCGCAAAGCGGGAGTTCCACTGCAACAGATCAGACCTGCGCTGAGCCTCGTGCAGGAGCGTCTCGGGGTCGCGCACGCCCTGGCCTCACGACGCCTCTACGCCGCAGGCGCACAGCTGCTGTGGGAGGTGTCCGAGGAAGGGGAACTCGGGTCGGGAGCACGTCGGGCCCTGATCGTCCTCCGTGACGGTCAGTACGTCTTTCGAGAGGTTATCGAGCGGTACCTCAAACGCATCGAGTACGCCGACGACGGATACGCACACAGGGTCAGACTGCCAGCCTACGAGGTGGCGCAGATTGCCGCCGACCCGCAGATCAACTTTGGCCGTCCCTTCTTCGCCGTGACGGGAGCCCCCGTCACGGCCGTGCTGGGGCGAATCCGCGCGGGTGAGTCGTTGGCCGAGGTGGCAGACGACTTCGACCTTCCCGCCGACCAGGTAGCTGAGGTAGCGGATCGAGCGGACCTGCTCGCGGCATGAGCGAACTGCGTCTCTTCCTGGATCGCAGCATCGGCACCAAGAAGATCGCCCGAGCCCTTCGCGAGCTGGGCTTGGACGTCGAGACGATTCAGGACCGGTACGGTGAGGCGGCGAGCACGGTATCCGACGAGCACTGGATCCACGATGCCAGTCGCGACCAGCGAATTCTGGTAGGGGCAGATCAACGAATCAGGTACAACCGTCTCGAACGCCGCGCCTTGTGCCTCTCCTCGGCCCGCTGCTTCACCTTTCCGCGCGGGGACCTGAGCGCCGTGGAGATGATCGATCGCCTCACCCGGCACCTATCCGAGATCGAACGCATCTGGGCTGAGATCGAAGGTCCCTTCGTCTACCACCTGACCGCGGGCGGTGTCGTCAGCATGCGCCTCGACTGCGCGGACTGCCTACCGTAGATCTCCGTCACGATCCCGCTATATCGGCTGTTTGGTTCGCCTCGATGGACGGGACCTTCCGTGCCGGCCCGAACAACCCCGCCAATTCAGCGTTCCAGGATCGCCACCACGCCCTGACCGCCGGCCGCGCAGATCGAGATCAGCCCGCGTCCCGAACCGCGCTCGGCGAGCAGCTTGGCCAGGGTCGCCACGATCCGGCCGCCGGTCGCCGCGAACGGATGGCCGGCGGCCAGCGACGAGCCGTTGACATTCAGCTTCCCGGGGTCGATCGACCCCAGCGGGGCCTCCAGGCCCAGTCCGTCCCGGCAGAACTCCGGCGACTCCCAGGCGGCCAGGGTGGCCAGCACCTGCGAGGCGAACGCCTCGTGGATCTCGAAGTAGTCGAAGTCGGCCAGGGTCAGTCCGGTCCGGGCGAGCAGCCGGGGCACGGCGTACGCGGGGGCCATCAGCAGCCCTTCGTCGCCGTGCACGAAGTCGACGGCGGCGGTCGCCGACGCACCGAGCCAGGCCAGTACCGGCAGGTTGTGCGCCCTGGCCCACTCCTCGGAGGCGAGCAGCACCGTCGACGCCCCATCAGTGAGCGGTGACGAGTTGCCGGCGGTCATGCTGGCGTGCTCGGCGTCCGGCCCCCGGGTGCCGAAGACCGGCCTGAGTTTGCCGAGCTTCTCCACGCTGGTGTCGGGGCGGAGGTTCGCATCCCGGGTCAGCCCGAGGTACGGCGTGACCAGGTCGTCGAAGAACCCCCGGTCGTACGCGGCGGCGAGCCGCTGGTGCGACCGGACCGCGAGTTCGTCCTGGGCCTGCCGGTCGACGTTCCAGCGCCGGGCGGTGATCGCCGCGTGCTCACCCATCGACAGTCCGGTACGCGGCTCGGCGTTGCGCGGAACCTCCGGCCGGAACGGCTGGGCCGGGCGCAGCCGGGCGGCGGCACGCAGCCGCCCGCCGAGCGTCCGGGCGGCGTTGATCTCCAGCAGGGTGCGTCGCAGCTCCTCGTTGACCGCCAGCGGCGCGTCCGAGGTGGTGTCCACGCCACCGGCGATCCCGACCTCGATCTGGCCGAGCGCGATCTTGTTGGCGACCAGGATCGCCGCCTCCAGGCCGGTGCCGCAGGCCTGCTGGATGTCGTACGCGGGGGTGCGCGGGTCGAGCCGGGAGCCGAGTACCACCTCCCGGGTGAGGTTGAAGTCCTTCGAGTGCTTGAGCACCGCACCGGCGGCCACCTCGCCGAGCCGCTCGCCGGACAGGCCGAACCGGGCGATCAACCCGTCCAGGGCGGCGGCCAACATGTCCTGGTTCGACGCCTTGGCGTACCGCCCGTTGGAGCGGGCGAAGGGGATCCGGTTGCCTCCGAGGACCGCGACGCGACGTACGGCTTCCATGGTGACGCCTCCAGAACGCAGGGTTGTCCCTACCTTACCCGCGAGTAGGCTACGGGCATGAGTGACAGGTACGCGAGCTTCGCCCACACCGGTCCCGGCCGGGCGCTGGTCAAGCGCCTCGGCCTGCCCGATCCGCCCAGGCTGCGCCGTCACCGCCCCGGCGACCCGCTCGTCCACGGCCCGGTACGCCTGGACGCCGCCCCCGGTGGTCGCCTGGTCGAGCCGCTGGCCACGCTGCTCCGCTCGGCCGGCGTGGAGATCTCCGATCCGTCGGGGGCTCGAACCGCCTCGCCGAACGGCCGGGACGACTCGGCCAACGACCGGGACCATTCACCGAACGGCCGGGACCACACGTCGAACGGCCGGAGCACCGGGCCGGCCGACGGGAACGGGGACGGGCGAGTGCCCCGGCAGGCCGCCCTGCTCTACGACGCCACCGGCATCACCGACTCGGCCGGGCTGCGCGCGCTCTTCGACTTCTTCCACCCGCTGGCCCGGGCGCTGCACCCGTCCGGCCGGGTGGTCGTCTTCGGCACCCCGCCGGAGTCCTGCGGCACGCCTCGGGAGGCGACCGCGCAACGCGCCCTGGAAGGGCTGACCCGGAGCATCGGCAAGGAGTTCGGCCGGGGTACGACCGCACAGCTCGTCTACGTCGCGCCGGGTGCCGAGCGGGCCGTCGAGTCGACCCTGCGCTTCCTGCTCTCCGGCCGCTCGGCGTACGTCTCCGGGCAGGTGATCCGGATCGGCCCCGCAGAGGTGCCGGAGGTCGACTGGGCCCGCCCGCTGGACGGCCGGATCGCGCTGGTCACCGGGGCCGCCCGGGGAATCGGGGCGAAGGTGGCCGAGGTGCTGGCGGCCGACGGCGCCCGGGTGGTGGCGCTGGACGTGCCGGCCGCCGGTGACGCGCTCGCCGAGGTCGCCAACGCCGTCGGCGGTACGGCGGTACAGCTCGACCTGACCGCGCCGGACGCGCCGCTGCGGCTCGCCGACCATCTGGCCGACCGGTACGGCCGGGTCGACGTGGTGGTGCACAACGCGGGGATCACCCGGGACAAGACGCTCGGCCGGATGACCCCGGACCGGTGGGACTCGGTGCTGGAGGTCAACCTCACCAGCCAGGAGCGGATCAACGACGTACTGCTGGACCGCGAGCTGATCCCGCGCGGCGGGCGGCTGGTCGGCGTCTCCTCGATTGCCGGGATCGCCGGCAACCGTGGTCAGACCAACTACGCCACCTCGAAGGCCGGGGTGATCGGCCTGGTGCACTCGATGGCTCCGCTGCTCGCCGAGCGCGGCATCACCGTCAACGCGGTCGCGCCGGGCTTCATCGAGACCCGGTTGACGGCCAGGATCCCGCTGGTGCTGCGCGAGGCCGGTCGGCGGATGAACAGCATGGCGCAGGGCGGCCTGCCGGTCGACGTCGCCCAGACGATCGCCTGGTTCGCCTCGCCCGGCTCGGCCGGCGTCACCGGCAACGTGGTCCGGGTCTGCGGCCAGAGCCTGCTGGGGGCCTGATGTCCGACCTGCCGAACCACACCGAAGGACCGTCCGGGGTCGAGTTGGCGGTGCTGCCGGCCGCCGGGCCGCTCTACCGTCGGGCGGTGATCGGGCTGGCCCCGAGGTTCGGGGCGGCCCGGCGTGCCGAGCGGCTTCCCGAGACCGAACTGCTGGTCCGGTCGGTGGCGGTGGACCGGGACCACCTGGCGGCGTACGACCGGGTGTGCGGGTTCCGGCTCACCGACACGCTGCCGCCGACCTATCCGCACGTGCTCGCCTTTCCGCTGGCCCTGCGTCTGATGAGCGCGCCGGAGTTCCCGCTCCCGCTGGTCGGGCTGGTGCACGTGGCGAACCGGATCACCACCTACCGTCCGGTGGACGCGGCGGAGCGGCTGGATCTCGCGGTACGCGCCGTCGACCTGCGCCCGCACGACCGGGGCCGACAGTTCGACATCGTCTGCACCGCCTCGGTCGCCGGGGAGGTGGTGTGGCGCGGCGTCTCGACGTACCTGCGACGGGAGCGTACGGCGGCCGACCGTGACCGGCGCGGCTCCGGGGATCGGGCGGCTCCCCCGGCACCGACCGCGCTGTGGCGGGTGGACACCCGGGTGGGCCGGGACTACGCCCGGGTCTCCGGCGATCACAACCCGATCCACACGTCGCGGATCGCCGCCCGGCTGTTCGGCTTCGCCAGGCCGATCGCACACGGCATGTGGAGCAAGGCCCGGTGCCTGGCCGCGCTGGAGGGGCGGCTGCCCGACGCGTACACGGCGGACGTCGTGTTCAAGCTGCCGGTGCCGCTGCCCGGCACGGTCGCGTTCTCCGCCGCCCGGGCCTGGAGTTTCGGGCTGCACGACCCGTCTCGCGGCCGCCCGTACCTGCTCGGCGAGGTGGCGCCCGCGAACGAGCGCTGATCCGGGTGATCCGGACTGATCACGCTCTCGGGCCAAGCCCGACAGGTCGCGACAAACATCG
Organism: Plantactinospora sp. B6F1; assembly: GCF_040120695.1. NCBI lineage: Bacteria > Bacillati > Actinomycetota > Actinomycetes > Micromonosporales > Micromonosporaceae > Plantactinospora > Plantactinospora sp. B6F1. Next base: position 430,898 of record NZ_JBEEAC010000002.1, on the reverse strand, counting down.
AGATTTGTCGTTGACACGACAGTAGGGCATCGATAGTCTTCGCTCTAAGCTGGAAAGCGCTTTCCAGCATCCCGTCCCCTGGTGCGGTCCGGACCCGCCGGCCGCACCGTCCACCCACCGCTGGCGGCGTCCGCGTCCCACCCGCGACCCGGCCGTCGGGGTGGACCACTTCCGCTCGGAGGTTCCCTGTGTCCAGCACCGAAACCACCACCCGTCCCTGGCGACTCGGCCGGGTCCCGCTGCTCGCCGCGGTCACCGCCGCCACGCTCGTGGCCAGCTCCCTGGTCGCCATGCCGAGTGCCTCGGCGGCCTCGTTCAACCTGGAGGGCTGGGCCGCCCAGGGCGGCGGCACCACCGGCGGCGGCAACGCCTCGGCGGTGACCGTCACCGACTCCGCCGGCCTGATCAGCAACATGCAGGCCAGCGGTGCCCGGGTCATCCGCGTCTCCGGCACCATCTCGATCAGCGGCATGCAGAAGGTCGCCGCCAACAAGACCATCATCGGGGTCGGCGGCAACGCCACCATCACCGGCGGCGGACTCAACGTCGCCAGCGTCAGCAACGTCATCATCCGGAACATCAACTTCCGGAACTGGGGCGACGACGCGATCAACGTGCAGTACTCGACCCGGGTCTGGATCGACCACAACAGCTTCAGCAACGGCTCCGACGGCGCCGTCGACATCAAGCGCAGCTCGGACTACATCACCGTCTCCTGGAACCGGGTCTTCAGCCACGACAAGTCGTTCCTGCTCGGCCACTCCGACAACAACGCCGGCGAGGACGTCGGGCGGCTGCGGGTGTCGTACCACCACAACTGGTTCGACGGCTCGAACCAGCGACACCCCCGGGTCCGGTTCGGCAACCCGGTGCACGTATACAACAACTTCTACCGGGGCAACGGCGGCTACGGCGTCGCCTCCACCTGCAACGCGGGCGTACTCGTCGAGGGCAACTACTTCGAGAACGTCGACGACCCGTACCACCGGGGTGAGGGCAGCTCGCCGGTCGGCGGCCTGGTCGCCCGGAACAACCACTTCGTCAACTCCGGCTCCGGCCAGGCCGGCGGCAGCGTCAACGGCATTCCGTACGGGTACAGCCTCGACCCGGCCGCCAACGTGAAGTCCATCGTCACCGGCGGCGCCGGCACCGGCCGGATCTGACCCGCCGGCACGGCGTCGACCGACCCGGCCCCGCGCGCCACCGGCGGTGTCACGGGTGCTCCGGTCCCACCGGACCGGAGCACCCGTACCCCTGCTCCACGGGAGGATCCCGCTCCCGTCCCGACGCCCCTTGTCCCGATCTCCCGTCCCGACGCCCCCCGTCCCGACGGCGCTCGGACGGTCAGCGAACCACCTCGTAGCGCGGCTGTTCATCCGGCACCCCTCGCCGACCGGCCAGGGCAACCACCGCCACGCCGACCCGAGTCAGCGCCAGCAGGCCGGCCAGCACGGCCACCGCCACGATCGCGTCGCCGATGTCGGGCGCGAAGAGCCGCACCTGGGCCAGGCCGGCACCGTCCCAGGCCGCCGGAAGCAGCCACGTCGTCCCGGCGGCCAGGGCCGCGCAGCCGGCGACCCAGCCGGCGGCCCCGGCGACGGTCCGGCGGCGTGACCGCGCCGGCCCGGCCGGGCGGCGAACCACCCGGACCACCGACCAGACCAGCAGGGCGAGCAGGAGTACGGCGACCGCCAGCAGCCCGCCGAGCAGCCGGCCGAAGATGGGATCCTCCGCCGCACCGGCCTCTGCCTCGACGCCGTGCAGGATCCGGGCCACGTTGAAGGCCGCCGAGACCAGTGGAGCGTCCATCGCCAGGCTGTAGATGTTGGCCAGGACCACCACGGCCAGGTCCGATCCCGGCGCCAGCACGACGTGGCCGAAGGAGTTCGCGGTCGCCCCGGCGTGCCAGACGATCCGCTCGGCCGGCTCGCCCAGGGTGCCGTCCCGCCACCCCATCGCGTACCGGCCACCGCCGCCGGTGGAGACCTGGCCGGCGTGCAGTTGGGCGATGCCCTGCGCCGACAGTACGGCGCGACCGGCGTACCGGCCGTCGTCCAGCTGGGCGACGGCGTAGTGGGTCATGTCGGTCAGGCTCGCCGCCAGGAAGCCGTACGACACGCCGGAGGTGTCGAAGGGCGGGGCGAAGCGCTGCGGCCGGCCGAAGTAGTAGCGGTGTCCGGGCGGCACACCGACCGCCTCCGCCTCCGCCTCGGTGGCGGCGGAGTCGACCATCCCGAGTGGGTCGAGCACCTGCCGGCGCAGGTATCCGCCGTAGGTGTCACCGGTCACCTCCTCCACCAGTGCGCCCAGGACCAGGTAGTTGGCGTCGCTGTACTGGTGCACGGTGCCCGGCTCGGCGGTCGGCTCGACCGCCGACAGGTCCCGTACCGCACGAGCCAGTGCGCCGGGCCTGTTGTCGTACCGGTCGGTCAGCCCCATCGCCGCCACCTGCGGCAACCCGGTGGTCTGGACCAGCAGTTGCCGTACGGTGATCCGGGCCGCGATCGACTCGTCGGCCAGCCGCAGCCATGGCACGTACCGGCGGACCGGTGCGTCCAGCTCGACCCGCCCGGCCTCGACGAGCTGCATCACCGCCAGCGCGGTGAACGACTTCGTCACCGAGCCGAGCACGAACGGCGTGCGCGGGGTGAGTGGCTTCCCGTTCCCGTCGACCCCCCAGGCGCCCTGCCCGACGACCCGGTCGCCGCGCACCACCGCGTACGCCAGCCCGGGAGTGCGGACCTCGGACATGTACCCCCGCAGGTAGCTCTCCACCCGGCTCAGGTCGTCCGGCGGTGGTGCTCCGGCGGTCGGGCCGATCCCGGCGGCGACCGCCACCGGCACGGCGACCACCGCCGCCAGAACCGTCCGGACGGCGTGCCGCAGACTGCGTCTCATTGCGTTCCTCCCCGTGGAAGTGCCGTCGACGTCGACTCAGCCGATCTGGCTGAGCAACCGCTCCAACTCGGCCAGCCGCTGCTTGACCTCGGCCATCTCGTCGCGGGTGCCGCGCAGTTCGGTGCGCAGCCCGCCGAGTTCCTCGGCGGTCGCGGCGGTCGCCTCCGCCGTGCGGCTCTCCGCCTCGACGACCCGTTCGACCAGGTCGCGGTATGCCGCCTCGCCGGCCGTGCTCCGCCGGGCCCGGTAGAAGCCCAGGCCGACGAATCCGACGACGGCGACGACCATGACCGCCAGTACGGCCGTCGCGATCGTGGCGGTGTGTGCGATGTCCAAATCGGCTGCCAACAGTGTGCTCACGTGCTCGTGTCCTCTCCCGATCCGCCCGCTGCCGGGCCGTTCTCTCCTGTTGCGGTCCCGGCCGGCTGCGCCGCCTCCAGCGTCGCCACGGCCTCGGCGACCAGCTCCGGGGTGAGGGCCAGTGCGAACGGCACCACCTCGAAGTACTTGACCGAGCTGCCGTCCCGGGCGGTCTCCAGCTCGCCGACGACCAGGCCGGCCGCCTCCAACCGCTGGAGGTGCATGTAGAGCAGCGGCCGGTTCATCCCCAGCTGGCGGGCCAGTTGGCTGACGTAGCTGCGGCCCTCGGCGAGCGCCGCGACGATCCGCAGCCGGTGCGGGCTGGCCAGCGCGGTGAGCGTGCGCAGCAACTGCTCGCCAGCGGGTGCGGCCTGGTCCATGCGTCCGGTTCCCTCCCGGGTGTCAGACTGATCTGACACCCCCTGTCAGGAAAGACTGACACCCCGAGCCGCACGCGTCAAGTCGCAGCTGCGTCAGGCCGGGTGGGCTGGGGAGGCGGAGTCAGACCGGGTCGGCGCCGGGCGGGGGACGCCAGAGGCGGCCGGCGAGGAGGTCGCCGGCACCGGTCCAGGCGAAATCCATCATCCGGCCGGCCATCGCGTCCGGGTCGGCCCCGGGGTGGTCGGCCAGCCAGTCGGCGACCGACTCCGCGGCACCGACCAGGGCGTACGCCATGACCTCCAGTTCGGCCGGGCGGACCTCGCGGCCCTCGGCGGCCAGGCCCCGGGCGAGCATCCCGGCGACCACCTCGATGATCCGGCTCCGCATCGCCGCCACCTCGCCGGCGAACGGCCGCTCACCCCGGGCCTGCCGGTAGAGGACCGCCCAGCCGTCCCGGTGCGCGCCGACGAACCGGAAGAACGCCCGCAGGCCCCGCCAGAGCCGCTCCTCGAACGGCAGGTCCGGTACGACCGCACCGACGATCGCCTCCACCAGCCGCACCCCCTCCCGGTGCAGGCAGGCGGTGAAAAGCTCCTCCTTTGACCCGAGATAGGCGTAAACCATGGGTTTGGAGATGCCCGCCTCGTCGGCGATCTCGTCCATGCTCGCCGCGTGGAAGCCGCGCCGGGAGAAGACCCGGACCGCGGCATCGAGCATCTGCTGCTCCCGTACGGCCCGGGGCAGCCGCCGGAAGGCGCGCGGAGTCGACACCTTGCGAGCTTACCTACTCGTGCGTAAGGTTACGCACGAGTAACCAATAACGTTGACCGGAACAGCGACCACCGACATCAGCCCGGAGGGCCTTGGCATGACCGACTTCGACCCGGCGAACTTCGCCTCGCTCGAGCCCAAGCAGTTCGCCCAGATCGTCAAGTCCACCCCGGACGACAAACTGGCCGAGGTGATGAGCGGCGACCTGCGCGGCAACGTCCTCGACGCGGTGTTCGGCCGGATGCCGACACTGTTCCGGGCCGACCGGGCCGGCAACACCAACACGGTCATCCACTGGACCATCACCGGCCGGCAGGACGGCGGCTCCGACACCTACGAGATCGTGATCGAGAACGCGACCTGCCAGATCTCGGAGACCCCGCAGCGGGATCCGAAGCTCACCCTCACGATGGGGCCGGTCGAGTTTCTCAAGATCGTCTCCGGTGGCGCCAACCCGGTGACGATGTTCATGACCGGCAAGCTCAAGGCAAAGGGCGACCTCGCGCTGGCGGCCAACATCGCCAACCTGTTCGACATCCCGAAGGCCTGAACCGACACCGGGCGCCGGCCCGGCCGGCGCCCGGGCCCGACCCGACGACCGACGACGAGGGGGCGGCGTGACCGAGTTCTCGCTCGACCTGAACGAGGAGCAACGGGACCTGCGCGACTGGGTGCACGGCTTCGCCGCCGAGATCGTGCGCCCGGCCGCCGCCGAGTGGGACGCCCGCGAGGAGACCCCCTGGCCGGTGCTCCAGGAGGCGGCGAAGGTCGGACTGTACGGCTTCGAGTTCATCGCGAACTGCTGGGCCGACCCGACCGGCCTGTCCCTGCCGCTCGCCAACGAGGAGCTCTTCTGGGGCGACGCCGGCATCGGCATGGCCCTCTTCGGCACCACCCTGGCGGTGGCCGCGATCTACGGCTCCGGCACCCCCGAGCAACTGGTCGAATGGGTGCCGCAGTGCTACGGCGACACCGACCGGCCGGCGGTGGCGGCGTTCTGCAGCACCGAGCCGGAGGCCGGCTCCGACGTGGCCGCCATGCGTACCCGGGCCCGCTACGACTCCGCGGCCGACGAGTGGGTACTGACCGGGCAGAAGGCGTACGCCACCAACGGCGGAATCGCCGCCGTGCACGTGGTGACCGCCTCGGTGGAGCCCGAACTCGGCTCCCGGGGGCAGGCCGCGTTCGTGGTGCCGACCGGCACCGAGGGGCTGACCGCGACGAAGAAGCTGAAGAAGCTGGGACTGCGCGCCTCGCACACCGCCGACGTCTTCCTGGACGAGGTACGGGTGCCCGGCCGCTGCCTGCTCGGCGGGCACGAGGCACTGCGCGAACGGCTCGACCGGGCCCGCTCCGGCCAGCGCGGCAAGAGCCAGGCGGCGATGCGTACCTTCGAACTCTCCCGACCCACCGTCGGCGCACAGGCGATCGGGGTGGCCCGGGCGGCGTACGAGTACGCCCTGGCGTACGCCGGGGAGCGGGTCCAGTTCGGTCGGCCGATCATCGAGAACCAGGCGGTCGCGTTCGCGCTCGCGGACATGCGTACGGAGATCGACGCCGCCCGGCTGCTGGTCTGGCGGGCTGCCTGGATGGGCCGCAACAACCGCCCGTTCAGCGCGGGCGAGGGTTCGATGTCCAAGCTCAAGGCCGGCGAGGTGGCGGTCTCGGTGACCGAGAAGGCGGTGCAGATCCTCGGCGGCGCCGGCTTCCTGCGCGAGCACCCGGTCGAGCGCTGGTACCGGGACGCGAAGATCTACACCATCTTCGAGGGGACCTCGGAGATCCAGCGGCTGGTCATCTCCCGGGCCATCTCCGGACGCCAGATCCGCTGACCGGAGCCCCTCCTTGCCTTCCGACCTCGCGTTTCTCGTCGCCACGCTGACCCGGCGCGGGCTGCTGCGGCCCGGCTCGCCCCGGCGGGTCGCCGCGCAGCTCGGCGCGCTGCGGAACTGGGGGTTCAGCCTGGCCGGCGAGCTACGCCAGGCGGCGGCCCGGGACCCGGACCGGGTCGCGCTGATCGACGAGGAGCACGGCGACATCAGCTACCGGGAACTGCTGGACCGGGCCGAACGGCTGGCTCGGTCGCTGCGGATCCGGTACGGCGTCACCGAGGGCTACCGGATCGGGCTGCTCTGCCGCAACCACTCCGGGCTGGTCGAGACCGTCCTGGCCGGCGGGCTGCTCGGCGCCGACATCGTGCTGGTCAACACCGGGCTCTCCGGGGCACAGCTCGCGGCCGTCGCCGCAGAGCAGCGGATCCGGCTGCTGGTGCACGACGCCGAGTTCCTCGACCGGGTGGTCGGGCTGCCCACGGAGGTGGAGCGGCTCGACGAGCGGGAGTACCCGGGACTGGTCGCCGGGGCGCCCCCGGGCGAACTGCGCCCACCAGCCCGGGACGGCCGGACCATCGTGCTCACCTCCGGCACCACAGGTACGCCGAAGGGTGCCCGCCGGCCCACCCCGAGCGGCCTCGGCCCGCTGGTCGCGATCATCGACCGGATCCCGCTGCACGCCGGAGTCCGGATGATGGTCGCCGCCCCGCTCTTCCATACCTGGGGGTACGCGGCGCTCCAGATGGCATTCGCCCTGCGCGGCACCGTCGTACTGCACCGCAGGTTCGAGCCGCTGGCCGCGCTGGAGGCGATGCGACGGCACTCCTGCACCGCACTGTTCGCCGTACCGGTGATGGTGCAGCGGCTGCTGGAGGTGCCGACCGCGACGCCCCGGCCGCCGCTGGAGGTGGTCGCGGTGAGCGGTTCGGCGCTCCCCGGCGGCCTGGCCACCCGGTTCATGGACCGCTACGGCGACGTGCTCTACAACCTGTACGGCTCCACCGAGGTCTCCTGGGCCGCCATCGCCACCCCTGCCGAGCTGCGCCGGGCGCCGGCCACCGCCGGCCGGCCGCCGCACGGCACCCGGCTGGCGATCGTCGACCCGCACGGCGAGCCGACCCCGGCCGGCCGGGTCGGCCGGATCCTCGTCGGCAACGAGCTGCTCTTCGAGGGGTACACGGCGGGCGGCCGGGAGCCGGACGGCCGGGGCGGTCCGGAGCCGGACGCTCGGGGCGGTCCCGTCGGCGGGCGGCTGCTGGACACCGGCGACCTCGGCCACCTGGACGCCGACGGGCTGCTCTTCGTCGACGGCCGCGCCGACGACATGATCGTCTCCGGTGGCGAGAACGTCCATCCGTCCGAGGTGGAGAACGTCCTCGCCGAGCTGCCCCAGGTGCGCGAGGTGGCGGTGATCGGGGTGCCGGACCGGACGTACGGGCAGCGGCTGGCCGCGTACCTGGTGCTGCACCCGGGCGAGACGCTCGACCCGGACGCGGTACGCGAGTACGTCCGCCGCTACCGCGCCCGGTTCTCGGTGCCCCGGGACGTGATCTTCGTACCGGCCCTGCCGCGCAACGCGACCGGCAAGGTGCTGACCCGGGAACTGCGCCGCTACCACCGGGCGGCCTGACCCCGGGCCGCCCCTGCGCGGTCGACGGTCAGGCCCCGGGGCATGTCGACGGCTCAGGTGGTGACCCGGACGGTGACCGTGCCGATCAGGATCCGGTGGTCGGAGCAGGCGCCGCCGCAGGCGGTGGAGATAGAGAGCGAGTCGCCGGTGTACGTGCCGACGATCCGGTTCTCGCGTACAAAGATCATGTCGATCTTCTTGCCCTGGCCGCCCGGACCGCTGGTGTCGCCGGCGGCGACGGTCGTCTCGCCGTAACCGGGGCTGTCTGCGTGGGTGTCGTCCAACTCCCGGTAGTCCCCTCGGTTACCGCCGTTGAGCGGAACGTTCAGGTTCCTGGAGTACCAGGGGTTCATCCGGCCGTAGTCGGGCTGGGCGTTGAAGTCACCGGCGATGATCACGGTGTCCCCGGCGGCGTGGTAGTTCTCCAGCACCGTCAGCACCTCGCCGAGCTGCCGTTCGTTGATCTTGACGCCGCCGATCACATCGTTCGACGGTGTTATGTGGGTGGTGCAGAACCGCAGGTGCGGACGGGCCTCCAGCGGCGCACAGAGCAGCTGGCGTCGCTCGAGACTGCCATCCGGCGCCAGCGGGAAACGGGCGGCGGGACCCATCGGCTGCCTGCTGAAGATGGCCAGACCGAACGGTTCACCGTTGCAGGCCGTCGAGTTGTGCTCCTGGAACCGGGAGAAGTTCTCCACATCCGTCGGCCAGCCCGAGGCCCGCAGGTTGGACTGCACCGCCTTGTACTGGCTCCGGCACAGCTCGTTGAGGGCGGCGAAATCTGCGTGGCGGTTGCGGATCGAGTTCGCCAGTGCGGTGATCAGCCCGTTGCCGGTGGCACCCCGGTGCATCTTCCAGCCGGCCACATTCCAGGTCCAGACGTTGTACCTGGCGTTGACCTCGTCGGCCGAGGCCGGCACGGCGGCCGGCAGCACCACCGCCGGCACCATGGCCGTCACCGCCGCCGCGAACGTCGCGAGCCCCCGTCGAAACCGCATCGCCCCTCCTGATGACCACCGAATCGATGCCGGCGAGGATAACGGGTCGTCGCGGCTTGCGTCCGCAGCCGTGCACAAGGGACGTCCGAAGAGGACGGGACGGGCCTGGCAGCCCTCGTTTCAGACCTGGGGGATCTCGTGTACCAGGGCCGAGGCGGTCAGCGTCTTGGAGCGCACCTCGCCACCGCCGACGGTACGCAGCTGGTAGGTGTGCTTGACGTACTCACCCGGACTGCCGCCGCACGCGAAGTTGATGGTCGCGGTGCCGACCGCCGGATAGGTGTCGTAGATTCCGGGGCCGTCGACGGAGAGGGTGACCTGGTCGGTGCCGGTCACCTTCCACTCCAGGATCACCGGAACCCCGGGGATGGGGTTCACGCTCGTGCCCTGTGCGCACTGCGGCTTCTGCTTGATCCGGTAGAAGACGATCGTCGGTCCGCTCGGCTTCTGCTGGGTCGTACCGTTCCCCGACGTACCGCCGTGGTCGCCGCCGCCGGTGTTGCCGCTCTGACCGCCGCCGGGCTGCCCGCCCTGGCCCGCCGGGCTGCCGGTCGGCGCCGGCGCGGCGGCCGTCTCGTCCGACGGCGCGCTGCCCAGGCCGGCGTCACCGGCGACCGGCGCCGAGCTGGCCGGCGCGGACCCGCCGCGCTCGATCGTCACGCAACCGGTCGCCACGACCGCGACCGCGCCGCCGAGGGCGACCAGGGCCGCCCGAGTCAGGTACCTGTGCATGGTCGCTCCTCCGCTGAGTTCTCCCCGAGGCCGACGGCCGGGGGTGAACTCACGGTAGGGACCGGGTGAGATCGGCGAATCACGGTTTCGTGCCAGCCGGGACGGCAACGCCCGGGCGATCGCGGTGACCCGGCGGTGCGGGCGTGCGGGCCGGCGGGGCTTCAGCAGGCCGGCGACGCCACCCGGTCGGGTGCGGCGAGCCGGCCCGCCGCGGCCAGCGCCGCGATGTCGGTCCGGTGGTGCGCTCCCGGCAGGCCGATCCCGGCGACCAGCGCGTAGGCGGCGGCCCGGGCCGCGTCGAGGTCGGCACCGAGGCCGGTGCCGGAGAGGACCCGGCCACCGGCGGAGACCAGCGCGCCGTCCGAGGCGCGGCGGGCCGTGCCGGCGTGCACTATCCCGGCCCGCTCCGCGCCGGTGATCACGTCACCGGTCCTCGGCGTACCCGGATAGCCCGCCGAGGCGAGCACGACGGTGACCGCCGCACCGGGCCGCCAGCGCAGCGGTGGATGCGCGGCCAGCGTGCCGGTCGCCGCCGCGTGCAGCAGGCCGGCGAGCGGCGTCTCCAGCAGCGGGAGCACGACCTGGGTCTCCGGATCGCCGAACCGCGCATTGAACTCGATCACCCGGGGGCCGTGCCGGGTGATCGCCAGCCCCACGTAGAGCAGCCCGCTGAACGGGGTGCCCCGGCGCCGCATCTCGGCCAGGGTCGGCTCGACCACCGTGGTCAGCACCTCGTCCACGGTGTCCGCGGGCAACCACGGCAGCGGCGCGTACGCCCCCATGCCACCGGTGTTCGGTCCGGTGTCGCCGTCGCCGACCCGTTTGAAGTCCTGGGCCGGCAGCAGCGGCAGCGCGGTCTCGCCGTCGGTGACCACGAAGATCGAGACCTCGGGCCCGGCCAGGTACTCCTCGACGACGACCCGGCCACACCCGGTGGCGTGGTCCAGCGCGGCCGACCGGTCCTCGGTGACCACCACGCCCTTGCCGGCGGCGAGTCCGTCGTTCTTGACCACGTACGGCGGGCCGAACTCGTCGAGCGCCTGCGCCACCAGCGCGGATCCGATCCCGCCACCGGCCCTGTCCACCGTCCGGCACCGGGCCGTCGGCACCCCGGCCGCCGCCATCAGCTCCTTGGCGAACGCCTTGGAGCCCTCGATCCGGGCCGCCGCGCCGGACGGGCCGAAGCAGGGGATGCCCTTGGCGCGTACCGCGTCGGCGACCCCGGCGACCAGCGGCGCCTCCGGACCGACGACGACCAGGTCGGCCTGGACCTCGACGGCGAGCGCCGCGACCGACGCCGGATCGGTGGCCTCCACCGGGCGCAGCTGCGCGACCGAGGCGATGCCCGGGTTGCCCGGTGCGGCGATCAACTGGTCGACGGCCGGGTCGGCGGCCAGGCCGAGCGCCAGAGCATGCTCCCGCCCGCCGCCACCGATGAGTAGTACGCGCACGACGCCCGATCCTACGGCCAGGCGGGTAAGGAAGGACTCCCGCCTATCGTTTTTTGTTGTACAGGGGGCCCTTCCTCACCGCATTTCCTCACCGCATCGGGATCAGTTCGTGCCGGACGATGTTCTCGTCCCGGCCGGGGCCGACACCGACCACGCTGACCCGGGCCCGGCACAGCTGTTCGATCCTGGCCACGTAGCGACGGGCGTTCTCGGGCAGCTCCGCCTCGGACCGCGCCTTGGAGATGTCCTCCCACCAGCCGTCCAGCTCCTCGTAGATCGGCTTGGCGTGGTGGATCGCGGTCTGCGTCATCGGCATGTCGTCGTACCGCTTGCCGTCGATCTCGTAGCCGACGCAGATCGGCACCTTCTCCAGCCCGGAGAGGACGTCGAGCTTGGTGACGACCAGGTCGGTGATGCCGTTGAGCCGGACGGCGTACCGGCCGATCACCGCGTCGAACCAGCCGCACCGGCGCTCCCGACCGGTGGTGGTGCCGTACTCGGCGCCGACCTTGCGCAGGTGCGCGCCGTGGTCGTCGAAGAGCTCGGTCGGGAACGGCCCCGACCCGACCCGGGTGGTGTACGCCTTCGTCACCCCGATCACCTGGTTCACCGCCATCGGCGGGATGCCGGACCCGACGCAGGCACCGCCGACGGTCGGGTTGGACGAGGTGACGAAGGGGTACGTGCCGTGGTCCATGTCGAGCATGGTGGCCTGGGCGCCCTCCAGCAGCACCGTCTCGCCCCGGTCCAGCGCGTCCCAGAGGATCACCCGGGTCTCCGCGATGTACGGCCGCAGCCGCTCCGCGTAACCGAGGTACTCCTCGGTCACCGCGTCGACGTCCAGCGCCTTGCGGTTGTAGACCTTGAACAGGATCTGGTTCTTCTCCCGCAGCGCGAGTTCCAGCTTCTTGCGCAGGATGCCCGGGTCGAGCAGGTCCTGCACCCGGATGCCCATCCGGGCCACCTTGTCGCCGTACGCCGGGCCGATGCCCCGTCCGGTGGTGCCGATCCGGGACGAACCCAGGTAACGCTCGACGACCCGGTCCAGCGCCCGGTGGTGCGGCATGATCAGGTGCGCGTCACCGGAGATCCGCAGCCGGGAGACGTCGACGCCCCGCTCGGCCAGCCCGTCGATTTCCGAGATCAGCACCTTCGGGTCGACCACCACGCCGTTGCCGATCACGATCACCGCGCTCGGCGAGAGCGCGCCCGACGGCATCAGGTGCAGCGCGTACTTCTGCCCGTCCGGGGTCACCACCGTGTGCCCGGCGTTGTTGCCGCCGGAGTAACGGACGACGTAGTCGACCCGGTCACCCAGCAGGTCGGTAACCTTGCCCTTGCCCTCGTCGCCCCACTGCGCCCCGATGAGCACGATCGCCGGCATCTCTAAACCCGCCTCCAGGGGGCTCGGGTGCCAGGTGGCGACCGCGTGGCGAGCCCGGGGTGTCAGGCTAACAAAAAGTGACGACCCGGCCGGCAGAGGCCGGGGCTGGCGGCAGGAGGCGACTCCCGGTGTACGACGTGGTACTGCTCACCCTCGCCCCGGGTGAAGTCGACCCGGCGGGCTGTGACGCGGGCGGCGGCTGCTGCTCGTCCGGCTCGGCACCCGACCGGGCAGGCTGCGCGGACAGCCCACGGGTACCGGTGCTGACCTGCGCGGACGCGCTCACCGAACGGGGCGCCCGGGTCGAGACGGTGACTGCCCGATCGGATCGGGAGATCGACGCGGCGCTGACTCGGCTGGACGGTCCGCCCCGGCCGGACGGGCTCGACTGGCCCGATCCGGACGGCAAGACCCGACTGGTCGTCGCTACGGCGAGTGACGCACAGTTACGCGCCGTCATACGTCGGTTGGTCCGCCGGTACGCCCCGCCGCCGAGCCGCCGTCCGGCCGATCTCGCCGGCAACCGGACCGTGCCCGACCTGCCGGCGATCGGCGTACTCCCGCTGGACCCGAGCCGGTCGACCGCGTCCGGGCCGCCCCGGGACCTCGCCGGGCAGCTCGGCCTGCCCCGCGAGCCGGCGGCGGTCGCCTCGGCCGTACTCGACGGTCGGGTGCGCCGGCTCGACCTGCTCCGCAACGACGGTGGTTCGGTCACCCTGGACGGCGCACTGCTCGGTGCCGCCAACGACGCCGGGACGCCGTTGGCCTGGCGTGGCCGGGTCGAGGTCGACGACAGCGTGCTGTCGGCCGGTGACGATCCGCTGGTCGCCTGCGCGATCGGCAACGGGGGCGGCTACGCCGAACTCGGCGAGGTACGCCTGTTGTCCACAGCCGACCCGGCCGACGGCACGCTCGAGGTCGCGGTGGCCGTACCGGTGGCGGCCCGGTCCCGCTGGGGCCGCCGGACGGTACGCCTCGAGGTGCGGCGGGCCCGTGGCCGGGCGGTCGCGGTCACGCCCCGGGACCCGGAGGTGCCGTTCCTGGACGACGGGGTGACGGGGACGCTCAACCGCAAGCGATCGTGGTGGATCGAGCCGGGGGCATGGGCGGTGTACGACCATTGATCTCTTGTGGAAGGCTGTGGGTGGGGACCTCTGTGCCCGGCCCGAGGCCGATCGGCGGGCATATCCTCGGGTGTGGGAGGGAGGTAGGTAGGCCGTGGTGAACAATCATGGAGACCGGGTGTACGTGCCGGGCCAGGTGCCGACAGCGCCACAGGAGGCCGAGCCGCTGTGGCCGCCGGACGAGATCGTCGCCGAGCCGCGCGACGAGTCCAACCCGATCAGTTGGGCGCCGACTCCACCACCGCCGCCGGACGCGACCCCGCCCGGCCCGATCGCCGGCGTTCCGCAGCCCGTCGCGCACCAGCCCTACCAGGGCACTCCGCCGCCCGGTGCGGCAACACCGCCCGCGATCCCGGTCCCGCCGGTCCCGTCCATCCCGTCCACGTTCAGCCCGGTGCCGGTTCAGCCCGGGCCGCAGCCGCCCGCCCCACAGCCGCCCGTTCCGCAGCGGCCGCCGGTCCCGCCGATGACCGCCGTGCCGGTGCCGCCGCCAGGACCGCCGAGCCACCCGGCAGCGGCACCGCCGACGCCGCCACCGGGACCGCCCACGCACCCGGCGGCACCGCTGTCGCAGCCGCCGCAGGCAGCGCCGCCCCCGCCGTCCGGTCCGGGTCCGGAGACCGGTGCGGCGGAGACCCCGCTGCACTCGCCGACCCGGGTCTGGCCCACGGTCGCTCCGAGCAACCAGGGCCGGGCCTCGGTGGGTGGCCGGGCCTCGGTGGGCGCCAGTGACGTCCACCGTCCCGACGCCCCCGGCCGGCCGCAGAGCACCGGTGGACCGGACGCGGTCGGCCGGGCCCGGCCGGGTTCCCCGGACCGGCCGGCGACCGGCGAGGAAGGCTCCGGCGGCGCAGGTACGGCCGGACCCCGGGCCGCCGGCAAGGCGAGCGTCAGCCCCGCCGCCGGCAAGGCGACGGTGAGCCCGGGCGCTGGCAAGGCGACCGTGGATCCGGCGGCCGGGGTGACCCCGTCCGCGCCGACCAGCGGCGCCGCTCCGCACGGCGGGGCGCCCCCCACGGGCGGCACAGCCCCCACGAGTGGCGGGGGTCCGACCACCGGCGTAGGGCTTACCGGTGGCGCGGCCCCCACCAGCGGGGCTGGCCCGGTCAGCGGGGCTGGCCCGGTCAGCGGGGCGGCGGGCGGGGGCGCCGGGCAGGGGCCCGAGACCGGGACCGCGCCCGGAGCGGCAGAGTCCTCGTCCGGTGCCGAGCAGAGCCGGCCGGCTGCCGCCGAGGACACGCCGGGCGGGACGGCCGAGGTCGGTGCGGCGAAGCCGAAGGCCGAGCCGGCCGAGCAGCGAGAATCCGCCCGACCCGCCGAACCGGCCCGTGGCCGGGCGACGCTGCCCGCCACCAGCCGGCCCCAGCCGGGCGGCGGACCGGCACGGCCGTCCGCCGAGTCACCCTGGGCACAGCCGCCGCAGCGGCCGGTCGGCCCGCAGCAGGTCGCCACGGCACCGATGGCGGCGCAGCCGCTGCCGCCACCGCCGATGACTCCGCCGCCGGGCCCCCCGTCGCCGCCGGTCACCCCACAACCGGTCCCGCCGGAGCCCGTCTCCGGTCCAGGTGCCGATCCGGCGAGCGGATCTGCCCCGCCGGCCGGCCCGTACCCGCCCACGATCACCCCGGGCCCGTACTCAGCGGCGGCGCGCCCGGTGTCGGGCTACCCGCCGGTGCCACCGCCCCATCAGCCAGGCCCGCCGCCACCGCCGCCGGTCTCGGCGTACCCGCCGCCGGACCAGGCCGGCGCCCCGGGTTATCCGGGCCAGCCCGGCTATCCGAGCTATCCGCCGCCACCCCCGCCGGTGCCCGGCCAGCCCGGCTGGGCAGCACCGCCGGTCCCGCCGCATCCCGGCGTCACCGAGGTGCCGCCGCAGCCGTACGCCGAGTCGGCCGGCGTGCAGCAGATGCCGCCGCAATCCGGGAACGCCTATCCCGACCCGCTCTGGACGCCGGACGCCGGTACGCCCACCGCCGAGGACTTCGCCCGGCGTCGGGCGGTACGCCCCGCCGACCCGGTCGCCCAGATGGGGGTACGCGCAGCGGTCAACAAGACCACGCTGGGGCTGGTGAAGCTCGCTCCCGGGCGGCACGAGCAGGAGATCAAGCAGGACATCGAGATGATCCGCCGGAACTTCGGCGGGCTCCGGCAGGTGACCGTCGTCAACCCCAAGGGCGGTGCCGGCAAGACGGTGGCGATCCTGCTGCTGGCGATGACCTTCGGGCAGAAGCGCGGCGGATACGTGCTGGCCTGGGACAACAACGAGACCCAGGGCACCCTGGGGATGCGGGCCCAGCAGGACTTCCACTCCCGGACCGTGCGGGACATGCTGCGCGACCTCTACCAGTTCAAGGGCGCACACGGCCGGGTCGGCGACCTGTCCCAGTACGTACGCTCGCAGAGCGAGGGCATGTTCGACGTCCTCGCCTCGGACGAGTCGGCGACCGGTGGCGAGATGCTCACCGCCGCCGCCTTCGCGGAGATCCGCGAGGTGGTCAGCCGGTTCTACAAGTTGATCTTCGTGGACACCGGCAACAACGTCCGGGCGCAGAACTGGCAGGCGGCGATCGACGCCACCGACCAGCTCGTGGTGACCATGTCGGCCCGGAACGACTCCGCCGAGACGGCCGCCCGGATGCTCGACCACCTGGAGCAGAGCGGCCGGCAGCGGCTGGTCCGGCAGGCGGTGACGGTGGTCTCCATGCCGCCGTCCCGCAAGGAGATCGACCTGCCGGCGATCGAGCGGCACTTCGCCGCCCGCACCCGTGCGGTGCTGCTGGCGCCTTACGAGCGGTTGATCGACACCGGTGAGCCGATCCGGTACGCCCAGCTCTCCTCCGCGACCCGGGACGCCTGGCTCAAGATCGCGGCGTCGGTGGCCGAAGGCCTCTGATCGCCGCGCCCCGACCCGGCGTCCGGGTCAGGTGCCGGAGAGGGCGTCGCCGGCCGCCGGGTCACAGTCGCGGAGGAACTGCGCGCAGCGGGCCGCCTCATCGGACTCGCCGATCTCGCCGGCCGCCCGGGACAGCACGTGCAGGCAGCGCAGAAAGCCCCGGTTCGGCACGTGGCTCCACGGCACCGGCCCGTGCCCCTTCCAGCCGCTGCGGCGGAGCTGGTCCAGACCCCGGTGGTAGCCGGTGCGCGCGTACGCGTAGGCGGCCACGACCTGGCCGGAGCCGAGCGCCCGGGCTGCCAGGGCCGCCCAGGCCGCGCTGAACGTCGGATGCTGCGCGGCTGCCGAGGCGTACGCCTCGTCGGTGTCCGCCGACCGCGCGGCGGCGAGAGCCGCCTCGGCGTCGTCGTCGCGGGGCAGCAGGGTGGCCGGTGGTTCGGGCAAGAGGTTCTGCATCGAACCATTCAACCCGGCCGCAACGGGCTGTCGCGAGCGGGGTACGCCAGGTTCACTGACTGAAAGGCTGAGGGATCTGTCACGCGTGCGGCCGGTGCGGTCGGGGCGGCACTGGACTACAAATAGAGATCCGGAGCCTCCCCAGGACCCGGTAACTGAGAGCCCGGTGGCCTGGTGCCGCCGGGCTCTCGCCGGTCCGGCCCGGGCAGCCCCGCTCACCTGCTCCGTTCGGTCCGCCGCAGGGCTGGGCGGGCCGCTTGCCCGGCCGGGGCAGGATGGCGGGGTGCCTACCCCGCCCCCCGCCGACGTACTCGAACCGCATGACGACACCGCCGACGAGATCGAGTCACGCGCCGAACTGAATCTCCACCTCCGGACCGGCAGCCTCGCCGGGCTGACCGTGCAGGGACTCCGGCTGGATCTCGATCCGGTGCCGGACCTGACCACGGTCGACCTGACCGGCACCCTCTTCGTCGGGTGTCGATTCGCCTCCCGGGAGGTGGAGGCGGAGCTGGTCCGGCGCGGCGCGACCGTGGTACCCGACTTCGCGGCGCTGCCCTACCCGACGCATCCGTCCCGGCTCTACACCGCCGACGAGCTGGCTGCCGGCTTCGACACCGGCGGCTTCGCCGGGATGTACGACACGGTGGTCTACGAACACTTCCGGGTCCACGGTGGTGCGCTGCCGGAGCTGCGGGAGGCGCTGGCCCAGCGGCTGCACGACCACGCGATCGACAACGCACTGGCCGACGCCACCCGCTCCTGGCTGCGCCGGCACGGGCCGGGTTCCGTCGTCGGGGTGATGGGCGGGCACGCGGTACCGCGCGGGACCTCGGCGTACCGGCTGGCCGCGACGCTGGGCTGGGAACTCGCCCGGGCCGGCCGGCTGGTGGTGACCGGCGGCGGCCCGGGGGTGATGGAGGCGGCGAACCTGGGTGCCTACCTGTCCGATCGGTCGGCGGCCGACCTCGGCGCGGCGATCGACCTGCTGGCCGCCGCGCCGGATTTCACCGACCACGAGCCGTACACGGCGGCCGCGCTCCGGGTCCGGGCCCGGTTCGCACCGGCGGTACCGCAGCCGCGCGACGGCAACGGCAACCACAACGGCGGCGGCAACGGCAATGGCGGCGGTGGCCGCCGGGACACCGCCGATCCGGACGAGTGGGCCCGGCGCGGTGGGCTCGCCATCCCCACCTGGCTGTACGGGCACGAGCCGGCGAACCTCTTCGCCGGCCGGATCGCCAAGTACTTCTCCAACGCGATCCGGGAGGACACCATCCTCCGGCTGGCCCGGGGTGGGATCGTCTTCGCCGCCGGTCGCGCCGGCACGGTGCAGGAGGTGTTCCAGGCGGCCACCAAGACGTTCTACGGCACCGACGGTGACAGCGGGCCGTACGTCTTCCTGGACAGCGCGTTCTGGACCCAGACCCTGCCGATCGAGGCGCTGCTGCGCCCGCTGCTGGCCCTCGCGCCCACCGGTGACCTGGCCCGCTCGGTGCACGTCACCGACGACGTGCACGAGGCCGTCCGGCTGCTCACCAGGGGATGACCGGAGGCCCCGGTCCGGGTCGGGTGGGCCGGGGCGGGTGGGCCGGGTCGGGTTCCGGGCTCTCCCGGACCGGGGACCGTGGCCCACCCCCCGCCGGAGTGGAGCGCCGGAGCTACTTGGCCAGCGTCGTACCGGTCGAGCGCAGGTGCTCGCACGCCTCGACGACCCGCTGCGCCATGCCCGCCTCGGCCTGCTTGCCCCAGACCCGGGGGTCGTACATCTTCTTGTTGCCGACCTCACCGTCGACCTTGAGTACGCCGTCGTAGTTGCGGAACATGTGGTCCGCCACCGGCCGGGTGAAGGTGTACTGCGTGTCGGTGTCGATGTTCATCTTCACCACGCCGTAGTCGAGCGCCTCGCGGATCTCGGACAGCAGCGAGCCGGAGCCACCGTGGAAGACCAGGCTGAGCGGCTTGTCGCCCTTGTTGTACTTCGCGCCGACCGCCTGCTGGATCTCGTTGAGGATCTCCGGGCGGAGCTTGACGTTGCCCGGCTTGTAGACGCCGTGCACGTTGCCGAAGGTCAGCGCCGCCATGTAGCGGCCCTTCTCGCCGAGGCCGAGCGCGTCGACCATGGCGATGCCGTCCTCGACGGTGGTGTAGAGCTTCTCGTTGATCGCGTTCTCGACGCCGTCCTCCTCGCCGCCGACCACGCCGACCTCGATCTCCAGCACGATGTGCCCGGCCGCCGCCTCGTCGAGCAGCTGCGCCGCGATCTCCAGGTTCTCCGCGACCGGCACGGCGGAGCCGTCCCACATGTGCGACTGGAACAGCGGCTCCTCGCCCCGGGCCACCCGCTCCTTCGAGATGGCCATCAGCGGGCGGACGAACTTGTCGAGCTTGTCCTTGGGGCAGTGGTCGGTGTGCAGCGCGATGTTCACCGGGTAGTTCTTGGCGACCTCGCGGGCGTACGCGGCGAACGCCACCGCGCCGGTCACCATGTCCTTGACCGTCGGGCCGGAGAGGTACTCCGCGCCGCCGGTCGAGACCTGGATGATGCCGTCGCTCTCCGCGTCGGCGAAGCCACGCAGCGCCGCGTTCAGGGTCTGCGAGGACGTCACGTTGATCGCCGGGTACGCGTACCGGCCCGCCTTGGCGCGGTCCAGCATCTCGGC
This sequence comes from Plantactinospora sp. B6F1, assembly GCF_040120695.1. Taxonomy (NCBI): domain Bacteria; kingdom Bacillati; phylum Actinomycetota; class Actinomycetes; order Micromonosporales; family Micromonosporaceae; genus Plantactinospora; species Plantactinospora sp. B6F1. Next base: position 411,325 of record NZ_JBEEAC010000002.1, on the reverse strand, counting down.
GTAGACCTCGGGGGAAGCGATGGGCATGTGAAACGCTCCTTACTAACCGCTCTCGGCCTGCTCGGCCGCTGTCTGGATGACCTCTTCCCACCTCCCCTCACGGTCCGTGCTCCGCGGGTGAGGGTCGATGCGCGGGCGTCGCGCGGTTCAGGTGGGAAAAGACTCGGTGGGTACGCCCGGACCGCGCTGTCCTCCCGCCCCGAAGTATCCCGTAGTCCGCTCGCGCCAATTCACCCACCCGGCCCTGGCTCAGCGTTCGGACCGGCCCGGCCACACGACACCGAGCAACCAGCTCACCACCGCCATCACGATCACACCGTAGAAGGCCGGCCAGAAGCCGTCGATGTCGAACGGCAGGTCGAACACCTGCGCTATCCAGTCCGTGAGCAGGAAGAGCAGCGCGTTCACGACCAGCGCGAACAGCCCCAGGGTCAGCACGTAGAAGACGCAGCCGACGACGCGGATGATCGGCTTGAGCACCGCGTTGACCACACCGAAGATGAACGCCACGACGAGTACGGTCAGCGCGTTGTGCAGCGCCGACCGCCCGGTCAGCTCGATGCCGGGCACCACCAGGCTGGTGACCCAGAGCGCCAGCGCACCGATCACCAGCCTGACCAGGAAACCCACCGACTCATCGTGGCACGTGATCCGGGGCCGGACCGGCGGTTTAGCCCGCTCCGGGACCGGGCACGGTGCTCCGGGTACGGGGCACCCGATCAACCCGTACGGTGGAAGCAGCGGCACGACCGGCAGGAGTAGGACATGGGCCAGCCCGACGAGGACTTCGCTCCCGGCGACCACCTCGCCCCCGAGGAGCGCGACCCGGAGGCGCCGGCCGCGGACGCCGTGGAGCAGGCGACCGTCGCGGACCCGAACGTCGAGGACCAGCCGGACGTCCAGCGCGGGCTGGAGGTCGACGAGTGGGACGCCCTGGAGCAGGCCCGGGTCGTCGGCTCCCAGGACGACGACTACCGCTGAACCGCCGGCGCCGACCCGCCCGGACTTCCGGGAGCGACGGGGGTTGCGTGCCGATTCGTGCCTGGCTCGCGGAGTAGCCGGTACGAATGTGCCCCGACACCCACCACGGGTGACCGGGCGCTTCCGTTCCGGCTCAGTCTGCGCTGAGGTCCGGCCGATGTTCGGCGATCCATCGCGCGACGTCTCGACGTCGCCACACCTTGCCCATGATCAGCTTGGCGACAGGGTCAGGGAAGCCCTTGGAGTTTGTGATCACGTTGGCTCGCTGCCGGCTGACACCACCGAGCATCGCCCGGATCTCTGCCACGCCTACAAGGTCCACGGCTCTTGACGGTAGACGCGGGCATGTGCTACGGGTACGACAACGTCGCAAGACGTGTGTTCAAGCCGTTGACGGTCGACTACGTCAACCGACATGATGTGAGGGTGTCCAGCGATAGCGCACCCAAACGGGGCCGGTTGTCGATCTTTCGCCCGAACCGTCCCCGGCCGGTTGTCGTACCAGGCGACACTGTGTATGCCCCGCAGTTCGCCCATTTCCAGCCGTACGACAGTACGGCGCGATTCCTCGGAGACCTCCGCCTACGGGTTACCGCTGTCCCGGTCGGCGCAAAGCCGGTACGTGAGGGCTTCCAACTGTTGCGCGGGTACGTGGTCGATGCCGACGGGTTCGAGGCTGTCAGCGAATCCTGGCACTACGTGCGTTTGGTTTCCTGCCGGGTGTCGATGCCCCCGGGTGAGAGTTCGTGACCGCAACCGGGGCTCTCGTCGGGTATCCACGAACCTTGACCTTTTGAGTCAGCGTCCACGGCCAGCGGCGCGCGGAAACACCGAACCGGTCAGGTCGGGTCAGGGGGTGACCCGTTCCGGGTGCCTGTCGACCCATTCGGCCAGGGTGTCCCGGCCGAACGCCTCGAAGAGGCTGCGGCTCTGGGCCGGGTCCAGGCTCTCGATCCCGCCGCCCGGCCCGCGATCCGGGTGGTAGGTCCAGCCGATCCCCACCGCGTCCGCCGCGGCCACCGTCCGCAGCGTGCCGAACAGCTCCAGCGGGGTCGTCCCGTGGAGGCTGAGGACGAGGTTCCGGCCGAGCGCCCCGACGATCTCCGCGACCCGGACCGGGTTGAACCCGTTGGCCGGATCGGTGACCTCGTGCAGCAGCGCCTCGACGAACCGCTGCCCGTTGCGGTCCCGGTCGTGCGCCCCCTGGTCCAGGTGGTACCGCTGGCGGAGCAGGTCCTGCGCGGCGGCGCCGTCGAGCCGGTGGCAGCCGGCCGGGAAGACCCGGGCGGTGTGGTGGGACCGCACCTGCCGCGGCAGGCAGACCCGGACCCCGCCGAGGGCGTCGGTGAGCTGGCGCAGCCCGGCATAGGTCAGCGTCGCCGTCGCGTCGAACCGGATCCCGGTCAGCGCGGTGACGGTCCGCTCGGTTAGCATCGTGCCGCCCGCCAGGTCGGGCCGGCTTCCCGGCCGGTGACTGCCGAGGTAGAACGCGGAGGCGAGCTTTCCGAAGCCGTGCCCCGGCACCTCGACGCCGAGGTCCCGGGGGAGCGAGACGAGATAGAGCCGGCTCCGGTCCGCCGGCACGTGCACCAGCAGCACCGTGTCCGCACGGTGGCCGTTGCTCCGGCCGTCCCCGCCGTCGACGCCGAGGACGAGGAAGTCCAGCGGCGCGGCCGGGCCGGCCGACCGGGCCGCGAGCGGCGGCGGTGCGGCGAGCTCCGGCACCGGCGGCACTCCCACGGTACGGCCGAACGTCGGCACCGCGAGCACGCCGAGCATGGCGAGGGCCACCCCGGCGACCTGGGCGACGCGCCGCCGTTGGCGTCGGCGTACCACCCGCCGGTCGATCGCCGCGCGCAGCGGCCCGGCGTCCGGGGCCAGCGGCTCGTACCGGGCGAACGCCGCCCGCAACTCCTCCTCGACCAGCCGTGCGTCCGGGCCGGTACCCGACTCGTCCGACCCGGACGAGTCGTCGAACACCCGAATGTCGTCGCTCATGCTCAGACCTCCACGAATTCGGCTCGTAGGGTGGCGAGGGCGCGCGAGATGGCCGACCGGACGGTTCCGACCGCGCAGCCGAGCACCTCGGCGATCTCGGCGTCCGGCAGGTCCTCGTAGTACCGGAGCACCAGTGCGGCCCGCTGCCGGCGGGGCAGCCGGGACAGCCAGGTCCACACCTGGTCCCGGTCCACAGTGGTCTCGGCGTGGTCCGGGCGTACGACCACCGCCTCGTCGGGCTCCGCGCGCAGCAGCACCCGCCGTACCCAGGAGCCGCGTTGCCAGTCGAGGTACTGGTTGGTCAGCATCCGGCGTACGTACCGTTCGGGCGCGTCGGCCCGGGCCACCCGCCGCCAGTTGAGCTGGACCCGTACCATCGTCTCCTGCACGAGATCCTGGGCGAGATGGGGATCGCCGGTCAGCATCACCGCGTAGCGCAACAGCGCGGTGAGCCTGGAGTCGGCGAACTCCTCGTACGTCACGGACACCTCCGGCCTCTCCTCTCTATAGACGGAAGTGTGGGGCAGGAAGATTGCCTGGCTTGGTAATCAACCGTGCGGCCGGATCTGCCACTTCGGACGACGCCCGCGGGTGAAAACTCATTAGGCTCCGCTGGCTACACCTGACCATTCCACGGGAGGAAACCTCGATGCGAAACACGACGGCCCGGCGCTCGCTGGCCGGGATCGGCATAGCGTGCGCGCTCGTCGCCACCGCCGCCGGACCCGCCGCCGGCGCGCCGGCCGGAAGGCCGGGCATTCACTTCGCTGACACGACCATCGCGGCCGGCAGTGCGGGGAAGGCGGACTCGCCGGTGATCTACTCCACCTCCGGGACGCTGCTCCTGCGCGAGGCGACCATCCGGTACGACTTCAGCGACCTCGCCGACGTCGTCACGATTTCCGAGTCGGAAGACCTCGGCGAGTGCACCGCCCCCAGCGTCCACACGCTCAGTTGCACCGTGTGGTCCGAATGGAGTGTCGACGAGCATGGCGTGGCTGGTTTCGCCACGGTCGAGATCGTTCCGACCGAGAAGGCCAAGAACGGCGACGAGGGCGACCTGAAGGTCTCCATCAGCGCGGCCGGCCTGGGCACCGCCAGCCACACCGCGAAGGTCCGGGTCGGCGAAGGCGTCGACCTGGCCGCGGGTGAGGACCTCACCAGGACCGGCGCACCGGGCAGCGCGTTCACCACGCCGCTGACGGTGGCCAACAACGGCGAGACCGCCATCCAGGGCGCCGTCGCCCTCTTCTACAACGACTACGACTTCCACGCCACGACCCGGTTCAAGAACTGCACCTACGCCGACGAGGACCTGCTCACCTGCCGGTTCGACACGACGTTGGCGCCGGGGAACACGTACAGCGCCACCCTGCCCTACAGGATCGGCGCGGACGCCGAGGCGCCCGGCGGCGCGTACGGCGAGATCCGGTGGATGACCATCACCGAGTACGAGGACTACCTGGCGGAACTGTCCCGGAGCGGCGGTGTCGACCTGGGCAGGCCGGGCACCGACGGCGAGCTGAAGCTCGTCCAGACCGGCGGCGCCAGGGCGCAGGGCCGGCAGGCCGACGTGGATCCGAACAACAACTGGTCGAGCGTCGATATAAAGATCACCGGCAAGAACCCCGCCGACCTGTCCGCGATCGGCGCCACCCTGACCGGCGAGGCCGGCGACGTCGTGACCGCGAAGCTCGGACTGCGCAACGAGGGCCCGGCAACCATCGACGTGCACCGCGGCGGCGGACCCTTCACGAACGCGTACGTCACGATCCCGACCGGGACGACCGCGGTCGACGTGCCGGAGAACTGCGCACCGCGCAAGGGCGACCGCAGCGACTGGAGGGAGTCCGGCAAGCCCGGGGCAGCGGCGTACCACTGCTGGACGTCGTCCTTCATCAAGGTGGGCGACCGGGAGTTGTTCGAGTTCAAGCTGCGGATCGACGAGGTCGTCGAGGACGCCACCGGCCGCATCGAGATCAACGTGGACTGTCCCTGCGATGGCCGGCAGGAGGACCCCGACGGCTCGAACGACGCGGCGCAGATCCTGGTGAACCCGACCGACGGTGCCGGCGGTGGCGGCGGCCTGCCGGTCACCGGCGCGTCGACCGGTATCGTCGCTGGGGCCGGCGTCCTGCTACTCGTGGCCGGCGTCTTCGGCTTCGTGCTGGCCCGCCGGCGGCGGACCCGTTTCCTCGCCTGACGGCATCGACGATCGACGGCACCCCGTCGGCCCGGCAACGGGTCGGCGGGGTGCGTCGGATCCGCCCGCCGACCCCAGCGGCGGCCCTCGCGCCGTCCCGGGCGCCGGGATCGAGGGTCGGCGAAGGTCCGGACGGTCCCGACGACGGTAAATGGGCGAGACGGGACGGTCGCTGTACTGTCACCATGAGCGACGTGTTGATCACCGTGACCACCACCCACCGGCCCGCCACCGACCTGGGCTACCTGCTCGTGAAGCATCCCGACCGGGTGCACAGCTTCGAGATGCCCACCGGTACGGCGTACGTGGTGTATCCGGAGGCCGGCACCGACCGCTGCACCGCCGCCCTGCTGCTCGACATCGATCCGCTGGCACTTGCCGGCGGCCGGGGCCGGCGGGGCGGATCCAGGAAGGGCGGATCCGGGCGCGGCGGCAACCCGACGCCGGACGGCTTCACCCTCGGCCAGTACGTCAACGACCGCGCGTACGCCGCCTCCAGTCTGCTCTCGTCGGCGCTGTCCACGGTCTTCCGCTCGGCACTGCGCGGCAGCTCGAAGGACCGGCCCGAGCTGGCGGCCACCCCGATCCCGCTGGAGCTGCGGGTCCCGGCGCTGCGTTGCCGGGGCGGGGCCGAGCTGGCCGGTAGGCTCTTCGCTCCGCTGGGCTGGACGGTGACCGCCACCCCGATCCCGCTGGACCCCACCCACCCCGACTGGGGCGACAGCCGGTACGTGGACCTCACCCTCACCGGCACGCTCCGGCTCGCCGACGCGCTCAACCACCTGTACGTGCTGCTGCCGGTGCTGGACGACGCCAAGCACTACTGGGTCGCACCGGACGAGATCGACAAGCTGCTCCGGGCCGGCGCCGGCTGGCTGGCGGAGCATCCGGAACGAGGGCTGATCATCCGCCGCTACCTGGCCCACCGGCGGGCCCTGGCCGGCGCCGCGCTGGCCCGGCTCGCCGAGGAGCGGCTCGTCGACGAGCCCGGTGACCTGGACACCGTCGTGGAGAAGCCCGACGGCGGGGCCGACGAGGAGGCCGGGCTGCCGGCCACCGTCGACCGGCAGCCGCTCGCGGCGCTGCGCCGGGCCGCCGTACTGGAGGCGCTGGACCGCTCCGGCGCCACCCGGGTGCTCGACCTCGGTTGCGGCGGCGGCGCGCTCCTGACCGAACTGGTCCGCAACCGCCGGTACACCGAGATCGTCGGCACCGACGTCTCGTCCCGGACGCTGGCGATCGCGGAACGCCGGCTGCGGCTGGACCGTCTGCCGCCCCGGCAGCGCGAGCGGATCAAGCTGTGGCAGTCCGCGCTGACCTATCGGGACGACCGGCTGCGCGGGTACGACGCCGCCGTGCTGATGGAGGTGGTCGAGCACCTCGACCCGCCGCGGCTGCCGGCACTGGAGGCGGCCGTCTTCGGCCACGCCCGGCCGGAGACGGTGGTCGTGACGACCCCGAACGTCGAGTACAACGTGCGGTATCCGGGGCTGGCCGCCGGTGCCCTCCGGCACTCCGACCACCGGTTCGAGTGGACCCGGGCCGAGTTCGCGGACTGGGCGGGTGCGGTCGGCGCGAGCTACGGCTACGCGGTCACGATCAGCGGCGTCGGCGCGGACGACCCCGAGGTCGGCAGCCCGACCCAGCTCGCGCTCTTCACCCGGACCGCGCCCGGCACGACACAGCAGCCGACCGGCGCCGGCCACACCCTTCCAGGGGCGGACACGGCAGCCCGCCGGGACGACACAACCGACGGCAGCGGCGCCGACGGCGACGAAGGAGGTACCCGATGAGCACGCTGGACATTCCCGAGCTGGCCCTGGTGGCCCTGGTCGGGGTCTCCGGTTCGGGCAAGTCGACCTTCGCCCGCCGGCACTTCGCGCCGACCCAGGTGCTCTCCTCGGACACCTTCCGGGCGATGGTGGCCGACGACGAGAACGACCAGTCCGCCTCCGCCGACGCCTTCGAGGTGCTGCACCACGTCGCCGGAAAGCGGCTGCGCGCCGGCCGGCTGACCGTGGTGGACGCCACCAACCTCCAGCAGCACGCCCGGGCCGGACTGGTCACCGTCGCCCGGGAACACGACGTACTCCCGGTGGCGATCGTGTTGGACGTGCCCGAACCGCTCTGCTGGGAGCGTACGCAGGCCCGGCCGGACCGGACGTTCGGCCGGCAGGTACTCGGCCGGATGCAGCGGGACCTGCGGCGCAGTGTCGGGCGGCTGGAGCGGGAGGGCTTCCGCAAGGTGCACGTACTGCGCGGCGTCGAGGAGATCGAGGCCGCCGAGATCCGCTACGAGAAGCTGTTCAACGACCGGAAGGACCTGACCGGGCCGTTCGACATCATCGGCGACGTGCACGGTTGCCGGGCCGAGCTGGAGGAGTTGCTGCGCCGGCTCGGCTGGACGCTGCACCGCGACGGAAACGGGCGGCCGGTGAACGCCACCCACCCGGCGGGACGTACCGCGATCTTCGTGGGCGACCTGGTCGACCGCGGGCCGGACTCGCCGGGCGTACTCCGGCTGGTGATGGGGATGGTCGACGCCGGCACCGCGCTCTGCGTGCCCGGCAACCACGAACAGAAGCTGCTGCGCAAGCTGCGCGGCCGCAACGTCAGGGTGTCGCACGGCCTGGCCGAGACGCTGGCCCAGCTCGACGCCGAGGAGCCCGGCTTCGTCGCCGAGATCTCGGCGTTCGTCGACAGCCTGGTCAGCCACTACGTGTTGGACGGCGGCCGGCTGGTGGTCGCGCACGCCGGGCTCAAGGCCGAGTACCACGGTCGGGCGTCCGGCCGGGTCCGGGCGTTCGCGCTCTTCGGCGAGACCACCGGCGAGACCGACGAGTACGGCCTGCCGGTGCGCTACCCGTGGGCCCGGGACTACCGCGGCGCGGCGATGGTCGTCTACGGCCACACCCCCACCCCGGCTCCGGAGTGGGTCAACAACACCATCTGCATCGACACCGGCTGCGTCTTCGGCGGCACGCTGACCGCGCTGCGCTACCCGAGCCGGGAACTCGTCTCGGTGCCGGCGGCGAAGGAGTACTACCCGCCGGCCCGGCCGCTGGCCGTCGACCCGGCCGCGTCGGCACCGACCGGGGCGGCCGGCCGACCGGCCGCCGGTGTACGGGACGACCTCGGGCTGGACCTGCGGGACGTCACCGGGCGCCGGCACCTCGACTACGGCTACGGCACGGTGACCGTACCGGCCGAGAACGCCGCCGCGGCGCTGGAGGTGATGAGCCGGTTCGCCGTCGACCCGCGCTGGCTGCCCTGGCTGCCGCCGACCATGGCGCCCTGCTCCACCTCGACCGTCGAGGGCTTCCTGGAGCATCCCGCGCAGGCGTTCGAGGACTACCGGCGGGCCGGGGTCGAGCGGGTGGTCTGCGAGGAGAAGCACATGGGCTCCCGGGCGGTGGTACTCGTCTGCCGTGACGAGGCCGACCCGGCGGCACCGGCCGCCACCGGCCGGTTCGGCCCGGGTGACGGGGTGGTCTACACCCGGACCGGCCGGCCGTTCTTCGGCGGCGGGCTGGACCGGGCGCTGCTGGCCCGGGTACGCACCGCCGTCGGCAGTGCCGGGCTGTGGGCCGAACTCGACACCGACTGGCTGCTGCTCGACTGCGAACTGCTGCCCTGGTCGGCCAAGGCCGGCGCGCTGATCCGGGAGCAGTACGCCCCGGTCGGTGCGGCGGGCCGGGCCGCGCTGCCGGCCGTGCGGGAGGTACTGGACCGGGCGGCCGGGCGGGACCTGCCGGTCGCCGACCTGCGGGCCCGGATGGCTCGCCGGGCGGCCGACCTGCACCACTACACCGAGGCGTACCGCAGCTACGTACGGCCGACCGACGGGCTGGTCGGGGTGACCCTGGCGCCGTTCGCGGTGCTCGCCACCGAGGGCGCCTCGCACGCCGGCCGGGACCACGGCTGGCACCTGGCAATGGCCGACCGGCTACACGAGGCCGATCCGGAGCTGTTCACCCCGACCCGGCGCCAGGTGGTGGATCTCGCCGACGAGGCGGCGGTGTCGGCGGCGACGGACTGGTGGCTGGAGCTGACCGGGGCCGGCGGCGAGGGCATGGTGGTGAAGCCGTACGCCGGGCTCGCTGCCCGGGACGCCGACGGCCGGCTGCTCCAGCCGGGTGTGAAGTGCCGTGGCCGGGAGTACCTTCGGATCATCTACGGCCCGGAGTACGCCGAACCGGACCAGTTGGCCGTACTCCGGCACCGGTCGCTGGGGCGCAAGCGAGGGCTGGCCCTGCGCGAGCACGGGCTCGGCCTGGCCGCGCTGGACCGGCTGGCCGAGGGCGCCCCGCTGTGGCGGCGGCACGAGCTGGTCTTCGCGATCCTCGCCTGCGAGTCGGAACCGGTCGATCCCCGACTCTGAGCCCCCCGCCCTGGTCGAGGTCCGGTCGATCCCGACTCTGAGCCGCCTTGCCCCCTGGTCGGCGACCGGTCGATTCCGGCGTCGACCGGGGTGGTCGGGCGGCGAAGCGGCCGGACGGACGGTGTCGGTTCCGGCGGCGGTGGCATCGCGCGGCGACTGACGGGAAGGTCCGCCTAGACTGCTGTGGTACCCGCCACCATGCTGGCGGACCCTTCACCGCGCCATGCCGAGAGTTCCGGAGGTCGCCTCGTGCCGACGCCCATCACCACGCTGGCCCTGGGTCCGGATTGGCTGGATCCGGAGTGGTTGATCTCCACCTTCGGGCTGCTCGGCATCCTGGCCATCGTCTTCGCCGAGTCCGGGCTGCTGATCGGCTTCTTCCTGCCCGGCGACTCGCTGCTGTTCACCGCCGGCCTGCTCACCGCCGACGGCCAGTACATCACCTACCCGTTGTGGCTGGTCTGCCTGCTGATCACGATCGCGGCGATCGCCGGTGACCAGGTCGGGTACGCGTTCGGCAAGAAGGTCGGTCCCGCGCTGTTCCGCCGCCCCAACTCGCGGCTGTTCAAGCAGGAGAACCTGCTCAAGGCGCACGACTTCTTCGAGAAGTACGGTGCCCGGTCGGTGGTTCTGGCCCGGTTCGTGCCGATCGTCCGTACTTTCACCCCGATCGTCGCCGGGGTCAGCGGGATGCGCTACCGCACCTTCGTGGTCTACAACGTGGTCGGTGGCGTCCTCTGGGGCACCGGGGTCACCGTGCTCGGCTTCTTCCTCGGCCAGATCCCGTTCGTCAAGGCGAACATCGAGTTCATCCTGATCGCCATCGTCTTCGTCTCGGTGATCCCGATCATCATCGAGCTGCTCCGGGCCCGGATGGCCGCCCGTCGTGGCACCACCCCGGCCGAGCGGGCCGAGCTGGAGCACGCGGCCCAGGAGGTGCAGCGGCACCGCCGCGGCTACTAGGTCGGCGACGGCGCGGCCACCGGATCGGCGCGGCCGGAGCGTGGCTGGCCCGCGCCGCGGCGTGGTTGGCCCGCTGGTCGCGTCGGAGGCGGCGTGGTTGGCCCGCTGGTCGCGTCGGACGCGGCGTGGTTGGCCCGCTGGTCGCGTCGGACGCGGCGTGGTTGGCCCGCTGGTCTCGCCGCCATCGGCCCGAGCCGAGACGACCGGGCTCACACGTTGGTCGCGCCGTCGTCGATCCGGGCCAGGAACTCGGCGGGCAGCTCCGGCAGCTCGGACAGCCGGCCGGCGACGAGCGCCCGGTAGGTCAGCCGGGCCGCCTCCTCAAGGTTCGCGGCCCGCCTGTGCGCCAGCTCCACGCTGTCGGCCAGCACCGAGCAGCCGTGCCGGCTCAACACCAGGCAGTTGGTGCCGTCCCGGGTCGCGTCGGCCGCCAACTCGGCAAGTTCGGCGGTGCCGGGCAGCCGAAACGGCACCCGGGTGACCCGGCGCAGATAGAAGCCGTGGTCGGTGGTGACGAGCCGGATCCGCTCGCCGAGCGCGTCGAGCAGCAGCACGGTCTGCGGGTGCAGGTGCACGATCGCGTTCACGTCCGGCCGGGCCCGGTAGGTGGCGAGGTGCAGTTCGACCTCGCTGGTCGGCAGGGCCCGCCGCCTCGACGAGACGTCCGGGCGCACCTCGCCGGCCACCGTGGGCACGGCGGGACGGTCCGTCGGGACGGAGCCGTCCGGTATGCGCACCCGGACGAACGAAGAACGGTCAAGCCGGTCCAGCCAGGTGCCGCCAGCGGTCACCCAGCAGGAATCGCCGTCGGGCGACCGGGCGGACAGATTGCCGCCGGAACCGACCACCAGGCCGGTCCGGACGACGTCCTGCCCCACGTACGCGAGCTGATCCCGCAGGTCTCCCCGGAGATAGTTCACGCCGGAAGCCCACCCCGCCCCACCACGTCAGCAGCGGTCGGGCCGCCTGGCGCCGTCCTGGACAGGACGGACACCAGACGGACCAGGCGCTGATTCAGCGAGCCTTCTTCGTGGCTCGCTTACGCGGCGGGGTCAGCAGGTCGGCGATCGTGGCGATCGCCGTCGGCACCAGCCGGTAGTAAGCCCACACGCCCCGCTTCTCCCGCTCCAGCAAGCCGGCTTCGGTGAGGATACGGAGGTGGTGGCTGACCGTCGGCTGGGAGAGACCAAGCGGCGCGGTGAGGTCACACACGCACGCTTCGCCCTCCGGTGCCGACTGGATCAGGCTGAGCAGTCGAAGCCGAGCGGGGTCGGCAAGGGCCTTGAGGACCCCCGCCAGCCGCTCAGCATCGGCGCGCTCGATCGGCTCGCCGGCAAGCGGCGAGATCTGAGGCATAGTCATTTCGGCCAACGCAGTTCCCACGTATTCCATCCTTCCACCAGCAGCATCGACCCGCCTGCATATCAGCAGATCCGAATCGGCAAACTTTTAGGCCACTAGGCCGAGGTCAGCCAACGTATAGGCTGCCCGGTATGGCAATCCGGCGGCTCGTACGGCCTCGCCCGCCCCACGATCAACAATAACCGCCACGCCCACGACCTCGGCTCCGGCCTCCCGTAACGCCTCCACTGCGGTCAGCACGCTGCTTCCCGTGGTGGAGGTGTCCTCCACCGCCAACACCCGGCGACCACTCACCTCCGGCCCCTCGATCCTGCGCTGCAACCCGTGCGTCTTGCCGGCCTTGCGCACCACGAAAGCGTCGAGTCGACGTGACGTCGCCGAGGCGGCGTGCAGCATCGAGACGGCGATCGGGTCCGCACCCAACGTCAGGCCGCCAACCGCGTCGTAGTCCCAGCCCGCCGTGAGGTCGAGCATGGTCCGGCCGACCAACGGTGCCGCCGCGTGATGCAGGGTCACGCGCCGCAGATCGACGTACCAGTCCGCCTCACGACCAGAGGACAGCACCACCCGACCGTGCACGACGGCAAGGTCAGTGATGAATTTACGCAGGTCGTCGTGGTCCCCCATGGCCGGTAAGGGTACTGCGCCAAGGTGAGAGCCGGATGGTCGCCCCGGTGACAGGGCGGTGCGCGCCGCTACTGCGGTGGCCGACGGGACCGAAAATCGGCTACTCTCCGCACTGAATCTTGCCTGCGGTCGGGTGTCCTCACCGCCGCGTCCGGAGCGCCGGAACCACGTCGTACGGCCGGATCACAACTCCCCGCGGCCGGTCCGACCCCGGGCGTCCTTGGCTACCGCCCGCCAGATCCTGCCCGGCGCGTGCCGCAGGCCGAAGACCGCCACCTTGTACTTCCAGTCCGGGACGCTGACCATACGGTCCCGATCCAGGTCACGAAGGGCATCCCGCACCACGTCGTCGGCGCGCAGCCACATCCAGTCCGGGGTCTTCGACATGTTGATGCCGGCCCGGTCGTGGAACTCCGTACGGGTGTAGCCGGGGCAGAGCGCCATCACCCGTACGCCCATCGGCCGGACCGACTGGGCCACCGACTCACTGAAGTTGGTCACCCACGCCTTGCTGGCCGGGTACGTCGACCCGGGCATGACCGGCCCAAAGCCCGCGACGGAAGAGACATTTATCACTGCGCCGTGGCGCCGCCCGGTCATCCCGGGCAGGGCGGCGAGGGTCAGCCGGAGCACGGCGTGCACGTTCAGCCGGAGCAGCCGGGATTCGTCGGAGACGGTCGAGTGCAGGAAGGACCGGTTGAGACTGATCCCCGCGCTGTTGACGAGCATGTCGACCGGCGCCGACGCATCGGAGAGCCGCTCCTCGACCGAGCCGCACCCCTGATCGGTGGCGAGGTCGGCCGGGAGGACGTCGACCGTGTTGCCGTGCCGGGCGGTCAGCTCGGCGGCGGACTCCGCGAGCCGGTCGGCGTCGCGGGCCACCAGCAGCAGGTCGTAGCCGTCGGCGGCGAGCCGCCGGGCGAACGCGGCGCCGATCCCGGCCGTGGCGCCGGTGACCAGGGCGCGCCGGGCACCGCTCCGACCCATCCCCGGGCGCGCGCCGGCATCGGAGCCGGCGTCCGGCGGGGGAAGGGCTGCTGGCACTGGCTTCCTCACCTTGACGACTTCGCGGGCGTACGGGACGACTTCGCGGGCGTACCGCAGAATTCGTTCCGGCGCGGCATCGACGGAGGCGGAGCGCGACGCGAGCCGCACCCGGCGGTCGTACCTGCCGGGCCCACCGGTACCGCTCCCACAAGGTAGCGGAGGGTCCGGAATCGGAAAAGACCGGCACCGGGCGGAGCCCGACTCCGCCGGCACGCCCGGACATCGGCCTCGCCCGGCCGCCACCCGCCGGCCTCGCCCCCGCCGCCACCCGGCTGGTCGCCGGCCGCCGGACGTGCCGGATCCCCCGGCGGCCGGAGCCGACCGGGGGATCCGGGTGCGCAGGCTCAGCTGGACGGCGGGTTGGACGGCGGGTTGCCGGGCGGGTTGGACGGCGGGTTGCCGGGCGGGTTGGACGGCGGCCCGGCCGGCGGGTACTGCGGGTACCCGGGATCGGCGCCGGGGGTCGACGGCTGGCCCGGGTAGGGCGGCTGCTCCGGGTACGCCGCACCTGGCACCGGCGGCTCCCAGCCGGGCGGCTGCTTGCGGAAGAACTCGTTCGAGGCGGGCAGTGCGAGCAGGACGATCGCACCGAGCAGCGCCAGCAGCGCGATGATCGAGAGAACCGTCGTGACCGGCTCGCTCCAGGACGGCACTTCCGCCTCGAGCCGGCGCTGGATCTCGGCCGTGTCCGGCAGGTCCTCCGCGCCGCCGGTGCTCATCCCCGAGGTCGCCGTGCCGGCGAGGCCGAGCCCGGTGCAGCAGACGCCGATGCCGCCCACCACCCAGGTGGCGATCCGGGCGGCGTTGCGGCCCTGGTTGTTCAGCACGCCGAGCACCACCAGGCCGATGGCGATCAGCAGTTGCAGTACGGCGCCGAATGCGGTGACGGCGACGGCGAAGCCCTCGGCACCCTCGGCGGCGGTACCGGCGTACGCATCCCGGAAGGCCGTCGAGATGGCGCCGAGCGTGGCGAAGCCTACTGCCGCGGTGACGGCGAGCATGGCGGCCGTCAGGTAGAGCAGGTAGGTGGCGATGGTGACGGTGCCCGGGCGCGGCCTAGCGGTCGACGCGGGATTGGCTGGTTCCGACACGGCTCTCCTTTCCTGGCGCGGGTCCCCCCGACTCGGGGGCCCCGGGATCGGCTTGGGCGGATCGGGTGTTCCCGGATCGGTTCTCCCAGATTCCGGACCACCGTATCGGTACCGGCGCGGTCGTTTCCTGGTAAACCGCCGCTGGGTGGTGCGGCGTGCACCGGTGCGGACCGCGGTCCGCGAACCTGCCTCAGCCTGGGGTGACCCGGGCGGCGGCGTACTCGCCCAGGGTGGTCCGGTCCATCAGGCAGCCGCTGAAGGTGGTCAGCTCGGCCGGATCTCCGAGCAGTCCCCGCCAGGCTTCCCGGCCGGCCGCCGGGTCCAGCCGGTCGAGCAGCGTCGCCGCGTACGCCCTGCCGGCGGCCGAGCCGTTCGCCAGCAACCACGACAGCCGGGGACGGACCTCCCCGGCCCGACCCGGCAGTGCCGCCTCGACGGCCCGGTACGCCTCGGTCGGCGGCAACACCTGGCCGGCGAGGCCCACCCCGCCGAACGCGACGACGTCGGCGCCGGCCAGTTCGCGTACCGCCGCGGTCAGGTCGTCGACCTGTCCCGGAAACTCGGTCATGGCACCAATGGTGACCCACCCCGGCCCGGGGCGCTCGCCGAGCGGGCCGGGGCGGGGCGGGTCCGTCAGATCCGTCAGATCCGGTCGACGGTCAGCGACTCCTTGGTCTCCGCCAGGTCGACCCGGACGGTGTCGCCGTCCCGCACCTCGCCGGCCAGCAACGCCTTCGCCAGCCGGTCGCCGATGGCCGACTGCACGAGCCGACGCAGCGGCCGGGCACCGTAGATCGGGTCGTACCCGTGATCGGCCAGCCAGGTCCGGGCCGCGTCGGTGACGTCCAGGCCGAGCCGCCGGTCGGCGAGCCGCCGCCGCAGCCGCTCGAGCTGGATGTCGACGATCCCACGCAGTTCCTGCCCGGTCAGCGAGGCGAAGACCACTATGTCGTCGAGCCGGTTGAGGAACTCCGGGCTGAAGTGCGAGCGGACCACCGCGAGCACCGCCTCCCGACGCTCCTCCTCGCTCAGCGTCAGGTCGGAGACGACCGCCGAGCCGAGGTTCGAGGTGAGGATCAGGATGGCGTTGCGGAAGTCGACCGTACGCCCCTGGCCGTCGGTGAGCCGGCCGTCGTCGAGCACCTGGAGCAGTACGTCGAAGACGTCCGGGTGGGCCTTCTCCACCTCGTCGAGCAGGATCACCGAGTACGGCCGGCGCCGCACCGCCTCGGTGAGCTGTCCACCCTCCTCGTACCCGACGTAGCCGGGCGGGGCACCGACGAGCCGGGCCACCGAGTGCTTCTCGGCGTACTCGCTCATGTCGATCCGGACCATGGCCCGCTCGTCGTCGAAGAGGAACTCGGCGAGCGCCTTGCCCAGCTCGGTCTTGCCGACGCCGGTGGGGCCGAGGAAGAGGAAGCTGCCGGTGGGCCGGTCCGGGTCGGCGACTCCGGCACGGGCCCGGCGCACCGCGTCGGAGACCGCGGCGACCGCCTCGGCCTGGCCGACCACGCGGGCGCCGAGCGAGGACTCCATCCGGAGCAGCTTGGCGGTCTCGCCCTCCATCAGCCGGCCGGCCGGGATGCCGGTCCAGGAGGCGACCACCGCGGCGATGTCGTCGGCGCCGACCTCCTCCTTGAGCATCGCCCCGTCGGCCTGCAGGCCGGCGAGTTCGCCCTCGGCCCGGGTCAGCGCGGCCTTCAGCTCGGGGATCCGGCCGTAGCGCAGCTCGGCGGCGCGTTCCAGCTCGCCGTCCCGCTCGGCCCGCTCCGCCTCGCCGCCGAGCCGCTCCAGCTCCTCCTTGGCGGTGGAGATCCGGGTGATGTGCTCCTTCTCCAGCTTCCACCGCTCGCTGAGCGCGGTGAGCTGCTCGCGCTTGTCGGCCAGTTCCTTGCGGAGCCGCGTCAGGCGCTCGGCCGAGGCCGGGTCGGGCTCCTTGGCCAGCGCCATCTCCTCGATCTCCAGCCGGCGTACCGCCCGCTCGATCTCGTCCACCTCGGTCGGCCGGGAGTCGATCTCCATCCGGAGCCGGGAGGCGGACTCGTCGACCAGGTCGATCGCCTTGTCCGGCAGGAACCGGTCGGTGATGTACCGGTCGGAGAGGCCGGCGGCGGCGACCAGGGCGGCGTCGGTGATGCGCACCCCGTGGTGCACCTCGTAGCGCTCCTTGAGCCCGCGCAGGATGCCGATGGTGTCCTCGATGGTGGGCTCGCCGACCAGCACCGGCTGGAAGCGCCGCTCCAGCGCCGGGTCCTTCTCGATGTGCTCCCGGTACTCGTCCAGGGTGGTGGCGCCGACCATCCGCAGCTCGCCCCGGGCCAGCATCGGCTTGAGCATGTTGCCGGCGTCCATCGAGCCCTCGCCCCGGCCGGCGCCGACCACGGTGTGCAGTTCGTCGAGGAAGGTGATGACCTGGCCGTCGGAGTTCTTGATCTCCTCCAGTACCGACTTCAGCCGCTCCTCGAACTGCCCCCGGTACTGCGCACCGGCGACCATCGCGCCGAGGTCGAGCGAGACCAGCAACTTGTCCCGCAGCGACTCGGGGACGTCACCGGCGACGATCCGCTGCGCCAGCCCCTCGACGATCGCGGTCTTGCCGACGCCGGGCTCGCCGATCAGCACCGGGTTGTTCTTGGTACGCCGGGAGAGCACCTGGATCACCCGGCGGATCTCGGCGTCCCGGCCGATCACCGGGTCGATCTTGCCCTCCCGGGCGCTCGCGGTCAGGTCGACGCCGTACTTCTCCAGCGCCCGGTAGGTCTGCTCGGGGTCGGCGGTGGTGACCCGGCGGTCGCCGCCGCGTACCGCCGGGAAGGCCGCCACCAGGTCCTCCTCGGTCGCACCGGCCTGCTTGAGGGTGCTGGCGACCGCGCCGCCGACCCGGGCCAGCCCGGCCAGCAGGTGCTCGGTCGAGGTGTACTCGTCGCCGAGCGGTCGGGCGATCTGCTCGGCCGCGCCGATCGCGTTGACGAACTCGCGGGAGAGGCTCGGCTCGGCGACACTGGATCCCCGGGCGGCCGGCTGGTTCTCCACGGCCCGGATGGCGGCCCGCCGGATGTCGGCCGGATTCGCCCCGACCGCGCGCAGCAGCCCGGCCGCGGTGGACCCGCCGGTGTCGAGCAGGGAGAGCAGCAGGTGCCACGGCTCGACGGTGGCGTGGCCGCGCTGGTTCGCCGTCGCGACGGCGCCGGTGATGACTTCGCGGCTCTTCGTGGTGAGACGTTCGGCGTTCATGGGCTCCCAATACGGTCCGCCGGCCGTGGCACGGTCCGGCATCGGCAGCGTGGCGGGCGGTGACGCCGCCACCCGGCGACACCACCTCCACTACGAACGACACAACCAGAGTTGAGTCTATTCCACTCAAGTCTGCCCGCGTGACATCAGTCACATTCGTCGCCCGGCGCCGCTCCCCGCGGCGGCCCGACCCGCCGCACCCGGCCCGCCCTCCTCAACCAGTCAACCGCAGGGCGACCCACCGCCGGTCCGTACCGGAGCCCAGACCGAGCCACACCTCGCCGCTGGGCGGGTGCGCGGCGAACAACGTACCGTCGTCCAGTACCCGCAGGTAGTGGCCCCCGACCGGCCAGGGCAGCTGCGCGTACCGGCCCCGTTCGATCAGTCCCACCCCCCGGGGCGAGGTCACCGCCAGCCGCCCGGCGCCGAGCGGCACCGCCGAGACAAAGCGCTCCGGCGGATTCACCGGGTCGGCCGGCACCCAGCCCGGCGGCTCTCCGGCACCGGCCTGGCGCCACAGTCGTGGGAAGCGGGTCCGGTCGCCGGCATGCCCCACCAGCCAGGCGTCGCCGTCGGCCGCCATCATCGGCAGCACGCCCGACAGGCCGCCGCCGAGCGCCGGCAACCCGGCGATCGGCCAGCTCCGACCGCCGTCCGGCGAGACGGCCGGGTACGCACGACCGTCCGCCAACCCGGCGGCGAGCAGCCGGTCACCGGCGTACGCCACGCCGCGCAGACCCGGCACCGGCGGCTGGGCCGGCACGCTCCGGCGGCCCTCACCGGTCCACCGCACCACCGTCGGCGACTCGTCATCGTCACAGCAGACCTGGTAGACGCCCTGCGTCCGGTGGTACCCGGCCGGGGCCCGCTCACCCAGGTGCCGCTGGAAGGTCCGACCGGCATCGCCGGAGACGTACCACCGCGCCGGCTCGACCCAGAGCACCAGGTGGTCGTTGCCGGCGTACAACTGCTGGAAGCCGGCCGGGTGCGGGTGCCGCAGGCGCTGCCACGAGCGCCCGCCGTCGGCGGTACCGAAGAGCAGGTTGGTCGGGTTCGGCCCGGACGGGTCCGGTGCCGGCTCGCCCGGGACCGTCCGCCCGCCGAAGTCGGCGACGAGCACGTAGCCGCGCGCCGCGTCCAGGAACTCGATCTGGTGCGGCACGGCGGCCGGCGGGAGGGGCAGCCGCGCGGGTCGCGACTCCACCGACGGGTCCGGCTCGACCGGCCGGCCGGGTGCGGTCCGCCGGACCTGGCCGACCGGGCCGCCGGTGCAGCCGGCGACGAGCGCGACGGCCAGGACCGGCGCAAGTACCCGTCGGGTGCGCTCCTCACGCAGACGCATCGGTCACCTCCACCGGACACGAGCCGTCACCCGATGGCGGGGTTCCGCCCCCGACGCCGTTATCGGCTCTCGATCGACAACGGGTACGGTAATTCGCGTGCGAGTACGTGTGGAGCAGACGGCGTTGCCCGGGATCGGCGTACGTCACGACGTAGTCACCGCCTCCGGACGCCGGCTGGGTGTAGTCACACACCGCAACGGTCGGCGGGATCTGGTGTTGTACGACCCGGACGATCCTGATTCCTGCACCGCCGACGTTCCGCTCACCGACGACGAGGCCGAGGCGCTGGCAGACATCCTCGGCGCCTCGCTGATGCTGGGACAGCTCTCCGGGCTGCGCCAGCAGGCCGCCGGGCTGCTCACCGAGCAGATCGCCATCCCGGCCGGTTCCCGGTACGTCGGCCGGCCGCTGGGCGACACCCAGACTCGCACCCGTACCGGCGCATCCATCGTCGCGGTCCTCCGGGAGCGCGAGGTGATCGCCTCACCCGACCCAACCTTCCGGTTCGAAGCCGGCGATGTGGTGGTCGTGGTCGGCACCCGTCAGGGACTCGACGGTGTCACCGCGATCCTCGCCGAGACCGACCCGGACGGCTGAGCGTATGCATCACACCACAATCCTGCTAATCGAAACAGGCGCGCTACTACTCGCTCTCGGACTGCTCAGCCGGCTCAGCCGGCGGATCGGGCTCTCGCCGATCCCGCTCTATCTGCTCGCCGGGCTCGCCTTCGGGCACGGCGGCCTGGTGCCGCTCTCGGCCAGCGAGGAGTTCTTCGAGATCGGCGCCGAGATCGGTGTGATCCTGCTGCTGGTCATGCTGGGCCTGGAGTACTCCGCCGACGAGTTGGTCGGCAACCTGCGCGCCGCGGCCCCGGCCGGGCTGGTCGACGGCCTGCTCAACGCGCTGCCCGGTGCGGCCTTCGGGTTGCTGCTCGGCTGGGGCTGGATCGGCGCGGTCGTACTGGCCGGGGTCACCTGGGTCTCCTCGTCCGGAGTCATCGCCAAGGTGCTGGCCGACCTCGGCCGGGTCGGTAACCGGGAGACTCCGGTCATCCTGTCGGTGCTGGTGATCGAGGACCTCGCGATGGCGCTCTACCTGCCGCTGGTCACCGCGATCCTCAGTGGGCAGAGCCTGCTCGGTGGCGGCATCGCACTGACCATCGCGGTCTTCACCGTGGTCCTGGTGCTGGTGGTGGCGATCCGGTACGGCAACCTCATCTCCCGGCTGCTCTCCGCCCGGGACCCGGAGGCACTGCTGCTCGGCGTGCTCGGCCTGACCCTCCTGGTCGCCGGCATCGCGGCCGGGCTCCAGGTGTCGGCGGCGGTCGGCGCGTTCCTGGTCGGCATCGCGCTCTCCGGGCCGGTGGCACACAACGCGACGGAGTTGCTCTCGCCGCTGCGCGACCTCTTCGCCGCCGTCTTCTTCGTGTTCTTCGGCCTGAACACCGATCCCCGGGCGATACCTCCGGTGCTGTTGCCGGCGCTGGCACTGGCCGTGGTCACCATGGCCACCAAGGTGTTGACCGGTTACCTGGCGGCGAAGCGGGTCGGCATCGGGCTGCCGGGTCGGTGGCGGGCCGGTGTGGCGCTGGCGCCGCGCGGCGAATTCTCCATCGTCATCGCCGGGCTGGCCGTCGCCACCAGCGTGGTCAATCCGCAACTCGGCCCGCTGGCCACCGCGTACGTGCTGATCACCGTGGTGACCGGGCCGATGTTGGCCCGGCTGCCCGATCTCGCCTGGTTCAAGCGGTGGCTACGCCGGGCCGCCGCCGGTGGCCCGGCACCGGCACCGGCTCCGGAGTGAACCGGGGCGCGGTGGGGTCCGCGACCCACATGGCGGGATCACCGATGCGCCGGTTCCACCACGGCGTAACGGGTTGATGAAATAGCACGTGACGGCCCTTTCGCAGGCTGGCAACAGCGCGTTACCGTGTCGCCGCAGTAGCCAAGGTCTTGCGGGGGCCGGGTGCCCGGCAGCCGCGCGAGCGGAAAGGCGGCCCGTTGAGCGTGCAGGACTCCGCGTTCCGGGGCTTTGCCAACCCGGTGGACCCGTCTCCCGCCGAGCTTCGAGCCTGGGCCTACGAGCCGGACTCGGTCCCGCTGCACACCATGCCGAAGGACTGGGACCTGCTGGTCTCCGGCGACCGACTGATCGGCACACTCTTCGATCTGGCGATGGACCAGTCGTGTCCGGCCCGCCGGTTCGCGCTGCACTGCCTCTACATCTATGCGGCGGACGGCATCCGGACCAAGTTCCGGGCCCATCCGAAGCGGCGGCTGCGGAAGCTGGTCGAGCAGGCGGAGCGGCTCGGCGACGAGCCGATGGCCATCTGGGCGCACAACACCCGGATGCTCCAGGCGAGGCCGCAGCTGTTCGACTACCGCGACTGGTGCGAGGGCGGCCTGGTCCGGCAGGCTCGCCGGCTGAGCTGACCCGGGCATCCGACCGTTGACGCTGCCCCGGGCACCCGACCGGTCGACGGCGATCGGTGGGCCGGGACCCCCCGTGGACCCCGGACCACCGGCCACCTGCGGTGCCGGCGCGGTGCACGGGACCTGACCTGCGTACCGGAGGACCGCGTCCGCGGGACTCGCACCATCAGTCAGGTTACTGATCTCACCGGCCCCGCGGGCCGGAAACCGGTGGTGGGCCGGGCGGACTCCCGCAGCGGTGATCCTCGGGCGGGCCAGGCGGGGCCGTCGACCGGGATCGACCAGGAAGAGCTGGCGCTCGAAGTACCTCTCCACGAGCGCCAGCCGGGTTCTTCGCTTGAATCGTCGCTACCCCGGACGACGGTCGTCGTACCGGTGTGCGTGGATGCCGACCTGTTTCGGGCGCGCCGGGACCCGGTCCCGGCGAGGCCTACTCGCACCGCATCCAGTTGAAGTGGTAGGTGGTACTGACACTGCCGTCGGTGGAGTCCATCATCATGAAGCTGGTCGTCTTCGGGTCCGACGTGCCCCGCATCACCCGCAGCTCCGTGTTGATGTTGAACAGCCGCACCTCACCACAGGGGGCGTAGACCAGCTCGGCCACGTCCGTGACGTCGGTCGTCTGCCAGCTGTCACTGATCGGACCGGCGATGTTGTGCGTCGCGCTCGCCGTCGCCGACGTGCCCTGGATGTAGTAGCTCGCCCGTTGCATGCCGCTGGCGCCGCGTTCGAGATGGGCGAAGCCGCGGTAGTCGGCCTGTCCGATCGCGTACGTGAAGCCACCCGGGACGTTCACCTGGAGGACCAGCTGGCAGTTCTTCCGGAAGTCGGTCGGCAGCGTGCCCGCGCCGGCCTGGGCGAGGTAGTCGCTGTACGTCACCGTGAACGCGGTGTTGTCCGGCGCCGTGGCGACCGCCGCCGTGCCGAGCCGGCAGCCCGACCCGTTGACCGTCTGGATCTCGACGGTGATGCGCTCGGCGGGTGGGTTGGTGGTCGGTACGGGGTCGTCGAGTACCGGCAAGCCCATTAACGACGCCGCCAGACTGCCGATGACTAACGTGTGCAACATTTTCCGGGGCTCCCTTCGGTCATCGTCGCGCGAGCCGTTGCCCGCGCGATGTATCGAACTTCATCCATTAACTTGGATGACCCTCTTCACCGGTTCCCGCACCGGCCCGACAGGCCGACCGGGCGGGCCCCCGCCCTCCAGGGCCGGGGTGCCGGAACAGGAATCCGGCACCCCAACCCGGAGGGCCCACGTCAGGCCTCTTCGCACTTCTTCCATGCAAAGTGGTAGATGGTGTTGATAGCGCCGTCCGTCGAGTCCATCGCCATGAAGCTGGTGGTGGTCGCCGGGTTGGACGTGCCGACGTTCACCCGCAGCTCGGTGTTGATGTTGAGGAAGCGCATCTCACCGCAGGGCGCGTAGCTCACCGAGGTCAGTTCCTCGGTGTCCGTCGTCTGCCAGCTGTCGTTCAGCGGGCCGCTGAACGAGTGGCTCCGGTACGTCGTCGGCGAGGAGCCCTGGAAGTAGTAGTTCGCCCGAGCCACCGCGGTCGCACCGTTCTCCAGGTAGGCGTAGCCGCGGTAGTCCGCCTGGAGGATTGCGTAGGTGAAGCCCTCCGGGACGTGCACCTGCAGGGCCAGCTGGCAGTTCTTCCGCGAGTCGGTCGGCCGCGCCCCCACGCCGACCTGGGCGAGATAGTCGCTGTAGGTCACCGTGAAGGCGGTGTTGTCGGGGGCGACCGCGACGGCCGCGGTCCCGGCCGGACAACCCGAACCATTGATGGTAATGACCTCGATGACAATCTTCTCTGCCGGAGGCTCCACGGGCGGATCCGTCGGGATGACAATCGCGCCGCCGAGCATCGAAGCAACGAGACTGCCAATGGCCAGCACACTGATCATGGGTTCCCTCCCGATCGTGCCGATAATGTCGCGCGCGCACTTGTACCCTAACTCTATTTATTGATGTTCGTCAATGTCTTATACCTGAATGCACAACGGCGGGAAGAGTGCTAGGACGAGGAGCGACACCGAAAAGCACAAGGGCCCCCGAATCAGCTCGATGGACATTCACCATTCCATCGGCCGACTCGGGGGCCCTTCGCGCTAACTTAGCGGACCGCCCCGGGGGACGCTGCTACGGCAGAGCGTCAGCACTCTCTCCAGCTGAGGTGGTAGACGCTGCGCACACTGCCGCGGGTCGAGTCCATCGCCATGAAGCTCGTACCACTCTCCGAGTCCCCGACATCCACCCGCAGTTCGGTGTTCACGTTGAGATTGCGTTCCTGGCCGCAGGGCGCGTAGATCAGTGTCGAGGCCCGCTCGGACGTCCGCCACACGCCACTGTACGGCCCGGTGAATTCGTGGCTCTGCTGCGCGTTGGACGAACTTCCCATGAAGTAGTAGTTGGAGTGCTGCGAACCGCTGGCCCCGCGCTGGAGGTACGCGAAGCCCTGCAGGTCCACCTGGGACACCGCGAAGGTGAAGCCCTGTGGGATCTTCACTCGCAGGTTGAGCTGGCAGTTCTTCCTGAACTCGGTCGGCTTCGCCCCGGCGCCGGCCAGGACGAAGTAGTCGCTGTAGCTGACCGTGAAGGCCGTGTTGTCCGCGGCGGTGCTGACCTGGGCGGTCCCCGCCGGGCACCCCGAGCCGTTGACGGTCTCCACGCTGATGGTGATCCCCTCGGCGGGGGTCACCAAGGGCTCGGTAGCTACCGTCGAGGCAAACAATGCCGCGAGTACGCCGCCGACAGCCATCACGTTGGGCATGGTAGTTCCTTCCGGTCGTCGCGATGCGGTCGCGCCCGCAGCCCACCATAGCCATGACATTGATTGTCGTCAATTAAACAATCTTGTAACCATACACATTTCAAGAAACGCTGATCAATTCTCATCGATCAAGCCGCAGGTATCCACGGGCCACGCCGTAGCATGGCACCCGGACACGACCCGGCGACCCGCCGCCCCTTACCCATGCCGGGCGGGAGCGACATGACGCTTCATGACCTTCACCAAGGCGTCCGACGGAAGATCCGAAGATCGGCGGATCCGCTGACTCCGACGTCACCCGCTTCGTACGGTGAAGCCTCCCGAGCCGGCCGGGGGTAATGGTTTCAGAGCCTGAGACTAACGGATTCCGAGATTCGGGCGTAATGTTCGCGAAACACCCGGGGTATTGGTTTCGGAGCGCCATCGGGTCGCCCGTGTCCCGACATGCGAGAACCGTCGGTCTCCGAAAGACCCGCCGCCGTCCCGGACCTCGCAGGAGATCCGGGACGGCCGGGGAGTATCAGGCGGGCGGCGTCAGGCCGACGGATCGGTGCCGCGGCGGGGACGCCAGACGACCAGCGCGGTCGAGGGCCGGCTGGTGGGCACCAGGTCCCGGCGGGGCAGCCCGCCCAGCGCCTCCAGCTCCGCCACCCGGCGGTAGGCGGCCTCCAGCTCGGCCTGTAGACCGGCGACCCGCTGCTGGAGCTCGTCAACCATCTGCTCCAGCACGATGATCCGCTTGATGCCGGCCAGGTTGACACCGTCGTCCTGGCTGAGCCGCTGCACCTCACGCAGCAGCGCCACGTCGCGGGCGCTGTACCGGCGCCCACCCCCCGGGGCGCGACCGGGCTGCACCAGCCCCATCCGGTCGTACTGCCGCAGGGTCTGCGGGTGCATGCCGGCCATCCGGGCCGCGACCGAGATCATCAGGACCTTGGCGTCGGACGCCTGCTCGACCGAGACGACGACGTAATCCTCGGCCACCTTGATCACCTCCGCGTTGCCAACAGCTCAGTTGAAACGACGCACCCGGGCGTCGAGATGTTCCCGTGCCGCCGCCGGAGTTTGCGCGGCGAACTCCTCCAGCGCCTTCCTGGCCTCCGGCGAGAGCTGCTCGGGAACCATGATCTCCACGGTCACCAGCAGATCGCCGGCCTGGCCGTCCCGCCTCGACACACCCCTGCCCCGAGCCCGGAGCGTACGGCCGCTCGGCGTGCCCGGCGGCACCCGCAGGGTCACCGACGAGTCCAACGTCGGCACCCGCAGATCCGTCCCGAGCACCGCCTCGGCGATGGTGATCGGCACGGTCAGGGTCAGGTCGTCGCCGCTGCGCCCGAAGATGTCGTCGGAGCGGACCTTGACCAGGACGAACAGGTCGCCGGGCGGGCCGCCCCGATCGCCCGGCTCACCCCGGCCGGCAAGCCGGATCCGCTGACCGTCCGCCACCCCGGCCGGAAACCGCACGTTGAGCGTGCGGGACTTGGTGACCCCGCCGGTACCCCGGCACTCCGGGCACTTCTCGTCCACGATCGTGCCGACGCCCTGGCACTCGCGGCACGGCTCGGAGAAGCTGAACGAGCCCTGGTTGCGGGTGACGACCCCGGCACCCCGGCACTGCGGGCAGGTCCGGGGCAGCGTCCCCGGCTTGGCGCCGTCACCGTGGCAGGTGTCGCAGACGCCGGGAGCGCGCAGCGTCAGCGGCACCGTGACCCCGCGTACCGCGTCGCCGAAGTCGAGCATGACCTCGGCCTCGACGTCCCGGCCCCGGGCCGGGCCGCGGGTCCGGGTCGGACCACCGCCGGAAAAGATCGAACTGAACAGGTCGGAGAAACCCGCACCGCCGAACCGGCGGTCCTCGCCGGCCGCGCCGCCCGGCTGGCCGACCCCGCCGAAGAGGTCCGAGACGTCGAACGGGTAGCCGCCAGCACCGCCCGCCCGGGCGTTGCGCCGAAACGCGCCCGACCCGAAGAGCGAGCGCATCTCGTCGTACTCCTTGCGCTTGCGCGCGTCGGCGAGCACGTCGTACGCCTCGGAGACGGCCTTGAATCGCTCCTCGGCCTGGGTGTCACCCGGGTTGTGGTCCGGGTGGGATTCCCTGGCCAGCTTCCGGTAGGCCTTCTTGATCTCGTCAGGAGAGGCGGACCTGGCCACCCCCAGCACGGCGTAGAAGTCCTTCTCCAGCCAGTCTTTGGAACTCATCGGTCGTCCACCCCCTTCCCCTGTGGCGCGGTCGAGGTGCCGCCCGCACCCCATCCGACGGATGGCGTACGGGTGGCACCTCGACCGCGACGCACCGGCTCAACCTCGCTTCGACCCGGTCTCCTCCGGCACCGGAGCACTCACTCCGGCTCCGGATCGGCCACCCCGACCAGCGCGGCCCGCAGCAGCGAGTCGTTGACCTGGTAGCCCCGGCGCAGCACCTCGACGCAGGTGGACTCGGTGACGTCGGCTGAGGTCTGGTGCGCGACCGCCTCGTGCAGGTTCGGGTCGAACGGGTCGCCCTTCTCGCCGA
This sequence comes from Plantactinospora sp. B6F1, assembly GCF_040120695.1. Taxonomy (NCBI): domain Bacteria; kingdom Bacillati; phylum Actinomycetota; class Actinomycetes; order Micromonosporales; family Micromonosporaceae; genus Plantactinospora; species Plantactinospora sp. B6F1. The sequence goes on along the minus strand of NZ_JBEEAC010000002.1, from coordinate 384,376 downwards.
ACGGGGTCAGGCCGAACTTGCCCAGTGTCGTGATCAACTGTTCTGCCACCGTGCCGAACGGCCCGACCAGGTCGCCGTGCTCGCGGGCCCGGTCGAGGTCGTCGAGTACGGGCAGCAGCGCGGCCAGTACGACCCGGGTGGCCCGGTCCGCGTCCCTGGACCGCTCCCGGTCCATCCGCTTGCGGTAGTTGGCGAACTCCGCGGTCACCCGCTGGAGATCCTTGACCCGCTCGTCCAGCTCGGCCCGGAGCGCGGCCAGCTCGGCGCCGAGCGGGGCGGACCCGTCGGCGTCGGCGGCGGCCTCGGCGACCGGATTGACCGGTGCGTCCACCACCGGTCCGTCCGTGCCGGACGGTCGATCCGCCGCCAGCACCTCGGCGAGTTCGGTGTCGTCGACCACCGGGGGGCCCGGCTCGGTGGTCTCGGCGCCGGAGTCGTCGGTGGTGGGGTCACCCGGATCGGTGGTCGAGTCGTCCACCTCCGGTCCGCTCTCGGCCGACTTCGCGTCGTCGACAGAGGCGGCGGCACCGGTCGACGCGGTGTCGTCGACCTCTCCGGCGGCCACGACCGGCTCGGCGTCGCCCGGCGGCTCGGGGTCCGGGTTCGGATCCTTCGCCGCCAGGGTGGAGCCGTCGGTCGTACCGTCCGGGTCGGCTGCTGCCGAACCCGGCTGGTCGTCGGTCAGGTTGATCTTCCGGTTGTTCCGGATGACGACGCCCTCGCCGGCCGTGTCCGTGACGGGGTCGGCGGGTGCGGAGCCACCCGGCACCGATCCGGTGGACTCCGGATCAGCGGCTCGTGGCTTGTCCGTCATTCGACTACCTCAATCCGTTGTGCTTGCGGCCAGGCCGGGTACGCAGGGAGCGGAACGTCACTTCTTGTCGTCCTCGTCGACGATCTCCGCGTCCACCACGTCGTCGGCGCCACCCTTGGCACCGGTCGGTCCGGCCTCGGGGCCGGCGCCGGCGGCACCCGGCTGCCCCTGCTCGGCCTGCTGCTGCGCGTAGAGCAGCGAGCCGGCCTCCTGGGAGATCTTGAGCAGCTTCTCGTGGGCCGACTTGACGCTCTCCAGGTCGGTCCCGCCGAGCGCGGAGCGCAGGTCGCCGAGGGCCTCGTTGATCTTGTCGCGCGGCTCGGCCGGCAGCTTGTCCCCGCTCTCGGCGAGGAACTTCTCGGTCTGCCACTGGAGCTGCTCGGCCTGGTTGCGGGTCTCCGCCTCGTCCCGGCGCCGCTTGTCCTCGTCGGCGTGGTCCTGGGCGTCCCGCATCATCCGCTCGATGTCGTCCTTCGGCAGCGCCGAGCCGCCGGTGATCGTCATCGACTGCTCCTTGCCGGTGCCGAGGTCCTTCGCGTTGACGTGCACGATGCCGTTCGCGTCGATGTCGAAGGTGACCTCGACCTGCGGCACACCGCGCGGCGCCGGCGGCAGGCCGGTCAGCTCGAAGGTGCCGAGCTTCTTGTTGTAGGCCGCGATGTCCCGCTCGCCCTGGAAGACCTGGATCAGCACCGACGGCTGGTTGTCGTCGGCCGTGGTGAAGACCTCGGAGCGCTTCGTCGGGATGGTCGTGTTGCGCTCGATGAGCTTGGTGAAGATGCCGCCCTTGGTCTCGATGCCCAGCGACAGCGGGGTGACGTCGAGCAGCAGGACGTCCTTGACCTCGCCCTTGAGCACGCCGGCCTGGAGCGCGGCACCGACCGCGACGACCTCGTCCGGGTTGACGCCCTTGTTGGGCTCCCGGCCGGTGAGCTGCTTGACCAGCTCGGAGACGGCCGGCATCCGGGTCGAGCCGCCGACCAGGATCACGTGGTCGACGTCGGAGACCTTCACCCCGGCGTCCTTGATGGCCTGGTCGAACGGGCCCTTGCAGCGGTCGAGCAGGTCCTGCGTCATCCGCTGGAACTCCGCCCGGGTCAGCGTCACGTCGAGGTGCAGCGGTGCCGACGGGGCACCGTCGCCGCCCGCCGGGCCGGCCGTGATGTACGGCAGGTTGATGCTGGTGGTGGTGGCGGCGGAAAGCTCGATCTTGGCCTTCTCGGCCGCCTCGCGCAGCCGCTGCATCGCCATCTTGTCCTGGGACAGGTCGACACCGTGCTGGCCACGGAAGGTCTTCACCAGGTGGTCGATGACCCGCTCGTCCCAGTCGTCGCCACCGAGGAGGTTGTCACCGCTGGTCGACTTGACCTCGATGACCCCCTCGGCCAGCTCCAGCAGCGACACGTCGAAGGTGCCGCCACCGAGGTCGAAGACCAGGACCGTCTGCTCCTTGGAGCCCTTGTCCAGCCCGTACGCCAGCGCCGCCGCGGTCGGCTCGTTCACGATCCGCAGGACGTTGAAGCCGGCGATCTCCCCGGCCTCCTTGGTGGCGGTCCGCTGCGCGTCGCTGAAGTACGCCGGAACGGTGATCACGGCGTCGGTGATCCGCTCGCCCAGGTACGCCTCGGCGTCCCGCTTGAGCTTCATCAGCGTCCGGGCGGAGATCTCCTGTGAGGTGTACTTCTTGCCGTCGATGTCGACGGACCAGTTGGTGCCCATCTCCCGCTTGACCGACCGGATGGTCCGGTCCGGGTTGGTCACCGCCTGACGCTTCGCGACCTCACCGACGAGCACCTCGCCGTTGCGGGCGAACGCGACGATCGAAGGAGTCGTCCGCGAGCCCTCGGCGTTCGCGATGACGGTGGGCTCACCGCCTTCGAGAACGCTGACGCAGGAATTCGTCGTGCCGAGGTCGATTCCGACCGCACGTGCCATCTTCGCTTCCTCGCTTCGTTACAAGGCAGGTGACGGGCACCGCCCGCAGCGCACCCACCACAAGTTGAGTGGACCGGACTCAATAGTGCCACGATCCGCCGTACGCGCAAAGTCGGACTTGAGTCACATCGACGCAACCCACCGCGCGGCTTCCACCACCGCGAATCCGTCCGCGCGGGAGGCCATCGACGGTGGTCGTGGGTATCCGGACAGCCGGCCAGGAAACCGGCGGCGCGCCGCGCACCGATCCGTGGGCGAGCACGCCTGTTGTCTGTCTTGCAGGGATCGGGCAGTCTTTACCCCGTGACGACCCACGGCGAACCGGCCACCGGCCTCGGCACGCCCCTGGTCGGCCCGGAAACCCCCATCGCCGACGCGGATCGCGAGCAGGCCGAAAGCCCCCTCCGGCGCCCGCCGGCCGACGACCCCGCCGTCACCGCAGGGCCGGTGCCAACGGCCGGTGACGCGGGGACGGACCTGCGCTGGGCGCTGACCCGGCTGCGGGGCGCGATCGACGTCACCGCCTATCCACTGGCGCTGCCCGGGGCGGACGAAGCCCGTCAGCTCGGCTCCGCGCTGCGGGCCCAGCTCGCCGACTACCTACTGCCCCGACTCGCCCGGCTCGACGCGCCGCTGCTGGTGGTCGTCGGCGGCTCGACCGGTGCCGGCAAGTCGACACTGGTCAACAGCCTGGTCCAGGCCCGGGTCAGCAGCGTCGGCGTCCTCCGGCCGACCACCCGCTCGCCGGTGCTGGTCTGCAGCCCGCTCGACTCGGCGTGGTTCCGGCAGGGCGACCTGCTGCCCGGGCTGACCCGGACCACCAGCCCCGGAGATCAGCCGGACACCCTGCACCTGGTCACCGCACCGGCGCTCCCCGCCGGGCTGGCCTTCCTGGACGCGCCGGACATCGACTCGGTGGTGGACGCCAACCGGGCGCTCGCCGCCCAACTGCTCGCCGCCGCCGACCTGTGGCTCTTCGTCACCACCGCCGCCCGGTACGCCGACGCGGTGCCCTGGGAACTGCTGCGCACCGCCCGGCTTCGCGGCACGGCGATCGCGCTCGTCCTCGACCGGGTGCCGCCGGCAGCCGCCGACGAGGTGACCGCGCACCTGGCCGAGATGCTCGCCGAGCACCAACTCGACGCCGCGCCGCTGTTCGTACTCCCGGAGACGGTGGTCGACGGGCAGGGGCTGCTGCCCGGACGGCTGACCGAACCGCTGCGCTCCTGGTTCGGCCGGCTCGCCGCCGACTCGGAGGCCCGGGCGGCGGTGATCCGGCAGACCCTCGACGGCGCCGTCGCCGCGCTCGGCCCGGCCGTCGAGAGCCTGGCCACCGCCGCCGACCAGCAGGCGAACGCCGCACAGGCGCTGGACGAACGGGTCCGCAGCGCCTACCGGGGCGCCCGCCGCTGTGTCGAGGAGGCGCTGCGGGACGGCCGGCTGCTCCGGGGCGAGGTGCTGGCCCGATGGCAGGAGTTCGTCGGCACCGGCGAACTCTTCCGCACCCTGGAGGCCCGGGTCGGCCAGCTCCGTGACCGGCTCGTCGCGGCGGTGACCGGCCGTCCCGCCCCGAACGCCCAGCTCCGCAGCGCGATCGAGTCGCAGCTCGTCACCCTGCTGCGGGAGTCCGCCGCCACCGCCGCCGAGCAGACCGCCGCGGCCTGGCAGACCCATCCGGCCGGCGCCGCGCTGCTCACCAGCGAGCTGTCCCGGCCGGGCGAGGACCTGCCGGAGCGGGCCGAGCGGCTGGTCCGGGACTGGCAGCGCGGCGTACTGGAGCTGGTCCGCACCTCCGGCGGCGACAAGCGGTTCGTGGCCCGCAGCGCGGCGTACGCGGTGAACGCCACCGGCCTGGCGGTGATGATCGCCGTCTTCGCCTCCACCGCGTTCATCCCGACCGGGCTGGAGGTGGCGGCGGCCGGCGGCACCACCGTCGCCGCCCAGAAGGTACTGGAAGCGATCTTCGGCGACCAGGCCACCCGCAGCCTGGCCACCCGGGCCCGGGCGGAGCTGCTCGGTATGGTCGACCGACTCTTCGAGGAGGAGGCGGCCCGCTACCTGGCCCGCACCGCGACCGCCGGGGTCGACGCCGGCCACGGCGACCAGCTCCGCGAGGCCGCCCGGCTGGTCGACGCCGCGCGGGACGGGGCGGACCAGACAGCCGGAGCGGAGGCGGCCCGATGACGGACATCCTGGGCAGGGTCCGGGACACGTTCCGCTCCGACCAGCGGGCCGACCCGGACCGGCTGGTCGAGCGCCTGCACGCGATCAACCGGTTCCTCGGGGTCGTCGACGGCCACCTGCCCGACGAACGGCTGGTCGCGGCGCACACCCTGATCGAGCGCGCCGGCACCCGGCTGGCGCTCTCCCGCGACCACACGGTGGTGGCGCTGGCCGGTGCCACCGGCAGCGGCAAGTCCAGCCTGTTCAACTCGCTGGCCCGGTTCGAGATGTCACCGGTCGGGGTACGCCGGCCGACCACCGGGGTCACCCACGCCTGCGTCTGGGGGCCGCTGCACGACGCCACCCGGCTGCTCGACTGGGTCGGCGTACTGCCCCGGCACCGGTTCGTCCGGGAGAGCGCGCTGGACGGGGCGGACGAGGCGGCCCTGCACGGCCTGGTCCTGCTCGACCTGCCCGACTTCGACTCGGTCGAGTGGTCGCACCGCTCCGAGGTGGACCGGCTGCTCGGCCTGGTCGACCTCGTCGTCTGGGTGGTCGACCCGCAGAAGTACGCCGACAGGGTGCTGCACCGCAGCTACCTGCGCGAGTTCCACCGGCACCGGGACGTCACCGTGGTGGTGCTCAACCAGGCCGACCGGCTGGCACCGGACGACCTGCCCCGGGTCCTCACCGACCTGCGCCGGCTGGTCGACGCCGACCAGCTCAGCGGGGTGCCGGTACTCACCACCTCGGCGCTGACCGACGCCGGTACGGCACCGCTGCGGGCCCAGCTGGAGCAGGCGGTGGCACAGCGGCAGGCGGCACTGCGCCGGCTCTCCGGAGACGCGGACGCGGTCGTCGACGGGCTCGCCGGGCTGGTCGCCCCGGGGCGGGCCGACGACGACGTGGACCGGCCGACGATCCGCCGGCTGATCGACGCGCTGGCCGCCGCGGCCGGCGTACCGGCCGTGGCGGAGGCGACCGAGCAGGCGTACCGGCACCGGGCGGTGGCGGCGACCGGCTGGCCGCTGGCCCGGGGCCTGCGACGCCTACGCCCCGACCCGCTCCGCCGGCTGCACCTCGGCGAGGCGCCCGTCGCGCCGGAACGCGCACCGGAGCCGGGTGGGCTGCTCGGCATCGAGCGCGCGCCGGTGGCGGCGACCTCGGTGCCCGAGCCGACCGCGGCGCAGCGCTCCGCGGTCGGGCTGGCCGTCCGGGCGGTCGCCGACCGGGCCGGCGCGACGCTGCCGGATCCCTGGCCGGCGGCGGTGACGGCGGCGGCCCGCTCCCGGCTGGCCGACCTGCCCGACGCACTCGACCGGGCCGTCGCCACCACCGACCTCGGGGTGCAGCGCCGGCCGGTCTGGTGGCGGCTGGTCAACGCGGTGCAGTGGCTGGTCACCGTCGCCGCCGCGATCGGCCTGGGCTGGTTGGTCCTCGGCTACGCGGTACGCGCCCTCGGGCTGCCGGAACTGGAGTATCCGATGGTCGGGGTGGCGCCGCTGCCCACCGCCCTGCTGCTCGGCGGCCTGCTCTGCGGCGCACTACTCTCGCTGCTGGTCAAGCCGGTGATCAGGTGGGCGGCCCGCCGGGCCCGGTGGCGCGCCGAGGGCCGGATGCACGACGCCGTGGCCGAAGCCGCCCGGGGCTTGGTGGTGACCCCGGTCCGCGAGGTGCTGCGGGCCTACGCCGAGGCACGGTCCGCCCTGGGTGTGGCCTCGGCCCGCCGATGACCGGCCGCGCCCCGACGGCCGGCGGCGGGTCGTCGCCGATCGGCGGGTGGCGGCCGGTCCTGGTCCGGGGCGGGCTGGTGCTGCTCGGCGTACTGCACGTCTGCTGGGGGGTGCCGGCCGTTCTGGCGCCACGCTGGTTCTTCGACAACTTCCCCGGCTTCGGGCTCTCCTGGACGGCCGGCTACCCGCCGTACAACCCCCATTTGATGACCGACGTCGGGGCGGCGTTCCTGACCCTGGGCGTGATGTTGCTGGCGGCCGCCTGGTTCGACGACCGTCGGGTCACCGCCGTGGTGCTGACCGGGCTGCTGATCTTCGGCACCGTGCACCTGGTCTTCCACCTGGCGCACACCGGCACGCTGAGCAGTGCCGATCTGCTCGCCAGTCGGGGGGCGCTGCTGCTCGGCGTGCTCGGTCCCGGCGCGCTGCTCGTGCTGGACCGGCGCCAGCGGGCGTAGGGTCGGTGCATGGCCTCGCCTCGGACCCCTTTTGAAGCCGTGTTGCATGCCGCCCGCGACGTGACCAAGCTCGACTGCGCCCTGGACGCCGAGATGCTCGGCACCGCACTGCTGGGCAGCGTCTACGCGATCGCGGAGGAGGATCGCAACAATGCCGTTCGGGACTTCGTGGGCGACTTCCTCTCCGCGACGTCCCGTCGGCGTACCGCCGCCGCGACCACGATCCGGACCGTCTTCGCGGCCCTGGTGCCGGACGCCGCCGGCGCCGCCTCGGTCCGGCCGGGCGCGCAGGCGCCGTCCTGGTCCGACCAGCTCGGCAAGGTACGCCTGACCGGCAGCTACGCCTACGGCGACGTGTACGGCGACCAAACCTCCTACCTCGCCACCTTCGCCTATGACGACAGTGCGGCGGGTGGCCCGGAGCACGCGGTGGTGGCCCTGGTCGACCACAACATCGGCATCACCAAGGACGTCTTCGTCGGCGGTCCCGCCGAGCGGATCCTCGGCGAGATCCGGCAGATGTGTGCCGGTGACGCGCTGACCTGGTTCCGGGAGGAGGATCCGGCGCGGCTGCGCGGCGAGGTCGCCCGGCACCTGGACATCACCGACGAGTTGGGGGACCTGCCCGACCAGGGTTCGCTCGCCACCGACCGGACCCTGGTCGGTGCCCGGCTGGCGCTGCTGCCCCCGCCCGCGCCGACCGCCGTCATCGGCGACGCGGCCGAGCCGCTCTCCACGACCGAGCGGGACCGGTTGGTCCGGTCCTTCCTCGCCTCGCCCGAGGCCGCCCGGTTCGGCCTGTCCGAGGTACCCGAGGCCGATCTCGCCTCGCTGCACTTCTGCCTCAGCCTGGTACTCGACCACGCGGCGACCTTCGCCGAGCCGGACCCGCTGCGGTGGAGTCCGGCGGTGGCCGGCCTGTTGCTGCTCGACTGGGTGCACCGGCGGGCGGTACTCGACATGGACGACGCCGCGATGCTGCCGAGGGTGGTCCGGAGCTGGGCGGCGTACGCCGGCCGGTTGCGCGGGCTGCCGGCCGAGGCGGCGGCCCAGACCGACAGCTCGATCGAGGAGATGGTGCCGGAGTTCGTCCGGCTCTACACCACCGGGGAGCGACGCAGTCCGGCGACGGCGGCGGTGGCCCAGCTCATCGCCGACGGCGTCGACCCGAACGACCCGGCGGCGCTGGACGCCTGGATCGAGGCGAACCGGCAGCGCCTGGACGAGGACCCGGCATAGCCCCCGGTCAGCCTTCCTCGACCGGCTGGCCCATCAGCTTCGCCCGGCGGGCGGTCAGCGCGGGCAGGTCCACCCGGACCGGCCACGGCTGCCCGGTCGCGAACGGCTCGGTGGTGTAGTGGGTGACGTACCGGTATTTCCGGCTTCCCGGGTCGAGCACCAGTTCGGCGAGGGAGATGCTCGGCTTCTCCTCCTCGGGCACCACGATCCAGTACGCCGGCACCCCGGCCCGGGCGTAGAGCGCCCGTTTGGTCTCGGTGTCCCGCAGCGCAGAGGTCGGCGACACCACCTCGACCACCAGCAGCGCGTCGGCGATCGGGAACGGCGTACGCCGCAGGTGCTCCGCCCGGGTCACCACCACGTCCGGCCGCGGCTCGTTGTACGCGTCGACCGTGGTCGACTGGTCGGTGCCGACAGCGTAATCATCAGAAGGACAGGAATCCTCCAGGATGTTTGCTATCCACCGGGCGATGGTGTTGTGGTCGATCGTGGCCGAGGGGGACACGATGATGCTCCCGTCAATCAGCTCGTAGCGCCGGCCGTCATCGGGCAGGGCGTGCAGGTCTGCCGTGGTGTAGCCGTGCGGGCCGGGGCGGTCGAGGGCGATCGGGGCGGCACTCATCGGAGAACCTCCGGGATCGGTCGGGGAAGCCACGAGGTCAAGGCTACGGGTGGAACGTTCACGGGCGCCACGCTAACGGAGAGCACCGACAGTTTCACGTAACGACGCCGGGGTGGCGCACTCGCGCCGCCCCGGCGTCTGCGTACCGGAGGAATCAGATCGCGACCTCGTGGTCGTCGTGCAGGCCGCCACCGCCGCCGGCCGGCGCGGTGGTCCCGCCGGTCGGGCCGGTCAGCGCGGTGCCCAGGCTGCGGGTGTCGTAGGCGTACGTGATGATCGCGTGCGCGATCGCGTCGGACATCTCGTCGATCGCCTTCAGGCTGACGTTGTCGATGTCGTCGCAGGCCTGGTGGTAGCAGGGGTCGTAGGAGACACCGGCGGTGCCGCCGTAGACCCGGGCCTCCTCGGCCGTCTTGACCTGCTCTGCCCCGGTGAAGAGACCACCGGAGGGGATGTCCACCCCGGCCGCGATGAACGGACCGTAGTCACTGCGCCCGGAGAACGGCGTCTCGGCCGAGGCCAGCCGCTGTGACCGGAAGTAGTCGTGGAAGAGCTTCTCGATCGCGCCCGAGCCGGGCGGCCCGGCCGCCGACCCGGTGCCGGGCGGGAAGGCCGAGTTGTCGCCGTCGTAGACGAACCGGACGTAGTTCGGCGAGCCGACCATGTCGAAGTTCAGGTAGAGGGCGATCCTGTCCCGCTCCGCCTGCGGCAGGTTGGCGATGTAGTACGTCGAGCCGACCAGGTTGGCCTCCTCGGCGCCCCAGAGCGCGAACCGCACCTTGTTCCTGGTGGGGAACCAGCGCATCTGCTCGGCGATCTCCAGCAGCGCGGCACTGCCGCTGCCGTTGTCGTTGATGCCCGGGCCCTCCGCCACCGAGTCGAGGTGCGCACCGGCCATCACCACGTTGCCCGGGTCGCCCCAGCGGGACTCGGCGAAGATGTTCTCGGTGGTGGCCTGCCCCCGGAAGGTGTCGGTGAAGACCCGCAGGGTCAGGCCGCCGGCGACCTGGCCGACGAGTTCCTGGCCGAGCGCCTGCGAGATGCCGACGGCGGCGAAGTCCAGGGTGTACGCGTTGCCCAGCGTCCCGGAGAGGTCACCCGGGATGTTGTTGTAGATGACCACCGCCGCCGCGCCGGACGCCGCCGCCGTGCTGGCCTTCTGCCCGAACGGGCAGGTGCCCCGGCTGACCACGACGATCGTGCCGACGTTCGCCGGGCCGTAGTCGCCCGGTTCGCAGCCCTGGGAGTCGCCGGCCGGCACACTGGCCGGAGCGGTCACGTCGGCGCTGCCCGAGTAGCTCATGATCCGGTGTGGCAGGTCGCCGGCGGGCGCCGACACCCGCTCCAGTTCGGACGGAGTGTTGATCAGGAAGGTCTGGAAGTCGAACGCCTGCCGGGTGACCCGGTATCCCGCCTTACGGAACACCTTCTCCGCGTAGTCGACGGACCTGTCGTAGCCGGGTGCGCCGGAAGCGCGGTTGCCGTTGTTGCGGTCCGCGATCTTCTGCAGCTCTTTGAGGTGTTTCTGGACGCCCTTGGCCGTGACTGCCTTCCGCAGCACCCAGGAGCCGAGGCTCCCGAGGCCGGAACTGGCCTGTGCCGGTGCCGGCGCGGCCACCACCGCGAGCGCTGTGACGAGCGTGGTGGCCAGTAGGCCACGGCTCCACCGATTGCTGGTCCGACCCACGCTGCCTCCCTGTCGGTCACCGGGGTTACCGGTCTTATCGAGGGAGGTCAGCATAGCCACGGGTAACTGGCCGGTGAATAGTCCAGCCGAGTCGGCTTACCGGCCGGTAGTGCGGGAGGGGCGGGAACGATCGGTCACGGAGGGCCGGCGGGCCACGCCCTGGGAGAGCAGGTCGGGCCCGCCGGCACCGCCGGTGACCGAACTGGCCCCCCGCCAGCCGATCGGGCCGGCGGCGCCGGCCCGGGGGCCGGCGCCGCCGAAGGCCGTCGTTGCCGGTCGACGACCTTGTCCCGGTAGGTCGGTCCGCCTCGGGCGGGAAGGGACCGAATCCTTTCTCGTCTTGCTGACGATAACCACTGTGGTAGCTTCTCGTCAAGGTGGTGATAATTCAGATGGCCGAATACCCGCCGTTCGCCGTCACCGTCGACCTGGTGGTCCTCACCGTGCGGGCGGACGAACTCTGCATTCTGCTGGTACGCCGGGGGGTGCCGCCGTACCAGGACCGCTGGGCGCTGCCCGGCGGGTTCGTCGGCTTCGACGAGGACCTGCCGGACGCGGCCGCCCGGGAACTGACCGAGGAGACCGGAGTTCCCGAGCCGATCGGCCACCTCGAACAGTTGGGCACGTACGGGTCACCGAAACGGGACCCGCGGGGGCGGGTGGTCACCGTGGCGTACCTGGCGCTGCTGCCGGACCTGCCGACGCCGGTGGCCGGTACGGACGCGGCCGCGGCGGACTGGCTCCCGGTGTCCCGGGTCGCCGACGCCCAACTCGCCTTCGACCACGACGTCATCCTGGCCGACGGGCTCGAACGGGCCCGGGCCAAGCTCGAGTACACCCCGCTGGCCACCGCGTTCTGTCCCCCGGAGTTCACCATCGCCCGACTGCGGACGATCTACGAGACCGTCTGGAACAGCCGGTTGGACCCGCGCAACTTCCACCGCAAGGTCACCAGCACCCCGGGGTTCGTGGAGCCCGCCGGCCGGGTCACCGAGGGCGACCGGGGCCGGCCAGCCCAGCTCTTCCGGCGCGGCCCGGCCGAACTGCTGCACCCGCCGATGCTCCGCCCGTCGGTCACCCGAGGCTGAAGCCGAACCGGCCCCGAACCGCCCCGAGCGGCCCGGAGCCGAACCGGCCCGAGCGAGCCGGCCCGAGCGAACCGGCCCGAGCGCGACCTGGAACCGATTGGCACGAAGCCGCGTCACGTCACGTGGCGCTGGTCGGGCTTCAGGCCGCCGTCGCGGCCGGCGGAGTGCCGCCGGGCGGAGTGCTGGGTACCGGCGCGGGAGTCGGCGCGGGAGTCGGCGCGGGGGCCGTCGGTCCGGGGGTGGCGGTCGGTGCCGCCGAGGCCGTCGCGCCCGGTGTCGGTGCGGGACCGGTCGGTGCCGGCGAGGAGTTCGGCTCGGCCGGGACGGACGGCGTGCCCGTCGGCGCGGGTGAACCGGTCGGCGCCGTGGACGGCGGGCCGGTCGGCGGCTCGGGCGCCGGCGACGGCGGCGGGGACGACGGCGGGGACGGCGACGGGGACGGCGACGGCAGCGGTGACGGCGGCGGGGACGACGGCGACGGGACCGGCGACGGCGGCGCGGGCGACTGGGTCGGCGGCCCGAGAACCGGCGGTACCGGCGCGCCCGGCTCGTTCCCGACGGGCGGGGCGATCGGCGGCGACAGCCGGCCGGGTTCGCTTCCGGAGGGGCCGGGTCGGACCGGCACGGCGCCGGGCGGGACGAGGAACGGCAGCCAGCCGGACCGCTCGGACCTGGCACCCGTACCGGCCGGTCCCGGTTCCGCCACCGGTGGCACGGTCGGATAGCTCGGCCGCACCTGCGGGAGCGCACCAGGCGGGGGCGGGACGAACGGAGTGGCGTCGGCCGGGCGCATCCCGTCGGAGACGGTCGCCGAGCCGCTGCCGATGGTCGCCATGATCGGCAACGAGGAGGTGCCGGCCAGGAGCGCGACCGTGAACAGGTACCGGCGGGCCGGGCGACCGAGCCCTTCCGCCCGGTGCACCCCGGTCACCCTCCGATATCCGACGTGTGCGCCGCCGGACCGGCGGTGCCGGGCCAGCAGCACCGGAGGCGGGGGCTGGAAACCGTGGTTGGGCACGGAAAACTCCTCGTCGTCGGCGGCGCGGGCCAGGCGGCGGCCGGGTGGTACACATCTGATCAGCAGTAACGCTGCCATTACCTACAGTGGCTGAGTAACCCTGTGTTGGCTAGCGTCGTACAGCGTGTCAGGGTCCGAGTTTTGATCGGCTCGACTTCCGTACCCGATCAAATCGGTTTATGTGGTGCGAAGCAGGCGGCGGCTCGGATCTGGCCGAGGCCGACCTGTGGCGGTACCGCGTTGCTCTGCGAATATGGAGCCGACGGCAACGCGGCCGCGACCTTCGCGCACCCCCGCGGCAGGCAGGACGCGGTGCCGGCGCTCGACGGACCAGGCTCGGCCAGAATCTGGTCCAGCCGCGTGGCTACCCCTACCGGGGAAAGGCGCGGCAGCCACCCCCGGTCCGGCACCAGCCGGACGGGCGCACCAGCTGCGCGGTCGGGACACCCCCGGTGCCGACGCACGAACGACAGGGAGATAGGGATGGCGAAGGGCGATCCCGCGGGTACGGCCCGCGGCAGACGAGCCACACCCCGGTCCGGACGATCTGGCGGGAAGTCCCCCGGCACCAGTGACCTGGTGCAACTACTCACGCCCGAGGGCGACCGGATCGACAAGGTGACCTGGTCCGACGGTACGGAGTACCGGGTCGACTTCACCGACGAGGAATATCGCGGTCTCTACCGGGACCTGGTGCTGGTTCGCCGGCTGGACGCCGAGGCGACCGCGTTGCAGCGGCAGGGTGAGCTGGGCATCTGGGCCAGCCTGCTCGGCCAGGAGGCGGCGCAGGTCGGCTCGGGTCGGGCGCTGCGGCCGCAGGACATGGCCTTTCCGACCTACCGGGAACACGGCGTGCTCTACTGCCGGGGCATCGACCCGATCATGCCGCTGGGCCTGTTCCGCGGCGTGGACCTGGGCGGCTGGGACCCGAACGAGTTCAAGTTCAACATGTACACGATCGTCATCGGTGCGCAGACCCTGCACGCCACCGGCTACGCCATGGGTGTGAACATGGACGGCCGGACCGGCACCGACGACGGCGAGGCGGTGATCGCCTACTTCGGCGACGGCGCATCCGCCCAGGGCGACGTGAACGAGGCCTTCATCTGGTCGGCCGTCTTCAACGCCCCGATCGTCTTCTTCTGCCAGAACAACCAGTACGCCATCTCCGAGCCGTTGGAGCGGCAGACCCGGATCCCGCTCTACCAGCGGGCCGCCGGTTTCGGCTTCCCCGGGGTACGGGTGGACGGCAACGACGTGCTCGCGACGTACGCGGTGACCCGGGCGGCGCTGGACAACGCGCGTCACGGTCAGGGCCCCACCCTGATCGAGGCGTACACGTACCGGATGGGCGCGCACACCACCACGGACGACCCGACGCGCTACCGGATCGCCAGCGAGGTCGAGGCGTGGCAGGCGAAGGACCCGATCGCCCGGGTCAAGGCATTCCTCACCAGGCAGGGCATCGCGGACGACACGTTCCTGGCCGAGGTGGAGGAGCAGGCCAAGCAGGAGGCGCTGCGGCTGCGGGAGCGGGTGCTGGAGATGCCCGACCCCGAACCGCTGACCCTCTTCGACCACGTGTTCCCGAACGGTTCACCCGAGCTGGACGCGCAGCGTGAGTTCACCGCCCGTTACCTGGACTCGTTCGAGGGGAGCGTGCACTGATGGCCACCGAGACCCTCACCCTGGGCAAGGCGATCAACCGCGGCCTGCGCCGCGCACTGGAACACGACCCCAAGGTCGTGATCATGGGAGAGGACGTCGGCAAGCTCGGCGGCGTCTTCCGGATCACCGACGGGCTGCAGAAGGACTTCGGCGAGAACCGGGTGATCGACACCCCGCTCGCCGAGTCCGGCATCATCGGCACCGCGGTCGGGCTCTCCATCCGGGGGTACCGGCCGATCTGCGAGATCCAGTTCGACGGCTTCGTCTACCCGGCGTACGACCAGATCGTGTCGCAGGTGGCGAAGATGCACTACCGCTCGCAGGGCAAGGTCAGGGTGCCGATGGTCATCCGGATCCCGTTCGGGGGCGGCATCGGCGCGGTCGAGCACCACTCGGAGTCCCCGGAGGCGTACTTCGCGCACACCGCCGGGCTCAAGGTGGTCGCCTGCTCGTCGCCGCAGGACGCCTACACGATGATCCAGCAGGCGGTCGCCTCGGACGACCCGATCGTCTTCTTCGAGCCGAAGCGGCGCTACCACGAGAAGGGGCAGGTGGAGCTGGACGCCCCGCTCGGTGACGCCTACCCGCTGCACGCCTCCCGGGTGGTTCGGCCGGGCCGGGACGCCACGCTGCTGGCGTACGGCCCGATGGTGCGTACCGCGCTGGACGCGGCCACCGCGGCCGAGGAGGACGGCCGGGATCTGGAGGTCATCGACCTGCGCACCCTCTCCCCGCTGGACCTGGCTCCGGTGTACGAGTCGGTGAAGCGCACCGGGCGGTGCGTGGTGGTGCACGAGGCGCCCAGCAACCTCGGCCTCGGCGCCGAGATCGCGGCCCGGGTCACCGAGGAGTGCTTCTACTCCCTGGAGGCCCCCGTGCTGCGGGTGGCCGGCTTCGACACGCCCTATCCGGCCGCCCGGCTGGAGGAGGACTACCTGCCCAACCTCGACCGGGTGCTCGACGGTGTCGACCGCACCTTCGGGTGGTGAGCGGGATGTCGCGCGTGCGGGAGTTCCCCCTGCCCGATCTCGGCGAGGGGCTGACCGAGGGCGAGATCCTCAAGTGGCTGGTCGCGGTCGGCGACACCGTCGAGTTGAACCAGCCGGTCGTCGAGGTCGAGACGGCGAAGGCGGCCGTCGAGATCCCGGCGAAGTGGGGCGGCAGGATCACCGCGATCTTCCACGACGAGGGCGCGGTGGTCGACGTCGGTACGCCGATCTTCGCCGTTGACACCGACCCGGGCGCCGGCGACCTGCCGGAGCCGTCGGCGGCGTCGCTGGCCGCCGTCGAGATCGCGCCCGCCGAGGGCGCCGTCGAGCCCGGCCTGATCGGTGGGCCCGCTCCGGGTGGCCGGACGGCGGTGCTGGTCGGGTACGGCCCGCGTACCGGTGCCGCGAAGCGCCGCCCGCGCAAGGGTGCCGGCGCACCCGCTCCGAACGGTGTTCCAGCCCCGGTCGCCGCACCGGCTCCGGAACCGGTACGCGCGGCGGTCGAGCCGGTACGTCCGGCGGCTGTGACACCGGCACCGGCACCCCGGGCCGGCGGGGACGCCGCCGCGCCGGGTGCACTGGTGCTGGCGAAGCCGCCGGTGCGCAAACTCGCCAAGGATCTCGGGGTCGACCTGCGTACCCTGACCGGGTCGGGGCCGCTCGGCTCGATCACCCGGGACGACGTACACCGGGCGGCGGCGGGCACGGCGACGGCGGCCGAGCCGGCGCTGACCGGCGCGGGCACGGCGGCGCCGGCCTTCGGGCCGGACCGGGAGCAGCGGATCCCGGTCCGGGGCGTGCGCAAGCTGACCGCGCAGAACATGGCGGCGTCGGCGTTCACCGCGCCGCACGTCACCGAGTTCCTGACGGTCGACGTGACGCGCTCGATGAAGGCGCTCGACCGGTTGCGCAAGCGCCGGGAGTGGCAGGACGTCCGGATCTCACCGCTGCTGCTGGTCGCCAAGGCCGTGCTGCTGGCGGTCGGTCGGCACCCAATGGTCAACTCGATCTGGGCCGGCGACGAGATCGTCGTCAAGGAGTACGTCAACCTGGGCATCGCGGCGGCGACCGAGCGCGGCCTGATCGTGCCGAACATCAAGGACGCCGGCCGGCTCAGCCTACGCGAGCTGGCGGACGCGATGACGGCGCTGGTGCAGACCGCCAAGGCGGGGAAGACGGCTCCGGCGGACATGTCCGGCGGCACCCTGACCATCACCAACGTCGGCGTCTTCGGCGTCGACACCGGTACGCCGATCCTGCCGCCGGGCGAGTCGGCGATCCTGGCCTTCGGTGCGGTCCGGGAGATGCCCTGGGTGCACAAGGGCAAGGTCAAGGTCCGCCAGGTGACGACGCTCGGGCTCTCCTTCGACCACCGCATCATCGACGGTGAGCTGGGCTCGAAGTTCCTGCGTGACGTGGGTGACTTCCTGGCCGATCCGGAGGCGGCGCTGCTCGGCTGGACCTGACTCTCCGACACACGGCATCACCTGTGACGGCAGCCGGTGTGTCCCGGGTTACTCCCGGGCACACCGGCTGTGTCCGTTCGGTGACGAGGAATCATCGTTGTTTTGGCCGTCACACCTTTGATTCTTCGGCTCGTGTCTCAGCTCACCTAATAATCGGTGGCAGTCAAGGCGTCGGCGAGGTTCAATAGAGAGGACAAACGCGGTACACAACCGAATAGCCAGGGGGCGCAACACCATGAGCATGCTCAACCGAATTCGTCACCGCCGGGAGAGCGCGCGCCGCGCGCGGGCGATCCAGCGGGCACTGCGGGCGACGAGTTCGCCGGCTGTCCGCGACGAGATCCTCATCGCCGCGCAGCGTTACTACGGCTGACGCGGCGTTACTACGGCTGACCTCGCGACAGACTCCTCACCTCCTCCGCACCACATCGACGGCCCGTCCGGAGCGCTCCGGACGGGCCGTCGGTGTTTCCCAACCGCCCACGACCGGAGTACCGTCCCCGCGACGCCGCCCGGTACGGTGAAGCTCGGTCGCCGCCCCGACCAACCGGTAGGAAGTGCGCCGAGCAGATGCCAGTTCGGCTCGCCTGGACGACCGGCCCGGCGACCCGCGCTGCCCGGGCGGTGCCGGCCTGGACCGGTTACCGTGCGGGGAGCTTGCCCAGCCCGGTGTCACGCCGGAGTCGCCGGCAACCTGGCTGGTGACCGTCGCGTGAGACCGGCGCGGCCGACATGTGATGGAGGAGGCGCGCGCATGACGTCCGAGGATCCGCAGCACCCCGGCCGGTGGCCGGACGAGGCTGCGCCGGGCGCCGCAGGCCCAACCCCGTACGACAATTCCACACCACACCCCGACGACCGGTTCCCGTCCCAGGGTTCCCAAGGTTCCGCAGGTACACCACCGGCCGACTTCGGCTGGGCTCCGCCACCGCCCGCCGGGCGGGCCAGCGCGCCGGTGGCCTGGAACGAATCAGCGGGGGCCGCCCCGGCTCACCCCGGCCCGGCCGGCTGGGCAGCTCCCGGCGAAGCCCCGGGCGCGCCCGCCGCCCGCCCGGACGGCCCCTGGGGCCCACCCCCGGAGTCCGTCGGCACACCGCAGGCGCCGCCGGACGGCTCGGGCTTCCCACCGGAGTGGGGAAGCCCGCCGAACCAGTCCGGCCCGCCGCGCTGGACCGGTGCCGGTCAGCCCGGCGAGCCGCCCAGCTACCCGCCGATCAACCGTCCGGTGATCCCGGAGGGTGAGCCGTGGCCGGCGGCCGAGGTCTGGGGAAAGGCATCGTCCGGTTCGGACTCCGGGTCCCACCCGGACTCCGGCGGCCCGCCGGGCGGCTATGCACAGCCGTCCGCCGAGCCACAGCGGTCCGCCGAGCCGGACGCGCCGCACGGCGGCACACCGCAGCCGTCCGCCTGGGCCCCCCAGCCGCCGACCTGGTCGGCCGGACCGGGCGACAACAGGCCGGGGCCGTTCGAGCCGTCCCGACCGGAGTTCGACCGGCACGAAGCCGCCTTCGAGCAGCGCGAAGCCGCCTTTGACCGACCGGGGCCGCCCAACCTCGACCGACGCGAACCCGACCTGGCCCGGCGCGAGCCGGAGTTCGACGCGCGTGAGCCGGACGGGCCGGCGTACCAGCCGCGTCCGGCACCGGGGATCTCGCCCGGAAACGCCGTACCGCTGCCGCCGCAGGAGACCCGGATCCCCGGAGCCAGCCTGGCGGCGGCACCACCGGCCGACTATTCCCCGCCCGCCGGCCGCCAGACGCCGGACGAGTACGGCTCGGCCGCCCGGGACCAGGGTGGCTGGGCGCCCGGCGTGCCCGAGGCGGCACCACAGTCCCCGGCACCACAGTTCCCGGCACCACAGTCCGCAGCACCACAGTCCCCGGCACCACAGTCTCCGGCGCCCACGCCCGGGGCCGCATCGGTCGCCGTACCGCAACCGCGGGTTCCGACCGACGCGGCGGTCGCCGGCCGGGTCTCGGTACCCGGGGTGACGGGACAGCCGGAGTCGGCCGGCGCACCCGACCGGCCAACCGGCCGGGCCGTCGCGGGCAGTGCCGCCGTACCGGCGGCGAGCCGGGTACTGCCGCCCGCCGACCTCGGCGCCGCAGCCTCGGTACCGGCACCCAAACCCCGGGTGTACGGCCGCCCGGCCGGCACCGAGGAACCGGACCGGCAGTCGGGTCCGGCGGGCGGGCCGGCCGGCTGGGACGCCGGTCAACCAGGGCCATCGGCCCGCCCCGCCGGCTGGGACAGCGACCGGTCGGGCAGCGCACCCGGTTGGGACAGCGACCGGTCGGCCCGCGCACCGGGCGACGGCTGGGACGGCGGCCGGTCGGATGGTGTCGATGCGCGCCGGGCCGGCCCGGCTGTCTATGGTGCCCCGCCCGGCCAGCCGGGGCCGGGCGAGCACGGCGACGGCTTCCCCGGCGACCCGCCGGCCACCCGGGTAGCCGTTCCTGGCGCCCGGGCACCGCAGCCCGACGCCCCGAACCGGCCGTCGAGCGGGTCGCCCTTCGCCGACCTGACCGGTCCCGGTGGTGGCATGCCCGGGCAAAGTGGAGTCGCGGTGGACGGGCCCGGCACGAACGGGCCGGCCCCATTCGACGGAAACCGTTCCGGCGGACCCGGACAGGCCGAACAGGACCGCCTCGGCGGACCCGGACAGGCCGAACAGGACCGCTTCGGCGGGCCAGCGCCGTTCGACGGGGACCGCTTCGGCGGGCCCGGAGCGGGCGTGTCGGACCGGTTCGACGGCTCCGGGCCGGCCGGTGGTGGCCAGTTCGGCGCACCCGCCGGTAGCGGGCCCGCGCCCTTCGACGGGGACCGCTTCGGTGGTCCCGGCCCGGGCGGCCCGGGCCAGTTCGGCACGTCCGCCCCGCCCGGCACCGACCGGTTCGGCGTACCGCCCGGCCAGCCGGACTTCGGGCCACCGCCCGGGGCCCCGGGCTTCGGCCCACCGGACGGGGACGGCCCCGGGTTTGGCCGGCCGGACGGGGACGGCCCCGGGTTTGGCCGGCCCGGTTCCGCGGGCGCGTACGGAGCGCCCGGGGCGGGACCCGGGACGTACGGGACGCCGCCTGGCGGCGCGCCTCCGTCCGGGGCACCCGCATCCGCCGGCCCGGGCTGGGGTGCCCCCGACGACAAGCCGGGCAGGTTCGACTCGTTCAAGCCCGAGGTGGCGGAGTCGGAGACGAAGACCGAGCCGCCGACGCCGCAGGTACGCAACGGCAAGGTGCTGGCCCTGGTGCTGATCGCGGCGGTACTGCTGCTGGCGATCCCGCTGGGCACGCTCTGGCTGCTTGGCAAGATAAACAGCGACGACCCGGCACCCCCGTTCAACCCGGCGGTGGGCGCCTGCGTGAAGGACTCCGGCGGTACCCCGGTGATCGCGGACTGCGCCGAGCAGGGCGTCTTCAAGGTCGGCTCGAAGGTGACCGACAAGAACGAGTGCCCACCGGACACTCCGCAGACGATCGTCATACCGGACCGCCAGGAGGTGCTCTGCCTGCAACCGGCGGCGGCACCGGCCGGCGGGTAGCGGTCCGCTACGGCCGAACCGGCCGGCGCCCCGCCTGCGGTCCAAGGTTCCGTCAGGCGGGGCGTCTGTCGTTTCCACGGGCGGGCCCCACTCCGGGCCCGCCCCAGCGCCGGGAGTCAGTCGGGAGCGGGCGTAACGTACACGCCCCTGCCCTGATGCCCCTGGAGCACGCCACGCTCCTGTAGCCGTGCCAGCGCCTGCTTGATGGTCGGCGCCGAGCACCTGTACTGCTCCCGGAGCTGGCTGATCGAGGGTAGCTGGTCGCCCGGTCGAAGCTCGCCACTCGCGATCTTGGCTTCCACGTCTCGCATGACGCGGCGGTACACCGGCTCGGCCGGCGAGGCAGGTGCAGGCATATGAGGTCCCCCTGTTTAGTCCTCCAAGATCGGACCATGCCGCCCCTGGCAACACAAGCAACCCAAGGCATCGACGTTGACTTGGCCTACCTGGCAATCTAAGTTGGCTGGGCAGGTCCGGGTGATCTCCGTGGCAGGCGGCTCCTCCGAGCCCGTCCGCACCCGCTCCTTCGTCGTGCCACGACAACGGCCCGACCACGACCCGCATCACAGGACATCCGCGCCCAGCCCGTAGCGGGGGCGCCCCTCGGCCGGAGGATCCCGACCATCAACTTGGCTTACCAAGCTTTCCAAGTGTGAGGAGATCAGATGACGCTCGTACTGACCCGCCGCCGCCTACTGGCCGGTGCGGCGGCTACCGCCACCGCGACGCTAGCGGCCTGCGGTGACGGCGACGGCGAGAACAGCGGCCAACAGCCGGTGGAGAAGGTTTCGATTCTGAGCGGGGCGGGCTTCCAGGGCCGCGAGGCTCCGATCTTCGTGGCCCGGGCCAAGGGTTGGTTCACCGAGGTCGGGCTGGAGGTGCAGGTCCTTCCGGGCAAGGGCACCACGAGCAACCTGAAGACCCTGGCCGGGGGTCAGGCCACCTTCGCGACGGTGGACGTGAACGGCGCGATGATCGAATTCACCCGTAACGGTGGCTTCAAGGACTTCAGGCTCACGTCCGTACTGCACCAGCGGAACCTGGCCTGCTTCGTCGCGCTCAAGTCGAGCGGGATCGCCACGCCACGCGACCTTGCCGGCCGGACTCTCTCCTACCTTCCCGGCGGCATCAACTACCTGCTTTTCAGCACCTATGCGCGACTGGCTGGCTTCGACCCTTCCAAGGTCAAGTGGGTGAGCAACCCGATCGCGACCCAGCACGCGGCGATGCTCGCCCAGAAGAAGGTGGACGCGATCAGCCAGTTCGTCCCGGCGGTCGAGTCGGTTCGTACGGTCGCCAAGCAGGATGTGGTGACGCTGCCCTTCACGGACTACATCGGCGACCTGCACGGTTCCGCCATCGGTGTCACCACTGAGACCGCGCGGAACAAGCCGGACCTGGTCCGCCGCTTCAACCGGGCGCTGCTTCGGGGACTGGAGTACGCGATCAACCACCCTGAGGAGGCGGGCCAGATCTACTCGTCGATGAAGGAGACGCAGGGACAGCCGCCGGCGGCGGCGGTCGCCGAGGTCAAGGCCCTGCGGGCGTACGTCGAGGGCATGTCGGACGGCCCGCTCGGCCAGTTCAACGAGTCGCGGATGGCCAAGAACATCGCGATCCTCCAGGCTGCCGGTACGATCCCGATGGGCCTCACCCCGAGCGCCATCCTCGCGCCCGACCTGGTCGGGTAGGCCACGTCGGCATGCCGCACCGCGCAGGCCCCGCACCTATCCCGCGTTGGCGGACCGCGCTGTCCACCGTCGGAACGCCGCTGCTGGGCATCGCCGGATTCGTCGCCACGTGGTGGCTGACGGTCGTCGCCCTGGACATCGCGCCCTACATCGTGCCGGGGCCACCGGCGGTGGCCGCGGCGATCTGGGACGAGCCGGGTTATCTGCTGCGGAACGCAGCCGTCACCCTCGGCGAGGCGATCGCGGGATTTGCTCTCGCGATCGCCTCCGCCGTGCTGCTCGGGACCGTCCTCGCAGCGTCCCACCGGCTCGAACGAGCCCTGTACCCGATGCTGTTGACCATCAGCAGCACACCCAAGCCGGTCTTCGCGCCGCTACTCGTCACCATCGGCGGGTTCGGAGCAGGGCCGAAGGTGGTCCTGGTCTGGCTGATGTGCTTCTTTCCGATCGCCCTGGCCACCAGTACCGGGCTCACCGCCACACCCGCCGAGCTCGTGGAGCTGGCCAGGTCCCTCAACGCTCCGCGCTGGGCCACCTTCCTGAAGTTCCGCGTGCCCGCCGCGCTCCCGCACGTCTTCGGCGGCCTCCGGATCGCCCTACCACTCGCGCTCATCGGCGCGACGGTCGCCGAGCTGTTCGGTGCGACCGACGGGCTCGGCGTCGTCATCCAGAACGCCGGGACCAACGCGGCCCTGGCCTGGGCGGCGATCGTCGTGCTCGCCGCGATGAGCATCAACCTCTTCTACGCCCTCACCGCCACCCTGCGGGCGCTCACCCCCTGGATCCACCACACCACCGCCTGACGCCTCACGAGGAGAAACCCGTGCCGAGCACGTACATCTTCCAGAACGCCGAAACCGACAACGACGTCATGCTCCGGGCACTGGCCGGCGTGTACGACCCGTTCAGCGAGCAGCGGCTCCGCGACGCGGGGATATCCCAGGACGCCCGGTGTCTGGTGGTCGCGGTGGGCGCGAGCGGCATCGCCGGCACGATCGCCGGGCTGGCCCCGCGCGGCGAGGTGATCGCCACCGATGTCGACCTGCGCCCCTGTCGGCGGGATCCCCGGGTGGACCTACGCGAGCACAACATCGTCACCGAGCCGCTGCCCGGCAGCTTCGACCTCATCCACGTCCGGCTCCTCCTCGGACACCTGCCGCAGCGGATCGACGTCCTCACGAAACTCGTCGACGCCCTCAACCCGGGCGGCGTCCTGGCGGTCGAGGAGTTCGAGCCGACCTGGCGTACCAGCGTGCTGGCAGCACCGGATCCCGACGAGGCCGACCGGTTGTTCGAGGCCTATCACGACGCGTTCCAGACCGCGTTGCAGGACGCCGGGAACCGCTCGAAGTGGGGCCGCCGGGTGCACGGGGCAATGCTCGACCTGGGGCTGACGGAGTGCGACACCGTCGGGCACACCGGGACCTGGGTCGGCGGCAGCCACGGATGCCTGCTCCCGTGGGGAACCGCTGGTGCGATCCGGCAGAAGCTGATCGAGGCGGGTATGTCCCCGACCGACCTGGACGCCTTCCGACAACTGCTCCTCGTCCCCGAGTTGCGGGTCAAGAGCAATCTGGCGTTGTCCACCATCGGGCGCCGGCCGCGTTGACCACGGTCCGGTGACCGGCATGACGCGCGGCGCACTGACTACGGCCGACAATCTGCCAGACACCTGACCGAGTGGGACAACCACACATTGTGTAGGGTCTACCCGGCACTGCTGACCGAGGCCGTCAAGTCACGCAGCGTAACATTCGTCCGGCGGCGGACCGCGATTACCGCGTCGCGGCCTCCGCCGCCTCCAGGGCGACCCAGCACCCCAGCCACGCACGTCCCAACCCGAGATCCTGACAGTTCGCAAGGAGCCGCCGATGGCCACCGATCCTCATCCGGGCTGGTGTGACCCGGGCGAATGTACCGCGACCTTTCGCGGCGTCCACCCGGATTCCTCACCGCCGACCCACGCCAGTCGGTGGTACGACTGCAACCCCCGCGACGAGCGGCAGGCGGTCGAGGTCATGGCTCAACTCGTGCAGTACGTCGACGACCCCGAGCCGCGCCCCTTCATCCGCCTCGCCCGGACGGACTTCGAGGATCGGCAGGTCTTTCACATCACCATCGAGCAGGGCGGCGCCCTGATGGAGGCGCTGGCCGACATGCGCCGCCGCACCGGCGCCACCGTGCCACGGCCACGGGTCAACTCCTCGCCGTAGGCCATCGGCCGGTTCGCCGCAGCACAATGACCGGGGCCCGGGGGCCTTCCCGGCATCGGCATGGCAGGGTGGCGGTATGGCTACTTCGCCCCGCGTCCGTGCACCCGAGCTGAAGGGCCGCCGGTGGCTCAACACCGGCGGAGCGGAGCTGACGTTGCGGGACCTCCGGGGTCGCTGCGTCCTGTTGGACTTCTGGACCTTCTGCTGCATCAACTGCCTGCACGTGCTGGACGAACTGCGTCCGCTGGAGGAGAAGTACGGCGACGCCCTGGTGGTGATCGGGGTGCACTCGCCGAAGTTCGAGCACGAGCGCGACCCCGACGCCCTGACCGCCGCCGTCGAGCGGTACGGCGTCGCCCACCCGGTACTCGACGACGCGGACATGACGGTCTGGCAGCAGTACGCCGCGAAGGCCTGGCCGACTCTCAACGTGATCGATCCGGAGGGCTACGTCGTCGCCTCGATGGCCGGCGAGGGCCACGCCGAAGGCCTCTCCCGACTACTCGACGAGTTGATCGCCACGCACGAGGCGAAGGGCACGCTGCACCGGGGCGACGGCCCGTACGTGCCACCGGCCGAGCCGGAGACCGTGTTGCGGTTCCCCGGCAAGGCGATCGAGCTCGACGGTGGAAACCTGCTGGTCTCGGACTCGGCCCGGCACTCCCTGGTGGAGCTGGCACCGGACGGCGAGACGGTGCTGCGCCGGATCGGCTCCGCCGAGCGGGGGCGGTCGGACGGCCCGGCCGAGGTGGCCAGGTTCGCCGAGCCGCAGGGGGTGTGCCGGCTGCCCGAGCACACCGCCGAGATCGCCGGCTACGACATCGTGGTGGCGGACACCGTCAACCACCTGCTTCGGGGCGTACGGCTGGGGCCCGGCGAGGTGACCACCGTGGCCGGTACCGGCCGGCAGTGGCGTTCGACGGTGGACGGTCACCCGCACGACGCGCTCGCCGCCGACCTCTCCTCCCCGTGGGATCTCGCCTGGTACGACGACCGCCTGATCGTGGCGATGGCCGGCATCCACCAGCTCTGGTGGTTCGACCCGGTCAAGCGGACCGTCGGCGTCTACGCCGGCACCACCGTGGAGGCGTTGCGGGACGGGCCGCTGCCGGACGTCTGGATGGCGCAGCCCTCCGGTCTTTCGACCTCCGCCGACGGCCGTCGGCTGTGGATCGCCGACAGTGAGACCAGCGCACTGCGGTTCGTCTCCGACGGGGTACTGAGCACCGCCGTCGGGCAGGGGCTCTTCGACTTCGGCCACGTCGACGGCCCGGCCGAGCAGGCGCTGTTCCAGCATCCGCTGGGCGTCGGCGCGCTGCCGGACGGTTCGGTGCTGGTGGCCGACACCTACAACGGCGCGGTCCGGCGGTTCGACCCGGAGACCGCGACGGTCTCGACGGTCGCCTCCGGGCTCGCGGAGCCGAGCGACGTGGTGCTGACCGGGGACGGCGAGGTGCTGGTGGTCGAGTCGGCCGGGCACCGGCTGAGCCGGCTGGCGCCGGGCGCCCTCTCCGCGGCCGGGGCAAGCACGATCGCCGGGAGCCGGCACCGTGCGGAGCGTCCGCCGACGGATCTCGCCGCCGGTGAGCTGACCCTGGACGTCATCTTCGAGCCGCCGCCGGGGCAGAAGCTGGACTCCTCGCTCGGCCCCTCGACCCGGCTGGAGGTCTCCGCCTCCCCGCCCGAACTGCTGCTCGACGGTGCCGGGGCGGGGACCGAGCTGTCCCGCCGGCTGGTGCTGAACGACCGGGTCGACTCCGGGGTGCTGCAGGTCGTCGCGCAGGCCGCCACCTGCGACGCCGAGGCCGAGCACGCCGCCTGCCACCTGAGCCGCCAGGACTGGGGCGTGCCGGTGCGGGTCACCCCGGACGGGGCACGCCGGCTGCCGCTCGTGCTGCGTGGTCTGGACAGCTGACCGGTCGGGGGAGCGGCAGTGACCGGAAGCACTGCCGGGTCACTACCCCCGAGTAACCTACGGTGCCGTAACCTGTTCTGGTGAGTACCTCCGCCCCGCTCCGGCTGCGCCCCGTCGACCTGGGCAAACCGCGGATGCGAGGCTGGCTGCACGCGTACGCCTTCTTCGTGGCGGTGCTGGCCGGCGTCGTGCTCTGCGCGATCGCCGCCACCCGTCCCGGTTGGACGCCCCTGATCAGCTGCGTCGTCTACAGCGTCACGGTCTGCGGCCTCTTCGGCACCAGCGCGCTCTACCACCGGCGGGTCTGGTCCGAGCGCGGCTACCGGGTGATGCGCCGGATGGACCATTCGATGATCTTCGTGTTCATCGCCGGAACGTACACCCCGTTCTGCCTGCTGGTCCTCTCGGCGACGAGCGCGGCCGTCCTGCTGTTGATCGTCTGGGGCGGCGCCGTGGCCGGGGTGGCGCTGAAGCTGGTCTGGCCGCACGCGCCCCGCTGGGTTTCCGCGCCGCTGTATCTCGCGCTGGGTTGGGTGGCCGTCGCGGTGCTGCCGGACATCCTGGACCGGGGCGGGGTCACCGTGCTCGCGCTGCTGGTGGCCGGAGGCGCGGCCTACAGCATCGGTGCCGTCTGCTACGCGCTACGCCGGCCGAACCCGTGGCCCACGGTCTTCGGGCACCACGAACTGTTCCACGCCTGCACCCTGGTCGCGGCGATCTGCCATCACGTCGCGATCTACTTCGCCCTGTTCGCCTGACCGCCCGCGGGCTGCCCGCGGAACGCCCCGGTGACCTGTCCGGCCGAACGCCGCGATGCCGTCTGCGGCGGAACACCCGGTGAGCCGGGTGGTCAGCCGCTACCTCGGGGTCAGAGCGGGGGGCCGGGACGTCGCACGTCGTGGTACTCCTCGACGATCTGCTCCTCCCGGACCGGCACGCGCGGGTCGGCCACCGGCGTGACGACCGTGCGGCGACGGTTGCGCCACAGGTAACTGGTCATCACCAGTCCGACCAGACCGGCGAGCATCAGCACCCAGCCGACGACGTTCAGGTTGAGCCAGCCCGTCTCGACGTCGACCGCGAAGGCGAGGATCGCGCCGAGCGCAATGAGAAAAATGCTGCCACCGATGCCCACTGTGTCGCCCTCCTAGGCTGTCGACTGGTGCCGCCGGGTCGATCGCCCGCCCGATGGGCCGCCGGCCGTGCCGTTTCCGGCTGTGGTCGCGGCATCCATCGACATACCCCGGCGTTTCACATCCGAATCCGGCAAGCTGGGTAGAGCGTCGTTGTCGGTGCCGAACCGGCAGGAGGGCGGCCGGACCGGACGGGCGGCACCAGCCGGACCGGGCGGACCGGACGTGCACGCCGGGCTATCCAGGGAGACCAACGTGACGGAGACCAGCGCGGCCGGTGGGACCGGCGGAAACGGTGACCTGGGTGGGGGGCGGCCGGACGTACCCGGGCGGACCCTGGTGCTGCTCCGGCACGCGAAGGCCGAACGGCCGACGACCGCACCGGACGCCGATCGCCCGCTCACCGCACGGGGGCACGCCGACGCCGCCGCCGCGGGTGCCTGGCTGGGGCACGGCGGCTACCTGCCGACGGTGGTCGTCTGCTCACCCGCCAAGCGCACCCGGCAGACCTGGCACGACGTCGCGTTGGGCATGGCCGCGCCGCCGATCCGTCCGCTCGGCGTCCCGGCCGGACAGACCGCTCCGGCGCCGGCCGGCCCATCCGGCGGCGGAGTGCCGTCGGTCCGGTACGACCCGCGGATCTACCACGGGCACGCGGCGGACCTGCTCGAACTCGTCCGCGCCACGGATCCGGAGGCCGGCACCCTGCTGCTGATCGGGCACAACCCGGCTATTTCGGAACTGTCCACTCTGCTCGATCCGGTGCACGCCGACCCCGAAGGGCTGCGTACCGGCGGAATCGTGATCCACCGCATCGATGGTGAGTGGGCGGACGTGGCCGCCCAGGCGGGACCGATCGTGAAGTGGCACACCGCCCGGGGCTGACCGCGCGGCCGGCCACGTGCTGGACGGACCGGTGCCCGGACGGACCGGTGCCCGGACGGGTGGCATATCCCACCAGGCCGGGCACCGGGGATGTCAGGTGGGTGGCGCGCTCGGCGGCGGCGGATCCGGCGGCGGCGGCATCATCGCCGTCGGATGCGACAGCCTGTTCTCCTCGACGATCAGGGTCCGCGCCCGCTTCTTGCGGTCCTGCCAGTACCACATCGTGGTGGCCAGCACCGCGACCCCGGCCAGGATGAGGACCCAGCCGACCGCCCGAAGATCGAGCCACCATACGTTCGCCCTCACCGCGAACGTCAGGATGGCTCCCAGGGTGATGAGGAAAATTCCCGTACCGATGCCCATGTCCGCTGCACTCCCCCGTGCGATGGGTCGTGGGCTTTCATGACAAATCAGGTCAAACTGCTCCTAGCACCGCCTCAAGAATAGCGCGGCGGCCGGGGAGCAACAGCTCCACCGGCCGCCGAAAATCGCTCTCGGTCGCGTCCGACTAGAAGGCTTCCTCGGGCAGGTCCATCAGCTCCAGGTCGGCGCCCTGGACGATTCGCCGGTCCGCGCCGATCCGGGGCAGCACCTCCCGGGCGAAGAACCGGGCGGCGGCCAGCTTGCCGGTGTAGAACGCCTTGTCCGCCGGGCTCACATCGCCGCTCAGTGCCCGCAGCGCGACCTCGGCCTGCCGTTGCAGCAGCCAGCCGACCACCAGGTCACCGACGGCGAGCAGGAAGCGCCGGCTGCTGAGCCCGACCTTGTAGAGTGCCCGGGCCTCGCCACCTTGCGCGTCCCCGAGCCACCCGGTCATGGTGGCGACCATCGCCTGCACCTCGCCGAGCGCCCGGCCCAGCGCCGCCCGCTCCTCCTTCAGCCGCCCGTCACCCGGCTCGGCCGAATCCTGGGTCGGCTCCCCGCCGCCGGACTCCACGAACGCCGTGATCTCGTCGGCCACCGCCATCAGGCTGGTACCGCGGTCCCGGACGATCTTCCGGAAGAACAGGTCGAGACTCTGGATCGCCGTCGTACCCTCGTAAAGGGTGTCGATCTTCGCATCCCGGATGTACTGCTCCAGCGGGTAGTCCTGGAGGAAACCGGAGCCGCCGAACGTCTGCAACGACTCGTGGCCGAGCAGCTCGTAGGCCCGTTCCGAGCCGACACCCTTGACCACCGGCAGCAACAGGTCGTTGACGCCCTTCGCCAGCTTCGCGGCCGCCTCGTCGCCGTTCGCCTCGGCGATGTTGATCCGGTCCTGCCAGGTCGCGGTGTAGCAGACCAGCGCCCGGAGGCCCTCGGCGTACGCCTTCTGGAGCATCAGCGAACGGCGCACGTCCGGATGGTGGGTGATGGTCACCCGCGGCGCGTTCCTGTCCGTCGACCGGACCAGGTCGGCGCCCTGTACCCGGCTCTTCGCGTACTCCAGGGCGTTGAGGTAGCCGGTGGAGAGCGTGCCGATCGCCTTGGTGCCGACCATCATCCGGGCGTACTCGATGATCAGGAACATCTGCCGGATGCCGTCGTGTACGTCGCCCAGCAGCCAGCCCTTGGCCGGTACGCCGTGCTCGCCGAAGGTCATCTCACAGGTGTTCGAGACCCGCAGCCCCATCTTGTGTTCGAGGTTGGTCGCGTAGACGCCGTTGCGCTCGCCCAGCTCGCCGGTTTCGGAGTCGAAGTGGAACTTGGGGACGATGAACAGCGAGAGCCCCTTGGTGCCCGGGCCGCCGGCCCCCTCCACCCCGACCGGCCGAGCCAGGACATAGTGGACGATGTTCTCGGTCAGGTCGTGCTCACCGCTGGTGATGAACCGCTTGACGCCCTCGATGTGCCACGAACCGTCCGGCTGCGGGATCGCCCGGGTCCGGCCGGCGCCCACGTCCGAACCGGCGTCCGGCTCGGTGAGCACCATGGTCGCGCCCCACTGCTTCTCGACGAAGAGCTTGGCCCACTTCTTCTGCTGCTCGGTGCCCTCCCGATAGAGGGTGTGCGCGAAGGAGGGCCCACCGGCGTACATCCACAGTGGTGCGTTCGCGCCGAGGATCAGCTCGGCGGCCGACCACCAGAGTGCGCGGGGCGCCATCGTGCCGTCCAGCTCGGTCGGCAGGTCCATCCGCCAGAACTCGGAGGCCATCAACGCCCGGTAGGACTTCTTGAACGGCTCGGGCAGCGGCGCGCTGTGCGTGGCCGGGTCGAAGACCGGCGGGTTGCGGTCGCTGGAGGCGTAGCTGGCGGCCAGATCCTCCCGGGCCAGCCGCTCCACCTCGACGAGCACGCTCCGCGCGGTGTCGGCGTCGAGTTCGGCGTACGGGCCGACGCCGAACGCCTGGTCCGCGCCGAAGACCTCGAAGAGGTTGAACTCGAGGTCTCGCCGATTGCTCCTGTAGTGGCTCATACGTCTCTGCCCCCCGGACTCACGAACACAGGTTACCCGGCAGTAACAGGAACTATATTACTCATGGGTAAGTGTCGGGTGGAGCACCAGCGCGAGTGACCCGCACCACAGCGACACCCCCGGAGCGGGGTTGATCTCATCCGCATGCGGTCGCACCGGCCCGGCGGTCAGCCGTCGGCGGCGCCGACCTCCCAGCTCGGCACCGTCGACGCGGTTGCCGAGTGCGGACCCGGGTACTCCATCAGCACCAGCGCGATGTCGTCGTCGAGTCGGCCGCGTACCCACTCGACCAGGGCCGTCTCCAGCGAGGCGAGCCCGTCGGCGACCGTACCGTGCCCGAGCAGCCGCCAGGCCCGGTCCACGGTCGGGAAGAACTCGCCGTCCCGGCGTGCCTCGCCGAGCCCATCGGTGAAGAGCAGCAGCCGGTCGCCCGGTTCGAGCCGTTCGACCCGGGGCCGGACCACCGGCATGAACCCGAGCGGCGGGGCTGGCGCCGGCGGCTCCATCGGGATCACCTCACCGCGACGGAGCAGCAGGGGAGCCGGATGACCGCAGTTGACGATGGTGAGCGTGCCGCCGCGCTCCTCGACCAGGGCGGCGGTGACGAAGTCCTCGTCGCCGACGTTGCGGGCCACCGCCCGGTCCAGGTCGGCCACGATGGCCCGCAGGTCGGCCCGCTCGTACGCCACGTGCCGGTACGAGCCGAGCACGATGCTGGCCAGCCGGACCGCGTCCAATCCCTTGCCCCGGACGTCGCCGATGATGATCCGCACCCCGTACGGGGTGTCGATCGCCTCGTAGAGGTCACCGCCGATGTCGGCGGCGGCGGTCGACGAGATGTAGTGCCCGGCCACCGCCAGGCTGCCGACCTGCGGGCCGACCGGGCGCAGCACCGCCTGCTGTGCCACGGAGGCGAGCTTGGACAACTCGGCGATCCGCTCCGCCTGCCGCTGCCGGATCACCGCGAACAGTGCCGCGATCGCCGTCGCCAGTACCACGCCGACCAGGTTCACCGTGCTGGCCAGCGGCACGACCCGGCCACCCCAGGCCAGCGAGCCGGCCAGCACGGTGGCGATCACGCCGACCGCGAGTACCACCCGCCAGGAGGCGAACGCGGCGGCCAGGAACGGGGCAGCCGCGACCAGCCCCACATAGTTGACCTTGGAATCGTCCGCGAACTCGACCACCGAGACGAGCGCGAGCAGCCCGAGGGCCGCGCCGAGACCGGCGCGGGAACCTTGGCTCAGCGGGCGACGGCCCGGTGGCATCAGTCGCATGGGTACGCGGAACAGCATGCCTGATCGACGACCGCGATTGTACGAAGTTGGCTCCTCGTCCGATCGGGTTCTGGCCACCTGGCGCATTCCACCGCTCCGGATCCGCTGGATCTTGTCGGCGGGTCAGCCAGCCGTTGCACGTCGAACGAACATTCTCCGAACACCTTCCTCAGGTCACGCGCCGGCCCCGGTCGCCAAGCCGTCGCACCGCTGGTGCCGGCGGGACATCCGCCCCTCGCCCGGTCGGCTGGCCGCGCAGGTGAGGAGCCCCGGAATCAGCCGAGGACCTCGTACCGCACGTCCATGGCGCCGACGCTCAGCGAGGCGATCGCGGCGAACGCGGCCCGGGACAGGTCGATGCAACGCCCCTCGATGAACGGTCCCCGGTCGTTGATCCGGACCACCACCGATTTGTCGTTGCCCGGGTTCGTCACCCGGACCCGGGTGTTGAACGGCAGGGTCTTGTGCGCGGCGGTCAGCGCGTCCGGGTTGAAGGCCTCGCCGTTCGCGGTCACCTGCCCCTGGTCGTAGTAGGAGGCGCCGCACGAGCCGCTGCGCACCACCCGGCTCGTCGGGCTGGTCGCCGGCCGCTTGGTGGCGGGCTTCTCCGCGGCACCGGTCCGGGTCTGCCTCGGCGACGGGCGGGAGCTGGCCCGCGAGGCGCGCCCGGGCGACCGGGTCGGCGTGGGCGTGACCGCTTCCGGGGTGGGCGACGCCGTCACCGGCCCGCTCGGGGCGGCCGGGGTGGTCGACTCGACCAGCGCCGGCACCGAGCCGGAGTTGGCGGCGGGCTCCGCACCGAGCCTCACCACGCCGGCCGCGCCCGCGCCGACCAGCGCCACCGCGACCGCGCCGGCCGCGACCGCGCCGGTCCGCCAGCGCAGGATCCGAACTCTGGCATGCTTCCCCGCCACCGCCACGTCCTCTCCCAGGAACAACAGAGATCGGGTCGGACCGTAACGAGGGTGGTACTTCGGAAGTCAACGTGATCATCTGCTTTCGCCCGGTTATGTGGTGGAACGTGTAGCCGATCATCCGATCCCGACTGGGTCGGACGTGCCCGTACCCGGACGGGACGGGGCATGCCGCAAGATGGTCCACGTGCGGTCGGAGCTGAGCAGGCGGCTGGTCGAGGCGTTCCGGTGGACCGACCCGGGACCGGAGAGCACGCACCTGGTCAGCGACGTCTCCGGCTGGTGGCGGGACCCGGTCGTCCTCGCCGGACTCGGCCCGGCCCTCGCCGAGCCGTACCGGGCGGACCCACCCACCGTCGTGGTCGCGCCCGAGGTCACCGGCCTGCTGCTCGGGCCGCTGGTCGCGACCGCGCTCGGCGCCGGCTTCGTCCCGGCGTACAAGAGCACCGGCGAGCGGCGGATCGCCGAGCCGACCACCTGGGCCTGGACCGCCACCGACTACCGGGGCCGCAGGTTCGCCCTCGGGGTACGGGACCGGCACCTGGGACCCGGCGACCGGGTGCTGGTGGTCGACGACTGGGTGGCCAGCGGCGCCCAGGCACGCGCCCTGCACGAGATCGCCGCCCTGCGCGGCGCCGCCGTCCTCGGTACGGCGTGCCTGGTCGCCTCGGTGGCACCGGAGGTGGCGGCGCTACTCCGGTTGAACAGCCTGCTGACCAGCGCCGATCTGGACCGCTGACACCCGACCCCCGCCGGTCCGACGGCCGCACCCCGAACGGCGCGGTTCTGCACAGGTTGTTCACAACGTGAACCAGGTTCGCGCACCCCGACTTCCTACAGTCATGGGATGACGCAACGCCGGATCCTGGTCGTGGAGGACGAGCGCACCATCGCCGAGTCGGTGGGCGCCCGACTGCGTGCCGAGGGCTTCGAGGTGGAGATCGCCCGGGACGGACCCGGTGCCGTCGACGCGTTCCGAAGCGGCCGACCCGAACTGGTCGTCCTCGACGTGATGCTG
The DNA here is from genome assembly GCF_040120695.1 of Plantactinospora sp. B6F1. Lineage (NCBI taxonomy): Bacteria > Bacillati > Actinomycetota > Actinomycetes > Micromonosporales > Micromonosporaceae > Plantactinospora > Plantactinospora sp. B6F1. The sequence continues at coordinate 350,517 of NZ_JBEEAC010000002.1, read as the reverse complement.
CCCGGCTTCGACGGCCTGGAGGTGTGCCGGCGGATCCAGGCCGACCGGCCGGTCCCGGTACTGATGCTGACGGCCCGGGACGACGAGACGGACCTGCTGGTCGGGCTCGCCGTCGGGGCCGACGACTACCTCACCAAGCCCTTCTCGCTACGCGAACTCGCCGCCCGGGTGCACGCCCTGCTGCGCCGGGTCGACCGGGCCGCGGCCGCGGCCCGCAACGGCGCCGGGATCCTCCGGATCGGGGACCTCGAAATCAACCAGGCCGAGCGGCGGGTGCGCCGCGACGGGGTCGAGGCGCACCTGACCCCGACCGAGTTCGACCTGCTGACGCACTTCGCCAGCCGGCCCCGGATGGTGCTGCCCCGGGAACGGCTTCTCGCCGACGTCTGGGGCTGGGCCGACAGCTCGGGTACCCGCACCGTCGACAGCCACGTCAAGGCGCTGCGCCGGAAGCTCGGCGCCGATCTGATCCGCACCGTGCACGGAGTCGGCTACGCGTTGGAGGTGCGGCCATGACCAGGTTCTGGGCCACCGTGAACCGGACGATGGACGTACTGCCGCGACCGCTCGACCCGATCTGGTCGATCAAGTTGAAGCTCGGCATCCTGATCGTCGGTTCGGGTGCCGCCGGGATGACCGTCTTCATCATCGGCATCGGCTGGCTGCCGCCCTGGACCACCGGGACCGCCATCGGGCTGGCCCTGCTCACCTCACAGGTGCTGGCCCACGGCATGACCTCCCCGCTGCGGGAAATGACGGCGGCGGCCCGGGCAATGGCCCGGGGCGACTACACCCGGCAGGTCCGGGCCAGTTCCCGGGACGAGGTCGGCACGCTGGCCGCCGCCTTCAACCAGATGGCCGGAGACCTGGCCGAGGCCGACCGGCGCCGCCGGGAGCTGATCGCGAACGTGTCGCACGAGCTCCGTACCCCGATCACCGCACTACAGGGCGTACTGGAGAACATCGTGGACGGGGTGGCGGAGCCGGACCTGCCGACGCTGCGGGTCGCGCTGGCCCAGACCGAGCGGCTCGGTCACCTCGTCGCCGACCTGCTCGACCTGTCCCGGCTGGACGCCGGGGTGCTGCCGCTGCGCCGGGAGAACGTCGACGTGGCCGAGTTCCTGGACGAGGTGATCCAACAGGCCACCATCACCGCGGCCGGAGCCGGGCGCGACGTCCGGTTCGAGGTACGCCCGCAGTCCGGGGCGCTCACCGTGCAGGCGGATCCCCGACGGCTGCACCAGGTCTTCGCCAACCTGCTGGACAACGCCGCCCGACACAGTCCACCCGGCGGCACCGTGCTGGTCGCCGCGCAGCGGATCGGTGACGAACTGCGGTTCGAGGTGACCGACGAGGGCGAGGGCATTCCGGCTCGGCTCCGGCCGGAGGTGTTCGAACGCTTCACCCGGGGTGAACGGGCCAGCGACGGCGGCACCGGGCTCGGCCTCGCGATCGCGCACTGGGTGGTGGAGTTGCACGGCGGCACCATCGCCGTCGCCGACCGTCCCCTGGTCGGGCCCGGTCCCACCGGCCGGGCGAGCCACCCGGTCGGCTGTCGGATCGAGGTGAGTCTGCCGGTGGTGCCGCCGTCGTCCGCCGGGGACCACTCCGCCGTACTGGTGGAGCAGCGGTGAGCGAGGCGGCGGAACCGAGGAACGAGGCCGAACCGACGAACGAGGCGGAACCGACGATGGACGACCGGCCGAGCAAACCCGTTGACGCACCGGCACCACGGCACCCGAACGCCCCGGCACCAGGGCAGCGGTCGACAACCGGCGCCGGTACCCCACCCACACCGGCACCTACCCCAGCCCCGCCGTCGGGCGTATCCGCGCCCGCTGCCCCGGCAGCGCCACCCTGGGTGCCACCACCGCCCCCGCCGTCCTGGATCGCGACCCGCTGGCCCGGACCGGCCGGTGGTCCGACCCAGCCGGTACTGGTCGGGATCGGCACGGCGGCAGCGGTCGCCGCGGTGAGCCTTCCGCTGACCCGGCCCGGTCTCGGCTGGCTGCTCGCCGGAGTCGCCGGAGCGGCGGCGCTGGTCACCGCCGCCTGGCCCACCGCGCGTCCGGTGGACACCTCCGGCAACGCCCGCCCGACAACGACGGCGGACCGGCCAGCAACGCCAGCGGACCGGCCGACGACGGCGGCGAGCCAGCCGGCAACGACGGCGGCGAGCCAGCCGGTCGGTGGATGGCGGCGGATCGGCGGGGTACGGCCGTTCTGGGCCGCCACGACCGTCGCGCTGCTCGGCGTCGGCACCATCCGGGCGGCGGGCTGGCTGTTCGTACTCTGCCTGCTCACCTCGGCGGTCACCGCGACGCTGACCCTCGCGGACGGCCGGTCGGTACGCGCGATGCTGCTCTCCGCCCTGGTGCCACCGGCGGCCGTGATCCGGTCGGTGCCGTGGCTGGTCAAGGGGACGGCCCGGTCCTCGCGGGCGGGCCGCAGACTCGCGGTCGGCCGTACGCTGGTCAGCGTCCTGGTCTCGGTCGGCCTGCTGGTCGTCTTCGGCCTGCTGTTCTCCTCCGCCGACGCGGCCTTCGCCAGTCTGCTGGACCAACTGCTTCCGGAATTGTCGGGTACCACCGTCCTCCGTTGGGTGTTCCTGTTCGCGGCGGTCGGTACGGCATTGCTCGGTGCGGCGTACGTGCTCGCGGCCCCGCCGGACCTGACCGGAATGGCGTCCGGCCCGAGCCGACGGCTGCGCCGGGTCGACTGGATACTCCCGGTCGGGCTGCTCGACGCACTCTTCGCCGGGTTCGTGGCGGTCCAGCTCACCACCCTCTTCGGCGGCTCGGACCACGTCCTGCGCACCGCCGGCCTCAGCTACGCCGAGTACGCCCGGCGCGGCTTCTGGCAACTCCTCGCCGTCTCCGTGCTCACCCTGCTGGTGATCGGTGCCGCCGCCCGCTGGGCGCCCCGGGAGAGCCGGCTCGACCGGGCCCTGGTCCGGATCCTGCTCGGCGGGCTGACCATGCTCAGCCTGGTGGTGGTGGCCTCGGCGCTGTTCCGGATGGACGTCTACGCCGACGCGTACGGCGCGACCCGGCTCCGACTGCTGGTCGCCGTCTGCGAGGCGTGGCTGGGACTGGTCTTCGTACTGGTCGCGGTGGCCGGGGTACGGCTGGCCGCCCGCTGGCTCCCCACAGTGGCGATCGGTACCGCGGTGCTCGCGCTGCTCGCGCTGGCGGTGGCGAACCCGGACCGGTTGATCGCCGAGCACAACGTCGAGCGGTACCAGCGGACCGGCCGGATCGACGTGCTGTACCTCTCCGAGCTCTCCGCCGACGCCGTGCCGGCGCTCGACCGGCTGCCGGACCACCTGCGCGACTGCGCACTCCGCGAGTACGACGACGGCCTGCCGGCGGACGACTGGCGAGAGACGAACCTCGCCCGGATCGAGGCCCGGCGGATCATCGCCGAGCACCCGCCGGCCAAGCGGCCGATCTGTCCGCAGCGACCGCGATGGTGACTTGACATTCCCGGTCAGGCGGTGAGACTGCCGGGGTGGCCGTCCCCATCGATCGCCAGCCGGAGCCGGGGCCGCCCGGACCGCCGCGCCGGACCCGGGTGGTACTGGCCGAGGTGGTCCGCAGCGGCACCGGCGCCGAGCGCACCCGGGCCGAGCTGACCGAGCAGACCCAGGTCGGCGAGGCCCTGCTCCGGGGGTTGATCCGCGCCCAGCTCGCCCTCGCGCTGCGGCTGTCGCTGGTGGTCGGGATCGGGCTCGGCGGGCTGCCACTGCTCTTCGCGATCGCCCCGGAGGTCGGCGCGGCCAAGCTGTTCGGGGTCAACCTGCCCTGGCTGCTGCTCGGGGTGGCCGCCTTCCCGTTCCTGGTCGGGATCGGCTGGGCGTACGTGCAGCTGGCCGAGCGCAACGAGCAGGACTTCACCGACGTGGTGCAGCGACCGGAGCGGTGAGGTGGGCAACCCGTACACGGTGCCGGCGATCATCGGGGTCACCCTGCTCACGGTCGCGATCGGCTTCTACGGGCTGACCCTGGCCCGGACCACCTCGGACTTCCTGGTGGCGTCCCGGATGGTCAGCCCGACCTGGAACGCGGCGGCGATCGGCGGCGAGTACCTCTCCGCCGCCTCGTTCCTCGGCATCGCCGGCCTGATCCTCAAGTACGGCGTGGACGTGCTCTGGTATCCGGTCGGGTTCGCCGCCGGCTATCTGGCGCTGCTGCTCTTCGTGGCCGCGCCGCTGCGCCGCTCCGGCGCGTTCACCCTGCCCGACTTCTGCGAGCTCCGGCTCGGCTCGCAACGGCTGCGCAAACTGGCCACCGTCTTCGTGGTCTTCATCGGCTGGCTCTACCTCGTACCGCAGTTGCAGGGCGCCGGGCTGACCCTGACCACGGTCGCCGGTGGCCCGTACGAGTTGGGCGCTCTGCTGGTCGGCACGGTGGTCACCGCCAACGTCGCGCTGGGCGGGATGCGGGCGGTCACCTTCGTGCAGGCCTTCCAGTACTGGCTGAAGCTCACCGCGCTGGCCGTACCCGCGATCTTCCTGGTGTTGCAGTGGCAGGCGGACGCCCGACCGCCGGTGACCCCGGTCGGTGGTCCGGTCTTCCCGGCCGCGACCACCGTGGTGGTGGAGGAGCCGGCGAAGCTCACCCTGCCGGACGGCTCCTTCCGGGAGGTACGCCCCGGCGACGAGTTGTCGTTCGCCGCCGGTGACCCGGTGCCGGACGTCTCCAGCGTGAACGCCGCCCGAGGGGCGGACTGGCTGCTGCCGAGCACGGCCGGCAACGACGACCGAGGACTCTTCGCCACCTATTCGCTGATCCTGGCGACCTTCCTCGGCACGATGGGGCTGCCACACGTACTCGTGCGGTTCTACACCAATCCGGACGGCGCGGCGGCCCGGCGTACCACCCTGGTGGTGCTGGCCCTGGTCGGCGCCTTCTACCTGTTCCCCACCCTGTACGGCGTGCTCGGGCGGATCTACACCCCGCACCTGCTGCTGATCGGGCGGACCGACGCGGTGGTGGTGCTGCTGCCCGGCGCGGCGCTCGGCGACGGCCTGACCGGGCAGTTGCTGGCCGCGCTGGTCGCCGCCGGGGCGTTCGCCGCCTTTCTCTCCACCTCCTCCGGCCTGCTCACCAGCGTGGCCGGGGTGCTCTCCACGGACGTGCTCGGCCGCGGCTCGGTACGCGACTTCCGGCTGGCCACGATCGTCGGCGGGCTGGTGCCGATGGTGCTGGCGTTGAACGTCTCCGGGCTGGACGTCTCCCAGGTCGTCGGGCTGGCCTTCGCGGTCGCCGCGTCGAGCTTCTGCCCGCTGCTGGTGCTCGGCATCTGGTGGCGTGGCCTGACCGACGCCGGGGCGGCGGCCGGGATCCTGGCCGGCGGAGGCGCGGCGGTCGGCGCGGTGCTGTTCACCGTGGTCGGTCCGGAGTTGACCGGCTGGCCGGCCGTGCTGATCGCCCAGCCGGCCGCCTGGACCGTCCCGCTGGCCTTCACCGTGATGGCCACCGTCTCCTGGGCCACCCGGTGGCGGGCGCCGGCCGATGTCGCCGCGACGATGCTGCGGCTGCACGCCCCGGAGTCGCTGCGGCTCTGAGCCGGGGCGGCCCGGCGGCGCGGCGAGCGGGCCCTCGACCCGTCAACAGCGCGACCGTACGGACCCACGCCTCCGGGTCCTGGTACCCACCCACCCTGGACCACCGCTGCCAGGCCCGGGCGTACGCCTCCTGGGTGGCGTCCTGGGCATCCGCCAGGTTGCCGCCGAGGGCGTAGAGCACTGTCACCACCCGTTGCCGGGTGCTCCGGTAGAACTCCTCGAAGTCGTTCTCCTGGGCCATCCGCCCCTCCCGTCGAGATCCCTACCGCTAACACCCTCCGGTCGCGGTCCGGGTTTCCCGGATGGCCGCCGACTTCGAGCGCACCGGGGCCGACGGAGCGGAGTGTCGACTGCGCCGGTGCGCCCACCGCCCCCGGACCGGTCGGCACAATGGTGCGGTGAACCGAGCCGAGTCGCCGGGTGGGCAGATCCACCACACCGACCCGTTCGCCACCCCGGAGCGGGACCGCTCCCCGGTGCGCCGGCTGCGCGGCCGGCTGCCGGCGCCGGTGACGCTCTGGACGGCGTACGAACCGTCGGACGGTGACCCGGCCGGGCTGACCGTCTCGTCCACCCTGGTCGCCGACGGCGAGCCGGGGCGACTGCTCGGGCTGGTCGACGAGGAGTCGGAGCTGTGGGCGGCGGCGTCCGGCAGCGGTCGGTTCGCGGTGACGCTGCTCGGCCCGGCACATCGGCAGCTCGCCGACCGGTTCGCCGGGCTGTTTCCGGCCCCGGGCGGGCTCTTCGCCACCGGCGAGTGGACACGGACCGGGTACGGGCCGGTGCCGGGCGGGCCTGGGATCGGCGGCTGGGCCGGTTGCCGGCTGGACGGTGCCCGGGAGTACGGCTGGGCGCTGCTGGTCGAGGCCACCATCGAGACGGTCGAGCTGGAGGGTGCGGCGGCACCGCTGCTGCACCACCGGGGCCGCTACCGCGAGCTGGCCGAGTAGCGACGCTCGGTCGGGCGTACCTGTCCAGCCGCTGGCTGACCGGGCCGGTCGTCCGGCCGCTGGTTGACCGGGCGGTCCTCCGGCCGCTGGCGGCTGACCGGGTCTGTCGCCGAGCGGCGTGACCCGGGTCACTCGGCGCAGCCACCGGCCCGTTCGGCGCAGCCGCTGACCAGGCTTCGGATCACTGCTTTCCGATCTCCGGGCGGCTCCATACGGTGCGCGGAAACTCCCCTGCCCCTGCGAAGGTGGTGAGACCAGCATGTCTACGGACACTCCCGCACCGGCCAGCGCACCCGCCGACCGGTACGTCGCTGTACAGCAGTCGGACGAGTTCGTCGGGTTGCGCAAGGCGCTGCGCGGCTTCGTCTTTCCGATGACCGTGGCGTTCTTCCTCTGGTACGCGCTCTACGTGATCCTCTCCGCGTACGCGCGCGGTTTCATGCGCCACGAGCTCGCCGACAACATCAACGTGGCTCTCGTCTTCGGCCTGTTGCAGTTCGTCTCCACCTTCCTGATCGCCTGGTTCTACTCCCGGTACGCCGGGCGGAAGCTGGATCCGATCGCGGACCGGATCCGTGCGGAACTCAACGGCGTCACGGACGAGCGAAAGGAGGAGGAGGCGTCATGAGTCGAGATGTCCTCGCCGGTTTCACCCTGGCCGCGGAGGCGGGCGACAACACCGCCCGCAACCTGACCATCACGCTCTTCCTGGTCTTCGTCGCGGTGACCCTGGCCATCACCGTCTGGGCCAGCCGACAGACCAGGACGGCGACCGACTACTACGCCGGCGGCCGCTCGTTCTCCGGCTTCCAGAACGGCATGGCGATCGGCGGCGACTACATGTCCGCCGCGTCGTTCCTCGGCATCGCCGGCATCATCGCGCTGTACGGCTACGACGGCTTCCTCTACTCGATCGGCTTCCTGGTCGCCTGGCTGGTCGCCCTGCTGCTGGTGGCGGAGCTGCTGCGGAACTCGGGCCGCTACACGATGGCGGACGTGCTGGCGTTCCGGATGCGGCAGCGGCCGGTCCGGACGGCGGCGGCGGTCTCCACGATCACCGTGTCGATCTTCTACCTGCTGGCCCAGATGGTCGGCGCGGGCGCGCTGGTGGCGCTGCTGCTGGGCATCCGGCCGGGCACCACGTTCCTCGGCATGGACGCGGACGCGGCGAAGATCGCCACCATCATCATGGTCGGCGCCCTCATGATCATCTACGTCACGGTGGGTGGCATGAAGGGCACCACCTACGTGCAGATCGTCAAGGCGTTCCTGCTGATGAGCGGCGCCCTGGTGATGACGATCCTGGTGCTGGCGCACTACAAGTTCAACCTCTCCGCTCTGCTCGGCGACGCCGCGAACGCCTCCGGCGAGGGTCCCAAGTTCCTCGAACCAGGACTGCGCTACGGCGTCGAGGTCGCCGGAAACGCGACACAGACCTTCTACAACAAGGTCGACCTGCTCTCCCTCGGCATAGCCCTGGTGCTCGGCACCGCCGGCCTGCCGCACATCCTGATCCGCTTCTACACCGTGCCGAGCGCGAAGGCGGCCCGGAAGAGCGTGCTCTGGGCAATCGGCATCATCGGCACCTTCTACCTGTTCACCCTGGCCCTCGGCTTCGGCGCGGCGGCCCTGGTGGGCCAGGAGGCGATCAGGGCACAGGACGGGGCCGGCAACACCGCGGCACCACAGCTCGCCCAGGCGCTCGGGGTCGACTTCCTCGGCGGCGAGGTCGGCGGGGCGGCCCTGCTGGCTGTCATCGCGGCGGTGGCCTTCGCCACCATCCTCGCGGTGGTCGCCGGGCTCACCCTCGCCTCCTCGTCCAGCCTGGCGCACGACTTCTACGCGAACGTGGTCAAGCGCGGCCAGGCGTCGGAGCGGCAGGAGGTCAACGTCGCCCGGATCGCGGCGCTGGTCATCGGCGCGATATCCATCGTGCTGTCGATCTTCGCGCAGAACCTGAACGTGGCGTTCCTGGTGGCCCTGGCCTTCGCGGTGGCGGCCTCCGGCAACCTGCCGGCGATCCTCTACAGCCTGTTCTGGAGGAGGTTCAACACCTCCGGCGCGGTCTGGGCGATCTACGGCGGTCTGATCAGCGCGGTCGGGTTGGTGTTCTTCTCTCCGGTCGTCTCCGGGGCGCCGACCGCGATGTTCCCGGACTACGACTGGCACTGGTTCCCGCTGTCGAACCCGGGCATCATCTCCATCCCGGTCGGCTTCCTCTGCGGCTGGATCGGCACGATCATCTCCAAGGAGTCCGACGAGGAGAAGTACGCCGAACTGGAGGTACGTTCCCTCACCGGCGCCGGCGCACACTGACCGGCAGTACCCCGGACGCACCGTCGACGCCGTCGGCGGACGCCGGTGGACAGGTGGGCAGGACGGGGTGGTGTCGGGCACGAAGTGGCCGGCACCACCCCGTCCACTCTTCCCGGCCGGCACGAGCCGACCGGTCCCTCGGGTCAGCCGGTGATCAGCTTTCTGGGTAGGCTGGGACTCATGGTGGTAGCCCAGCGTTTCGGAGCGGAACACCGGATCCTCGTCACCGGCGGCGCCGGATTCGTCCCATCCCACCTGGTCGATGCGCTCATCGCGCGCGGTTGCACGGTCGTCGCGGTGGACAACTTCGTCACCGGGTCGAAGGAGAACGTCGCCCATCTCGCCGACCATCCCCGGTTCACCCTGGTCGAGGCCGACGTCTCGGAGGGACTTCCCGGGCACCACCCGGCGATGACCGAGCGGTTCGACGCGATCATGCACCTGGCCTCACCGGCCAGCCCCACCGACTTCGCGACGCTGCCGATCGAGATCCTCCGGGTCGGCTCCCTGGCCACCCTGCACCTGCTCGACCGCGCCGTCGCCGACCGGGCCCGGTTCATCCTGGCCTCCACCTCCGAGGCGTACGGCGACCCGCAGGTGCACCCGCAGGTCGAGACCTACTGGGGCAACGTCAACCCGATCGGCGTACGCAGCGTCTACGACGAGGCCAAGCGGTTCGCCGAGGCCAGCACGATGGCCTACCACCGCTACCACGGGCTCGACGTCGGCATCGTCCGCATCTTCAACACGTACGGGCCGAGGATGAGGCCGGACGACGGGCGGGCCATCCCCACCTTCATCACCCAGGCGCTGCGCGGCGAACCGCTGACCGTGCACGGAACCGGCGCGCAGACCCGCTCCATCTGCTATGTCAGCGATCTGGTCCGTGGCATCCTGCTGCTGCTCGACTCCACCGAGACCGGCCCGATCAACTGCGGCACCGAGCACGAGGTCTCGATGCGCGAGCTGGCCGAGACGATCGCCGAGCTGACCGGAAGCCGATCCAAGGTGACCTATATCACTCGTACCGCCGACGACCCGGAGATGCGCCGGCCGGATCTCACGCTCGCCCGGGAGCGGCTCGGCTACGAGCCGGAGGTCACTCCCACCGAGGGGCTGCGTCGGACGATCGACCACTTCAGCCAGCGGTTGGCGGGGTAGCGGAGGATACCGGGTTCGCGCCAGCCGGGCCGTGGCACACAGCGATTTCTTGGTTTTGCTACGTACTCTGAGGGCATGTTCGAGAGCCCTCCCCCGAACGCGACCGGCGGTTCGTACCGGATGACGGCCGGCGGATCCGCCGGTCGGGCCCCGGTGCCAGGCGGCCCAGGTCAAGCGGCCGATCCGAGCCGGATCTCCGGCCGGGCGCAGGTTTCCGGCGTACCAGGTCAGGGCCGTTACTACGGTTCACCGACCGGTCCCGGCGGCGGTGGTCCCGGCGGGCCCGGTGGTCCGGCCCTGCCCGGCTCCCCCGGCCGGCGCGGCCCACGGCCCCGCTGGGGTCGGATCGCCCTGGTCGTCGGCGTCGCGGTGCTGATACTGGGCCTGCTCACCAGCGGTGGCCTCTGGCTCTACCTCCGTGGGCTCGACAACGACCTGGCCCGGACCGACCCGTTCGCCGAGCTGGCCGGCGGCCGGCCGCAGTCGGTCAGCGGTGCGTTGAACATCCTGCTGGTCGGCAGCGACTCCCGGGATCCGGATGCCCCGATCGACCAGGCCAGCAAGTGGCGGGCCGACACCATCATCGTGATGCACATCCCGGCCAGCCACGACAAGGCGTACCTGGTCTCGATACCCCGTGACCTCTACGTGCCGATCCCGGAGAACGCCAAGGCGGAGTGCGGCAGCGGTGACCGGCGGAAGATCAACGCGGCGTTCGCGTTCGGCGGCCTGCCCCTGGCGGTACGCACCGTGGAGTGCTTCACCGACGTCCGGATCGACCATGTGATGGCGATCGACTTCGCCGGCTTCAAGGAGGTCACCGACGCGCTGGGCGGGGTCGACCTGAAGGTGGAGCGCGACATCACCTCGATCCACAAGCCGTACCGGAAGTTCAAAAAGGGCGTCAACCACATGAACGGGGCCGAGGCGCTGGACTGGATCCGGCAGCGCAAGCAGTTCCCGGACGGCGACTTCGCCCGGATGCGCCACCAGCAGGAGTTCCTACGGGCGTTGATGGATAAGGCGGTCAGTACCGGCACATTGACCAACCCACCCAAACTGAACGCCTTCCTCAAGTCGGTCACCAGCGCGGTCACCGTCGACAAGGGCTTCTCCCTGGTCGACATGGCGATCCAGTTCCGCAACCTGCGCGGCGAGAACCTCCGGTTCATCACCAGCCCGCACAACGGCAGCGAGACCATCAACGGCGAGTCGGTGGTGGTGTCGAACCGGGAGAAGGCGCTGGCCATGTACCGCGCGATGGCGGCGGACACAATGGACGAATGGGTCGCGGCGAACGTCGCCCCGACGCCCACACCGGCCGACGGCGGTTGAACCGATCCGCGCGCTCACCCGTAGATGAACAGGAGCAGGTAACGTAGTTGACTCGGGACGGCTGGCCGGTGTCCGCACCATGTCACAGCGTCCCGCCCCTCACCCCTGAACCTGGAGCAGGCATGCCGGTGCAATCCCGCCGACGTCCCCCACGGCCCGCCTCGGCGGTCGCGCCCTCCCGCGCGACCGCGTCGGTCGGGGCCGGTGCGCCGCTCGACGACTGGCCGGATCTGCCGACCGGCACCGCCGGCAGGGCCAGCGGCGGCAGGGCCAGCAGTGGCACGGGCAGAAGCGGCACGGGCAAGGGTAAGGGTGGCAAGAGCGCCCGCCGGCGCAGGACACCGCTCTGGGCCCGCCTCACACTGGTCTTCGGCGCCGTGCTGATGCTCTCCAGCGGGGTCGCCATCGTCGGCATGCAGGTCGCGATCGACCAGGCCACCAGCAGCATCCAGCAGGACAACCTGCTCGGTGCCGCGAGCAAGTCCGACGCCGAGGGCGGCGAGGACCTCGAGGGCCCGATCGATTTGCTGCTGCTCGGCATCGACGCGCGGGCCCGGCTGGACGCCGACAACGTCCGGGCCGACACCATCATCGTGCTGCACATCCCGGCCACCCACGACCAGGCGTACCTGCTCTCCATCCCGCGCGACACCGAGGTGCAGGTGCCGGCGTTCAAGAAGAGCAGGTACGGCGGCGGCACCGCCAAGGCGACCGAGGCGTTCTACCACGGTGCGCAGAACGGCGGCGGACTCGCCGGCGGCGCCCAGCTGATGGCACTCACCGTGAACAAGCTGACCGGGATCAGCTTCGACGGCGCGGCGATCATCAACTTCAGCGGCTTCAAGAAGATCATCGACGCCCTCGGCACCATCCCGATGTGCGTTCGGCAGGAGGTCAAGTCGCACCACATGAAGCTGGTCGACGGCGAGCCGATGTGGAACCACGAGGCCGACAAGGCCAGCGGCGTGAAGAAGCCGGTGGTACACAAGAAGGGCTGCCGGCAGATGGAGGGCTGGGAGGCGCTGGACTACTCGCGCCAGCGCTACGGCCTCACCCACGGCGACTACGACCGCCAGCAGAACCAGCAGCAACTGATCAAGGCGATGGCCAAGAAGGCCATGAGCAACGGCGTGATGACCGACATCGGCAAGCTCAACCGGTTGATGAAGGCGGCCGGCGAGGCGCTGATCCTGGACACCGGCGGTGTCCCGGTCGCCAACTTCATCTTCACGCTGCGCGGGGTGGCCGCCAACGACCTGGTGCTGCTGCGTACCAACGGGGGAAACTTCGCCGGCAACGGCAACGGTCGGGAGACCCTCAAGCCGATCAGCCGGGAGATGTTCACGGCGGTCAAGAACGACAGGCTGGACGAGTTCATCATCAACAATCCGAGCGTGCTGGCACCGAGCAAGTAGGCCGCGCGGGCAGGTAGCGCCAGCGAAAATCCCAAAAGCCACTAGACGCTCAAACCGGGCCCCTAGCCTGAGCTGAGGAAGCTTCACTCAGCCGGGTCCGGGGAGGGGTCACGTTCACACCCAAGCGGGCGGCTCCGGGTCAACCCGGGCAGCCAGGACGCGTCTACGGCTCCGGTCGTACCGGCGAGCCGGAGGGGTCGGCACGGCACCGGCGCAGCGCGCCGGTCTGGGCGAAGGTCGCGCTCGGGCTCGGCCTGGTCCTGCTGCTGATCTCCGGTGTCGGTGGTGCCGGCCTGCACCTCCTGACCAACCGCTACGACAACAGCGTGGTCAAGCAACTGCTCCTCGACCCGGCGGCCCGGGGCGAACGGGGCGATGTCGCCGGCCCGCTCAACTTCCTGCTGGTCGGCTCCGACGAGCGCCCCACCGCCAGCCCCGGCACCGGCCAGCGGTCGGACACCATCATGATCGCCCACCTGCCAGCCGGACTGGACCGGGCCTACCTGATCTCGGTACCTCGGGACCTGCTCGTCGAGATCCCGCCCGCGCCGGCCAGCGGCTGGCCGGGCGGCTCCGACAAAATCAACTCGGCGTTCCACTACGGCGGCGGTGGCCAGGGCGGCACCCGGCTGCTCTCCGCGACCCTGAGCCGGCTCACCGGAATCCGCTTCGACGGCGCCGCCCTGGTGAACTTCGCCGGCTTCCAGAGCGCCATCGACCTGCTGGGCGGGGTTCGGATGTGCGTCGACACCCCGGTCCGGTCGATACACACCCGGCACGTCTTCGAGGCCGGCTGCCACCAGATGAGCGGAGCGCGGGCACTCGACTACGCCCGCCAGCGGTACGACCTGCCGAACGGCGACTTCGACCGGCAGCGCCACCAGCAGCAACTGCTACGGGCGATGATGGACAAAGTCACCACCACGGACATGCTCCGCAACCCGCTCCGGCTGGACCAGGTGATCCGGGCCGTCGGCTCCTCGTTCACCGTCGACACCAACGGGATACCGCTGGAAGACCTGATCTTCGGCCTGCGCCGGATCCGTTCCAACGCGCTGCGCGGCATCCAGCTCCCGTCCCACGCCGAGACGATCGACGAGGTCTCGTACGTCCTGCTCGACGAGCCGGCGAACACCCTGTTCGACTCGATGCACGGCGAGGACCTGGACAACTGGGCACGGCAGCACCCGAAGTGGGTCAACCGGCTGTAGATTCCGGCGATGGCCCGGACAGGCTCTACCCTTGGTAACCGTGTTCGCAGCCAACGTTCCCTCCGTGACCGCCGCCGAGGTACCCGCCGACGCCTACCTGCTCGACGTACGGGAGCCGGACGAGTGGACGGCCGGCCACGCGCCCGGCGCCCACCATCTGCCGATGATGGAGGTGCCCGCGCGGTTGTCCGAGATCCCGACCGACGGCGACGTGGTGGTCGTCTGCCGCTCCGGCGGCCGCTCCGGCCAGGTGGTCGGCTATCTGATGAGCAACGGCTGGGACAACGTCCGCAACCTCGACGGCGGGATGCGGGAGTGGGCCGCCTCCGGCCGCCCGCTGGCCAGCGAGGACGGGCAACCGGCCCGGATCATCTGACCGCAAAGGCCACCAGCACCGTGAGCGCGAGGAGTGAGCCGGGCCTGCGAGCCCCGCAGCGCGAACAACCAACCAGCACCCCGAGCGCGAGGAGTGAGCCGAGCCTGCGAGCCCCACAGCGCGAACAACCAACCAGCACCCCGAGCGCGAGGAGTGAGCCGGGCCTGCCAGCCCCGCAGCGGCCGGGAGGCGATGGGGTGCCGGAGCAGCGGACGCGTCCGCTGGTCTTCGCACACCGGGGCTCCTCGGCGACGATGCCGGAGCACACCCTGGCGGCGTACCTTCAGGCGTTGACCGAGGGCGCGGACGGGTTGGAGTGCGACGTACGGCTGAGCCGGGACGGGCACCTGGTCTGCGTACACGACCGGCGACTGGAACGCACCAGCAACGGTCGGGGGCCGGTCGGGGCGTACACGCTGGCCGAGCTGGAACGGCTCGACTACGGTTCGTGGCACAGCGGCGCCGCGCCCGACGGCGACCTGCCGCCGGCTCCGGAGCGGACCCGCCTGCTCACCCTCGACGCCCTGCTCCGGGCGGTCCGGGCCGCCGACCGCGAGGTCGAGCTGCTGATCGAGACGAAACACCCGACCCGGTACGGTTCCGGGGTCGAGCGCCGCCTGACCGCGCTGCTGGAACGGCACGGGCTGGCCGATCCCCGGCCGGACGATCCGGTCCGGGCGACCGTGATGTCCTTCTCCCCGCTGGCCGTCCGCCAGATCCGCCGGCTGGCGCCCCGACTGTCGACGGTACTGCTGCTGGATCTCGCGCCTCCCGGGCTGCGCCGGGGGCGGCTGCCGTTCGGCGCCCAGATCGCCGGCCCGAGCGTCAAGCTGCTCCGTACCCGTCCGCAGCTCGTCCCGGCCCTGCACCGGGCGGGCAACCGGGTCTACGTCTGGACCGTCAACGACGCCCCCGAACTGGACCTGGCCCTGGCCTGCGGCGTGGACGGGATCATCACCGACCGGCCCGCCATGGTCCTCGACCGGTTGGGCCGCTGAGCCGGACCGGACCGCTGCGCCGGACCGGGCTGGCCGGATGACGGTACTGCCGAAAGACCCGCCGAACGGGCAGACTCGGGGAATGCCGGAACGCCCCGATTACCCCTGCCTCATCGCCGGCCATGCCGAGGTGATGGAGATGCTGAACGCGGGCGAGGTGGGGCTTCCCGTGCTCAACCGGCTGTTGCAGGTCGCCGCGCGGGCGCTCCGCGCGCCCGGCGTCGCCTTCGTCGAGTTCGGCCCGAACGGCGGGCGGGTGGTCTCCGGCAACGGTGAGCTGGGTTGGGCGGTAGGCCGACCGGTCCCGACCATCGAGCAGCCGGCCGACGATCTGGTCTGCGGTCCGGGGGTACGCGCGGTGAGCGTGGATGTCCTTCCGGCGGACCTGGCCGAGGAGCTGGACGAGCGCGGCCTGCGCCACCTGCTCGCCGCGCGGGTCGAGATCGGCGGATTGACGATCGGCAACCTGTACGCGCTCTACCCGGAGGCCGAGCGCCCCGACGACCCCGAACACCGTTCCGTGCTCGGCTACCTGGCCGCCACGGTCGCGCACATGTACGGCGACCAGGCCGGCCTGCCGGTGCACGGCGACGGCGCGGTGGTGGCGGCCCTCGCCGACGGCCTGGCGATCGTCACCCGGGACGCCACCGTACAGCTCTGGAACCCGGCCGCCGAGAAGGTCACCGGGCTGTGCGCCGCCGAACTGCTCGACCGGCCGCTGCCGTTTCCGGTGCCGCCGCCGGGGCAGGTACTCGACCATCGACTGCCGGACGGACGCTGGCTGAAGATCACTTCTGGGGACCTGCCGGGCACCGCCGCCTCCCGGGTGGTCACCTTCCGGGACAGCAGCGACCAGCACATCCGGGACCACGACCGGGACCTCTTCGTGGCGGTGACCAGCCACGAGCTTCGTACCCCGGTCACGGTCATCAAGGGCTACGCCGACACGCTCGGCACGCACTGGGAGTCGCTCTCCGACTCTGACCGGCGGCAGGCGGCCGGGGTGATCGGCCAACGCGCCGGTGAGCTGGCCCGACTGGTGGATCGACTGCTCGCCACCACCAACGAGGCGAACCCGGTCGGCAGCTCCCCGCCGGTCCCGTTCGACCTGCTCGACACGCTCCGGACCGCCGCCGCCGACCTTCCCGCCGAGCTGCGTCACCGGCTGGTGATCCAGCTTCCGGAGAACCTGCCGAAGGCACTCGGCGACCGGGCCATCCTGGCGACGGTACTCACCGAACTCGTCACCAACGCCGGCAAGTACTCGCCGGACAGCGCGCCGGTGCTGCTGACCGCGGAGGCCGACCGGCGGACGGTGGCGTTCAGGGTGAGCGACCGGGGAATCGGGGTACGTCCGGAGCATGTCGAACGCGCATTCGAACGTTTTTGGCAGGGGGAGTCCGGCGACCGACGCCGCTATCCCGGCGCCGGCCTGGGCCTCTACCTCGTGCGCCGGATCGTCGAGCGGCAGAATGGCTGGGTTTCCCTCCGCCCGCGCGACGGTGGCGGTACGGTCGCAGAGGTGCGGCTGCCCCGCGGCTGAACCAAGGTCGCCCGGTGGCGCCGTGCCCCGGTGGTCCGTCGAGGAGGCACCTGCAGTGTCGAGCGTCTCGACCGAACGGTCGTGGTGCCTTTTGGTGCCGCAGCACGCCCAGGGCGCCCGTACCGCCCGGCACCGGCTCGGTGCGGAACTCGACGGTGCGGTGCCGGCGGACCTGCTCGGCGACGCCGAGATGGTGGCGGCCGAACTGCTCGGCAACGCCGTACGGCACGCCGCGCCGCTGCCCGGCGGGATGATCCGGCTGACCTGGCTGCTGCGTACCAGCCCGACCGCGAACACCCTGGAGATCCGGGTGACCGACGGCGGCTCCACCGGCCCGCCCCGGGTCCGCCAGGTCGGGCCGGACGCGACGGACGGCCGAGGGCTCCTCCTGGTCGCCACGCTCGCCGCCGACTGGGGAGTCGAGCGGGACGGGCTGGGGCAGAGCGTCTGGGCCCGGCTGGTACAACCGGTCCGGCATTCGGTCGCCGTCGGCTGAACGGCCGTCGCCGACGCCAGGGTGCCGCCGGGTGTCCGCGCCCGGCCGGTTGCGCCTAGCCGGGTGCCCGCGCCCGGCCGGTTGCGCCTAGGCTGTCTCGCCGTGGGCAAGCGTCGAAAGAGTTCCCGGTCCGCCGCAGCGGACGGCAGCAACTCCACCAGCGGGGAAAACCAGAACGGAAAGCGACAGAAGGTACGGGACGTCTTCGTGCCCCGTCCCTTCGAGGAGCTGACCGACGAGGTGGAGTGGATCGCGCTGCGTGAGCTGGTGCCGGCGGCCTCCGCTCCGCTGACCCTCGCGCCGCACCTGGTGGAGGAGTTCGGGGACCGGCCGGTCACCCTGGCCACCGTGCTGCCGATGGCCACGCCCGCGATCACCAAGCCGGACGGCCGGATCATGATCGGTCTCCAGCGGCACGTGCAGTCCGGCGACGTCTCCCGGGACCTTGCCGAGGCGCTGCTCTGCGCGCTGCGTACCGAGCCGGGTGGCACGGTCTCGGTGCCGGCGCTGCCCGGCGAGGGTCCCCGGCTGCCGGACGTGCTGGTCGACGGGCCGCTCGACATCACCATGCACGACGGGTTCGATTTCTGGCTCGACCCGGGGGCGGGCGACGACCCCAACGTCAAGGCGTCGCTGGAGCGGGCCAACGCCTCGATCTACCCGACGGTCCGGCTGGCCGCCGCGCCGGCCGCGTACTGGTGCCAGGTCACCGGCAAGAGCCATGTCCGCTGGGTGCTGCCCGACGACGAGGACGCGGCGCTGGACGCGCTCTCCCGGCTCTCCGCCGCCGGTGAGCTGCCGCTCGGCCCGCAGACCCGGTTCGCCGGCATGTTCCGGGCGCACGGCCGGCTGGTACCGGTCTGGGACATTCCCCGGGACGCCGCGCCGGAGTCCTGGGAAGGTCCGCTGGCGGACGTCGCGAAGCGGTACGCCGCCGCCCTGGCCGACCCGGCCCCGCTGGACGCCGCCGGCCGCCGCGCCAAGCAGGGCCTGCTCGGCCGCCAACTCACCCTGCGCTGACCCCGGGCATATCAAGATTCTTGGCGAGTTGTGGTTCGACACGCGCCACAACTCGTCAAGAATCTTGGACCACACCAGAGCGGGTCGACGGGGCTCGTGGTGCGTCAGCATGTGTCGACAGACCGGTACGGCAGCATCCACGACCAGGGCTGTCATGGGTGGTCGAGAGCATCGTCCAGGGCGACCCCGTCCAGCCGTGCCAGTATCATCGCCTGGAACTGCGGGCACGCCTGGTAGTCCGGGTGCTGGCAGCGCAGGCCGTGCTCCAGCAGCGTCTGCGACAGCGTGAGCCGGGCGATCCGCTCCCGCACCTGGGCCAACTGGCCGCGCAGCAGGTCTCGTCGCCGCTCCCGGTCCGGAGCGCTGAACAGCCCCCGCAACTGCTCCAGGCTGAACCCGGCCTCCTTACACAGCAGAATCTCCGCCACCCGGGTCACGTGCGTCGCGTCGTAGGCCCGCCGGCCCGCCACCCGCCGCGCCGGCGAGAGCAGACCCACGTCCTCCCAGTGCCGCAACACGTGCGTGGCCAGACCGAAGCGGGCGGCCAGTTCACCGATCGAGTACTCCATCGACCATTCCACCGACTCAGAGTCACCTTGACGAGACCACTGTTTGACTTCAGGTTCACCTGAAGTCGCACACTCGGGCGCATGCCCGACACGCACACTGCCTACACGGACAGCGAAAAGCTCATCCGGATGCTCGATGCCGCCGAAACCATGCCCGATGCCGTCACGCTACGCGCACGCAGTTACCAGTTGCTGCGCCCGCTTTCCGGCGCGACAGTGATCGATGTCGGCTGCGGTGCCGGCCGCGCCGTCGCCGAACTCGCCGTGCGCGGCGCCCGCGCCATCGGAGTGGATCTCGATCCGGCGATGCTGGCCGCCGCCCGCAACCGCTTCCCCGACCTCGACGTGCGCGCCGCCGACGCCGCCGAACTGCCCCTGGACGACGGGCAGGCGCACGGCTACCGGGCCGACAAGGTGTACCACGTGCTGCCCGAACCCGCCGCCGCGCTGGCCGAGGCCCGCCGGGTCCTCGCTCCCGGCGGCCGCATCGTGCTGCTCGGCCAGGACTGGGACACGATTGTCGTCGACTCGGACCAGTCGGACCTGACCCGCCGGATCGTGCACGCCCGCGCAGACACCGTCCCACACCCGCGCATCGCCCGCGCCTACCGCAACCTGCTGCTCGACCACGGCTTCCGCAACGTCGAACTGGAGGTACACACCATGATCTTCACCGATGCCGCGATGCTGCCGATGGTCGCCGCCCACGCCGACGCCGCCCGGCAGACCGGTGCGGTCAGCGCCGACGAGGCCGAAGCGTGGACTGACGAGCAGGCCCGACGTGCCAGCAGCGGTCGGCTGCTGGTCGCGATCCCCATGTTCCTGGCCGCCGGCACACGCTGACCGTTCCTGGCCGCCGGCGCCCGCTGACCTCAGCTCGACCGGCGGACAGGAGACAAGACGCCCCCGGGCTGTGCCGCCGGGGGTCGTCTGTCGTGAAGGGACGGTCAGCCGACCGGGCCGATCCGCTTCGCCAGGTCGACGAAGGCCTGCCAGCCCGCCGGCCCGAAGGCCAGCGTGCCACCGTCGCGGTCCTTGGTGTCCCGGACCAGCACCCGGCCGGGCAGATTGTCGGCCACCTCGACGCAGGCACCCTGGTTGGAGCCACTGCGGGTGCTCTTGCGCCACCGGGGCGCCACGTCACTCGTCATCGTCAATCGCTCTCTGGAGAAGGTCCCTTGACGGCTGCACCGGTAGGGCCAGCCCGCTGACAATCTCCCACGATACTTCCAACTGGTCGAGATCTCCCCCGTCCGTCACCACCCGACCTTGGAGTTGGTCATCCACGTAGCCGGCCCGCCGGTTGCCAGGAAGCGTCGCCAGCACGAAAGCGCCCTGTCGGCCGGCATGTAGGCCGGCGGACCGGGGCACCACGAGAACCTGGATCTTCGGTCGCTGGCTGAGCTCCAGCAGGTGTTTCAGTTGCTCACGGCGGAGTTCGGGCGGCCCGAAGGCCAGCGCGAATTCACTGATGACGGCCGACAGCGTCGGAGGCTTGGGGCGGTCGATGGTAGCGGCGAGCCGGTCCCGCCGGACCTGGATGGCACTATTCACCACCTCGTCCGACAACCACCCGCCGTACAGGACGGCACGGGCGTACTCCTCGGTCTGGAGCAGGCCCGGCAGGAGGAGCGGCTCCCACCAGCGGAGCAGGGTGGCTCGTTCCTCGTGTTCGGTCCAGGGGCGCAGCCACGGCGGCCGGGCATCCTGCCGGGCCAGGACGGCGGCCTCCTGGATCTCGTCCTCGCAGTCGAAGAACCGGTCCAACCGGGCGGCGGTCTCGGGTTGGGGAATGAGCCGGCCCTGTTCGATCGCGGCGATCAGTGACGCGCTCACCTTGACCGCCCGGCCGAGTTGCGCCTGTGTCATGCGGCGCCCGACTCGATGTCTTCTGAGGACTTCCCGGAGTTCGTTCACGTACTACTCCCGCATGCGGAGGGGAATGCTACAGACATCTATATTGCTGACTGCACATCTTCCACTACTACGTGTCAAGAGTCCAGGGTGGAGGGCAAGCGCTTTTGCCCGGCCCCCGTGACCTTCCATCCGGGCGAAGCGCCCACGGGGGCGGTGCCGGTGTCCGGGCCGGTGCCGCCCCTGTCCGCATCTCGCCGACGGGAGCAATCAGATGAGACACGCCCGCAGGGTCGAGCCCCGACACCGCCGCGCATGGTGGCGCCTCTGGCGGTACTGCCGATGCGGCCAGCGATGGCGCTGCCCGGAGCCGGCCGGGGTGCTGCCGGCACCCTACCGGCCACCGGCCCCACCTGTCCGGGCCCTGACCCTGGATGCGCCGCCCGCACCGACCCGGCCCCGGGCGACCAACCGTCGACCCGGCTGGGACACGCCCACCCATCGACCCGGCTGGGACGCGCCCACCCGCGCACACCTGGGCAACGGCCGCCCCGGAGCCCTCACCCCCGGGCAGGGGCACCGCGCCCGGCACGGTGTACGGGCGTGACCGGTGATCGGGCCACCGGCACGCTGGGAGCGGTTCGCCGCCCGACGCCGCAGACGCGAGCGGCAGGTCGACGGGCACTTCCCGACCGAGACCTACGACTGCCCCGAGTGTGAGCACCCCTGGCCGTGTCCGCAGGCACGCCTGTCCCTGCTGGTCGGCTTCGCGGGCGACCGGGTCGGGCTGCTGATGTACCTCGGCGCCCACCTCGCCCGCGCACTTGAGGTACTGCCCGACCGGCACCCCGCGCTGATCGTCTCCCAGATCCTCCACTGGGTACCGCGCCGCCGCTGACCCGCCTCATCACCCGAGGCGACTCGCCCCGGTCCGCCGCCCTCCCCTCGGCGACCGGGGCGAGTCCGCGTCCTCAACTGGGCGGCGCTCCCGGGCGCAGCGGCTCCCGGACCAGCGGGCAGGACATGCAGCGCGGGCCGCCCCGGCCCGAGCCGAGTTCGGAACTGGCGATCCGGATCACCTCGATGCCGGCCCGTTCCAGTTGGGCGTTGGTCTCCACGTTCCGCTCGTACGCGACGCAGAGCCGGGGGGCGAGCGCCAGGGTGTTGTTGCCGTCGTCCCACTGCTCGCGTTCCGCTGTCACCGGGTCCAGGCCGGTGTCGATCACCCGGAGCCTGTCCAGGTCCATCGCGTCGGCCGCCGCCCGCAGGAACGGCGCCGGCCCGTCGAGCTGGATGTCGCCGTCGGCGCCGGCCACCACCGTGTACGCCGAGAGCGTGTCCGCGATGTTCGGATACATGAGTACCGCGTCGACGTCGACCATCGTGCAGATGGTGTCCAGGTGCATGGTGGCGCGCTCCTGGGCGATCGGCACCACCAGGATGGTGTGCGCCAGGCGCGCCTCGAAGACCCGGCGGGCCAGCCGCTCCGCCCCGGCCGGGGTGGTGCGCTCGCCGACCCCGACCGCCAGCACCCCGGGGGCGAGCAGCAGGACGTCACCGCCCTCCAGGTGCTCCAGGCCGGGGTCGTACACGAATCGCGTACCGGCGAACCGGGGGTGGTGCCGGTAGATCGCGTCGGTCAGGCTGGTCTCCCTGCGCCGGGCCGGCATGGCCAGGCTGGTCACCGCGACGTGGTCGCCGATCCAGGTGGACGAGTCCCGGGCGAAGAGCAGGTTCGGCAGCGGGTCGATCACGAAGTCCAGCCGGTCCATCAGGCGGTAGACCAGGCCGCCGCCCCGGTCGCCACCGAGTCGCAGCTCCTGGTGGGCGAGACCGGCGATCAGGACTCCGGCCAGCCCGGCCGGATCGAGGTACGAGAGATGCTCCGCCACCCGTCGGCGCAGCGTGTCACCCAGTCGGGCGTCGGCGAGCACCCGCTCGGTCAGCTCGGACCGCGCGTCCGGCAGGGCCAGTGTCTCGGCGAGTAGGGTTCCGATGTAGAGCACCTCGACGCCGCGCTCGCGCAGCGCGGCGGCGAAGGCGTCGTGCTCCTCCTGGGCCCGGCCGACCCAGGGGATCGCGTCGAAGAGCAGCGAGTCGTTGTTCCGGGGCGTGAGTCGGGCGAGTTCAGGTCCCGGACGGTGCAGAAGTACAGTGCCGAGACGCCCGCACTCGCTGTCCACGAAGTGGGTCATCCTCGCAGCGTAGGGCAGCGATTGGCACCATCTGGGAAAAAGGGCTTCGGATGAATGGGGCATTCATCCACACTCACTCCGGCGCTTCGACTTGCCGCTCCCTAGGTCTGGCCACGTACCGTAGTGAGGAGATAACTTCGAGGGACCTTTTGCCGGAGGTCACGATGACTGTCTTTTCTGCACGCTCAGCGGTTCCCGCCGCGCGGGCCCTCCCTCCCGCACCCGTCAACCAACTTCCCCCGCTGGAGGCCGTCCGGCCGACGCCGCTGGACTGGGCCCGTCGGCGCCGCGCGGAGCGGGACGCCCGCCGGATCGAGGCGGCCGGGGCCCGAGCACTGAGCCGGCTCGACCACCTCGGTCCATCGTGGCACGTGGTCGACTGGCCGCGGACCGAGTTGACCGAGACGAGCATGCTCGACCTGGACTACCGGTCCCGGGACGAGCGTGCGGGCTTCCTGGCGATCGGCCCCAGCGGGCTCTTCGCGGTCACCGTGGCCGACCACGGCCGGTCCCGAGTCCTGATCGCCGGGGACGTCGTGCAGATCAACGGCAAGCGGCCGGCGTACGTGTCGGAGGCGCGGCGGGACGCGAAGCGGGCCGCCAAGGCGCTCTCCAACGCGGTCGGCCTGACCATTCCGGTCACCCCGGTGCTGACCTTCGTCGGCTCCGGCGTGATCAGCGTGTACGGACTGCCCAACGAGTGCCTGGTGGCGACCCATCGGGAACTCGACCGGCTGCTCGTCGCGGGCGGCAACCGGATCAGCGCCGCCACCGCGGAGAAGCTGTCCCGGGTCGCCCAGTCCCCCTCCACCTGGTTGAACGCCCCGTACCGTTCGGCGGCCGACTACCGGTGGTACGAGGACGGCCGAACGGCGGCTGACAAGCACGCCGGTCGCCGGTAGCGTCACCGCCGACGCCACCCGCCGGGCGGCGCCCCGTCGCCGCCCCAGCGACGCGGGGCGTGTGCCGTACCGGGCGGGGGCTGCGGGATGGCCCAACCGGCCGGCGCATCGCGGGGGTCGCGGCCCCACTGGGCACCGGCTAGCGTGGGGCGTGGTGCGGCAAATAGGAGGCGCGGTGGCCCACGTCGAACTCTCGATCTCGGAGGCGTTCCCGACGCCGACGACCTCGTCGCTCGGACACGGGTCCACCGGCTTCGACGACGCCGACCGGGCAGGTCACCGCGACGGGCTCGCCCGGTGGTCCGAGTCGGTCTCGACGGCCGCCGAGCCCTGCCTGCTGATCGACCGGGAAACCACCATCGCCGCCGTCTCACCGTCCTGCTGTCACCTGCTCGGCCTCGGCACCCCGCTCGACGCGCTCGGCCTCCCACTGCTCGGCAGCGACCTGCGGCTGCTCGACTTCACCGCCGCCCGGGGCGAGCTGATCGAGCAGGAGGTCGAGAAGATCCCCCCGCTGCTCGCCCTGCACTCGGGCCGACTCGCCCGAGGGCTGCTCCGGGTCCGCACCCCCCAGGTCCAGGGGCCGGACGCCACCACCGTGGACGCGATCGCCACTCCGATCCTCACCGACGGCCGGGTCGCCGGCTCGCTCACCTTCTTCTCCGAGGTCTGAACACTCCTCCTCCGCCGAGGTCTGCACCCGGCTCCGAGGTCTGGGCGCGTTCCCCAGGGTCGGGGGCGTACCGGAGATGCGAGCGCTTCGCGCACGTGACGTGCGTCGCGATCGGGCCATCCCGGCGGACGGCGGTGTTGGGCCGCTGCCGTACCCCCCGTAAGGTCTCCTCATGCTGGACATCGCGCTGCTGCCGGAGGAGTACGCCGTGTGTCGGCTGCCCGCCGGCTCACCGGTGCCGGCCGGCCTGCTGAGCCCTCCGGCGGACTCCGGCGTGCTGTCGGTGACCCGCAGCGGCGCCGAACTGTCGATCATCTGTCGGGTCGACCGGGTCCCGGACGGCGCCACCGCCGAGACCCCGTGGCGCTGCCTCCAGGTGGCCGGTCCGCTCGACCTGGCCCTGACCGGGATCCTCGCCTCCCTGGTCGTCCCGCTGGCCGATGCCCGGGTCAATATAGTGGCGTTCTCGACGTTCGACACCGACTATCTGCTGGTCCCCTCGGTACGCCTCGTCGAGGCGCTCGCGGCGCTGCGGCAGTTCGGGCACCGGATCGCCACCTGACGGGTGGTCGATCATGGCGACGCCCTACCATGGGCGGAACCATCCGCCACACCACCCACGGCAGCCACCTATGCCCGAGGACCCGGCCGTGCTCCGTCTCCCGTCGCCCGACCCCGCCGCGGGCCGGCTCCGCGCCGTCGGCGCCCTGCTCGGCTGCCTGACCCTGGCCGGCTGCCTCCTCGGCCTGGCCGGTTGTGGCGTGCCACCCGAACTCCAGGAGCCCGGGGCCACCCCCACCCGCGCGACCCCCACCCCGACGGTCGGTCCCACCGGTACCCCGACGTCCGGCCCGGGCCTGACGCCAACGCCGACGCCCCGTCCCACCGCGCTGGTCGCCTGCCCGCCCGGGGCGCCGAGCCGCGACCAGGTGACCGCGCTGCTGCGCCGCGCCGCGAACCTGCCCCGGTCCGGCCGGGTCACCTACCGGACGGGGCCGCTCTGCCTGGAGGACTGGCAGTACAGCATCGTGACCGTGGCCGACCGGGAGCCGTTGCAGGCGGTGACCCGGGGCCGCCCCGGGAAGTTGCGGCTGGTCACCGCCGGCACCGACGTCTGCACGATCACGGTCCGGGCCGAGGCGCCGCCGGCACTGCGGACGGCGGTGTGTGACGCACCCCCGCCGTTCGGTGGTTTGTAGGCTGGACGGCATGCCCGGAACACCGCCGACCCACTTCGTCTACCTGGGGCCCGAGGGGACCTTCGCCGAGCAGGCGCTGCGGACCATCCCGGCTGCCGAGCGCGGCACGCGTACGCCGGCGCGCAGCGTCCCGGAGGCGCTGGACGCGGTACGGGCCGGTGACGCCGACGCCGCGCTGGTGCCGCTGGAGAACTCCATCGGCGGCGCGGTGGCGGTGACCCTGGACGAGATGGTCGAGGGCGAACCGCTGGTGATCACCCGTGAGGTGGTGTTGCCGGTCGAGTTCGTGCTCGCCGCGCCGACGGGCCGGAGCCTCGCCGAGGTGCGCACCGTGGCAGCCCACCCGCAGGCGTCCACCCAGTGCCGCCGCTGGCTCCGGGAGCACCTGCCCGACGCGGTCGTGGTGGACGTGCTCTCCAACGCCGCCGCGGCGCTCGCCGCCACCGACGGCCAGCAGGACGCCGCGATCTGCGCGCCGATCGGCGCCGCCCGGCAGCGGCTCGCCGTACTCGCGGACAAGATCGCCGACCATGACGACGCGGTGACCCGGTTCGTGCTGCTCAGCCGGCCGGGACCGCCGCCGCCCCGGACCGGTGACGACCTGACCTCGCTCGCCGTCTACATCGCGCACGACCGGGTCGGCGCGCTGCTCGCCGTGCTGATGGAGCTGGCGGTGCGCGGGGTCAACCTGACCCGGATCGAGTCCCGGCCCACCGGCGAGGCGCTCGGGCGCTACGCGTTCTTCCTCGACTGCGCCGGGCACGTCGCCGACGACCGGGTCGGCGAGGCGCTCCAGGGGCTGCGCCGGATCTGCGCCGAGGTGCGCTTCCTGGGGTCGTACCCGAGGCATCGCGGGACCACGGCGGTGGCCGATCGGCCCGTCCCGGCGCCGGCCGGGCTCTCCGACGTCGACTACGCCGACGCGGCGGCCTGGCTCGCCCGGCTGCGTGCCGGCGAACTCTCCTGACCGGCGTCCCGGGGCGCCCGGCCCGGACGCCCCGGGACGCCGGTCAGTCCAGCAGTTGGTTGAGCAGCCCGCCGCCGCCACCGCCCTGTTCCTGGCGGCCCATGCCCTGGATCGGCGGTTCCTCGGAGGGTTGGACGATCACGAAGCCCTGGCCGGCGAAGCTCATCGTGAACGCCTCACCGGTACGCCGGCCGAGCAGCGTGCCGAGGCCGAGCTGCTCGGCCCGGTGGTAGCCGGTCTGCAGGCTCGCCGACCAGGCCACCGCGGCCTGCGGGTCGACGTACGTCGGCGCGTCGACGTTGAGCACCACCGGGGCGCCCTTGGTGGTGATCGCGATCCGGCCGTAGCCGCTGAAGACGCAGTTGAACAGCCCGGACGACGACATCATCCCGGCGCCGCCGACCATCTTGATGTCGTACTGGAGGGTGGAGTCGAAGGCGAGCACGCTGGAGCCGTTGATCGACAGCGAGTCGCCCGGCTCCAGGTCGATGATGTGCACGTCCGCCGCGTAGTCGGCGAGGAAGACGTCGCCCCGACCGCTGATCTTCATCAGCGGCACGCCCTCGCCGGTCAGCTTCTGCTTGAGAAACTTGCCGAGCCCGCCCGAGCCCAGCGCCTGGAACTGCACCTGCCCCTGGTACGCGACCATGGAGCCGACCCGGGCCATCGCCTCACCGTTGAGCTCGATCTTCAGCATCTTGGCGTTCTGCAGCCGCATGCCGGGCTGGTGTGACTCCTTCTCCAGGTTCTCTGCCGAAAACAGGGCGCTGCGCATCACGTTCCTCCTGAGGGGTGGAGGACCGAGGGTAGGCAACCGCCGCAAGCAGGTAGGTCCCAAGGGCGGTCGGAATGGACGGCTCGCCGCCGGTCAGCCCCAGCCGAGGTCGTGCAGCCGGTCGTCGTCGATGCCGAAGTGGTGGGCGATCTCGTGCACGACGGTGATAGCGACCTCGTCGACGACGTCGTCCTCGCTGTCAGAGATCCGCAGGATCGGCCGCCGGTAGATGAGGATCCGGTCGGGCAGTACCCCGGCGTAGTCCCAGCCCCGGCTGGTCAGCGCGTGCCCCTCGTAGAGACCGAGGAGTTCGGGTCCGTCCTCCGGTGAGTCGTCCTCCACCAGGATGACGACGTTGCTCATCAGGTTGAGCAGCTCCTCCGGCACCTCGTCGAGGGCCTCGGCGACCAGTTCCTCGAAACGCTCGCGGCTCATCTCGACCGGCACCGCTCAATTGTGCCGCACCCGGCGGGTGGACCGGCGCCCGACGGGAGGTGCGGCGGGCGCCCGGACGCGGCGCCGACGTCGGCGATCGCGATGATCAGAGCGTACGGTGCTGCGCTCGGCGGGTACCGGGAGCTGCCCTGACCACCGCGATCGGTACGGATGGAGGGGTGCCGCCAGGATCAGGCGGTGAGGCGGGCCTTCAGCGAGATCTCGGCCCCGGGCGAGAGCAGCCGGGAGATCGGGCAACCTGCCTTGGCCGCCTCGGCGAGCTTGTTGAACTCAGTCTCGTCGATCCCCGGCACCTCACCGACGGTGTCGAGGTCGATCCGGGTGACGGTCATGCCCGCGTCGGTCTTGTCCAGGTGCACCTGCGCGGTGGTGTCGACCGAGGTCGGCGTGAACCCGGCGTCGGCGAGGGCCTTGGAGAACGCCATCGAGTAGCAGCCGGCGTGCGCCGCACCGATCAGCTCCTCCGGGTTGGTGCCCTCGCCCTCCTCGAAGCGGGACTTGAACGAGTAGTTCCCCTGGAACCCGCCCTTTCCGGTGCGGATCGTGCCGGAACCATCGGTGAGATTTCCCTGCCAGCGGGCGGATGCGGTACGGATAGGCATAATGCCGACGCTAGCCCATGGCGCCCGGCCGCGCGACGATCCGGGTCACAGTGTGCGTTGCGGCGATCCGAGCCAACGAGCACCCGCGACGGTCCGGGTCGGCAGACGGACCACCCCCGGCCCGCGTACGGCGCCGGCGGGCCACCGCTGTGCCATCATCGATCCAGGAGCCCGCCGTGGAAGGGATCGACCATGCCCGACGACGTCTCCATCCCCCGCCAGGACGGACCGGCCGGCTCCCGGGACTCCGCACGCCCGGGTGACGCGACGGATACCACGCGGGAGGGTGCCAGCGTCGTGTCGTGGGGCGACCCTCCGGCTACCGGTGGGCGAGCCGGGCTGGCCCTGCACCGGCTCGGCCGGGACAGTCGACTGGTGCCGGTGATCGGTGCCGCCGGGGCGGCTGCCGTCTTCGCCTCACTGATCGGCGACTGGGCGGTCACCAGCATGCCGGTCGAGGCCGCCGAGAACGCGATCACCCTCGGCAGCGGGGTGGCGGACATGAAGGCGTTCGGCACGGCGTACCTGGTCGGAGTGGTCGGGGTAATCGGCTGCCTGGCGCTGGTCCTCTTCGGCTCACCCGGGATACGCCACAACGCCCGGGTCGCCGGGCTGGCCGGGGTAGTGGCGCTGCTCGGGATACTGCTCGCCACCACCGGATCGCTGGAGACCGTCAGCTCCCGCTGGGAGCTGTACGGCCAGCTCGACGGGTTGGTCGTCGAGTACGGCCAGGGCCTCGTGCTGGCGTACGTCGGCACCTGCGGGCTCGGGCTGGCCCTGCTGCTCGCCGGGCGTTTCGTCAGGCGAGGCGCGGTCGATGCGGCACTCGCCGCCGATCCGGCCGCACCCGCCGGGCCCGTCCCGGCGGAGGAGTCCGACTGGCCGTGGCGCCGGCCCCGGGCGGCCGGCGCGGCGGAGGTCTCCGACGAGGACGACGACGACCGGCAGCCGCCGATCGACCTGACGGTCGCCCCGACCAAGCCGTTCGCGCACTGAGCCGCCGTTCACGCATCGACCGGCAGGTCGCGCATCGACCGGCAGGTCGCGCATCGACCGGCAGGTCGCGCATCGACCGGCAGGTCGCGCACTGAGCCGCCGGACCGCCCGGATTCGGCGGGCGTATCTCGATACACCGGCAACGCCGCGCACCGGTAGGCTCGGTTCCCGTGATTGACCTGCGTCTGCTCCGCGACGATCCGGATACCGTACGTGCCAGCCAGCGTGCCCGTGGCGAGTCCGAGTCCGCGGTGGACGACCTGCTCCGGGCCGACGAGCAGCGGCGGGCGGCGGTCGGGCGTTTCGAGGCGCTCCGGGCCGAGCAGAAGCAGCTCGGCAAGCGGATGCCGAAGGCCGACCCGGCGGAGAGGGCCGGGCTGCTCGCCCGGACCAAGGCACTCTCCACCGAGGTGAAGGCGGCCGAGGCGGCGGTCGGCGAGGCCGAGGCGGCGTTGCGCCAGGCGCAGTACGCGATCCCGAACGTGGTCGAGGAGGGGACCCCGGCCGGCGGCGAGGACGACTTCGTGGTACTCCGCGAGGTCGGCACCCGGCCCGAGATCGAGAACCCACGCGACCATCTGGAGCTGGGGGAGGCGCTGCGGGCGATCGACGTCGAGCGCGGCGCGAAGACCTCGGGCAGCCGGTTCTACTACCTGACCGGGGTGGGCGCGCTGCTCCAGCTCGGCCTGCTGCAGCTCGCCGTCGCCCAGGCCGTGGAACACGGCTTCGTCCCGACCATCACCCCGTCGCTGGTCAAGCCGGAGGCGATGGAGGGGACCGGTTTCCTCGGCTCGCACGCCAGCGAGATCTACCGGCTGGAGGCCGACGACCTGTTCCTGGTCGGCACCAGCGAGGTGCCGCTGGCGGCGTACCACTCGGGGGAGATCCTGGATCTCGCCGAGCCGCTCCGGTACGCCGGCTGGTCGTCCTGCTACCGCCGGGAGGCCGGCTCGTACGGCCGGGACACCCGGGGCATCATTCGGGTGCACCAGTTCGACAAGGTCGAGATGTTCTCCTACTGCCGCCCGGAGGAGGCGCACGCCGAGCACCTCCGGCTGCTGGCCTGGGAGGAGGAGATGCTGGCCAAGGTCGAGCTGCCGTACCGGGTGATCGACGTGGCAGCGGGCGACCTGGGCAGCAGTGCGGCCCGCAAGTACGACTGCGAGGCGTGGGTACCGTCACAGGGCCGCTACCGGGAGGTCACCTCGACCTCGAACTGCACCACCTTCCAGGCCCGCCGGCTGAACGTGCGGTACCGCGACGAACAGGGCCGGCCGCAGACGGCGGCGACCCTGAACGGCACCCTGGCCACCACCCGCTGGCTGGTGCCGATCCTGGAGAACCATCAGCAACCGGACGGCTCGGTACGGGTCCCCAAGGCTCTCCAGCCCTACCTCGGCGGCCGGGACGTACTCGAACCGAAGTGAACCCTCCAGTGAAGCGCACTTCACACAAATGTCATGGAGCCACCCCGGAAGGTGAGATACGGTTGCTGCCCCGTCACCGCCGGCTGATCCGGTAGCAGCAGGTCCGGCGAGTCCTCCCAGCCTGGCGCGTTGGCGGGGGTGGAGGAGGAGTTATGCCCCGACCCGGGTTGCCGAAGCTGATCGCCACCGACCTCGACGGCACGCTGGTACGCACCGACGAGACCGTCTCGGCGTACACCCACGAGGTGTTGGACCGGGTCCGGGCCGCCGGGATTCCGGTGGTGGGCGCCACCGGGCGCGGGCCCAGGCTGGCGGAACTCACCCGCAACGACATCCGGGCCGCCGACTTTCTGGTGATGGCCGGCGGCGGTCGGGTCGTCGACCAGACCGACCCGGCCGGGCCGGTGATCCTCCGCGACGAGCGGCTGCCCGGTCCGGCCCTGGCCGAGTTGCTCCGGGTGCTGGAGGCCGAGGTGGGTCCGCTGACCGTGATGGTCGAGGCGCTGGACGTCCCGGATGCTCCCCTCTGGGGGGATTTCGACGCGACCTGGCCGTACCAGGACCGGTTCGAGGCGCGGACCCGGGTCGACTGCCTGGCCAGGGACGTGATCAAGGCGTTCGCCCGGACGCCCGACCACGACGTCGACGCCCTGCTCGAAACGGCCCGCCGGCTCATCCCCGCGGAGCAGGCCTCGATCACCCAGGCGGGGCTCGGCTTCATCGAGATCTGCCCGCCCGGGGTGGACAAGGCGACCGGGCTGTCGGTGGTCGCCCAGACCCTCGGCGTCGACCCGGCCGAGGTGCTGGTCTTCGGGGACATGCCGAACGACCTGCCGATGTTCGAGTGGGCCGGCTGGGGCCGGGTGGCGGTCTCCAACGCCCACCCGACGGTACGCCGGGCCGCCGACGAGGTGACGCTACGTAACGACGACGACGGGGTAGCGGTCTACCTCGATCGACTACTCTCGCGTTGATGGGACGACTACCCCGGCTGGTGGCCACGGATCTCGACGGCACGCTGCTGCGGGCGGACCACACGGTCAGCCCCCGTACCGTCGAGGCGATCTCCCGGATCTCCGCCGAGGGCACCGGAGTGGTGCTGGTGACCGGCCGCCCGATCCGCTGGCTCCCGCACGTCTACGACCAGCTGGGGCAGCCGCTGCCGACGGTCTGCGCCAACGGCGCCGTGGTGTACGACCCGGTCGCCGACCGGGTGCTCCGGGCCGATCCGCTCGCTCCCGACCTGCTCGCCGAGGTGGTCCAGCGGCTCCGCGCCGAGGTGCCCGGGGTGAGCTTCGCGGTGGAGGTGACCGACGGCCGCGAGTTCCGGCACGAGATGGACTATCCGCCGAGATGGGAGCGGGGCCGCCCGAACATCCGGGCGATCGAGAATCCGGCCGACCTGCACGCCGTACCGGCGGTGAAGCTGCTGGCCCGGGCCGAGGCGCAGGACCCGGACGTCTTCGTGAAGGTGGTCGCCGGGGCGCTGGCCGGGCTCGCCGAGGCGACCCACTCGTCGTACAGCGGGCTGATCGAGATCTCGGCGGCCGGGGTGACCAAGGCGGCCGGGCTGGCCTGGTACTGCACCGGGCGGGGGGTGGACGCCGCCGACGTGGTCGCCTTCGGGGACATGCCGAACGACATACCGATGCTCACCTGGGTCGGTCGGGCGGTGGCGGTGGCCAACGCGCATCCGGCCGTACTGGAGATCGCCGACGACGTGACGGCGCGCAACGAGGAGGACGGGGTGGCGGCGTACCTGGAGGCGCTGCTCGACTCCGACCCGACGGACGCCTCCGGCGACTCCGATCCGACTCACGTCCCCGACGCCGCCGAGCCGGGCCGCGACGCCACGGGCCGGAGCGGCGGCCCGGCCTGACCGACCACGCCCGACCCGACCGGGCTGGGGTTTCCCGCCCGGTCGGGAGCGGGTCGGTGGGTCCGAGGCCGCCCGAGCGGCTCCGGAGTTACAGGTACTGGCCGGGGCTGTGGCCCTCGCCGGGCTGCCCCGGGTGACCGCCCGGCATCCCCGGAAGCGAGCCGCCGGGACCGACCGGCAGCGCCGGGCGCCCACCGGAACGCATCTGCTCCAACTGCATCCGGGCCGCCATCTGCTGGGCGACCAGCGCCGCCTGGATGCCGTGGAACAGCCCCTCCAGCCAGCCGACCAGTTGGGCCTGGGCGATCCGCAGCTCCGCCTCGCTCGGCGCGGCCTCCTCGCCGAACGGCAGGGACAGCCGCTCCAGCTCCTCGCGCAGCTCCGGGGCGAGCCCGTCCTCCAGCTCGACGATCGACCGCTGGTGGATCTCGCGCAGCCGGTGCCGGCTGGCGTCGTCGAGCGGTGCGGCCTTGACCTCCTCCAGCAAC
Source organism: Plantactinospora sp. B6F1 (assembly GCF_040120695.1). NCBI lineage: Bacteria > Bacillati > Actinomycetota > Actinomycetes > Micromonosporales > Micromonosporaceae > Plantactinospora > Plantactinospora sp. B6F1. The sequence continues at coordinate 317,145 of NZ_JBEEAC010000002.1, read as the reverse complement.
TGCTTGATCATGCTGCCGATCCGCATCACCTTCGCCGGCTGCTCGATCAACCGCGACGGGTCCTCGCCGGGAGCATCGCCGTCGGTCGGCACCGTGCCGACCGGGCGCCCGTCCGGGCCGACCACCAGTACGGCGCCGCCGCCGGGGCGCGAGCCCGCCGGAGCCGAGTCGTCGTTGTCTTCCTGGGAATGTGGCACGTCGGTCATGCCCCCCATCTTCCCGCAACGACCTTCCCCGACACGCGCCGGCCACCGGCCGGGGACGGTGTGCGGTGCCCGCACCGTACGGTCGGCACCATGGTCGAAGACGGTTCCGCCGAGTTACCCGCCGATCCGCGGGAGGTGCTCACCCGGCCGGCACCCCCGCCCGACCGCTGCCTGCGGTACGGCACCGGGCCGGAACAGGTCGCCGACCTGCGGCTGCCCGCCACCGGTCCGGCCCTGCCGCTGGTGGTGGTCGTGCACGGCGGCTTCTGGCGGGCCGAGTACGACCGCCGGCACACCGACCCGCTCGCGGCGGACCTGGCCGGCCGGGGCTACCCGGTGGCCCAGTTGGAATACCGCCGGACGGGGCAGCCGGGTGGGGGCTGGCCGGGCACCTTCGACGACGTCGCGGCCGGGATCATCGCGCTGACCGGACTGGTCGAGGCCGTGCTGCCGGCCGGGCGGATGGCCCCGGGCCCGCCGGTGCTGCTCGGGCACTCCGCCGGTGGGCATCTCGCGCTCTGGGCCGCACTGCGCGCCCCGGACCGGGTACGCGGGGTACTCGCCCTGGCGCCGGTCTCGGACCTGGCCGAGGCGTACCGGCTGGATCTGGACGGTGGGGCGGTGGCCGCGCTCCTCGGCGGCGGTCCCGAGGACGTGCCGGACCGGTACGCGGCGGCCGATCCCGCCCGCTCGGCGGCGCCCCCGGTCCGGACCTCGATCGTGCACGGCACCCTGGACCGGCAGGTGCCGGTGGCGGCCAGCCGCCGGTACGCCGCCGGGGCCGACGACACCGCTCTGCGCTTCGTTGAGCTGCCGGAATGCGAGCACTTCGGGGTGATCGACCCGCTGTCCCACTGGTGGACAACCGTGCTGGCCGAGTTACATTGGCTGACTGGAGGATCGGACGACGGCATTGACGTAGCATCGCGTTCCCGGTAGAACCCCCGGGAGGGCTGCGTCCCACGGCGCCGCTCCGGGAGGGATCCGTGTCGGAGATGGACCGCAGACGAGCTCTCAAGCTGCTGGGCTCGCTCGGCGCGCTCGGTGCCACCGGGCTGGCCGCCGCGTGCGGTCGGGCGGACGGCCCGGAGACCGAGGAGCCGCTCAGCGACGAGCCGGTGCGGATCGGCATGATCGTCGCCCAGTCCGGCGTCTACAAGCCGATCGGCGACGAGATGCTGCGGGGCTTCCAGCTCTATCTCGACCTGAACGACCAGCGGCTGGGCGGGCATCCGGTCGACCTGATCATCGCAGACGAGGGCGAGACCCCCGAATCCGGGCAGGCCGCCCTGAAGCAGCTCGTCGATCAGCGGGTGCTGGCGCTCACCGGAGTGGTCAACTCGGCGGTCCTGCTCGGCCTGCGGGACGCCGTGGAAGAGGCCAAGATCCCGATGATCGCCTCCAACGCGTCCCCGTCGACGTTGCAGAGCGTCGTCTACATCTGGCGTACCTCGTACATCAACGACGAGCCGGGACGGGCGCTGGCGCCGTACGTCAAGGAGCAGGTCGGTGCGGACGGCCGGGTGGCGATCATCGGCCCGAAGTACGACGTCGGCCTCGACGCGGTGCAGGGCTTCCGGCAGAGCTTCGGCGAGTCCGACGACCGGATCGCCGACCCGGTGATCTGGACCGACTACTTCCCCGGCAAGCCGGCCCGGAACGCGTTCGCCCCGCACATCGCCACGCTGGTCAACCGTGATCCAGACGCCGTCTACTGCTTCTTCTCCGGCGACTCGGCGGTCGAGTTCCTCAAGAAGCTGCATCTGGCCGGCTACCGCAAGCCGATCTACGCGCCGGGCTTCCTCACCGAGGGGACGGTGCTCGACCAGCTCCGGCCGCGCGAGTCGGAGGGCATCGTCACCTCGCTCAACTACTCCGCCGACCTCAACAACGCGGCCAATCGCCGGTTCGCCTCCGCCTTCCGCAAGGCGCACGGCTCGACCCCGACCACGTACGCGATGGCCTCCTACGACGCCGCGCAGGTGCTCGGCAAGGCGATCCGGATCGCCCGCGAGGAGCTCACCCCGCTGCAGCTGAACCTGGCGCTCGGCCGGATCGGGCAGATTGACAGCCCGCGCGGCCCATGGCAGTTCAACCAGCCGCGTACCCCGCAACAGAAGTGGTATCTCCGCAAGGTGCAGCTGGACGGGCAGGTGCTGTCCAACGTCATGATCAGCGAACTGGCGACGCTCGGCTGACGGTGACCGCGCGGTGCCGGCTCAGTCGCGCAGTTCGGCGACGCAGCACTTGACGCTGCCGCCGCCCTTCTTGAGCTCGGAGAGGTCCACCGGGACCGGAAGGTAGCCGGCGGCGGCGACCTTGGCCGCCATGTCGCCGGCCTCGCTGTTGAGCACCACGTGCCGGCCGTCGCTGACCAGGTTCAGCCCGAACGCGAACGCGTCGACCTGGTCGGCCACGACCGCGCCCGGGAAGAGCTGGGCCAGTACCCGCTGGGCGGCGACCGAGAACGCCCCCGGGAAGTACGCGATGTTGCCGTCGTCGAGCGGGGCCAGGGCGGTGTCCAGGTGGTAGAAGCGCGGGTCCACCAGGCGGAGCGAGACGACGGGTCGGCCGAGCGCCTCCTGCGCCTCGGCGTGCGCGGCCGGCTCGGTCCGGAAGCCGTACCCGGCCAGGATGAGCCCGCCGTGTGCCTCCGGCAGGTAGGTGAAATCGCCCTCACCTTCGTTGATCTCGGCGGGTGCGACGAACCGCGCACCCCGCGCCTCGTGGAAGGAGCGGTGCGCCGCCGCCTCGGGCACCCGCTGCGGGTGCCGGAACCGGGCGCCGTAGACGGTGCCGTCGACCACGAAGGCGCCGTTGGCCGCGTAGACCATGTCCGGCAGCCCGGGCTCCGGGTCGAGTTCGTGCACCGTGTGACCGAGGCCCAGCAGCGTCTCCCGCAACCCGTGCCACTGCTTGACCGCCAACTCCCGGTCGACCGGGGTGGTGGTGTCCATCCACGGGTTGATCGCGTACTCCACGGTGAAGTACTCCGGCGGACAGAGGAGATATGTCCGCTTTCTTGGGATCCTCGGCTGGTTCACGGATCCAAGGGTAGGTACGGTACAGATTTACCAACAGCCAGAACTGTTGCCTGGGAGAGGCGGAACGTTGCAGATCGACGGCGTGGACCAGCGAATCATTGCGTCACTCGTTGCCGACGCCCGGGCCTCGTACGCGGAGATCGGCGCCCGGGTCTCGCTCTCCGCACCGGCGGTGAAGCGGCGGGTCGACCGGTTGCGGGCGGCCGGGGTGATCCGGGGATTCACCACCGTCATCGACCCGGCGGCGGTGGGCTGGAGCACCGAGGCCTTCGTGGAGCTCTACTGCACCGGGCGGACCACTCCGACCCAGATCACCGTGGCGGCCCGGCGGCACCCCGAGGTGGTCGCCGCGTACACCGTCTCCGGCGAGGCCGACGCGCTGGTCCACCTCCGGGCGGCGGACATCGCGCACCTGGAACAGGCCCTCGAACGGCTCCGCGCCGAGCCCTTCGTCACCTCGACCCGGAGCATGATCGTGCTGTCCCGGCTGGTCGACTCCCCAACCGTCGCGCCCGCCCCGTCGTGACCGGCCCCACCGCCAGACAGCCGGCGCCCGGGGCAACCGGGTCGCGGACTCGGGGCGGGGAACCGTGGGGGCGGGTCGGCGCGTCGAACGACGTATGACACGCGAACGGGGAACGCGATCCGGTGCCGCCGTCGGCACGGCGCTCGTCGCCGGCCTGGCGCTGGTCGGCACGCTGCTCAGCGGCTGCACCTCCGAACCCGAGCCCACCGTCCCGCCGCCGCCGCGCGACTCCGGGGTACCGGCCGACGGGCTGCGGCTGGTCGCCTTCGACTCCTGCGCGAGCGCGCTGGCCGGGCTCCGGTCCGCGGCCAAGGCGCACGTCGGGCCGTACGGTCTCCCCGGCGGCGCCCTCACCCCCGCATTTCAGGCCAACAGTGGAGCCGAGCGCGCCGCCGACGCCGACGCGGGGGTGGCGAAGCGGGACAACGCCGCCGCGCCGGGAGCCGGATCCGACTACTCGGGTACCAACACCCACGAGGCCGGGGTCGACGAGCCGGACCTGGTAAAGACCGACGGCCGGCGCATCGTCACGGTCGACAGGGGCATCCTGCGGGTGATCGATCCGGCGAGCCGGCGGCTGACCGGCACCCTGAAGGTCAGCTCCATCCCGGACTTCGGCTGGGCCGACAGCGATCTGCTGCTGCACGGCGACCGGGCGCTGGTACTCGTCCGGGAGCACGGCGTGGCCCGCCCCGGCGGGATCCGGCGGGGCGAGCCCGACGTGCCACCCGCCGACGACCAGCCGCAGGCCATCGTCGGTCCCCGGCTGATCCTGGTCGACCTGACCGGCGCCCCGAAGGTCATCGGCGACTACCGGATCGACGGCGGCCTGATCGACGCACGGCAGGTCGGCCCGACCGTCCGGGTGGTGGTCCGCTCCTGGCCACGGCTCGACTTTCCGCTGGAGAAGGGAGCGGGGCCGGTCAACGAGAAAAAGCGGCTCGCGGCCAACCGGAAGATCGTGGAGCAGGCACCGATCGACGCCTGGCTGCCCCGCTACCAGACCAGCACCGGCGGGCAGACCAGCACCGGGCGGGTCGGCTGCGACCGGCTGAGCCGACCGGCGGTCTACTCCGGCGCCTCACTGATCACCCTGCTCAGCTTCGACCTCGGCGCCGCCAGCCTCGGCGACGGTGACCCGGTGTCGGTCGCCGCGGACGGCGACACCGTCTACAGCAACGGGTCGCGGCTCTACCTCGCCAGCGACCAGCGCTGGCGGGTGCTGCCGGCGCTGACCGCCAGCGACCGGGCACCCGACCCGAAGGACGAGCAGACCCACATCTACCAGTTCGACATCTCCGGCCCGGACCGGCCCCGCTACGTCACCGCCGCCACCGTGCCCGGCTGGCTGATCAACCAGTACGCGATGTCGGAGTGGGACGGGCACCTGCGGGTGGCCACCACCAGCGGACGTACCTGGGGACCGAACCCCAGGTCCAGTTCGGCGGTGTACGTGCTGCGCGCCGACGGGCGGACCTTGACCGAGGCCGGGCGGGTCACCGGGCTGGGCAAGGGTGAGCGCATCTACAGCGTGCGGTTCGCCCAGGGGATCGGCTACGTGGTGACCTTCCGGCAGACCGATCCGCTCTACACCGTGGACCTGCGCGACCCCCGCGCGCCGAAGGTCACCGGCGAGTTGAAGATCACCGGGTACTCGTCGTACCTGCACCCGCTCGGGGACGGGCGGCTGATCGGGATCGGCCAGGAGGCGGACCAACAGGGGCGGACCAAGGGGAGCCAGATCTCACTCTTCGACGTCTCCGACCCGACCAGGCCGACCCGGATCGCCCAACACCACGTCCGGTACGGCCACTCCGAGGCCGAGTTCGACCCGCACGCCTTCCTCTACTGGCCGGCCACCAACACCCTGGTGGTGCCGGTGACCACGTACGAGCAGACCGGCCGCGGCGGCGGGCAGCTGCCCATCGGCCGCGCGCTTGTGCTGCGGGTGGCCGACGGCGGCTTCACCGAGACGGGAGTGGTGGAGCACCCCGCGGCCCGGTCCGTCGACTCCAGCGCGACGATCCGCCGCTCGCTGATGGTCGACGGGGTGCTCTGGACCGTGTCCGACGGCGCGATCAAGGCGACCGACCCGGGCACCCTCGGCACGCTGGCGGTGATCCGGATCTGACCTGGAGGGCGCTCCTCCTCCGGTCACCAAGTCGGGGACGGGCGAGCACCGCACCGAGGGTCAGAGGTACATCCCGGTGCGGTGCTCGCCCGCGTCCCGTTGCTGCGCCTTGTCGCCCTCGCCGAAGAACCGCCGGCCGCCGAACTCGCCGTGCAGCCGGTCGTCCAGCTCGTCGGCGAGCCCGGTCATCACCTGGATGGCGAGCATCAGGTGGGTCGCCTGGAAGTTGCGGCCGAAGACCGGGATCGACGCCCAGACGGTGTCGTTGGTGCAGTAGAGCCGACCGATCGGCATCCTGTTGGTCAACTCGGAGAGCTTGACGTAGAGCTGCTCGGTCGGCTCGACCTCGGTGAGCACCGGGGAGAAGACATCGACCAGTGGAGGGTTGTCCCGGACCCGGACGAAGACCATCGCCGAACCGGCCCGGATGCCGATGTCGCCGTCGGAGTCGACCTGGAGCTGGTCCGCCGACGACTTCAGCATCGCCGAGACCACGGTCCGGACCCGTTCCTGAAGCGGCATCGCGTCGCTGCCGCTCTGCGCGGTCCGGGCCGCCGCCAGCGCCTCGTCGAGATCGAGGTCGAGGTCGGCGGTCGGATCGGCCGCGATCTCGGGCCGGGCGGTGCCGAGCGGTTCGACCGTGAGTGGCTCGTCGGACTCGTCGTGCACCAGGAAGACGAGGAAGGCCGGGTGTGGTGCGCCGTACACGTCGCGCAGGGTCCGCGACACCGTGCTGGCGAGCCGGATCGCCTCGCTGGTGTCGGCCCGCATCCCGAAGTGTCCACCGGAGCCCTCGACCACGCCGGGCGGCGACCAGCCGAGCGCGATCATGTCCGCGACCGCGGCCCGGTCCAGCCGGTACCCCTGGGGGAGGGCGGCGTTGCCCACCGCCCGCAGGTCGACCTGGCCGTCCCCGCCGACCTCGATGCTCACCGAGTAGACCGCGTCCCCGGTGCCGGAGGCGGTGGGGTCGAGGGTGAGCGCGATCTGCGTACCGGTCGGCAGGCCGCGCAGTTGGCCGGCGAGCGCGCGGGCGAACTCCTGCCACGCCTCGGTCACCTTCACCCGGAGGTCTGCGGTGGTCGGCTCGTCGAGAAGGATCGATTCGTGATGCTCGGCCGGGTTCCCCTCGATCACTTGGTCCCTGGGCGCCTCAGGGTTGTCAGCCGCCATAACCGCCTCCGTCCGTCAGGGCACCGCACACCCTACCCAGCCGATTGGTTTGCCGGGACAGTGCGGACCCCGATCGGACAGAACCGCGCTACCGGCGGGGATTCGCGGCGAAGAACTCCCACATCGCGACGGTGGCGTCGACAGCGGCCCGGTAGCCGCTCGCCGACGGCCAGGCGTGACCCATCCCGTTCACCGTGTAGTCGACGACCTGGCTGCCGTCCGGACAGCTGCTGACCGTACGGTTCACCGTTCTGGCCGTGTCGACCCAGACCGGCTCCCCGACGGTGCAGCCCAGGTTCTTCTGCCATCGGGACAGCCCGCTGTAGATCCGGGAGGAGATCCGGTCGTCGCGGCCGACGAAGGTGATCAGCGAAACCGGCCTGCTCGGCTTGTAGTTCGGGTCACTGGCGGCCAGACCACTGGCGAAGGCTCCGCTGACCGGCGCGATCGCCGCGAATGGCCGAGCGGATGACCGAACTCGCCCGGCGGCGACGCGAATCGCCCGGACCCCCGCCCGGGGAGCCGTCCCAGTAGGCGTCGGCACCGGGCTTGTCCCCCGAGAGAGCTACCCGCAAGTGTCCACCGCACGGTGACGATTCCCGGCCAGCGAATCCATAGCGTTCCAGGTGACCGCGGCGCTCCGGCCGCCACACCTCTCGAAGGAACCATCATGCGTGCGTTGAAGCAGATCCTGGCCGTGGTGGCGGTAAGCCTCGTCGGCAACCGGGCCGTCATGGCGGTGCCGGGCAACCCCTGGCTCTCCCTTGCCCTCGGGGTGGCGACCGCCGTGGCCGCGCTCCTCGTGTACGGGTGGGTGGTGCGCCGTACCGAACGACGTGCGGTCACGGAGCTGGCCCGGGCCGGGGCCGGCGCCCGGATCGCCCGGGGGGCGCTGATCGGGTTCGCCATGTTCGCCGCCGTCATCGTCAACATCGCCATGCTCGGCGGCTACCACGTGCACGGAATGGGCTCGGTGTCCGGCCTGGTGGGGCTGTTCGGGTTCATGGCCGCCGCGGCCACGACCGAGGAGTTGATCTTCCGGGGCCTGCTGCTCCGCCTCGTCGAGGAACGCCTCGGGACCTGGCTCTCGCTGTTGCTGACCGGCGTGCTGTTCGGCCTGATCCACCTGGTCAACCCGGACGCCAGCCTCTGGGGCGCGACTGCCATCGCGATCGAGGCGGGCTTCATGCTCGCCGCCTGCTACGTCGCCACCCGCAACCTGTGGGTGCCGATCGGGCTGCACTTCGGCTGGAACTTCGCCGCCGGGGGCATCTTCAGCGTCGTGGTCTCCGGAAATGGCGAGTCGAAGGGGCTGCTGGACGCCACCACGTCGGGTCCGACGCTGCTCAGTGGCGGCGACTTCGGGCCGGAGGGCAGCCTGTACACGGTGATGGCGGGGCTGGTGCTGACCGTGGTGTTCATGTGGCTGGCCCACCGCCGCGGTCGCATCGTCCCGCGTCGCCGCGCGGTCGACGCCCCGGCGGCGAGCGTTACTGTCTCCTGATGGTCGACCTGCGGAGGCTCCCGGACTCGTGGCGGCGCTGGCCCGTCACGGTCCGGGATCTCCCGCTGGCGCTGCTGATCGCCCTCGCCTCCGCTGTCCCGGTGCTGCACGACCGCGGTACGCAGCTCGGCAACCTGCCCGGCCGTCCGTTCGACGAGCTGGCCGTGGTGGCGATCGCCCTGGAGTGCCTCCCGCTCGCGATCCGCCGGCGCTGGCCCGGGATCTCCCTCGCCCTGGTGTCGCTCGGCTTCACCATCGACCAGTTGCGCGCCTACCACACGGTCGCGGGCGCCGCGCTGGCCATCGCGTTGCTGAGCGCGGGGGCCCACCTGGAACGTCGTCGCCGCACCACCCTGGTTCTGGGCTCCGCAGCGTACGTCGCACTGGCCGTCGCCCTCCACCGGCAGGGATCGACCGAGGGCGTGAGCGGCTTCCTCACCTTCTACCTGGCCTTGGCCCTCGCCTGGGGTACCGGGGCCTGGCTGCGGCAGAGCCGGGCCGCCGAGGCCGAGCGCCGCCGTCACGTCGCCGCGACCGCCCGCGCCGCCGAACGCGCCCGCATCGCCGGTGAACTGCACGACGTCGTGACCCACCACGTGACGGCGATGGTCGTGCAGGCCGAGGCGGCGCGTTACCTGACGGCCGCCCCCGACAGCCTCGACACCACCCTCACCGCCATCACCGACACCGGCCGGCGGGCCATCGCCGACCTGCGGATCCTGCTCGACCTACTCAACCCCGACCACGGCGCCGACCCGCGCGTGCCGTCCGTCGGCGAGCTGCGCGCTCTGGTCGAGCAGACCCGGCAGGCCGGGCAGCCGGTGGAGTTCACCGAGGAGGGCAGCCCGGCGGCGACGACCGGCGGCGCGGAGGTCGCCGCCTACCGGGTCGTGCAGGAGGCGCTGACGAACGCCCTGAAGTACGCCCACGGCAGCCGCACCGCCGTGCACGTTCGGCACGGGGAAGGGGAGATCACGGTGGAGATCAGCACCGACGGCTCGGGCACGCACCCCGGAGACCCGGGTGGGAGCGGACGCGGCCTGGCCGGGCTGCGCGAACGCGTCACCGTGCTCGGCGGCGAGTTCAGCGCGGGAAGCCGGGAGGATGACGGCTTCGTCGTCCGGGCCCGCATCCCTATCGGTAGCACGTCGTGACCGCGCCGATCCGGGTGCTGGTCTGCGACGACCAGGCGCTGATCCGTACCGGCTTCGCGACGATCATCGACGCCCAGCCCGACCTGGAGGTGGTGGGCGAGTGCGGGGACGGGCGCGCGGCGGTCGACCTCGCCGGCCGGCTGCACCCGGACGTGGTGGTGATGGACGTACGGATGCCGGTACTCGACGGCATCGAGGCGACCCGCCTGCTGGCTGGCGTCGGAGTGGCCCACCCGGTCAAGGTGCTCGTCGTGACGACGTTCAACCTCGACGAGTACGTCTACCAGGCGCTGCGCGCCGGAGCGAGCGGCTTCCTGCTCAAGGACGCCCCACCGGCACAGCTGCTGCACGGCATCCGCACCGTCGCCAGCGGCGCCGCGCTGCTGGCGCCCGAGGTGACCCGGCAGCTCGTCGGCAGGTACGCGGCGCGCATCCGCCCCGCCGACGGCACGCCGGACGATGTGGGACTGACCCCGCGCGAGTTGGAGGTGCTGCGCCTGATCGCCGACGGCCTGTCCAACGGCGAGATCGCGGCCCGCCTGGTGATCAGTCAGGAGACCGTCAAGACGTACGTGTCGCGCATCCTCACCAAGCTCGACCTACGCGACCGCGTGCAGGCGGTGGTGTACGCGTACCGGTCCGGGCTGGTGACGTGAACGCCGGGGCGCGGACGATCCCCAGACGGCGATCGACTGTGGGTGACGTGCCGGAGCCGCTGAGCTACTCGGAATCGCCGTCGGGTGCGGCGGGCGCCCGGTCGGCCGGCCAGCCGGTCGCCAGGGCGGTGAGGGCGGTCGCCGCGACCGCCGGGTCCGCGCCGCGACCGACCGCGACCCCGAGCAGGTACGCGGTGACCGGTGCGCCGGGCCGAAGTACGTTGTGCGCCACGTCGCGGGCCAGGTCGAGGACCCGGGGTACGTCGACCTGCGCGGGATCGAGGTCGAGTTCGGCACAGGCTGCCGCCACCCAGCGCTCCATCGCGTTCAACTGGTCCACTCCTCTGCCCGGCGTACGTCCTCCTCAGTGTCGCAGTCGAACCACGGTGGCGGTCCCGTGCCCCGCCACGCCGTCTCGGCCACGCTCAGCTCGGCGATCAGGGCGCGCATCGACGTACCGGTGAGGACGCTGTCGCGGGCGGCGGCGACTCGACCCAACGCGGCCCGCAGCGGGGTGACCCGCCAGACCCCGCAGAGAAACTGCGCCCGTCCGGCGTCGTCGACGTAGACCACGCCGTCGGCATCGGCAGCCCGGCACAGCGCGGTACGGAGTTGGCGTACCGCCTCGGTGGTCAGCAGCGGGAGGTCGGCGGCGAGCAGCGCGACGATTCCGGTGCCGGACGGTGCGGCACTCGAACTGCCCGTGTCGCAGGTGTGTGCCGGGACCGTGTCGGGAAACAGGGCCAGGCCGGCGGCGACCGCCGCGACCGGTCCGCCGCCGGGCGGCTGCTCCCGAGTCGCCCGCACCCCGGCCGGTAGGGCGCTGGCCGGGCCGACCACGACCCGGAGATCGGCGTCGGCGACCGCCGCGAGTACCCGGTCCAGCATCGAGCGACCGCCCACCGGCAGCGCCGGCTTGTCCGCACCACCCATCCGGCGGGCCGCCCCGCCGGCCAGCACCACAGCCGCGAACCCGGCCAGCTCCGGCTCGATCGGCGAGGGCTCGGTCGACGGTTCCGTTCCGGTCATCCGGTAACGGTAACCAAGGCTTCCGGTGGTGTGCGGCCGGCAGCGAGGCAGGATTACGGCATGGGACGAGCCAGTGGCCGGCGCAGCGTACTGCGGATAGACCTGGACTCCGCCGAGGCGGGTGGCCGGGTCTCGGTGCGCCGCCGGGACAACCTCGCCGCCGAGGAGCCGTTGGAGATCCGGGTGGGTCCGGCCGGGACGAACCGGCGCGCCCCGCTGGCGGTCACCATGCGTACCCCCGGCGACGACATCGACCTGGCGATCGGGTTCCTGCTCACCGAGGGAATCATCCGGACCGCCGACGACGTACGCACCGCGCAGCTCTGCGCCGGCACCGACACCCCGAACACCTACAACGTGCTGGACATCGTGCTGGCCGACGGCGTACCGGCACCGGCCACCGATCCGACCCGGAACTTCTACACCACCAGTTCGTGCGGGGTGTGCGGGAAGGCAAGCATCGACGCCGTCCGGACCCGGTCCCGACACGACGTGTCGACGGACCCGGTCACCGTGCCGGCGCGTACCCTCGCCGGCCTGCCGGAGCAGCTCCGGGCTGCCCAGCGCGGCTTCGACCGTACCGGTGGACTGCACGCCGCCGGACTCTTCACCGCCGACGGGAAACTCGTCGTGCTGCGCGAGGACGTGGGCCGGCACAACGCGGTCGACAAGGTGATCGGCTGGGCGGTCCGGGATCGGCGCCTGCCGTTGCGCGGACACCTGCTGCTGGTCTCCGGCCGGGCCAGCTTCGAACTCACCCAGAAGGCGTGGATGGCCGGCATCCCGCTGCTCGCCGCCGTCTCCGCGCCGAGCAGCCTCGCCGCCGAACTGGCGACCGAGGCCGGGATGACCCTGGTCGGCTTCCTCCGGGGCGGCACCATGAACGTGTACGCCGGAGATCCCCGGATCACGACCTGACCGCGCACGGCCCTGCGTCCGCCCGCTTCACCGCCGGTCCGGTACCCGGCGTTGCCCGGCCCGGGTGGACCATGCCGCGGCTTCGCAGCGCCCGTCGCGCCCGGAGCGTGGATCTGGACATGGATGGACACCACTGGACACCCGAACGCATCGGGGAACTCCGCCCGCGACCCGACCTCCGGCAGGAGCAGGGCCGGCCAGTGCCGGAACTAGCCGACGGTGAGGGTTGGGCCGGGCGCGGGAAGTCCTTCCCCGGCCGCGTTCACCGAGCACACGGCCAGGACATAAGAATGACCGCTGACCAGGCCGGACAACCGGATGGAGCGGCCGGTGGTGGACTTCGTCGAGACAATGGCGCCCGGCTCGGAGTTGTCCAGGTAGTAGACGGTGTACCGGTGCACGGTGTCGCTGTACGGCCCGGTCGCGGCGTCCCAGCGCACGTCGATGTAGCCCGGCCCGGACGTCGCGGTGATGTTCGGTGGGCCGGCCGCGGTCTCCTGGTTGGCAACCGTGACGGAGGCGATCGGCGATGGCCCGTTGGCCTGCCAGTTCCCGCGGGTGGCCACCACGTAGAACTCGTAGCGGTGGCCGGGTATCACCCAGTTGACGCTCCACGAGTCGGCCGGGATCTGCAACGGCAGCCGCTGGAACCCCTCGCCGGCGGTTGCGTCGCGTTGGTAGAGCCAGTAGCCACCGGCGCCGAAGGAGTGCTGCCATTCCAGCTTGATCCCGGCGACGGTGGACGTGGCCCGCATCCACGCGGGCGACACGGGCACCAGATGCGGGAGGCTTCCGGACGGGTCGCTGTAGGGCGCGCCGACCTGGAACTGGCTCCACAGGACGTTGGCGAACGCCTTCGCGATCTTGTGTTCGCCGAACGGGTTCGGATGCAGGCCGTCATAGGCGTCGGCGTACGGGTCGTAACCGGTGGTGATGTCCACCAGCCGTACCGGTGAGGTCGTCGTGTTCAGCGCCTGCACGGCGGGCCCCAGTTTGGCGTTGTACGCGCTGATCCGGGCGCCCAGGTCCGGCTGCACGTCCAGTGGTGTGCGTTGGGGGACGGTGGCGACCAGAATTCGGATGTTGGACTTGGCGGACCGGGCGTTGGCGATGAGGGTGCGCATGTCGGCGACCAGCCCGTCCGGGTCGGACACGCCCCAGCCCAGGTCGTTGAAGCCGAGCTCGACCAGGAGGTAGGTCGGCTGGTACTGGCCCACGCGAGCGCGGATGTCGTCCTTCACCTGGTGCGCCTGGCGGCCCCATTGCGCGAAGTGGTCGCTGTCGAATGTGAGACCGTCGCGGTAGACACCGTTGAAGTAGGGCGGCGCCGACTCGTCGGGGAAGTTCGCCGGCAGGCTTCTCGGCAGCCGGGTGGTGCCGCGGTAGGGGCCGACGAAGGTGACGTCACGCCCGGCCGCCTTCAGGTGCTGGGCGAGCCGATAGCGCCAGGTGTAGTCGCCCTCGAGACCCTGGCTGATCGAGTCTCCGACCACCATGATCGAGTCCACCAGCGGCCCGATGCTCACCGGCACCGTCAGCTCGGCCCACAGTTGCTTGTGGTCGGAGTGCGGTGACGAGACGACGCTGGACGAGTGGACGACCGCCTCCGGCGGCACGAACAGGTAGTCGAACTTGTTGATGCCGTGGGTGTCCGGTCCGCTCCGGCACCAGTTCTCCTCACCGCCGGGTCCCAGGTACCGAACCTTGATCTCGTTGCGGCAGGGGCTGAACGCCTCCTTGAAGACGCCGTGCGCCTCCTGGCCCGGAATGCCCTCGTAGCCGCTGTGGTAGAGATTGCTGGTCGCCTGGGAGATCGGGTCGTCGTTGAGGTCGCCACCGAGGATCACGGTGTAGCCGGCATAGTCGGTCGCGAGCACCCGCTTGACCTCTGCCGCCTCCCGCCGACGCTGCTCGACGTTCTCGCCCGAGGCGACGAGGTGCGCGGTGCAGATCACCAGCATCCTGGCGACGGATCGCAGGCACAGCATTTCGCGCTTCTCGGCGCCCTCCAGCGCACGCAGGTCATGCGCCACGGGCTGCGGGTCGGGTAGGACATCCTCGTTGTAGATGATGGCGTTGCCGAACGGCGACTCGTGCTTGCAGTTCGCCACCTGGCCGCTGCCGCCCCGGATCGGGTCGAAGCGCACCGTGTAGGGGTCCGGCAGTTGCGCCTCCACCCGCTCCAGCCAGTCCAGACAGCCCTCGTTGATGGTCAGGAACGCGAGCTGGGGAACCCGCCGGTTGATGTCCTGGGCCAGCGCGTCGGCGACCTCGTTGCCCTTGACGCCGTGCGTCGGGTGACCACCGGCCATGTTGAACTGTCCGACGACCATGGCGAGCGTGTCGGCGGCGCTGGCGGACGGCTGCGGACCGGCGGGTGGTGCCGCGGTTGCCGCCGGCGTGCCGACCAGGCCGCCAGCCGCGGTGAGCAGTAGCGCGATAATCAACGGCTTGAGTCTCACCGGTCCCCCAACCTCGGCCCGGGACCCAAACCCGACGAGTGAGCCCCCGCACACCTCGTATCGTCGGTCATCTTTTCCTATGTCTCCCGCCCCGAGCAAGGGGCTGGTTGCGAGCGACCTCCGGTTTCGAGGTGCCGAGGCACCCGGCGGTGACGCCGGTGCCGCGAAGCCGCGTCACCCGTCCTCGTCTCCGGGCCGGGACGACGGCCGGGGCGACGGCCGGTCGGGGTCGGGGTCGGAGTCGAGCCAGTCGTCGAGGACGGAGGGTCCGATGCCGGCCTGCAACGCCTCGGCCAGGAGCTGGGCGAACGAGTACTCAGGCCGCGCCTGCAGCGCACGCTCCACCGCCACGCCGGCCAGGGCACCCTGCCCGGCCCGCCAGGCGGCGAAGCCGAGCAGGCTGGCGGGAGCGGGCACCAGATCGGGCTCGGCCCGACGGAGTACGTCCGTCCAGAGCGCCAGGTGCCACTCCTCGCCGCCGGTCCGCCGCCAGGCGTCGTCCCGGACCGGCAGGTGCACCAGGAGCAGGCTGAGCCAGGCCACCTCGTCGTCGGTGAGCTGACCGCCGGTCCGGTACCGGTGCATCGCCCGGCGTACCGCCGTACGTCCGGCCCGGCGCAGCGCCCGGCGACCCTGCGGATCCCCGGGCCGGGCCCGGTCCAGCAGTGTGTCGAGGCGGACCTCCGCCCTCCTGGCCGCCTCCCGCAGCGCGTCCCGAGCCGGCCCGTCGAGCGGGGTGATCCGCCGGACCAGGGCGTCCCGGTCGGGTAGCGCGACCTGGCCGGCGAAGGTGGCCGCCGCGGCGAGTTGGCTGGTCGAGGAGTCGAACCGCCGCCCGTCGGCCGGACAGCAGTCGACGTCTGCGCACTTGTACGACCAGTAGCGGTCCCCGGTCACCCGGAGCGCTTCGAGCACCGGCAGCCCGACCCGACCGAGGGCGGCGGTCACCGCGTCGACCGCCGGGGTGACCCGGGCCGGCTCGCCGTACCCGATGACGGTCGTGGTCTCGACCTGTTGCCGGGCGACGACCGCCGCGACCTGCGCGGCGGCCTCGCCGACCTCTCCGCCGGCCGCCGGCCCGGCCGGGACGCCGGGCAGGTCGCCACGGGCGACGAAGACGATCCGGTTGCCGCGCAGCGCCATCACCACCACGCTGTCGGCCGGGTGGAAGCCGAGCAGGTACGGCACGGCGGCGAGCAGGTCGGCGGTCGAACGGACGGCGAGGACGGCTCGGTCGATCGGGGTCATGGCGGGGAGCGTGCCGAAGCGACGAACATGATCGAGTACCCGGTCCACTGCCTGTGGACGACACGCCCGGGGCTATCCACAGCTACTCTTCGTAGTTCCGCTGCTCAGCCACCAACCGCGACCCGTAGTCATTCGCATCGGATTCTTCGACGCCTTCGGAAGCCAGCCCAGGACCGCGACGGCCACACTCTCGCCTTCACTCCCGCCGCCTGGTACGCCCTCGTCACCGAGATCGCCCGCCAGCCGTAGCGCCGCTGTGCCGCTGCCGCTGCTCAGGTGCGCGTCCGGAACGGGGCGAGGGTGGCCCGGACCTGGTCGCCCGCACCCCAGTCGTCGTCGAACTGGGCCAGCACGGCGAGGTGCTGCCGCAACTGGAGGATCGGCATGCGGGCCTGCCAGTCGGCGTCCAGGGAGGTCAGCTCCGCGTACACCTCGAAGAACCGGTGCGCCTCGGGCGGCGGGGAGGTGGACCACACGTGCGCGAGGTCGACCTCGGCCCACATGTAGGACACCGCCGGATCGATCAGCGCGGGCTGGCCGTCCGGGGTGGCCAGCACGTTCTGCGCCCACAGGTCCCCGTGCGTCAGGCATGCCGGCCGGTCCGGCAGCAGGTCGGGCAGTCGGTGACACAGCCGCTCCAGCGCCGTCCGGTCTCCCGGGTCGAGTGCCACCTCGACCCGGGGCTGCCCCAGCCACCGGAGCAGCCGATGCTGTGCGAAGAACGCGAAGCCGTCGTCGTGCCAGGTGTTGATCTGCCGGCGGCGGCCCAGCCAGTTGTCGCGGTGCCATCCGAAGCGAGGATGGGCCGTGCCCGTGTGCAGGCGGGCGAGCGCGTGCGCGAACCGCTCCCAGAAGGCCTCGCTGCGCGGCCTCGGCCGCAGCACCGACAACACGAGCAGTTCCCGGTCCGCCAGGATCACCTCGGGCGTCGTCACGCCGCCGAGGTCGCGCAGTGCGGCCAGCCCCTCGGCCTCCGCGCCGAAGACGTCGTCGGCCGGCGCGTCGGCGAAGGCCTTGACGAACACCGACGGCGCATCCCGGCGAGTCGCTATGCCCGCGAGTGCCGCGAGCCCACCCGTCACCGGCTCCACCGCGACGACGTCGCGCACCCCGGCCCGGCGCAGGCACTCTGCCAGGAACGTCGCCGAGGGCGTCACGACGGGCTCCTCCTGTCCGGGGACCTGAACGCCACATCTTAGGTGAGCGGCAGTGGACCGGCTCCGGATGATCGACCTCCGGCCTCGGGTCGGAGACCGGACGACACGCGGGCTCAGGTGTGGAAGCTCTGCCCGTGCAACTCCACGGCGCTGCCCCGGGCCCCGGAGCGGGGGCGCAGCTCGACGGTCAGCTCGATCGCGGAGAGCAGGTCGTAGCCGGCGCCGCGCAGGCAGCGCAGCGCCGCCGCGTTGCGGGACTCCGGCTTCACGGTGAGCCGGGCCAGCCCGCGCCGCCGGGCCTCCTCGGCGACCTGGTCGAGCAGTGCCCGGCCGATCCCCTGGCCCCGCAGCCGGGCGGTCACCACCACCGGTTCGACCCGGCCGTCCCGGCCATCCATGATCAGACCGACCAGCCCGACGACCCCGGCATCGCCCCGCTCCGCCACCCACACCCCGGAGAGGTCCAGCCGGGTCAGGTACTCCTCGAACGCCGCGCCCGGGTCGGTCCCGCCGAAGGTCGGATCGTCGTACAGCTCGCGGTGCTGCTCGGCCAGCTCGACCCAGAGCCGCCGACCGGCCCGATGGTCGGCCGGCCGGTACGGTCGGATCGCGGTAGCGGCCACGTTCTCATATCTACTCCCGATCGCCGCGTCGCGACACCTGGTTGGCCAAGAGCGTCCGGCGAAGGGCTACCTTGCCCAGATGGACCTGGCGTACCTGCGGGAGCATCCCGGGCAGCTTCCGCTCTTCCTCACCCACCAGCGGATCCGGGAGACGCCGGTGCCCGGGGGCGACATCTGCGCCGCCACCCGGCTCACCCTGGACGACGGCAACTCCGTCTTCGCCAAGTCCTGGCCCGAGGGGGCCACTCAGCGCGTACCCGAGAACTTCTTCGCCACCGAGGCGGCCGGGCTGCGCTGGCTGCGCGCGGCCGGCGCGGTCCCGGTGCCGGAGGTGATCGCGGCGCTGCCGGAGTTGCTGGCGCTGGAGTGGGTGGAGCCGGGTGAGCCCAGCCCGGCGGCCGCCGGGCGGTTCGGCGCCGAGCTGGCCGCGCTGCACCGGGCCGGCGCGGGCACCTTCGGCGCGGACCGGCCCGGCTTCGTCGGGGCACTGCCACAGGACAACACCCCGTCCGCCGGCCCGTGGCCGGTCTGGTTCGGCGAGCACCGGCTCGCGCCCTACCTGCGGCAGTCGGTCGACAACGGCGCGCTCGCCGCGGCCGAGATCACCCTGGTGGAGCGGGTGATCTCCCGGATCGAGGAGTACGGCGGCGCCGAGCCGCCCGCCCGGATCCACGGTGACCTGTGGCCGGGCAACCTGCTCTGGGGTGCCGACGGGCGGGTCTGGCTGGTCGACCCGGCGGCGCACGGCGGGCACCGGGAGACCGACCTGGCCCAGCTCGCCCTCTTCGGCGGCGCCCCGCACCTCGACACGATCATGGACGCCTACCGGGAGGTGTGGCCACTGACCGACGGCTGGCGGGAGCGGGTGCCGGTGCACCAGCTCCACCTGCTGCTGGTGCACACCGCGCTCTTCGGCGCGGCCTACCGGGATGCGGTAGGTAGGACGGCCCGCGCCGCGCTGTCGGTGTGACGCGCTACCGTCAAGCGATGACCATTCCCGTTCGATCCGGCTCCGGTCGATCCGGGGGAGCGCCGGACCGCACGTCGGCGGAGCGGCCGGACGTCGGGGGCCTCGTCGACCGGTACGGCCGGGCCGCGACCGACCTGCGGGTCTCGCTCACCGACCGGTGCAACCTGCGGTGCACGTACTGCATGCCGGCCGAGGGGTTGCCCTGGCTGCCGAAGTCGGAGGTGCTGACCGACGACGAGATCATCCGCCTGGTCGGCATCGCGGTACGCCTGCTCGGGGTGACCGAGGTCCGGTTCACCGGCGGCGAGCCGCTGATCCGCCCCGGCCTGCCGGAGATCGTCGCCGCCGTCGCCGCGCTCTCCCCCCGGCCGGTGCTCTCGCTGACCACCAACGGGATCGGGCTCGACCGGCTCGCCGGGCCGCTGCGCGAGGCCGGACTCGACCGGGTCAACGTCTCGCTGGACAGCCTCGACCCGACCCGCTTCACCGAGCTGACCCGGCGGCCCCGGCTGGACGCCGTACTGGCCGGGCTGGCCGGGGCGGTCGCCGCCGGGCTGGCCCCGGTGAAAATCAACTCCGTGCTGATGCGCGGGGTCAACGACGAGGATGCGCCGGAGCTGCTCCGCTTCGCCCTCACCCACGGCTACCAGCTCCGCTTCATCGAGCAGATGCCGCTGGATGCCCAGCACGGCTGGGACCGGTCGACGATGGTCACCGCCGAGGAGATCCTCGCCGCGCTGCGGGCCGAGTTCACCCTGCTGCCCGATCCGGCCGAGCGCGGCGGGGCGCCGGCCGAGACCTGGCTGGTGCGGGGCTGGACGGACGCCGCCGGCCGACCGGCCCGGGTGGGGGTGATCGGCAGCGTCACCCGGCCGTTCTGCGGAGACTGCGACCGCACCCGGCTCACCGCCGACGGGCAGGTGCGGAACTGCCTCTTCGCCACCGAGGAGTCCGACCTGCGGGCCGCGCTGCGCGGCGGCGCCATCGACGACGAACTCGCCGACCGGTGGCGGGTGGCGATGTGGGGCAAGCGGGCCGGGCACGGGATCGACGATCCGTCTTTCCTTCAGCCGGCCCGCCCGATGTCGGCGATCGGAGGCTGACGATGACGTCCACATCCACCCTGGTCGTACGCTACTTCGCCGCCGCCCGGGCCGCTGCCGGCGTACCCGAGGAGACCGTTCCCGGCTGCGGCAGCCTCGACCAGCTCGCCGGTGAGCTGGTCGACCGGCACGGCGACCGGCTGGCGACCGTACTGGCGATGGCGAGCTTCCTGGTCGACGGCGTGACCTGGCACGACCGGCAGGCACCGCTGCCGCCCGGTGCGACGATCGACGTGCTGCCGCCGTTCGCGGGCGGCTGAGGAGCCACCTTGCTCGGAGTTCTGGGTTTCGTCGGCACGTTGGTGCTGGTCACCGGCCTGATCCACCTCTACCTGTGGAAGCGACTGGTCCGGGACACCACCCGGCCGGGGCGATGGCGCCGGGCCGGCGGGGTGACGGTACTGGTGCTGGCCCTGCTCACCCCGGCGACGCTGGTCGGCACCCAGCGGGGCCTCTACTGGCTGGCCTGGCCGGGCTACCTCTGGCTGGCCGTGATGTTCTACCTGCTGGTCCTGCTGACCGTGCTGGAGATCCCGATGCTGGTGGCCCGGCTGGCCCTGCGCCGCCGCCGCGTCCGGGCGGCCGTACCGGCGGTCGCCCCGGTCGAGGCCGGGTCCGGCGCCGTCACCACGCTCGGTGCCGGCGACGCGGACGCCGCGGGCAGCGCCACCCCGGAGCCGTCGCTTGTCGATACGGACGGCACCACCAGCGGAGGACCGTCGCTCGGCGCGACGGACGCCGGAGGCACCGCCGTGCCACCGCCCGCACCGGCCGCACCCCCGGCACCCGATCACGACCCGGGCCGCCGGTTGCTGCTCGCCCGGGGTGCCGCCATCTTCGCCGGGCTCACCGCGACCGGGGTCGTCGGGTACGGCGTCCGCACCGCGCTCGGTCCGCCGCAGCTCGACCGGGTCGAGATCCCGCTGGCCAAGCTCCCCCGGAGCATGGACGGGCTGCGGATCGCCACCGTCTCCGACATCCACATCGGGCCGCTGTCGGGTCGGGCGCACACCGAGCGGATCGTGTCGATGATCAACCGGCTCGACGCCGACCTGGTGGCGGTGGTCGGTGACCTCGTCGACGGCACGGTCGGCGAGCTCGGCCCCGCCGCCGCGCCCCTGCGCGACCTACGGTCCCGGTACGGCAGCTTCTTCGTCACCGGCAACCACGAATACTATTCCGGGGTCGAGGAGTGGGTGGTCGAGCTGGACCGGATCGGGCTTCGGGTGCTGCAGAACCGGCGCGAGGAGATCCTGGCCCGGGGCGGCGCCCTCGACCTGGCCGGGGTCAACGACCCGACCGGCGAAGGACTGGGGCTCGGCCAGGGCCCCGACTTCGACGCGGCACTCGGCGGCCGGGACCCGAACCGACCGGTGGTGCTGCTCGCGCACCAGCCGATCAACGTGCACGAGGCGGCGAGGCACGGCGTCGACCTGCAACTGTCCGGGCACACCCACGGCGGCCAGATCGTGCCGTTCAACCTGCTGGTCCGGTCGCAGCAGCCGGTCGTCTCCGGGCACGCCACCATCGACGGCACCCAGCTCTATGTCACCAACGGCGCTGGCTTCTGGGGGCCGCCGGTCCGGGTCGGCGCGCCGCCGCAGGTGACCCTGGTCGAGCTGCGCTCGACGGCCTAGCCAGTACGCGCCCCGCAGCCCGGCCGCCTGAACGGCAGACCCGGTGAACGTCCGTGCCCAGCGCAGCCAGCTCGCCGCGACCCCGGGGCATAATGCGGCTGTGTTCAATGGCGGGCTGGGCGTTCCGAACGTCGACGGGTTCACGCTGGCGATCGACTTCGGTACGGCGCACACGGTCGCGGCCGTACGGTTGCCGGACGGTCAGGCGAGCCCGTTGCTGTTCGACGCCACGCCGCTGTTGCGTTCTGCGGTCCATGCCGGGCAGGGGCGGCGACTGCTGACGGGGCAGGACGCGGTGCGCGCCGCGCGGATCGACCCGGCCGGGTTCGAACCGTACCCGAAACGGCACGTGGACGAGCCGGCGGTTCTGCTGGGGACGGAGGAATACCCCGCGGCGGAGTTGATCGCCGCGGTGCTGCGTCGGGTCGCGGACGAGGCCCGCCGGGTGTCCGCGGCCTCGGTCGCGCGTACCCTGCTGACCCACCCCGCCAGTTGGGGCCCGCAGCGCCGGCGGGTGCTCCTTGATGCCGCCGACCGCGCCGGGCTCGGCACGGTGGCTCTCATGCCGGAACCGTTCGCCGCCGCGCGGTTCTTCGCCCGCTCCGTCGGCCGCCAGGTCCCGGCCGGCTCGGCGCTGGTGGTGTACGACCTGGGGGCCGGCACGTTCGACATCAGCGTGATCCGGCATCGTGGCGACGGGACCTGGGATCTGGTGGCCACCGACGGGCTGGACGACCTGGGCGGGCTGGACCTCGACGCCGTCGTCCTCGACCAGGTCGGCGGGGTGGCCGGCGGGCGGGATCCAGCGCGGTGGCAGCGGCTGCGTCACCCGACGACCGTCGAGGAGCGGCAGCAGCACCAACTGCTGTGGGACGAGGCGCGGGCCGCCAAGGAGCAGCTGTCCCGGGCGTCCGTGGCGACGCTCCGGTTGCCGTGGGACGGCGTGGAGGTGCACCAGACCCGGGAGGAGTTCGAGCAGGCGGCTCGGCCGCTGCTGGATCGGACGGTGGCGCTCACCGCCGCGACGCTGTTCCGCAGCGGGATCGCCGCGGATCGCGTCGCCGGGGTGCTCCTGGTCGGCGGCGCTACCCGGGTGCCACTGGTCGGCACGCTGCTGCACCAGCAGCTGGGCATCCCGCCTTCGGTCATGGATCAGCCCGAACAGGTCGTCGCGCTCGGCGGACTCGGCAGCGCGATCGGACGGGCCGAACCAACGGACCTGGTGCGCGGGGGCGCCGCCGTGCACGGTCGCCAGCCGTCGCCGCCGCCCGGCGGCGGTGCGCCGGCGCCGTCCGGACCGGGTGGAGCGGTGCCGCCCCGGCCGGGCGCACTGCCCCCGGTGGCGCGGCCGCGACGCCGCCGGCCCGGGTGGCGCGCCTGGACGTCGATGTCCGCCGTCGTGGTCGTGGCGGTCGCGGCGGTCCTCCTGGTCGACAACACACCGTGGTCCGGCCGGAATCCGACGGACGGCCGCAGCCCCACGACCGGCGTGACCGGAACCGACGCGGTGGCGGCGACGTTGGGCGAGCCGGTGCGGGTTACCGGGGCGACCTCCGGCGGCACCGGGTCCGCCACGGTCGAGGTGACCCTGTCCGGTCCGACGGTGAGCACCATGGTGGAGCTTCCCGGCGGCAAGGTGGGGGTGCCGAAACAGGGCAGATACCTGACGTTCGAGGTCATCATCGAGGTCATCGACGGCGTCTACCACTTCAACACCCTGCATTTCCACCTCGTACCGAGGGCCGAGGTGGCCGGCTGGCGGGAAGGCGGCGGCGGGTTCGAACCCGAGGTTGTCGCCGGTGGGTTCGAACCGATCGTGAAGAGCAGGAGGATGTCGGCGGGCGATCGGAACAGCGGCAACCTCGTCTTCGACGTGCCCCGGTCCGCGGTCGACGACGCGGCGGTCGTCATCGAGTCATGGCTGCTGACCGACGGTCCGGCCGCGGCGTTCTGGCCGGTGATCTGAGCCCGGCGCGGGTGGTCGCGGTGGTATACGTTTCCTGGCTATGGCATCACAGGTCGCTCAACCGACAGAATGCGTGAACCGTACCGGTAGGCGGCTGTTCCGCGTGGTCGTCGCCTCGGGTGCTCTGATGATCACCGTGTCGGTCGGCGGATGCGGCGCGGACGAGCCGCCGGTCGTTGCGGACCGGACCCAAACCCCCACCCCCAGCGCTCCTGCCGTCCGGACGAGTGCGCCCGGTCTGCCGGAGGTGGCGTCCAAGGCGCCGCAGCCCGATCCCGTGGCGGGCACACCGGGCAACACGGTGACGGTGAGCGGCAAGAACCTGTTCGGCAACAAGTCCGCCACCATCGAGGTGACGCTCTCCAGGCCGAAGGTGCACACCGAGGTGAAGAGCGCCAACGGGGTCCGGATCAAGCCCAAGCGGGGAGCCTTCGTGGTGTTCGACGTCGTCCTCGAAGGCGTCGAAGGCACCTACGAGTTCAACCCGCTGCATTTCCATCTCATCCGGGGCAGCGAGGTGCCGGCCTGGAGAAGCAAGGCGGACTTCAGTCTGAAGAAGACCCCGGACACCCCTACGCCGATAGACGAGTTCAACTCGATAAGTTTTGGCTCGATATCGGCGGGGGATCGGATCAGCGGCAGTCTCGTGTTCGACCAGCCGAGGACGGCGGTCGACGGCGGGGCGGTCGTGCTCAGGGCGCTGCTGCTGACCGACGGCCCGGCCTCCGCGTACTGGCTGCTGGACTGACGCGATGGTGGATGTGTCCTGGAAACGGGACGGTGGCACGCCATGGCTGTTGGCGCCGCGTGTCGACGGCCCGACCTTCGTGGGCGTCACGTTCGCCGTCGGCCTGGCGCACCAGCCGACCGAGCAACTCGGCGTCCTCGCGCTGCTCGGGGCGTGGCTGACGGGAACGCTGACCCGCCCGGCCGAGGCGGTCGACCGGGCCGGCCACGAGCCGCTCGATCAGGTGGAGTTCGTCGCCGGGCAGGCAGACAGCTCGCTGCTGCTGGTCGGTTCGGCGGCGGCCGTGGTCGACGGGCTGCACCGGGTCGAGCGACTCCTTGCCGCGCCACCGGAGATCCTGCTCGACGACGGGCTGCGGGAGCGGGCGTCGCTGTCACTGCCCGCCCTGGCGCCGTGGACTTCACATCTGGTCGCCCGGTGGCCCGGCTACCTGCCGCAGCTCGCCGCGCTCGGTCCGCTGGCGGTCGGCACCCTTGACGGAGCGGCGGTTGCCGACTTCGCGCGCACCCGGCTCGGCGTCGCGAACCGGGTGTACTGGACGAACGGCACCGATGTGCCGACGCTGGCCGGCAACGATCGGCCGGCGGCACCAGGGGCGCCGGCTCTGCCGCCGTTGCCCGTCGACGCGTTCGGGGCGCCGCGCTGCGTGCTACAGCGCAGCGGTGAGCTGTTCAGCATCGCGCCGCCCGCAACGCCCGCCGTCGAGGTGGCGCTCTCCATGCTGGCAGACCGGCTGCACCGCCGGCTGGTCGTGTTCGAGCCGCTCGCGACCGAGGCCAACCTCTCGACGTACCCGGTCGGTGACGACCGCGTGCTGGTCTGCGGCGCCGCCGCCCCGGTGACCGGCAAGGAGGTCGCGGCCGGCGAAGCCGCCCTGCAAACGGTGCTGGACCTGACCGAGGCCACCGTGAGCGACGCGGAGGTCGAACGGTTCCGCCGGGCGCTCGCCGACGCACCGCTGCCCGCCGCACCACATGAGCCGGCCGCGTTGCGTTGGCTCGCGCGGCGGCACCTGCACCGCGGTGACCACCCGACACCGCAACACGTCGCCGACGAGTACCGGAACCTTTCTGACGATGCCGTCCGGGACGCGCTGCGCGGGCTGCGGAACAGCCTGATCTACTCGGTGCCGGGCGCCGCGGTCGGCGAGCCGCCGTTCCCGCTGGCGGAGCGCACGGCCCCCGAGCCGGCGACCGGGCGCCGGTTCCGCGACCGGGTGGTGCCTCGGCGGGCGGTTGTCTGCTCTCCCACCCGGATCGGCGTGCTCGACACCGTCGTCGAGAAGCACTGGGCCGGTCCGCGCAGGCTGGTGGTCACCACGTCGAGCGTGGCGTTCGACCAGATCGTGCTGCTCGTCCACACGGGCGACCAGGCCACCTCCCTGGTCGACCGGCAGCTCTCCTCCGTGTCGTTGACCTGGGGCGCCTACCGGGCAGGGCAGCACCTCCGGCGGATGGTCGACGCGCGCACGGTCGGTGTGCCGGCGATCCGGCGACCACCGAACCCGGCCTGGGCGGCCCAGGTGGCCGGGGCGATACGCAAGCGGCGCCGCGACCTGGCCATCACGGCGACCTGCGGCGGCGTGATCGCGAGTGTGCTCGTGGGTGCGCTGGTCGCCTCCGGCGCCAACCGGCCGGAGCCGGCGCCGCGGGTGTCTCGGACCGTCGACCCGGGCACCGTCGTCTCGCTGCCCAACGGCACAATGGTGGCCGCCGACCAGCCGGAACTGATCGTCAACCTCAACCCGGAGACGCCGTACGCCTACGCGGTGCGGGTTCGCATGTGCGGCGGCTCCACCCAGGAACCCGCCGGCGGCGAGCACCTGCAACGCAACTACTTCGGCTTCGACCGTTTCGGATTGACGGTTGGCGAGGCGGCAGGAACCGGCTTCATCGGTCTGCCCGGTCGTCCCATCCCACACGCGACGAGCCTGGATCACCACCAGTGCGGCACCGCGTGGCTCGCCTACCGGGTGGGCCCCCCGGATCCGGCCCGGGAAACGACACTTCGCTACACCAACCTCGCCGGCGACCGAGTCACCTGGCGGATGCCCGCGACACCGCCCCGATCGACGCTGAGCCGGCCCTGCCCCACACCGGGCGGTCCGGCCGCCGGCCCGGCCACGCCGGTCCCCTGCCCGAGCTGAGCACCGCAGCGGCGCCCACGGGGCTCTACCGCCCACTCAGGACGCCTGATCGGCGAGAAATCACACTCGCGCGTGGCGACACGCGCTCGCGTACGGGTCCGTGACAGGATGCGGCGTGTCTCCGTTGCGCGCCGCACCCGCTGACGGCTCTCCCTCCGCCGCTACGCCCTTCGTCGCTGACCTGCACATCCACTCGAAATACTCGCGCGCGTGCAGCCGTGACCTGACCATGCCGAACCTGGCCTGGTGGGCCCGGCGCAAGGGAATCAGCCTGCTCGGCACCGGTGACTTCACCCACCCCGCCTGGTACGAGCACCTGCGCGAGACGCTGCACCCGGCCGAGCCGGGGCTCTACCGGCTCAGCCCGGAGGCGGAGCGGGAGATCGTCCGCCGGCTCCCACCCCGGCTGGCCAGCGCCGCCGAGTCGAGCCCGATGCGCTACATGCTCAGCGTCGAGATCTCCACCATCTACAAGCGGGACGACCGCACCCGCAAGGTGCACCACCTGATCTACCTGCCCGACTTGGACGCGGTGGCCCGGTTCAACACCACGCTCGGCCGGATCGGCAACATCGGCTCCGACGGGCGGCCGATTCTGGGCCTGGACTCCCGGGACCTGCTGGAGATCACCCTGGAGGCCAGCCCGGACGGCTACCTGGTGCCGGCGCACATCTGGACTCCGTGGTTCTCGGCGCTCGGCTCGAAGTCGGGCTTCGACGCGATCGCGGACTGCTACGCCGACCTCGCCGAGCACATCTTCGCGGTCGAGACCGGGCTCTCCTCCGATCCCGGGATGAACTGGCGGGTCTCCAGCCTGGACCGGTACCGGCTGGTCTCCAACTCGGACGCGCACTCCCCGCCGGCCCTGGCCCGGGAGGCCACCGTCTTCGCCACCGACCTCGACTACCACGCGGTGCGGGATGCGCTGCGTACCGGGAACGGGCTGCGGGGGACCATCGAGTTCTTCCCGGAGGAGGGGAAGTACCACGCGGACGGGCACCGGCTCTGCGGGATCAACTGGGAGCCGGAACGGACCAGAGCGGCGGGCGGGCGCTGCCCGGAGTGCGGCAAGCCGCTCACGGTCGGCGTACTGAGCCGGGTCGAGGACCTGGCCGACCGGCCGGATGGGTACCGGCCGGCGGCCGGACCGCAGGTCACCCATCTGATCCAGCTCGCCGAGATCCTCGGCGAGATCAACGGTGTCGGCCCGAAGTCGAAGACGGTGGAGGGGCAGCTCAACAACCTGGTCGCCGGCCTCGGTGCCGAGCTGGACATCCTCACCGTCACGCCGGTGGACGAGATCCGCCGGGTCGGCGGCGAACTCCTCGCCGAGGCGATCACCCGACTCCGGCGCGGCCAGGTACGCCGGATTCCCGGCTACGACGGCGAGTACGGCGTCATCACCCTCTTCGAACCCGGTGAACTCTCCGCAGGCTCCGGCGGCGGCCGGGGCGGGGCCGGGCAGACGGAGACGCTCTTCGCGGACGCGCTCTTCGACGTACCCGTCCCCCGGCAGCGACCGCCCACGGAGCCGAAGCCGCCGGCCCGGACCGGCCGATCGGCGTCTCCGGCGCCGGCCGACCCGCCGGAACCGCGCCGCCGGGTCCGGGCCGCCGCCCCACCGGCCGAACCCGCGCCACCGCTGGCCCCGCCGCCGTCGCCGCACGAGCCGTTCGAGCCGATGCTCGCCGGCATGGAGGAGGTCGGCACCGGGCTGCTGGACCGGCTCGACGCGATGCAGCGGGTCGCCGCCTCCGCACCGGGCGGGCCGCTGTTGATCGTCGCCGGCCCCGGCACCGGGAAGACCCGCACCCTCACCCACCGGATCGCGTACCTCTGCGCCGAGCTGCACGTCTATCCGGAGCACTGCCTGGCGATCACCTTCACCCGGCGGGCCGCCGAGGAGCTGCGGCACCGGCTCGACGGGCTGCTCGGGCCGGTCGCCGAGGACGTCACGGTCGGCACCTTCCACTCGCTCGGCCTGACCATCCTGCGGGAGAACGCCCGGGCCGCCGGGCTGCCGGACGACTTCCGGATCGCCGACGACACCGAGCGGGCGACCGCCCGGGCCGAGGCCGGCGACGACGACGCGACGTACCTGAAACTGCTGCGCGGCCAGGACCTGGTCGACCTGGACGAGCTGGTCGGCCTGCCGGTGACGCTGCTGCGGGAGAATCCGGAACTGGTGCGGCGGTACCGGGACCGGTGGCGGTGGATCTTCGTCGACGAGTACCAGGACGTCGACGCCACGCAGTACGAACTGCTCCGGCTGCTCAGCCCGGCCGACGGCAACCTCTGCGCGATCGGCGACCCGGACCAGGCGATCTACGCGTTCCGGGGCGCCGACGTGACGTACTTCCTGCGGTTCTCGCAGGACTTCGTGGACGCCCGGCTGGTGCGGCTGACCCGCAACTACCGCTCGTCGGCGCCGATCCTGGCCGCCGCCGTGCAGGCGATCGCGCCGTCCGCCCTGGTCCGGGGGCGCCGGCTGGACCCGGCCCGGCTCGACCCGGAGGCACCGCTGGTCGGCCGCTATCCGGCGGCCTCCGTCGCGGACGAGGCCGATTTCGTGGTACGCACCGTCGACGAACTCGTCGGCGGGCTGTCGCACCGCTCCCTCGACTCGGGCCGGATCGACGGGCGCACCTCGAACGTGTCGTTCTCCGACATCGCGGTGCTGTACCGGACCGACGCCCAGGCGGCACCGATCCTGGACGCGCTGGCCCGGGCCAACATCCCGGTGCAGAAGCGCTCGCACAACCGGCTGCGGGACCGACCCGGCGTCTCGGTGATCGCCCGTGAGCTGCGGCACGCCGACGGCCTCGGCGGCTCCGTCGCCGCCCGGGTACGCCTGGCCGGGCAGGTACTCGCCGAGCGGCACGCCACCCCCACCCTGGACGCCACCGGCGGGATCGGCCCGGACGACATCTGGACCGCCGCCGACCTGCTCATCCCGTTGGCCCGGCGCTGCGGCGACGACCTGGAGCTGTTCCTGGCCCAGCTGGGCACCGGCGCCGAGGTGGACGCGCTCGACCCGCGCGCCGAGGCGGTCACCCTGCTCACCCTGCACGCCGCCAAGGGGCTGGAGTTCCCGGTGGTCTTCCTGCCCGGGTGCGAGGACGGGCTGCTGCCGCTGCGCTTCCCGGGCTCCACTCCGTCGGAGGAGGAGGTGGCGGAGGAGCGGCGGCTCTTCTTCGTCGGGTTGACCAGGGCGCAGGACCGGCTCTACCTGAGCCACGTGGCCCGGCGACTGCGACACGGTAAGGAGTGGGACTGCGTACCGTCGCCGTTCCTCGACGCGATCGACGCCGGGCTCTTCGAACGGCTCGGCGACAGCGCACCCCGCCGCCCGAGGGACCGCCAACTGCGGCTGCTCTGAGCCGTCGCCCGTCACCGCCGCTCGCGCCATGCGGCTCCTGGTTCAGGCGGCGAGGAGTACCGCGCCGAGCGCGCCGGTGAGCATCGCCGGGCCGTGTGGCAGGTGGTCGCGGCGGCCGATCCGGCGCAGCCGGAGCAGCACGGCGGCGTACCCGCTGGCCAGCAGCAGGCCGGCGAGCGCGCCGTAGAGTGTGCTGCTCCAGCCGTACCAGCCGGTGGCGAGCCCGAGCCCGATCGCGAGCTTGACGTCCCCCGGCCCCAGCCCGCCGGGCGAGAGCAGGACCAGCCCGAGGTACGCACCGGCCAGCGCCAGCGCAGAGGCCGCCGCCACCGCGTACCGGCCGACCTGGCCGGAGGTGAGCGCGGCGGCGCCGAGCAGTCCGGCGAGACCGGCCGCCGCCGGCAGGGTCAGCCGGTCGGGAAGCCGCCGTACCGCGACGTCGACGAAGCCGAGCACGATGCCGAAGCCGGCGATCCAGGCGTACGCCAGCAGCGGGAGTACGCCGTCGGTCCGGGCGGCGAGCGCGGCGAAGACGGCCGCGGCGACGACCTCGACCAGACCGGTGCGCGGACCGACGGCTTCCCGGCAGCGCGGACAACGCCCGGTCGGCGACGGCACGCCCAGCGGGTTCCACCGGGTCGGCACGCCGAGCAACGCCGCGCAGTGCGGACAGCTCCGTCCCCCGGGTAGGACGTACCGGAAGATCTGCCGGCGCAGCAGCGGTCCGAGCAGGATGCCGAGGAGTCCGGCCGCCGCCACCACGCCCGGTGTCACGACCCGCCCCGTCACGGGGTCACGCCCCGCCCCGCCACCGGGTCGAGGCGCGGGCAGGGCACCCGTCGGCCGAGCCGGCGCCGGGCCACGAGGTCGGCCCGCTTCGCCGCGAGGTCGGCCCGCTTCGCCGCGAGGTTGACACGCTTCGCGGCGAGGTTGGCGCACTTCCGGGAGGTGGGCTCATTGGGGGGCCACGCTACGGTGACACAGCAGGCTCGTCCCAGGCGGGTGGCGAGCCTCTCACCGATCCGTACCAGGAGGACAGTCGATGGCCAACTACGGACCGCCCGGCGGACCGTACCCCGGTCCGGCGCAATCGTGGAACGACCCGGACCGGCAGACCACCGACGAGTACGGCCAGCCGGTCGACCCCTGGGGCGATCAGGACCACGCGAGCGGTCCGGGGCACTGGGGTGGTGGACAGCCGTCCGCGCCACCGGACGGTTTCGGTTCCCCGGTCAGCCATCCCGGATATCCGGCCGGATATCCGGAGCCGGCTGGTCCGGGCACGCCCCCGGGTTCGGGGACGCCCGGCGCCGACTATCCACCGACCCAGCGACACGACGTCGGGTACGCTCCGTCGCCGCACCACTCCGGCGGATCCGCGCCGTACGCTCCGGCGCCGGGCGGGTGGACCACGTCCGACGCCGATCCGGTGTGGGCGACGCCGGTCCCGGACCCGTCGTGGTCCACCTCGACAGCCGACCCGATGCCGAGGGGTGGCGGCAGCCGGGCGTTCGCCGCCGTCCTGGTCGGGCTGGCGGTGCTGGTTCTCGGCGGTGCGGCGATCGGCGTCTACCTGCTCGGCCGCGACGACACGCCGTCGGACGCCCTGCCACCGGCCAACGAGCAGACCGAGGAGCCGGCCGACCAGGCCAGCTATCCGGTCGAGCAGCCGGCACCCACGACCGCGCCGGCGGCACCGGATCCGCCCTCCACGGACGCGCGGTTCGTCAAGGCCGGACAGTGCGTCCGGAACGAGGGTACGGAGGCTGCGCCGAAGCTGGCGATCACGAAGTGCGCGCCACAGACCTACGAGGTGCTCGCCCGCTACAACGGCGTCACCACCGGCGCCTCGGACGCCAAGACCAAATGCTCCCAGGTGCAGAACTACACGAACTTCTACTTCTTCAACAGCGAGCTGGACGAACTGGACTTCGTGCTCTGCCTTCGGAAACGATAGTTTCCCGGTGTGCCGGCATCCGGCACGCCGACGCGACGAGCGGGGGTCCGAGCGACCTGCCGCGTATCCCTGCGCCCACCCCGACCCCTGCGCCTGCCACCCCGGGTTTCCGTGACGCGGTCGGGGCGTGCGCCCTATCCAGGAGAAGCATGTCGATTTACGGAACACCCGCCGGTGGGCAGCCCGACGATCCCAACCCGTATCCCTCGTCGGGCCCGCCAGCCGGTGGCGGCCCGCCGCCACCAGCGGGGCCCTCGTCGCCCGGCCCTGGCTATCCGCCGGCTCCGGACGCCGGCTATCCGCCGCAACCACCATCGCCCGGCTACCCATCGCCCGGCTACCCATCGCCCGGCTATCCGCCGCAACCACCGTCTCCGGGCTACCCGTCGCCCGGCTACCCATCGACTGGCCACCCGTCTCCCGGCAACCCGCAGCCGGCCGGCACCGGGCACGGGCAGCCGAGCGATGCCCCGAGCCCGGCCTGGGGGCAGCCGCCGACCATCGGTGGGGCGTACCCGTCCGGGTACCCAGGGGCGGCCGCCCAGCCGCAGCCCGGTCCGCCCGGGGCGCCGTACGGCGGCGCTCCCGGTGCGCCGGGTGTGCCGGGCGGTCCGCCCGGCGCCGGGCCGAAGTCCGGTGGCGGGCTGAAGATCGCCCTCATCGTCGGTGGCATCGTGTTGGTGCTGCTCTGTGCCTGTCTCGGCGGCGGCACCTGGTGGCTGGTCAATCAGTCCGGCGAGGATTCGGGCCCGGGCACCGGGGCTCCCGCTCCGAGCAGTTCGGGGTCGACTCCGAGCCGTCCCGCCAGCACCCCGTCAAATTCGTCCTACCGGTACGCGGTGGGCGACTGCCTGGTCAACGACGGTACCGACGACGAGCCGAAGCTCCGCAAGGTGCCGTGTGGACCGGACACCTACGAGGTGCTGTCCCGGATCCCGTTCACCACCGACCCGAAGCAGTGCAAGGACGACCCGATCTTCGGCTCGCCGGAGTCGGACGCGAACTACGTCTGGGACGATTCGCTGGACCTGGGCGACTTCGTGCTCTGCCTGAAGCGACGCTGAGCAGCACCCGATCCGATTCGGTAAGCAAAACTAGGGCTGTCTAGCGTCCACGCTAGACAGCCCTAGTTTCCGCTCGACGCCCGCACCTTCCGCTCGACGCCCGCACCTTTCCGCCGCGCCGGCCTACGGCTCCAGGGCCGTCGCCGCGACGCCGCGACGTCCGATTCCCGGGCGCGACACGGGTACACCGATCTACGGATGTCTAGCGTCCCAGCTAGATGACCCGATAGCGTGCGATACGTGGATCCGGTCCGCAACCCGTACGCGCCGGGCGCCGGCCAGCGCCCGCCCGAACTCGCCGGGCGGGGGCGCGAGCTCGAGGTCTTCGACATCGTGCTGGAGCGGATCGCCCGGGGCCGCCCCGAGCGCAGCCTGGTCCTCACCGGCCTACGCGGAGTCGGCAAGACCGTGCTGCTCAACACGCTCCGCTCCCAGGCCATCAACCGACTGTGGGGAACCGGGAAGATCGAGGCCCGCCCGGACCAGTCGATCCGGCGTCCGGTGGCCGCCGCCCTGCACATGGCGATCCGGGAGCTGGCGCCCCGGCATCGGGCACCCGACCGGATCGACGACTTCCTCGGCGTACTCAAGGCGTTCGCGCTGCGCTCGGCTCCGGCCGCAGCGGGGCGGGGAGCCGGGGCGACCCGGCTGCGGGACCGCTGGCAACCCGGCATCGACGTACCGGCGGCGAGCGGCCGGGCCGACTCCGGCGACATCGAGATCGACCTGGTCGAACTCTTCACCGACGCGGCCGAGGTCGCCGCCGACGTGGGCACCGGGGTCGCGGTCTTCCTCGACGAGATGCAGGACCTCGGCCCGGAGGACGTCTCCGGGCTCTGCGCGGCGTGTCACGAGTTGTCCCAGCTCGGCGGGCCGCTGATCGTGGTCGGTGCCGGGCTGCCGCACCTACCGGCCGTACTCTCCGCCGCCAAGTCCTACTCGGAACGGCTCTTCCGCTACCAGCGCATCGACCGGCTGGACCGGATCGCCGCCGACCAGGCACTCTGCGCACCCGCCGCCCGAGAGCAGGTCGAGTACGAGCCGAAGGCCCTCGACCTGCTCTACGAGAAGTCCGGCGGCTATCCGTACTTCGTCCAGGCGTACGGGAAGGCCACCTGGGACTCCGCACCCCGGTCACCGGTGACCGCCGCCGACGTACGGGTCGCGGCGCCCGAGGCCGAGGCCGAGCTGGCGGTCGGGTTCTTCGGTTCCCGCTTCGAGCGGGCGACCCCGGCGGAGCGGGAGTACATGCGGGCAATGGCCGCGCTCTCGCTGGTGGCGGCGCCGGACGGTGACGACGGCACCGGCGGCGGTCACCGGGACGACATGGACGCCGCCGTCTCCACCGCCGAGATCGCCCGCTCGCTGGGACGCAAGCCAGCCAGCCTCTCGCCGGCCCGGGACGCACTGATCAAGAAGGGGCTGATCTACTCGGGTGAGCGCGGCACGGTGGCCTTCACGGTCCCGCACTTCGGCCGGTACCTGCGCACCCAGCCGGCCTGACCGGCGCGCCGCCCGGCGCGTCCCGCGACCGCCGCGGCCCCGGCGGACCTGCCGGTCGACACCCGGGGCAGCGGGGCGGCCGGCGCCGCCGCGACCAGCCACCACCCCCGCGACCAGCCCCCCGCGAGGCGGCGGCACCCGCGACCGACCACCACCTTCGCCGACCGGGCGGAGACTCACACCTGGGACCAGGGTGGCGGAAAGGTCACCTCGCCACTCGGCACCGGGTCGTCGGAGCCGTCCACTGACGGCAGCACCAGCGCCTGCCACGGATCACCAAGGCCCGACCAGGGGCTGGTCAGGCCGAACCGGGCGGCCGGGGAGAACCCGAACCGGCGGTAGTAGGCGGGGGTGCCGAGCACCACGACCAGGCGCTCGTCGAGCTCGGCGGCGGCGTCGAGCGCGGCCCGGACGACATCCTGGCCGTACCCTCGGCGCTGCCGGGCCGGCCGCACCGCCACCGGGCCGAGCGCCAGCGCCGGCACGGCGCCCGGCCACACCTCGACCCGGCTCAGCAGGGCGTAACCGACCAGCTCACCGTCGACTTCGGCCACCATGGACAGCTCGGGCAGCCAGGCGCCGCTGCCCCGCAACGCCTCGACGAGCCGCGCCTCCGGGGGCAGCCGGACGTCCGGGCCGGCGAACGCCTCGGCGAGCAGTTGACGGATCGCCAGGGCGTCGGCTGGGCCCTCTGCGCGAAGCCGCACAATCGTCACAGTTCGCGACGGTACCGCGACCGCGCCGTCCAGTCTCCCACTTCGAGGGGTGAAGAACGGTGCGATCGGGTAAGACTTGGGCATGAAACCCGTACGCACGGTGGCTCGTACCCTGTTGAGCACGATCTTCGTGGTCAGCGGCGCCCGCGCCGTGGCCAATCCCGAACTGCACGTGGACCGGGCGAAGCGGGTGACGGGCAAGGTCGCCCCGCTGTTGCAGGGCATCCACGAGGGAATGCCGACCGACCCGGTCAGTCTGGTCCGGGCGAACGGTGTCGCCCAGCTCCTCGGTGGGCTGATGCTGGCCACCGGACACTTCACCCGGCCGGCCGCCGCACTGCTGGCCGGTACGCTGGTGCCGACCACCCTCGCCGGCCATCCGTTCTGGGAACATGACGACCCGGCGCAGCGGCAGACCCACCAGATCCACTTCATGAAGAATCTCGGACTGATGGGCGGGCTGCTGCTGGCGGCGGCGGACACCGAGGGCCGGCCCGGGCTGGGCTGGCGGGCCAGCCACGCGGTGGGCAGCGGTCGTCGACGGGTACGCCGGGTGGTACGCGGCGCCCGCCGTGACGCGCGAATCGCCGTACGCTCCGCAGCGGCTGGCCGGCGGCTGCCGGGCTGATCGCCGCACGTCCGGGGCCGGGCTGACCGCCGCAGGCCTGGTGGCGAGGGCCGGTTCCGGGGTTGCCGGGTGGTTTCCCGGGCTGCCGATGTTCCCGGGGCGCCGGGGGTCGGGATCGCCGATCGGCGCATGGTCCATGCCGGACATATGCTAGTTTCACCTGACTGAGCGGCTGTGAAACACCTGAACCGCACTCCCTGCGTTAACGCGGTGGAAATGTCGCGAACCAGTGTGGGATCGGACACGGTCGCATAACGCGGGAGGCATTCCAGTGACCCACCGTTCTAGGCTCCCTGGAGGACCTGGGCGGAAGACCGACATCGGTACGGGGGTGGCCACGCCATGCCGGCGACCGTCGAAAGACGGCTAGGCCGCCTCGCCTCAGTCCGCCGCTTTGCTCGTGGAATCGACCGTCGAGCAGTCGTACGGATCGGCGTCGTCGCCGTCGTCTGCTACGCCGCGTGGCTCGCCATCGCCACGTTCGGACGGCCGTACAACTTCTTCGACATGAAGATCTACCACGGCGCGGTGGTCTGGTGGGCGGGCGGACACGAGCTCTACGACTTCATCGCACCCAGGACCACCCTCGGCTTCACCTACCCGCCCTTCGCCGGCCTGGTCATGCTGCCGATGGCGAGCATCCCGCTCGGCCTCGCCGGGTGGATCAACATCATCGCCAGTGTCGCGACCCTGGCGGTCGTGCTCGCCGCGCTACTCAAGCCGATCACCGACCGGCTCGGCTGGTCGCTCTGGTTCACTCTGGGCCTCGCCGTGCCGATGGCGGTCGCCATCGAGCCGGCCCGGGAGACGCTCGGCTACGGCCAGGTCAACCTGCTGCTCTTCGGGCTCGTCATGGCCGACCTGGTGGCGCTGCGCTGGCGGGCCCGACGTGGCAGCCGGATCACCGCCGGTGACGGACCGCTGCGCCGGCTCTTCTTCAGCGGCGCCTGGGCGGGGATCGGGATCGGCCTGGCCACCTCGATCAAGCTCACTCCGGCGCTCTTCATCGTCTACCTGCTGATCACCCGGCAGTGGCGGGCCGCGATGACCGCGGTCGGCACCGCGATCACCGTCACCGTCGGCACCTTCGCGATCGCCGGCCGCGAGTCGACCGCCTACTTCACGTCGGTGCTCTGGCAGACCGAGCGGGTCGGCGCGGCGGACATGACGCCGAACCAGTCGCTGGCCGGTGTGCTCGCCCGGCTCTACGACTCGATCGAGACCCCGACCCTGCTCTGGCTCGCGTTCGCGATGCTGCTGCTGGCGCTCGGGCTGTCCCGCGCCTCGCACTCGCACGCCGACGGCGACGAGCTGACCGCGTTCACCCTGGTCGGGCTCACCACCAACGTGATCAGCCCGATCTCCTGGTCGCACCACCTGGTCTGGGTCATCCCGGCGATCCTGATCCTCGCCGACGCCGCGAGCCGACGCCGGGCCGCCAGCCGGGGCCCCTGGCCGCGTCCTCCACTGCCGAACGCCGCCAACGGCCCGAACACGATCACCGGGCTGCGCACACCGATCTGGTTCCCCACCCTGACCGGCCTGCGGCACGGTGCGGCCGCGCTCGGGCTCTACCTGCTCTTCCTGATCTCACCGATCTGGCCGTACGAGCACCAACTGCCGGAGGTGTCGCACTACCAGGACGGCTTCTTCGGCGCGCTGATGGAGAACTCGCTCGCCCTGGCGATCATCCTGCTGGTCGCCGCGCTGCCGTGGCGGCCCGGTGCGGAGCCGGCGTTCTACGC
Organism: Plantactinospora sp. B6F1; assembly: GCF_040120695.1. Classification (NCBI taxonomy): domain Bacteria; kingdom Bacillati; phylum Actinomycetota; class Actinomycetes; order Micromonosporales; family Micromonosporaceae; genus Plantactinospora; species Plantactinospora sp. B6F1. Next base: position 279,752 of record NZ_JBEEAC010000002.1, on the reverse strand, counting down.
CGAGCACGCCCGGTTCGACCGCCGACTCGCCAGCCAGCGATAGCCCCGGACCCGGGCGTCAGGGGCAGTTCACCCACTCCTCGGTGCCGTCGGCGAAGAGCTGCCGCTTCCACACCGGCAGCCGGGCCTTGACCTCGTCGACCAGTCGCGCGCAGGCCGAGAACGCCGCCGCCCGGTGCGCGGTACTCACCGCCGCCACCAGGGCGACATCGCCGATCTCCAGCGGGCCGAGCCGGTGCGAGACCGCCACCGCGCGTACGTCCGGATCGGCCGCGATCTCGGCGGCCACCTCCCGCAGCACGTCCGCCGCGCTCGGGTGGCCCTCGTATTCCAGCCGGAGCACCGAGCGGCCGTGGTCGTGGTCGCGTACCACTCCCTGGAAGGAGACCACCGCACCGGCGGCCGCGTCGGCGACCACGGACTCGTGGAAGGCGACGTCCAGCGGGGCGGTGCCGACGGCGGCATGCAACCGGCCGGTCGACGGCACAGCTCCGGTGTCGACGGCCGGCTCGCTCCGTACGCTCATCTCACACTCCTTGCTGGGGGCGCTCTCCGGGCAGCAGCGGCAGGGGGACGACCGGCACCCGATCACCCGGTTCACCCTTGGTACCCGGGGCGATCACGGCAAATCCGGCCGCCCCGGCGAGCCCGCGCAGCATCGCCGAACCGACGTGCCGGACCGGGTTGGCGGTGTTGTCGGCGGGGTCCACCCGGACCAGCGCCAGATGGGTGTAGTCACCCCGCCCGGCCACCGGCTCGGCCAGCGTCACCCGGGGCAGCTCCGGCATCGCCCGGCCGCACAGCCCGGCCAGCAGCGGGGCGACCAGCGAGACGACCGCGACGATCGCCGACTGTGGGTTGCCCGGCAGCCCGGCGACGAACCGGGCCCGACCGTCCGGCCCGGTCACCCGGGCGAGCAGCATCGGGAAGCCCGGGCGCACGGCCACGGTGTTGACGACGTACTCCGCACCCAGGTCGCGTAGGGCCGGGTGCAGGTGGTCGACCGGCCCGTGCATGGTGCCACCGGTGGTGCAGACCAGGTCGGCGGTGGCGAGTCCCTGGCGGAGCGCCTCGACGTGCGCCTCCAGGGTGTCGGCCACCGGACCGACGACGTCGGCGGCGGTGATGGTGCAGCCGTACCGGCGCAGCCAGGCGGGGACGGCCGGGCCGAGCGAGTCGCGTACCCGGCCGGCACCGGGGCGGCCGGCGGTGAGCAACTCGTCACCGAAGATGATCAGAGCGGCCCGAGGCGCCCGGCGAACCCGCAGGGTGTCGTAGCCGCACGACGCGGCGAGCCCGATCACGCCCGGGTCGACCGGGGTACCGGCCGGAAACAGCTCCTCACCGGCATGCGCCTCCTCGCCGGGGGCCCGCCACTCCGGCGCCGGCCGCAGTGTGCCGGCGACCAGCCCGTCGGCGGTACGCGTCGACTCCTCGACCCGGAGCACTCCGGCCGCACCGGCCGGCAGCATCGCACCGGTGGCGATTTCGACGGCGGTGCCCTCCTCGGCCAGCGGTGCCGGCGCGCTGCCGGCGAGCACCCGGCCGACGAGCCGCCACGGCCCGGTGCCGCGTACCGCCCAACCGTCCACGCTCGACGTCGGAAAGGCGGGCAGGTCGGTGAGGGTGGTCAGCGGCTCGGCCAGGGTCTGGCCGTCGGCCTCGGCGACCGGCAACTCGACCGGCACCGGTGCGGCGGCGCGGCCGGCGTCGTACACCCTGGACCGCGCCTCGACCCAGTCCAGGGTCGGCGGACCGGCCGACGGATCGGCGGCGACGGCCGCCTCGGTGCTCACGCCGCCCCACCCGCTTCGGGTAGGGCCCCCTGCCGCGTGCTTCTCACGTTCACCGTCCGAGCCTATCCTCGCGGTACGACCGCCCGCCGACGAGTTCAGTCGGTACGCGGGTGGTCGCCGCCCCGGAGCTGGTCGACGGCGTGCTCCAGGATCGGCCCGAGTACGGCAAGCCCGTCCCGGGCGCCACCGGTGGAGCCGGGCAGGTTCACCACCAGCATCCGGCCGAGTACCCCGGCCAGGCCACGGGAGAGCGCGGCCGTCGGCACCCTGTCCCGGCTGTGCGCCCGGATCGCCTCGGCGATGCCCGGGATCTCGTAGTCGAGCAGTGCCCGGGTGACCTCGGGGGTCCGGTCGGTCGGGTTGATGCCGGTGCCGCCGCTGGTCAGCACCACGTCGACGCCCTCGGCCGCCGCGCGGCGCAACTCGACGCCGACCGGATCGCCGTCGCGCACCACCACCGGCTCGTCGACCAGGCAGCCGAGCTTCGTCAGGCCCTCGACCAGCAGCGGGCCGCTGGTGTCGGCGTAGACGCCGGTCGCCGCGCGGTTGGAGGCGACCACCACCCTCGCCCGGATCACGGCCGGTCCGCCGGTCGGATCCAGTCGCCGGTCTTGCCGCCCTCCTTGCGCAGCACCCGTACCCCCTCGATCGAGGCCGCCGGGTCGACGGCCTTGACCATGTCGACCAGCGCCAGCCCGGCGGTGGCCACCGCGGTCAGCGCCTCCATCTCGACGCCGGTCCGGTCGGCGGTCCGGACCGTCGCGATGATCTCGACCGTGTCGACGCCGGGCTCCAGGTCGACGGTCACCCCGTGCAGGGCGATCGGGTGGCAGAGCGGGATCAGGTCCGGGGTGCGTTTCGCGCCCATGATGCCGGCGAGCCGACCGACGGCCAGGGCATCGCCCTTGGGCAACCCGTCCCGGCGCAGCAACTCGACCACCTCGGCGGTGGTACGCAGCCGGCCGGCGGCGACGGCCCGGCGCACCGAGACCGGTTTGGCGGAGACGTCGACCATCCGGGCCGATCCGCTGGCGTCGACGTGGGTGAGGTGCGCGGACTCGGTCACGTCCGCGAGCCTACCGGCCAGGTCGTCGCAGCACGCCTGTGGCGGGCGGTGACCGCCGCGACGTCGGCCCGGGCTTCGATGCCTCGATACAGCTCAACCGCCCGCGAGGTCCACGATCCGACGCAGCGCCGCGATGTGCCTGCGTAGTGCCGTCCGTCCAGCAGGGGTGAGCGAGAGCCAGGTGCGGGGCCTGCGTCCCACATGTCCCTTGCGAATCGTCAGATAGCCAACGGCTTCGAGCGCGGCCGCCTGCTTCGAGACCACCGAGTCACTCAAGCCGGTGGCGTCGCGGACCGCGCCGAACTCGACTGCCTGCACCCCGGCGAGCACAGCCATCAACGACAGCCGGGTCGTGGTGCTGATGACCGGATCGGGCCTGATCGGATCGCCGCTCACCACTGGCCCCGGCTGACCCGTTGAAGATAGCTACCTCCCCAGCGTTGACCACTCCACTTCATCAGCATGAGTGCGCTAACCACCACGATGCTGCTCACCGTGATGGGCAGCGGAACCGCAAGACTCCGTAGCGTCAGGCCGCTGCCGAGTACGACGCCGCAGGACGTGATCGCGACGATCCAGATCAACACCCATGTACGCCAGCCGCTCTTCATCCGCAGCGGTCGGGCGCGCGCGTTCCGCCGCAGTCGCACCATGCCCACCACGAGTCCGGCGATAACTACGAGAAGTAGCAGCGCATACCAACGCCGAGCTGGCTCCGGGACATCCCACCTCGCCCACAGCAGCACGAAAAACAAGCCGCCTGCCGGCTGCCACCAGCGCGGGAGCAGCACTAGCGCCGCGCCTCGACGTAGCTGCTGGTCAGCCTTGGCAAGTTCTCGTGCAGCCCGCTCCGGGTCCATGCCAACCATCGACCAACTCCCCCTACGGATAATACTTTCCATATGGAAAGCTAGAACGACGGTACGCTTCGCGGACCATCAGAACAAGGCCGTACGGGCCGCTGCTTCGGCGCGCCGAGTGGCAGGACTTCCGGTCGGTCACGACCTGGAACGGTCCAAGCAGCCGGACTTCAATCATCTACTGCCCCAGAACGCCCAAAAGCGACGAGTTGTGCGTGACCCCATGCAGTCTATCGACCCACACACGGCCACATTCATCAGCGTCATTTTGGCCATTGTGCGCGAGACGGAGCAACTCGCCCCCGATGAGGCGAACATCAAGGATGGTAGATGCGCCATCATGAGGGGAAACCCAGGGTCAGCAGATGGACACGAAGCGAGTTCTACCAGGTCAGCCGATGGAGACTGCTGCTTGGTTCGCCGAGACTCGACGCCAATCACATAAGTGCGGTCGCACCAATCAACGACACCGCCAACTGGCGGCGCTGCGTGATCGTATCTTTGCGGTCAGCGAATCAGGCCTTCCCCCAGACCCCTCGGGAGCGGGCATCCGAAGGGAAGCCTGGCAGCCCCGCTTCCTAACGTTGGTACGCACCTGACCTAGCGCTCTCAGTCTCCAGATACGGACAGAGCGTAGCGAATGCTGAGCTAGTTGGCTAATACTGATTATACCGACATTTATTGTCGCTAACCAGCTGTTACTCGTCCTAAGCTTCGCTCATCGATCGGACGCGGCACCCGATAAGGGGCAATCCCCGAATTCCGGGCGTTACGTAGGTCCCGTACGGCGAAGGGAGTGGCGACGATGCGCGGCAGCGAGTGGTACTGAGAGAGATTCGACCAACACACTGACAGCGTTCGGTTGCTACGGTTACCAAGCAGTTCGTCTCGGTGACGTCAGGAACCGATGTGAGTCAGGTGCAGCGACGCGACAACGAGACTGATCAGCGGCTCCTGCCGCTCATCGGTCTCGTCGCTGTTTGCGCAGGCACCGCCACAGCCCTCGCCATCGTGGATGTCATCGCCGACCCGCCCCGGTCGGTCGCTGATCTCGCGACGGTGGCAACGCTGGTCTTCACGGTCGTGATCAGCGCCACCGTGAAGGCTCCCATCCGGATCCGCTCGGCCACCCAAGCCATCACCTGGAACGAGACCGCCATCGTCATCGGTATCGCTGTGGCACCTACCTCATGGATGGTGCTGTGCACCGGGATCGGCCTCGCCGTCGTGGTCCGTCTCCTGCACCTGCCGTTGATCAAGGCAGTCTTCACGATCAGCAAGAACACGCTGATGGCGACCGCCGCCGGCAGCACCTTGACGGTCCTCGGATGGGTCTGGCCACCCGGTGAAGTACAGCGCATGGTCCTACCACTCGCGGCGGCGTTCGCCATCTTGGTCGTTCTCGACGAAGCCATCGCCATTCCGGTTATCGCGCTTGCGAGCCGGACGAAGATCCGCAAACAGTTCAGCGCCAACTGGGACCTCAGACTCATCGGCTTCCTGATGCGATTCGTCGTCGCCGTCTCGACGCTGGTTCTCCTGACGATCGAGACCCGGCTGCTGATCGCCGTGCCGCCGCTGGCGCTCAGCCTGCACCTGGCGTACTCGACTCGGGTGCGTGCCCGGGCCGAGCGGCAGGCCTGGCAGGACCTGGCGCACACCACGGACGCGCTCAACGTGGTGGACATCAACGCTGTGCTGCACACGGCTGTCGCCCAAGCCGCCGTCCTCTTCTCCGCCGACGAGGTCGAGGTGGGGTTGCAGGCCAACGGACGCACCGTGCGGGGCAACAGCGAGGCCGTCACGTACGACGGGCTCACTGCGGCTCCCTCCACTATCAACGGGTCGGTCATCCCGATCGAGATGAAGGGGTACGACGGCAGCGACATCGGGATGCTGCGGTTGCGTTTCCGGGGGCCGGTCAAACTCTCCGAGCGGGAGCAGTACACCCTGCGTACCTTCGCCTCGGCGCTCTGCACCGCGGTCCGCAACGCCACCGCGTACGCCGAGTTGAACCGGGTGGCCGAGGAGCACGCGCACGCCGCCGCGCACGACGCGCTGACCGGCCTGGCCAACCGGCGCCACCTGCTCGACCGGGGTGCCGAGCGGCTCGGCCAGCGCCGTGCCGAGGGGGTCGTCGCGCTGCTGCTGATCGATCTCAACCACTTCAAGGAGGTCAACGACACCCTCGGGCACGCCGCCGGTGACCGGGTGCTGATCCAGGTGGCCGAGCGGCTGCGCGGCGCTGTCCAGGGCGAGGACCTGGTCGCCCGGCTCGGCGGCGACGAGTTCGCGGTGCTCTTCCACGGCCTGCCGGCGCCGGCGGTCGCCGCGCACCGGGCCGAGGCACTGCTCAGCGCGCTGCACGAGCCGATCGAGCTGGACGGGATGCGGATCAGTGTCGAGGCCAGCGGCGGCATCGCGGTCGCACCGAGCAGCGGCGGGATGACCGAACTGCTGCGCCGCGCCGACGTGGCGATGTACCAGGCCAAGCGGTCCGGACGGCGGATCGCCACGTACGCACCGGCCCGGGACACCGCCGACCTCGGCCGGCTCTCGCTCGGCGGCGACCTGCCCCGGGCCGTGGCCGACCACGAGTTCACCGTCAACTTCCAGCCGATCGTCGACCTCGGCAGCGGCGAGGTGGTGGCCGCCGAGGCGCTGGCCCGGTGGCGGCATCCGGCCCGGGGCACCATCGACCCCCTCCGGTTCCTGGAGACGGTGGAACGGTCCGGGCTGCTGCCGGCGTTCGCCGAGGCCGTACTCGACCAGTCGCTGATCGCCGTCAACTCCTGGCGGGAGGCCGGCTTCGACCTGCCGGTGGCGGTCAACGTCTCACCACGCAGCCTGCTGGACGCCCGGTTCCCCGGCGCCGTACTGGCCCGGTTGCGGGCGCACGACCTGCCGCCCGACCGGCTGGTGCTGGAGCTGACCGAGACGCTGACACTCAGCCAGCTCGAGGTGGTCGACCAGGTGCTCGGGCAGCTCCGGGACGCGGGCATCCGGCTCGCCCTGGACGACTTCGGCACCGGCTACTCGTCGCTGTCGGTGCTGTCCCGGATTCCCGTACACGAATTGAAGATCGACCGGGGCTTCGTGACCGCGATGGAAACCTCGGCAGAAGCGGCCGCGGTGATCCGGTCCACGGTCGACCTCGGCCGCAGCCTCAACCTGACCGTGGTCGCCGAGGGCGTGGAGAGCGAACCGCAGCGTCGCGCGCTCTGGGAGCTGGGCTGCGCCGCCGGGCAGGGCCACCTCTTCGCCCGACCGATGCCGGCCGCCCGGCTGCTCGCCGCCCTGCACCAGGGGGCGGGCGGTCGCCCCGGCACGCTCGCCCCGGCACTGCACGACGAGGGCGCCGTGGTCCGGCTCTCCCCCGGCCGCCGCCCCGGCCCCCGCCGCCCCGAACGCCTGCCGCACCTGGGGGCCTAGCTGGCCCAGCGCCTGCCGCAGCCACCGGCGTCACCGCCACGGGTGCCGGCGTCACCGACACGGGTGCCACCGGACGTCTGCCACACTTGCCCGCGTGAGTGCCACGGACGAACTGGACATCTCAGCGGATGATGGCCGCGGCTACTGGCGCCGGGCCGACCGGGCCGCCGGTGGTCTCGCCGCCGACCTGGTGCTCTACCTCCTCTCCACCGGCTTCGCCGCAATCACCGCGGCCACCTCCACCCTGCTGCCGCACCGGGCCTGGGGCAGCATCGCCGCCGCCGGCTACCTGCTCGGCACGCTGGCGGTACTCGGTCAGCTCCTGGTCCGGCGCCACCGGCCCGAGTCCAGGCTGGCCGGCACCGCCGCCCGGGGCGGGCTGACCGTCGCCGTCTGGGCCGCCACCGCACTGCTGCCGCTGGTCCGGCAGGCGGTCGAACGGGTCGGCGGCCGGCTGGACCGGGCCCAGGAGGAGGTGGTGGTGGTCGAGAACTCCGGCACCCGGCTGCTCGACCACGGAACGCCGTACCTGACCCGGGACGCCATCGCCGCACTGCCAGGCGGCGAGCAACTTCTCGGCTACACCCCGTACCAGCCGGGGATGGCGCTCTTCGGACTGCCCCGCGCCGTCGCCGGCACCGCGTGGTGGACGGACGCCCGGATCTGGTTCGCCCTCGCCACCGCCGTCGCGCTCGGTCTGGCCGTGCTGCTGCTCCGCCGCCCGGCGGCGGTCGCCGACGGTACCCGGTCATCATCGCCGGGGCCCGTCCCACCGCCGGCGGGCACGATCGCCGGCGAACCCGCCACGCTGCCGGCGGAGCGGGCCGGTGCCCGGGACGCCGCGCTGGTCCGGGCGGTGCAGCTCGGGACGGTACTGCCGGTCTGCGCGCTGACCCTGGCGACCGGCGGTGACGACCTGCCGGTCCTCGCCCTCTGCCTGCTCGCCCTCGCCTGCGCCGCCCGGGACCGCTACCTCGGCGCCGGGCTCGCGGTCGGGCTGGCCGCGGCCCTGAAACTCTTCGCCTGGCCGGTCGCGCTGGTCCTGCTGGTGCACGCCGTCGTCCGGGGCGGCCCGCGGACCGGGCTGCGGCTGGCTGTCGGGGCGGTCGGCCTGCCGCTCGTCGCGCTCGTCCCGGCCCAGCTCGTCGACTCGGCCGCGCTGGTCGAGAACGTGCTGCGCTTTCCGCTCGGCCACGGCCTGCTCAGCAGCCCGGCCGCGTCGCCGTTCCCCGGGTACCTGATCGCGCAGGCGCTGCCGGCCGGCCGGGTGGTCGCCGCCGCGCTGCTGGTCGCAGCCGGACTGCTGATCGCCGTCCTACTGCTGCGCCGCCCGCCCCGCACGGCCGCCTCGGCCGCGCTCTTCTGCGGGTACGGGCTGCTCGCCGCGATCCTGCTGATGCCGTCGACCCGGTTCGGGTACCTGCTCTATCCGGTCGCCCTGCTCGGCTGGGTCCCCGCGCTCAGGCTCGCCCGCACCCCGCAGGCAAGCCCGGACTCCGGCCGCACACCGGTGCCGACGGCCAACCCGTGAACCCGTCCCACCCCAACGAGCCCCACGAGCCGGACGAACCCGACCAGCCGGCGGCGTCGCCGTACCGGCCCGGCTGGGATGTCGTCGCCGTGGTCGCCCTCGGCGGGGCGCTCGGCTCGGCCGGCCGGTACGGGCTGGCGGTGCTCTGGCCGCACGCCGCGACCGGCGTACCCTGGGCGACCCTGGTCACCAACCTCTCCGGGTGTGCCCTGATCGGCCTGCTGATGCGACTGGTCACCACGGCCGCCACCCCGCACCGGCTGGTCCGGCCGTTCCTCGGTACCGGAATCCTGGGCGGCTTCACCACCTTCTCGACGTACGCGGTGGAGAGCCGGGCGCTTCTCGCCGCCGGCCGTCCCGGGGTCGCCGTCGGCTACCTGCTCGGCACGCTCGCCGGAGCGCTGGCCGCGGTCCGCCTCGGCATCTGGGCGGCGGACCGGGTGCGGTCGTGGCCGGGCAGGCCGTCACGACCGGGCCGGGCATCGTGACCGGGCAGGCCGTCACGACCGGGCAGGCCGTCGCGACCGGGCCGGGCATCGTGACCGGGCGGGCGGGACCGCGATGCTGAGCTGGGCGGTGGTACTGCTCGGCGGTGCCCTCGGGGCGGTCTGCCGGTTCGCGGTCAACTGGCTGGTCGAGCGCGGCTCGCGGCCCGCGCCATGGGCCACGTTCACGGTCAACGTCGCCGGCTCGCTGGTGCTTGGCCTGGTCGCCGGGGCGGGCGGCGCCCTGCCGGGCTGGGTCGGCGCGCTGCTCGGCACCGGGTTCTGTGGTGCCCTGACCACGTACTCGACCTTCGGCTACGAGACCGTGCACCTGCTCGGGGCCGGGCCCGGGGGACGGGGCCGCGCGATACTGAACGTACTGGGGACCCTCACCGTCGGACTCGGCGCCGCCGCCCTCGGCTGGCAGCTCGGCAACCTGCGGTGACCCGCCACCGGCTTCGACGGGTGGGGCCGGCAACGCGGCTTCGGCGCCGAGCCGGGAACTGCCCGAAGGCGGGCCACGCGCTCTCCCGACGGCTTTTCTGGGTGTCTGCCGAGCAGGGTCGGCCAACGGGGCGTAAACCTGAGGCTTGACGCTTCCCGTGGTGGGAAGCCGGGCCGTCTCCGACACTTGCGCCAACACAGCAGGCACAGCAGGCACAGCAGGACACTGCCGCATACAGCCGACACAGACCGACAGTCCCCGCCGACGCAGAGGAGTCGACGCGATGCCGAAAACCCACACCACACCTGACCGCTCCTTCCTCCCCATGGCGAAGGCCAGGGATTTCTCCGGCGGCTCCTGATGAACGCGACCTATCGGGACCGGGCGGAGGCCGGGGCGACACTCGCCGACCTGCTCCGGTCGATCGGCGGCGACCCCGACGTGGTCGTCCTGGGGCTGGTCCGGGGCGGCGTGCCTGTGGCGGCGGCGGTGGCGGATCGACTCGGTGTTCCGCTGGACGTACTGGTGGTCCGGAAACTGGGCCTGCCGGAGGCGCCCGAGGTGGCCTTCGGGGCCGTCGGACCGGGCGGCCTGCGGGTACTCAACGCGGAGATCGCCGACCGGCTGGCCCCGGAGGAGGTGGACGCGGTGGTCCGGGCCGAGACCGCCGAGCTGGAACGGCGGGAGCGGCTCTACCGCAGGGACCGGCCGCCGCTGCGGCTGGACGGCCGGACCGCGGTGATCGTCGACGACGGGTTGGCCACCGGCGCCACCGCGCGGGCGGCCGTGGGGGTGGCCCGGCAACTCGGGGCCCGACGGGTGGTGCTCGCCGTCCCGGTCGGCGCGCCGCAGGCGTACGAGATACTGCTTCGCGCCGCCGACGAGGTGGTCTGCCCGGAGCGCCCGGCCGACTTCAGCGCCGTCAGCCGCTACTACGACGACTTCCACGAGGTACCGGACTCGGAAGTGGTGGCCGCGCTGACGGGAAGTAGGTGATTCGACCGGGTACCGTCGGGTGATGCAGATGACCTGTCCCAAGTGTCGTGGCGACATGCGCCAGTACGAGCGCAGCGGCGTCACGGTTGACCAGTGCACCGAATGCCGTGGCATCTTCCTCGACCGGGGCGAGTTGGAGAAGCTGTTCGAGGCCGAGGCGAACTGGAGTCAGCAGCACTCGCCGACGCCGCAGCAGGCACCCGCCCCGGGGGGCGGATACCCGCCGCCTCCGCCGCCGGCCCCGCACCAGCCCGCCTACGGAGGCCCGAGCCACGTACCGCCGCCGCCACCGCCGCCGCCCGGCCACGGGTACCCGCCGGCACCGGCCCCGGCGTACGGACAGCCGCACTACGGCTATCACGGGCACTACCGGCACAAGAAGCGGAAGGGCTTCCTGAACGACTTCTTCGACTGACCGGCCCCGCCGGCAGGGCGGTTTCGGGCCCCAGCCGCTGGGCGGGTATGGGCCGCAGCCGCTGGGCGGCTCACCGGCTCGGCCGGCTGGTCGGGGTCTTCGCGGATCCCCGCACCGGCAACGAACCTCGCGCGTCGCCTCGACGGGCAGGCCCGCGTTGCCGGTGCGGGGATCTCGCCATTTCGCGGAGCTGGTTGGGGCTGGACGGCGTGACACGTCCCTCGCCACCCTGGTCACCGAGGCGGTGGGCACCATCCCACCCGCGACGGCGGCGGGCCGGTGAGGTGTGCTGCCCACAGAGCACCCTCGGGCCGGGCACCTTTGGGCCGGGCGGGCTCAGACGATGGCCATGTCGACGAACCGGGACAGGTGGAGTTGGGCGGCGACGGTGACGGTGTCCGTCGGTCCGTTGCGGTGCTTGGCGACGATGAAGTCCGCCTCGCCGGCCCGGGGCGATTCCTTGTCGTAGTAGTCGTCGCGGTGCAACAGGATGACGACGTCGGCATCCTGCTCGATCGAGTTGTGTACGGCGATCCCGTTCGCGATGAAGTTGTGTACGCCGAGCACCGTCGCGTCGTACACGTCGCGTTCGCCCAACGGCTCGATGGAACGCACCTCGTCCCAGCAGACGTCGTTGGTGGCGTGCAGCTCAAGGTCCGCAGAGTCCAGCACCTGCGCGACCTCGGCAAGCCGGGCACGGCCCGGCGCCCGCTTCCGCCGCGCGCTCCCGCTGGCCTGGATCTCCAGGGAGGCGGCGAACTCGCGGTGCGACGTGCCGCGCTCGGTCAGCGCGAACTCGTGATGCGTCCCGCCGCGCTCGGTCAGCGCGAACTCGTGATGCGTCCCGCCGCGCTCGGTCAGCACCTCCCGCACCCGACCCCACACCTCGCGGGGCACGGTGTCGACATTGGCATTGTTGACCGTGGACTGGATGGCCGAGATCAGTCGAGCGCAGTCCCTGCCCCGTTCGCCGTACACCCCGATCTCCCGCAGGAACCGGAGCTGATCGTCCCGCCCGGAGATCTCCAGCGTGTACCGGGTCGGGTGCGTCCCGGTCGGAACCGCGCTCAGCCGCGTCGTGATGCCGTACCGGAGCAGCAGGCGGGAGATGTCTTCGAGCAGCCGGCGGCTGGTCGACCCGTAGTGGATCCGCCCGCCCCTGCCCGCCCGGTGCACGGTGACCGAACCGTCCGTCGCCCAGAGGTGCCGCAGGAAGAGTGTGATCTGTTCCTTGGGTAGCGAGAAAACGTCGGATGGTACGACCTTCTCGTGCGCGCGCAGCCCGTACAGCCCCAGGCCGTCCAGCCACTCGGCGATCGGGTTCCGCCGCCCCGGAGCCGGACGGTGGGGGGAGGGAAGACGGAGGGTGCTGACCCGGGCCGCCGTGCAGTCGTCGCGAATCGCGGTGATGCCGAAGTCTTCCGCCGCTGCCGTTACGGCGGCAAGATTCTCCTCGTCCTGGCTGGCGTACCGGACGGGCCGCCGCCGTTCGAAGGATCCGTCACCCAGCAGGTGCGCAAGCATGATCACGCGCGCCTCTCGCCACGGTCGGATGGCCAGCGGCGGGGGAATGTGCCGAGGCGTCGCGACGGGGGCGCCGACCGTGAGTTCCCGCAGGGGAACCCAACCGCCGAACGTCAGGAACGGGTGATTGCCGGTGGCGTCGATCTGCTTGCCCGAGGCGAGAGTCAGCCGGAAGACCTGACGCGTCCCGCTGGGGAACGCGTGCGTGAGAGTCCGGGCGGTATACCTCAACTTCTCGTCCAGGGCCCAGACAGGAATCTCCCGCGCGCCGTGCGCCATCAGCTCGCCGAGCGTGACCTCGGCGTTCGTGTCGGCACGGATGAGCCGGGTCTCGGCCGTCAGACAACCAGATTCGCGCAGGTCGGACAATTGCGGACGTTTGTCGGTACGCTGCTCCGGGCCACGGTTCAGCTGACTGACCGCGATCACCGGGCACTCGACCTCCTTGGCCAGCAGCTTCAACCCTCGGGACAGCTCGGCGACCTCCTGCTGGCGGCTCTCGGTGCGCTTCGGCGAACTCATCAGCTGGAGATAGTCCACCACGATCATCTTGAGGTCGTGCCGCTGCTTGAGCCGGCGGGCCTTGGCCCGGATCTCCATCAGGTTCATGTTGGGGGTGTCGTCGACGAAGAGCGGCGCTTCGCTGATCTCGCCCATCCGGCGGGCCAGCTTGGTCCAGTCGTCGTCGGAGAGTTGCCCGCTACGCAGCACGTGCAACGGCACCCGGGCCTCGGCCGACAGGAGTCGCATCACGATCTCGACCTTGCTCATTTCGAGCGAGAAGATGGCGCTCGCGCAGTTGTGGCGGATCGCGGCGTTCCTGGCGAAGTCCATCGAGGCCGTCGAGTTGTGTGTCGGGATCATCGACCGGCCGGCCAGGTAGAGGTGGTCGGCGTTGTCGACGGTCACGCAGCGCACCGGGACGCTCGGCACCGGGCGTACCGCGACGATGTGCCGCACCCGGGACCCGGTCGTGGTTGCCCGGCGACGGTCGCGGTGCACCTCCCGCTTCCGTTCGAGTCGGAAGATCTCATCCGGCGTGCTGAAGGTCAAGGTGTACGCCGTAGCCGGCCCCGCGCCCCGCACGCGCTCCTCGGTGATGCTGCACCGGTATCCGAGGCTGACCACGAGTTCGTGCACGTCGAGTGCCAGCCGGCGCGACGTCGAGGTGTATTGGAGGTTGCCGGCCGGCGCGACGGTGCCGTCGGTGTCCATCAGCCCGGCGAGCAGAGCACGTCGCTGGGCCTCGGAGGCCCTCAGGTACTCGCCGGGAATGTGCGTGTTGCCCAGAGCTTCGAGATCTCGCAGCCGGCCGACCGGGGATCCGAATCTCCGGTGACCCGCCTCGCCCAGCCAGACCCCGAGAACGTACGGCGGGATCATCAGTTCGCGCTCGGGCAACTCCAGCGGGGCGCAGTTCTCGACGGCGTGGGTCGGCCGGCGGCCGGCGGTCCGCGTACGGAGTGTGTGCATTATCTGTCTGGTTGTCACCACGTCCGGCAGGGTTCGGACAGCCTGCGGAACGATCTGCGCGAACTCGCGACCGACCCGCTCCTGTAGCGTGGCGGAACTCCTACGGCTGGCGCGCGTCGTCGTCTTCCAGAGGTGCTCCGCGTCGGCGACGATCACCGACCCGTCGGAGAACTCCACCTCGTAGCACGGCCGGCCGTGCATCACCTCGAACGCGTGGGTCACCCGGGTGGGCCGACCGTCCGCGCCGAGCAGATAGTCGCCCTCTCGCACCCTGCCCATGGTGGTCCAACCATTGGGCGTGGGTAGGGGGGTGTCCAGGGAGAGCGCCTTTCCCAGACCGGGCCTGCCGGCCACGATCACCAGCTGCCCCGGGTGCAGCCCGTTGAGCAGCCGATCCAGGTCGGTGAAGCCGGTAGGCACGCCGGTCATCACCCCGCCCTGCGCACCGACCGCCTCGATCTCGTCGAGCGTCGGCTGGAGCATGTCGGCGAGCACCGCGAAGTCCTCGCTGACCCGCCTCTCGGTGACGTCGTAGACCGCCTGCTGGGCCAGGTCCACCACGTCATCGACATCCCGCCCGCCGCCGCCGGCCGAGCCGTAGCCGAGCTGCACGATCCGGGTGCCGGCCTCGACCAGGCGGCGCAGCACCGCGCGCTCGCCGACGATCCGCGCGTAGTAGGCGGCGTTGGCGGCCGTCGGCACGCTGGCGATCAGCGTGTGCAGGTAGGGCGCACCGCCGATCCGGGCCAGGTCGCCGGAGTCGGCAAGCGCGGCGGCGACGGTGATGGCGTCGGCCGGCTCGCCGCGACCGTAGAGGTCCAGGATCGCGTCGAAGACGGTCGAGTGCACCGGCCGGTAGAAGTCGGTGGTCCGGAGGATCTCCACGACGTCCGCGATGGCGTCCTTGGAGAGCAGCATCCCGCCGAGCACGCACTGCTCGGCCGCGATGTCCTGCGGTGGGGTCTTGTCGAACTGGCCGTCGCGCGGCGCCGGGACGTCCGACGGCGGCGTCGGCGGTCGCGACTCTCCGCGTGACGGGCGCGACTCCCCTCGTACGTCGTCGGTGATCGACACGGCATCCCCCTCCGCCACACCGGCTGGCTCCCAGCGAACCGCCGAGGTACGACATTTCTCGACTGCCCCGCGACCCGGTCGGCGACGGACCGGACCCGGACCGGCCAGCCGCGTTGACCGGGGGAGATGTCGGCACGGTGGCAGGGTCAGGGGGCAACGATACGGACGTCGAGGTCAGGGACTCAAGCACGACGGTGGACGGAGTTCGGGACAACCTGTGGATGGTTGCCGGCGAGGTGTGCGCGGCCCTGTGCACAGGCTGTGGATACCGACTGGGGAAGGTAGCCTGTAACGGGCCTGACCTGCGCCGACTCGATCCCCACCATGTGGAGGAAAGAAACAGGTCAAATTCGGGCTACCGGGACGGCGTATCATCGGGCGACGGCAATCTTGCGTACGGCTACTCGCGAACGACCTAGCAGACTCCTCTCGATCGACTAAACCAGAAAGGTCACGCCTCGGCTGTGGACCATCGGGATCGGGGGCGGGGTGAGCTCGCCCGACATGAGTGGCAGGACGGCGGCGGCCGGAGCGACCCGGCGACGGCCTGGCCGGAGGACCCCTACTCGCGTCCCGACGTCGCCTATCGCACGCCGAGCCGGCGGCGAGCCCGGTACCGTGGCGCGCCGGACCCGGTCGACAGCTACACACCGTCCTGGGCCCGGGAGTCCATTGAGCCGCCCCAGCCCCGCTCCTCCCGGGCGTACGCCGACACCCCTGAGTGGACCTCGGAGTCCGAGCCGGATCGCGGCGACGCGGGCCGACACCATCACACCGGCCCGGCGGCCGAGCCGGCGACGGAGGGCGGCCGACGGTCCGGGCGTCGACGGGTCGCCCCGGAGGTGAGCTGGGACAGCAGCGGCGAATACTGGCGGGGTCCGAGCGGTCCGGCTGCGGAGACACCTGGCGGCGAAAGCACCGGAGACCGCTGGCACGATGGTGCCGGTCTGCGCGATGGAACGGGTTGGCGCGACGGTGCCGGTCTGCGCGACGGTGCGGAATGGCGCGACGGTGCCGGTCGGCGCGGTGCCTCGACCGAGCACACGCGGAGCGAGATCACCGACACCGGGGTGCCCGGCCGGCGCGGCAGGCGTCGCGCCGGGGCCGGCTGGCCCGGGGGCGAGGTCGACGACCTGGCCGCCGCCGCGCCAACCAGCGGTTGGGTCGAGGCTGCCCCCACCAGCGGGTGGGTCGGCGGACCCCCAGCCAGCGGCGCGGCACCGACCAGCGGCGCGGCACCGACCAGCGGCGGATGGATCGCCGACGCGCCCACCTCCGGCGGATGGGCCGCCGCGGCGCCCACCACCGGTGCCGGCGCGCACAGCGGACCGCTCGGCGACCGCCCCACGACATCCGGCCGGGGCCGACGACGCCGGGCCGAACCGGACGACGACCCGACCGGCGTACCCACCTCCGGCTGGGGTACCGGAGCCGCCGATCCGCCGTCGAGCGGTCGCCGCGGCCGGGCCGACACCCCACCCGGCTGGCGGGAGCCGGCCGACGATCCCACGCCCGGCCAGCGGAGCCGGGCCGACGATCCCACGCTGAGCCGATGGGGTCCGGCCGACGAGCGGGAGCCCAGCCGATGGGGCCGGCCCGACGATCCAGCGCCCAGCCGATGGGGTCCGGCCGACGAGCGGGAGCCCGACCCGGCGTACGGCTCGGCGCAGCCCGCGCCTGGGCGTCGACGCCGTGCCGCGCCGGCCGCCGGATGGGAGCCCGACGATCCGAGCCGACCGCCACCCGCCGGACGGCGTTCCCGGCACCGCGCCGAGGAGCCGACCGAGGTGGCGGAGCGGCCGGACACCGCCACCGTTGTCGAGCCGGGCTCGGAGGCCGAACAGGCGAGAGCGACCGCTCGCTGGGTGCGGTCACCCGGCGAAGGCGATTCGGGCGCCGGGACCGGCCGCCGGACGCGGAGCGGCGATCCGCCGCGGGGTCCGGCCGGTCCCGTTGCCCGCGAACGGCGACGCGCCCCGGACGCCGAGCCCGTCCGCCGGCACCGGGACGATGCCGGACCGGTACACCGGGGCGCTGACGAGCGGGGTGCCCCGGGCCGACACGCCGGTGCCCGGCCCGAATGGCGCGGGGAGGCCGCGGGCGAGGGCCGGCGTACCGACGCCGGAGCCGGCACGGGCTGGCGTACCGACGCCGGACCGTGGGACCGGCTCACCGACACCGGTATGTTGGACCCGGTCACCGACTCCGAGTCGCCGAGGGCTGCCGTCGCCGGCCGCCGCCGGGACCGGAGCGCCGATGCAGGCCGGTGGGACGGGTTCACCGACACCGGCCAGTGGGACCGGTTCACCGACACCAGCGAGTGGCGGCACGGAGAACTCGCCGGGCTGGCCAGGGATGCCGGTGGTGGACGCGACATCCCTACCGACGGCGATTCCCGGCACGCGGCCGGTACCGAGCCGACCGGCGGTGACGGGTTCTGGTCCGGCACCCGGCTGGCCGGCGACGACCCACGCTGGATGGGCATCCCGGACTCGGCTCCGCGCTCTCCGGCGGTGGCGTACCCGCCCTCGGCCCGGCCGGTGTCGCCGGCGCGTCGGGCGAGCGAGCCCACCACGCCGGTCCGGCGACCGGCGCCGGGTCGTGGCCGTGCCGGTACGGTGGGTTCGGCCCGGGGTGTCGGCGGAACGGGTACGAGTCGTCGGCGCGCGCCGAGCGGCAGCCTGGTCCCCTCGGCGACCCGGACCGGCCGCCCCAGCCCACTGAGTCGACGCCTCGAAGACGATCTGCTCGATCCGCGCCCCAGCGGTCCACTGACCGCCGTTCTCTACACCGTCGCGTGGTACGCGGTCGCCGTACTGGCCGTCTTCGTCTGGGTACTCACGCTCGACGGGAGTGTGCCGGTGGACTGCGTACCCGGAGCCTCCGGCGCCTGCGAGTCGGAGCGCGGCCAGGCCATCGCCGCCCTGCTGGCCGGGGTGCCCCGGTTCCTCGCCGCGCTGGCCACCGGTCTGGTGGTCGCGGCCCTGATGCGCTGGTTCAACCGCACCTGGCGGGCGGTGACCGTCGGGCTCGCGGCCGCGGTCGTCGGCGGAGGGCTGTCGACCGTCTTCTTCAGCGCCATCAGCGGTGAACCGATCGGCTGACGCGGTCCGCCGACCGCCACTGCAAGCCGGGACCGCCGGGCGTGCCCGGGATCCCGGCTGCCCGCCCACCGCCCCCGGACGCTGGCCCGGCTGACGGAGGGACTGCCCTACCCGTCGCCGAAGACCGGAAAGACGACTCTCGAAGACCGGAAAGACGACTCCGGGGTGCCGCCCGATCGGACGGCACCCCGGAACTGCTGTCTGTCGCCGGGCCGGCTACTTGCCCGGTACGACCTTCAGGTCGAACCGAGCGGTGACCTCCGGGTGCAGCTTGACCCGCACCTGGTGGCTGCCGACCGACTTGATGGCGCCGGGCAACTCCAGCCGACGCCGGTCGAGGGACGGCCCGCCGGCCGCCTTCACCGCGTCCACCACGTCGCCCGGGGTCACCGAGCCGAAGAGCCGCCCGCCGGTGCCGGCGCGCGCGGTCAGGTTGACCTTGAGACCCTCAAGTTGGGCCTTCACCTCGTTGGCGTGACCGAGGTCCCGGATCTCCCGGGCCGCGCGGGCCCGCTGGATGACCGTGACCTGCTTCTCCGCGCCCTTCGTCCAGGCGATCGCGAAGCCCTGCGGCAGCAGGTAGTTGCGGCCGTAACCGTCCTTGACCTCGACGATGTCGCCGGGGCCACCGAGGCCCGACACCTCCTGGGTCAGGATGATCTTCATGTCGGTGCCTCCCCTCAGCGCGCCGTGGCCGTGTACGGCAGAAGCGCCATCTCACGCGCGTTCTTGACCGCACGGGCAATCTGCCGCTGCTGCTGGGAGGTGACCCCGGTCACCCGCCGAGCGCGGATCTTGCCGCGGTCGGAGATGAATTTGCGCAGCAGCGCGGTGTCCTTGTAGTCGATGTAGGTGATCCCGTCCTTGTCGAGCGGGTTCACCTTCTTCTTCGGCTTGCGCAGTGCCGCAGCCTTTGCCATTGCTCTTGCTCCTGGTTTGCGATCCCGAGTGCTCCGCACGCGGGTCAGAACGGGGGCTCGTCGTCGAAGTTTCCGCCGCCCGAACCGGACGAACGCGAGGAGGCCGGAGCCGCCGTGGCCCACGGGTCGTCGAAGTTGCCTCCGCCGCCCTGGCCACCGCCCCCACCACCGCCGGAGGCGCCGAACCCGCCGCCGCCGGAGCGCGACATCTTCTGCACCTTCGCCGTGGCGTACCGCAGCGACGGGCCGATCTCGTCGACCTCCAGCTCGATGACGGTGCGCTTCTCACCCTCACGAGTCTCGTAGGACCGCTGCCGCAGCCGGCCCGACACGATCACGCGGGTGCCGCGCTGCAACGACTCGGCGACGTGCTCGGCGGCCTGCCGCCAGACGGTGCACGAGAGGAAGAGCGGCTCGCCGTCCTTCCACTCGTTCGTCGTCCGGTCCATGAACCGGGGCGTCGAGGCGACCCGGAACTTGGCGACCGCGGCGCCGGACGGGGTGAAACGCAACTCGGGGTCGTCGGTCAGGTTGCCGATGACCGTGATGGTGGTATCTCCTGCCATGACCATCTCCTCGCGCACTCATCAGTCCCTGAAAGGCTGCCAGAGCAGTACGACAGGACGGATGAGGCTGATCCGGGCGTGCCGGAAACGCGTCAGCGCGTCTCCGGCCGGATGACCTTGGTGCGCAGCACGGACTCGTTGAGTCGGAGCTGCCGGTCCAGCTCGGCCACCGCCGCAGGCGTCGCCTGCAGGTCGATGACGGCGTAGATTCCCTCGGCCTTTTTGTCGATCTCGAACGCGAGGCGCCGGCGGCCCCACACGTCGAGCTTCTCCACCGAGCCACCCGCGGTCCGGATCACGTTGAGGTACGTGTCGAGCGACGGGGCGACGGTGCGCTCCTCGAGGCTTGGATCGAGGATGACCATAATCTCGTAATGACGCAAGACGTGCTCACCTCCTCTGGGCTAGCGGCCACGGTCCTTCCGTGGCAGGAGGTCATGCGTCGTTGCCCGTACGGTCTCGGGAGGGATCCCGGCACGCCACGGACAACCTGAGCAGAATACCCGGTGCACCGGCAGAGGACGTCGGCGGACCCGGCGAGCCGGGCTGCCCCGGCGAGCCTGGCCGGTCCGGCGATGACCGGCGACGCCGCCGGACGCCGACCGACGACAGGAGCCTCCTCCGGTCGCGGTGACCGGAGGAGGCTGCTGAACGCAGAGCCGCGGGGCGCATCCCGTCCGCATTCTTTGGGTGGGACCTGGGGAGGAACGACCACACCGATGAGTTGGATGGAAGGCGCCCCGCGGAGCCTATTGTATTGTCAGCTTACGCGATAACCATCTGTCTTGTGCGTTGAGCGAGAATTGCCCGAATCGCTCCTGCCGAGACTCCGACCACACAAACGGCGGCCACCAGCGCCAGCAGCGTGACCTGTCCGGCGGGCCGGGCCGGATCGGCCGGATCCACCGGGACGGCGGCAGCCCCGCCGGGTCGGTCGAGCGGCGGAGGGTAGCTGCCCGGCGCCGCATCCTGCGGCGCCCCGGCGCTCCGGGGGTCGGCCACGTCGGGACCACGCGGCACCGACCCCACCTCGACTCGCCCGACCGACCCGGCGGGGAAGACCCCGGCCGGCACCATCCCGGCTCTGGACGGCGGCTCCGGCACGCCGGCCGCGAAGCCGAACAGCAGCGGTGGCGCGCCCGCGAAGAGCGCGGCGACCACCGCGGTGGCTCGGCGGCGTCGGAGTGACAGGACCACGTCTTCCTCTTCCGGCACAGTTCGTGGATCGACCCGGCCCGGCCCGTACGCCGGGCGAACGGATCTCACCTGGAGAAACGATCCACTCCCCGGGCGGTGACGCGTACCGCCCCGGGGCCGCGCCGCCGAGCTGCCGGGCCGGAGAGGTGCGCCCGTCCCCGCCCGGCCGGCCGGCGCGACGTAGGCTCGCCTCCATGCGTATCGGAGCCCATGTCGACGCCACGGATCCGTTGGACGAGGCTGCCCTCCGGAAGGCGGACGCGGTCCAGTTCTTCCTCGCCGATCCGCAGAAGGACTGGAAGACACCGCGGCCACGGGCCGACGCGGCCCGGCTGCGTGATTCCGAGGTGGACCTCTATGTCCACGCGCCGTACGTCGTCAACCTCGCCACCACCAACAACCGGATCCGCATCCCCAGCCGGAAGCTGCTGCTCGGCCATGCCACCGCCGCCGCGGCGATCGGCGCCAAGGGTCTGGTCGTGCACGGTGGGCACGTGAACGCGGGCGACGACCTCGCCAGGGGATTCGACAACTGGCGCAAGGCGTTCGCCCAGGCCGCCGAGTCCGGTGGGCACGACGTTCCGGTGCTCATCGAGAACACGGCCGGCGGCGACAACGCCTGTGCCCGCCGGTTCGACAACCTGGCCCGGCTCTGGGACGCGGTGGGCGAGTACGACGTGGGCTTCTGTCTGGACACCTGTCATGCGCACGCGGGCGGTGAGGAGCTACTGAACGTCGTCGACCGGGTGCTGGCGATCACCGGCCGGATCGACCTGATCCACGCCAACGGCTCCAAGGACGCCTTCGGCTCCGGCCGGGACCGCCATGAGAACCTGACCGGCGGCACCATCGATCCGGAGCTGGTGGTGGCGGTGGTCCGGGCGGCCGGTGCGCCGGTCATCGTCGAGACCCCCGGCGGGGTCGACGGCCAGGCCGCGGACATCGCCTATCTTCGTGACCGCGTGGGCCGATAGGGGCGGGGACCCGATGTCGACGGACCAGTCCAACGCCAACGAGACAACCGGATCCGGCACGCCGACGGGCACCGATCCGGCCCCGCCCCCGGACGAGGCGGCCACGACCGGGCCGGCGGAGACCCCGGCAGCATCCGATGCGCCCACCGCCCCGGACTCCGGGGTCAGCGGCGCGCGGGCGGCAGACGGCGGCACGCGGGCGGCGTCGACCGAACCCGGAACCACCGCGATCCTGCGGTCGGCCGTACCGGACGCGGGCGACGGCTCGCCCCCCACCGGCACCCCGCCCGGGGACCCGGCGCAGCCCGACAGCGGCGGGGACCAGACCAGCAAGGACGCCGTCGCCGGGGACGGCAACGGCAAGGACGCCGAGGACGGGAAAAGCAAGAACGGCAACGGCAAGGACGCCGAGGACGGGAAAAGCAAGGACGGGAAGGACGCCGGGGACGGGAAGGGCGAGGCGGCCGGCGAAGCCGAGCCGGCGAAGCCCGCCGATCCGTTCGCCGCGTTCGCGCCAGCTCCCGAGGTGGTACCCGGACGGGTCCGGCGGATCGGTCGGGCGGTCGGTCGTCGACTGGTACACGAGTGGACCCTGGCCGGGCTCGGCGCGCTGGCCCTGGCGGTCCTGATGACCTGGCCGACACTGCGCTATCCCCGGCACACCCTGCCGCAGGACTACTGGGACCCGGCGCTACAGGCCTGGCAGGTGGCCTGGTCCGGGCACATCCTGCTGACCAAGCCGGCCCAGCTCTGGCAGAGCAATGCCTTCTTCCCGGAGACCTGGACTTTCGCCTTCTCCGACACCCTGCTCGGGTACGCCCCGGCGGGCATGATCGGGCAGGGTCCGGAGGCGGCGATCCTCCGCTACAACATCCTCTTCGTACTGGCCCACGCGCTCGCCGTGCTCGGGGCGTACGCGCTGGTGCGGCAACTCGGGGCGGGGCGGATCGGCGCCGTCGTGGCGGGGATCAGCTTCGCGTACGCGCCGTGGCTGCTCGGTCAGGCCGGTCACCTGCACGTGCTCTCCAACGGCGGCATCCCGCTCGCCCTGGCCATGCTGGCCCGGGGACACGGCTGGTCGCTGCGGCACGGCTACCGGCCCGAACGTCGACGCTCCGGCTGGGCGTTCGCCGGCTGGCTGGTCGCTGCCTGGCAGCTCAGCCTCGGATTCGGCATCGGCCTCGCCTTCGCGTACGTGATGGGTCTGATCGTGGTCGTGGTGCTGCTGAGCTGGCTGGTCCGGCGGATCCTGCGTCGGCCACGGCGGCGGTGGTTCGGGTTCCGGCTGCTGCTGGCCGACTTCTGGGGCGGCGCGATCTTCGCGGCGACGGGCGGCCTGCTGGCGATCCCGTACTTCAAGGTCGCCGAGTTGCACCCCCACGCCCGGCGTACCGCCGAGGAGCTGCACAACTACTCCCCGCCGCCGGGTGGTTTCCTCACCGCCCCGCCGGAGTCGCTGATCTGGGGCGACCTGCACGAGCCGGTCCGGGCCGGGCTGCCCGGGCTACCGGAGACCACCCTGCTGCCGGGGTACGTCCTCTTCGCGCTCGCCCTCGCCGGCCTCTTCTTCTCGATCTGGACGGTACGCCAACGCCTGCTGCTGCTGGCGGCCGTACTCGCCGGCGGGGTGCTGGCGATGGGCACCCGGTTCTTCGGCGGCACCTACACCTACCAGCCGCTCTTCGAGCATCTGCCCGGCTGGGACGGTCTGCGTACCCCGGGGCGGCTGATGATCTGGGTCACCCTGCTGCTCGGCGTCCTCGCCGCCGGCTCGGTCGGCGCGTACGCGGCGCGGGCCCGGCAGATCTCGGCCGCCGAACGGGTGCCGCCCCGGCCGGGACCGTTCCTCCGGCTGGTCACGCTGCTGCCGATCGTGCTGGTGCTGGCCGAGGGGCTCAACACCACGCCGCACCCGGTGGTACCGGTACAGCCCGCGTCGATGCGGGTCGCCAACGGCCCGATCCTGGTGCTCCCCTCGGATCAGAAGACCGACCAGCACGTGATGCTCTGGTCGACCAGCCGGTTCCAGGACATCGTCAACGGGGGCAGCGGGTTCACCCCGGAGCGGCTCGCCGAGGTACGCCAGGTCACCGCGAACTTCCCCGACCAGCCGAGCATCGACTTCCTGCGCGGCATGGGCGTGCGTACGGTGATCGTGCTCCGGGAGCGGGTGGCCGGCACTCCGTTGCAGGCCACCGTCGACCTGCCGGTCGACAGCCTGGGGATCAGCCGGGAGGACGTCGGGGAGACGGTCGTCTACCGGCTCTGATCCCGGCCGTACCCGTCGATCCCGCCCCGATGGGGTCCTGCCCGGCTCCGCCCGGGCGGGACTCAGGTGGTGGCCGGTGCCGGTTCGGCCGGCGTCGGCCGGCCAGCTCGGAGTCGGGCCAGCCACGATGCGTCCGGTGCGCCGTCGTAGACCCCGCCGTCGGGGTCGTCGAGGTAGGTGTCGCGGACGGGGTCGCCCTCGGGCCGCAGGATGTCCCGGACGACCAGTACGCAGAGCACCACCACGGTGGTCAGCCGAAGGGTGGCGGCGAGTACGAAGACCCCCTCCGGGAAGACCTGCTTGCCGCCGGCCCCGAGCAACTCGCCGTAGAACGCGACGAAGTAGCCGATCTCGGCGAACTGCCAGGCGAGGAAGGCTCCCCAGCGCGGCCGGGCCAGCACCAGCAGGGGCAACAGCCAGAGGTTGAACTGCTGCGACCACACCTTGCTGAAGATCAGGAACGCCGCGACCATCAGGAAGACCAGCGCGGCCAGCCGGGGTCGACGCTTCGCGAAGAGCGCCAGCGCGCCGATGGCGAGGAAGGCGACGGTGATCAGGGCGTACGACAGGGTGTTCAGGGTTGGGATGTTGTTGCTGAGCCACTGGAACGGCCCCTGGTCGCCGGGGCTGCCGCTGTTCCACTTGCTGTCCAGGTAGCGGCCGATGTACCAGAGGGTGCCCCAGTCGACCGCCCGCTCGCTGTTCAGGTCGAAGAACCGTCGCCAGTTGTCGAAGTAGAGGAGTGCGATCGGCAGGTTCACCGCCACGATGGTGGCGACGGCCGAACCGATCGTCACCACCATCTCCTTCACCCGCGCGGTACGCAGCCCGAGCAGGAGAAGTGGCCAGAGCACGAAGAGCGGCCAGAGTTTCGCGGAGGCGGCCAGCCCGAGCAGGATGCCGGCGGCCAGGGGTTGTCGTTTCGCCCAGGCGTACATGCCGATCGCGGCCAACCCGATGGCGAGCAGGTCCCAGTTGACGGTGGCGGTGACCAGCAGCGCCGGGGAGAGCGCGAACATCGCGGCGTCCCACGGCCGGCGGCGGCGCAACGCGAGGATCATCGCCACGGTGGCCACCGCGAGCGCGCCGAGGACCAGCGCGTTGAGGTTGTAGAACCACTGTGCCTGGTTGATATCCGGCCGGTCGACCCCGACGCTGTGCACCGGAAGGCCGAGCGCCCCCATGAAGTAGCCGGTGACCACCGGGTACTCCACCGGATGGTCCCGGTAGGGGACCTTGCCCTCGTTGAGCCCTTCGGCGTAGTAGAGGGCGAGCACGTCGGTGTAGCAGAACCGGGTGTACTGGACGTTGTTCTGCCAGGCGCCGTCCTGGCAGGGCGACTTCTGCACCCAGTGCAGAGCCAGGGTGAGGCAGGTCAGCGCGAGCACGATCCGGGCGGCGGTCCAGAACCGGCCGCTGGCCTGGGTGCCCCGGCGTTCGCTGCCGCTTGCGTGTGCGCCGACCGGGCCGCCGATGGCCTCGGAGAGCCCGCGAACGAAGCCGTCGGACCGGGACGGATGGTCGGCCTTCGGGGGGTCGACATTCTCAGGCTCGTCGATGCCAGCCGGCGACTGCGCGCTCATGACTACGCATCCTGCCGTATCCGGGCCGTCGCGACGAGCACCGAAGCCAGCCGGCAATCCGGTCGCGCCGGCCCTGCCGGTAAGCTTCGACGCCCACCTGGACCGGAGAGACGGCGGCGCCCCCGACCGGAGCTGGGGGGGGGCGCCGCCACGTGGCCCGATTTCAGGATCTCAATCCCGGGTGCCCGTCGTCGTGTTGGGCAGGGTCGCGTTTCCACCGCCACGACCGCCCCCGCCGCCGTCCGGGTCGCCACCCGGATTGTCGGGGCCGCCCGGGCCACCGGGAAGGTCCGGGAAGCCGGGGAGATCGGGGTTGTCGGGACCACCGGGTCCGGGACCACCGGTGTTCGGCGGGCAGAGGCCGTTGATTGGGAACGGGCACTGCGGCGGGTCCGGCGGCTTCACGCCGTTGCCGGCATCGCGGTCTCCGATGCCCCTGGAGTCCGGAAGCGCACTCTTCTTTTTGCCGGAGAGCGCATCGTCCATGTACTGCTTCCAGATGTCGGCGGGCAGGTTGCCACCGCTGACGTCTCCGCCACCCTCGGTCCGGATCTTCGGCTTCTTCGGGTCGTCGCTGCCGATCCAGACCGCGGTGGCCAGCTCCGGGGTGTATCCGACCATCCAGGCGTCGGCGTTGCTCTTGGTGTCGCCGTACTGCCAGGTGCCGGTCTTACCGGCCGCCTGCCGCCCACCCGCCAGGTTGGCCCCGTTGGCGCCCGGGATCTTCTTCAGCACCGAGGTGACCTCGTCGGCCACCTCGGTGCTGATCCGCTGGGCCGGCTTGAGCTGCGCGCCGCCGATCTTCCGCCAGGCGCCGGTCTCCTTGTCCTGCTGCTCGATCGTCTTGATGAAGTGGGCCCTGTTGTACTTGCCCCGGTTGGCCAGCGTGGCGAGCCCGTTGGCGTGGTCGAGCACCGTGATCGGGTACTGCCCGTACGCCACGACGTGGAAGAACGGGTGCGGCGCGACCTCCTCGGGCTTCTTCTTCGTCAGGTCGACCGGTTGCGATCCCTTGGGGTCGGTCGTCCACATCGTCCTGATCCCGGCCTGCCGCGCCATGTTGACGATCTTGTCGGGGCCGATCTTCTCGCTGATGTGGTAAAAGGGCACGTTGTACGACTTGACGGTCGACTCAATCAGCTCGCAGTACTTCTTGCAGCTGGGATTCCGGCCGGCGTTCACGATCTTGTCCTTGAAGCCCTCCGGCTTGAACGGCGTGGAATCCCAGTGCGACTCGATCGAGATGCCCTCCGCGATCGCGGCCGCCAGGGTGTAGACCTTGAACGAGGAGCCCGCCGGATGCCCGCCGGTCAGCTTGCCCCCGATGATGTTCTCCCCGGCGTAGTCGATGCCCACGCCGCTGTTGCCGCCGTAGTAGGCGCGCACCTCACCGTTCTTCGGGTCGATCGAGACCAGCGCCGCCTGCAGGTTCTTCGGCTGGCCGTGCAGCGGGGAGGTCTTCTTCTCCTGCTGGGCCGCCTTCTCCGCGGCGGCCTGCAGCTTCGGGTCGATGGTGGTCGTGATCTTGTAACCGTCGGTGGCGAGCGTGACCTCACAGTTCGGCTTGGTGCTGCCTTCCGGCACCGCCCCGTTGTGGCACAGCCCCATCTCGTCCATCTCGGCCTTGACGTAGTTGACCACGTTACCGACCGGCGTCTTCACCCCGACCGAAGCGCTGGCGTCCTTCGGCTTCAACACCTTGGGGTACTCGGTGGGACGCTTGGCAGGGTCCAACCACTTCTTCTCGACCATGCCGTCGAGCACGTAGTTCCACCGGGCTTCGGCCGCCTCCCGGTTCTGCGCCGGGTCGAAGCCCTTCACCCCGGTCTGCGGGTCGTTGACCGGCTGCTTGATCATCCCGGCCAGCACCGCCGCCTCGCCGACGTCGAGCTTCTCGGCGGACTTGCCGAAGAACGTCACCGCCGCCATCTCGATGCCGTACGCGCCCCGGCCGAAGTAGATGGTGTTGAGGTAGTGCTGCATGATCTCGTCCTTGTCGAACTCGTCGTTCAACCGGGAGGCGAGGATCGCTTCCTTCAGCTTGCGCTGGTAGCTGTCGTCGGCCAGGTTCTGGTAGGCGTTCCGGGCGTACTGCTGGGTGATGGTGGACGCACCCTGCTTGGTGCCGCCGGTGAAGTTGTTCCACGCGGCACGGGCGATGCCGACGTAGTCCACCCCGTCGTGCTCGTAGAACTTCCGGTCCTCGGCCGCCGCCACCGCCCACTGCACGTGTTGCGGGATCTTCGCCAGCGGCACGATGGTCCTGGCCTGCTGCCCGAGGGTGACCAGCTTCTTACCGTCCTTGGAGAGGATCGTGGTGCCGACCGGCAGCGGGATCTGGTCCGGCATCACCACGTTTGTCGAGTAGTAGGTGATCCCCACCACCCCACCGCCGGTCAGCATGATGAACACGGCGAACGCCGCGATGACCAGGTTCATCCGCTTGCGCCTCTTGGCCCGCTTCAGCGCCGCCTCGTCGAGCTGGCCGCGCCGGCCGCGCCGGCCACCGGACCGACCGGAGTCGCTCGGCTCGTCGGGCCCGCCCGGACCGGCCGGCGAAACGGGCACGACGGCCCGACCGACCCTCGCCCGGCCGCCCACGGCCCCGGCACCGCCGCCGCTCACCGAGGCGGTGCCCACGCTCGCGCGACCGGTGGAGGCGCGACCGGCGCCGTAGTCCCCGCCGGCGCCGTAGTCCCCGCCCGAGCCGGGAACCGACGCACTGCCACCAACCCGCGCCCGGCCCGCAGAGGCCGAGCCGACCGAGGCCGAACCCGAGGCAGGCGAGACCGGAGCCGCCCAGCCGCCGCCGACCGAGGCGCGCCCCGGCGGGGTCGCGCGGCCGGACGAGGCACGGCCGCCACCACTCGCCGCGCCCGACGCGCCGTTGGCCGGCCAGCCCCCCCGGTCGCCGCCCGCCGGGCGGTCATCAGCGCCGTCTCGTGTGCGCCGGGATGGATCGTCCGCTGCTCCGTGGTCGCCGTTCGCGCCGGGGAACTGGGCCCGACCGCGCGCGGAACTAGGATCGCCGTACGAGTTCATTCGTCACACCCTGCCGGTCGCGGTGATGGCCATGCGCGCCACCACCGGGTTGCCGTGAGTTGGAACACGCTTCACCCGGACGCGGACATGCCCGTCTACGGATGGCGCGATAAAGGAAAAAACCGGACTTATCCGGTTTACGAGATAAGACTCGTCCCGCCGGCGGGGAGAAATCCCTGGGGCCGGGGTACGAGTCGCGGTCACCGGCGTGCCTCGCGCCTTCGTCTGACCGAGTGGCCCGTCGACACGGCCGCGGCCCCACCCGCGGCCGACTCGGCAGCGCCCAGGCTGTCGTCACCGGAGACACCGTCCCGGCCGAGCAGGAACTGCTCGACGAGATGGTTCCAGTCGCAGCCGCGACACACCTCCACCACGTACACCTGGAACTCACGCAGGGTCATCGCCAGCACCGACAACTCCGCTCGGGTGCGGGCCTGGCCGGCCGACTGCTTGAGTTCATCGCCATAAATGTAGTGGACGTGGGTCAGATTCTCCCGGCGGCAGACCGGACAGAGTGTCTCGGTCGGTTCGCCGTGGAACCGGGCAGCGTTCTTGAGGTACGGCGAGGCGTCGCACACGTCGTACGTCGCCACCCGGCCCGAATGCACCTCACGCAGCACCGCTCGCTTCTGCAGCGAGTAGTCGACGACCTGGCGCTGGGAACGCATGGGCAGAAGAGTACTGCGTCCGGCCGGACGAGGCGACCACCGTCACTGACTGTAATTGGACCCGTGCCGTACGGGGGGTTTGCCTCGCCGCCCCGGAGGGTCTACGGTGCGATGTATCGGGCCGATACATCGGGCCGGTGAACGGCTCCCAACGGCGGGAAGCCATCGGGTCCGACGGAGAGGGGTGCTCGTGTTCGAGCTCGCCATCCTCGGTCTCCTACAGGAGTCCCCGATGCACGGCTACGAGCTCCGCAAGGAACTCACCGCCAAGCTCGGGGCGATCCGGGCGGCGATCAGCTACGGCTCGCTCTATCCGACCCTGCGTCGGTTGCAGGCGGCCGGCTGGATCACCGAGGCGGCCGAGACACCGGCCAGCGCGGAGGAGATCCCGGCGCTGACCAGCCGTCGAGGACGGGTCGTCTACAAAATCACCGCGGAGGGCAAGGAACGGTTCGCCGAGCTGATCGCCCAGACCGGTCCAGAGAGTTACGAGGACACCGGGTTCGGAGTGCACTTCGCATTCTTCGCCCGTACCGACCGAGCGACCCGACTCCGGATCCTGGAGGGCCGGCGCCGCAAGGTGGAGGAGCGTCGCGAGGGCCTGCGCGACGTGTTGAGCCGAGCGGCCGAACGGCTCGACGCGTACACGCTCGAACTTCAGCGACACGGCCTCGACGCCTGTGAGCGCGAGGTCCGCTGGTTGGAGGAGCTCATCGCCAACGAGCGCTCCGGCCGGACCCCGGATGGGTCCACCCCGGGCACCGCCCCGGGTTCGTCAACAGAGAACATCCCGCCTCCGCCTGGGTAGTCCAGGAATGAGTCGGAGCGGCCGTGATGAACACAAAGGAGGCAAACGCGATGGGCTCCGTCCGCGTCGCCATCGTCGGTGTGGGTAACTGCGCCTCGTCCCTGGTCCAGGGCGTCGAGTACTACCGCAATGCCGACCCGGGCGACCGCGTCCCGGGTCTCATGCACGTAACCTTCGGCGACTACCACGTCTCGGACGTGGAGTTCGTCGCGGCGTTCGACGTCGACGCCAAGAAGGTGGGCATGGACCTCGCGGAAGCGATCGTCGCCAGCGAGAACAACACCATCAAGCTCTGCGACGTACCGCCGACCGGCGTGCTCGTACAGCGCGGCCCGACCCTGGACGGGCTGGGCCAGTACTACCGGGAGATCGTCGAGGAGTCCGACCGCGAGCCGGCCGACGTCGTCGCGGCGCTGCGCGAGGCCCGGGTCGACGTGGTGGTCTGCTACCTGCCGGTGGGCTCCGAGGAGGCCGCGAAGTTCTACGCCACCGCGGCGATCGAGGCGGGCTGCGCCTTCGTGAACGCGCTGCCGGTCTTCATCGCCTCCGACCCGGCCTGGGCGCAGAAGTTCACCGACGCCGGGCTGCCGATCGTCGGCGACGACATCAAGAGCCAGGTCGGCGCGACCATCGTGCACCGGGCGCTGGCCAAGCTCTTCGAGGACCGGGGTGTCGAGCTGCTCCGCACGTACCAGCTCAACTTCGGCGGCAACATGGACTTCATGAACATGCTGGAGCGCAGCCGCCTGGTCTCGAAGAAGATCTCCAAGACCCAGTCGGTGACCTCCCAGATCCCGCACGAGATCAACAAGGGCGACGTGCACATCGGGCCGTCGGACCACGTGCCGTGGCTGGACGACCGCAAGTGGGCGTACATCCGGCTGGAGGGGCGCTCCTTCGGCGACGTCCCGCTGAACGCCGAACTCAAGCTCGAGGTCTGGGACTCGCCCAACTCGGCCGGCGTCATCATCGACGCGGTCCGGGCCGCGAAGATCGCCCTCGACCGGGGCGTCGGCGGTCCGATCCTCTCGGCGTCGAGCTACTTCATGAAGTCGCCGCCGGAGCAGTACGCCGACCACGAGGCCCACCAGGCCGTCGAGGACTTCATCGCCGGCACGATCGAACGCTGACAGCGGAACGCGGCGAGCGGGGGCGGATCGGAAACGGTCCGTCCCCGCTGCTGCTCTCCGGTACGCTTTCCTCCCCGAGGGGGTGACCGGTCGTGCACCACGACCACCAGTCCGGGCACGACGAGCACGCCGAGGACGATGGACAGGCCGGGCACGGCGGGCACGGCGGGCACGACAAACATGCCGGGCACGATCCGGAGGCGTTCCGCCGGAAGTTCTGGCTGAGCCTGGCGCTGACCGTACCGATCGTGCTGACCAGCCACATGGTGATGGACTGGTTCGGCTACTCGCTCGACTTTCCCGGCATGTCCCTGGTCGGGCCGGTACTCGGCTCGGTGGTCCTCATCTACGGCGGCTGGCCGTTCCTGGTCGGCGGGCTCCACGAGCTGCGCGACCGTACGCCGGGGATGATGCTGCTGATCGCGATGGCGATCACCGTCGCGTACGTCGCCTCGCTCGCCACCAGCCTGGGTGCGTTCGATCTCGACTTCTGGTGGGAGCTGGCCGCACTTGTCACCATCATGCTGCTCGGGCACTGGCAGGAGATGAAGGCGATCGGCCAGGCCCGGGGTGCGCTCGCCGCACTCGCCGCGCTGCTGCCGGACGAGGCCGAACGGGTCGAGGCCGGCGGCGGCGTACGCCCGGTGCCGCTGGCCGAGCTGCGCGTCGGCGACGTGGTGCTGGTCCGCCCCGGCGCCCGGGTACCGGCCGACGGCCGGGTCGCCGACGGCACCGCCGAGGTGGACGAGTCGATGATCACCGGTGAGTCCCGCCCGGTCTCCCGTACCGTCGACGACCGGGTGGTGGCCGGCACCGTGGCGACCGACTCCGCGATCCGGGTCCGGGTCGACGCCGTGGGCGAGGACACCGCGCTTGCCGGCATCCAGCGGCTGGTGGCCCAGGCGCAACAGTCCAGCGGTCGCGCCCAGGTGCTCGCCGACCGCTTCGCCGCCTGGCTGTTCTACATCGCCGCCGCCACGGCCGCGGTCACCTTCGTGGTGTGGTCCGCGCTGGGCGACGTCGACGAGGCGGTGGTGCGTACCGTCACGGTGCTGGTGATCGCCTGCCCGCACGCGCTCGGGCTGGCCATCCCGCTGGTGATCGCGCTCTCCACCGCCGTGGCAGCCAAGGCCGGCATCCTGGTCAAGGATCGCTTGGCGCTGGAACGGATGCGCACCGTCGACACCGTGCTGTTCGACAAGACCGGCACCCTGACCCGGGGCGCCCACGCCGTCACCGCCCTCGCCGCCGACCCGGCCCTCGCCGCCGACCCGGCCCTCGCCGCCGACCCCCGCCTCGCCGCGAAGACAGCCGGCGACGGGGCAGCTGGCGCGGCAACAGCCGGCGCTGACGACGAGGTGCTGCGGCTCTCCGCCGCGGTCGAGGCGGACAGCGAACATCCGCTCGCCCGGGCCATCGTCGCCGCCGCCGAGCGGGGCGGCGTGCCGACCTCCACCGGCTTCCGGTCGCTGGCCGGCCGGGGCGTGCTGGCCACCGTCGACGGGCAGGACTTCGCGGTCGGCGGTCCGGCGCTGCTGCGCGAGCTGGCCGCCCGGCCCGGCGCCGAACTCGGCGGGGTGACCGCGGACTGGTCGGCGCGCGGCGCCTCGGTGCTCTACCTGGTACGCCTCGACGACGCCGGCCCACGCGTGCTCGGTGCGCTGGCGCTGGAGGACGAGGTACGCCCGGAGGCCGCCGAGGCGCTCGCCGAACTACGGGCCGAGGGGGTACGCCGGATCGCCATGATCACTGGTGACGCTCGGCCGGTCGCCGAGTCGGTCGCCGGAAAGCTCGGTTTCCGACCGGGGGTGGACGAGGTCTTCGCCGAGGTGCTCCCGGCGGACAAGGACGACAAGGTGACCGACCTCCAGCGCCGGGGCGCGACGGTGGCGATGGTCGGTGACGGGGTCAACGACGCCCCGGCACTGGCTCGGGCCAACGTCGGCATCGCGATCGGCGCCGGTACCGACGTGGCGATCGAGTCGGCCGGGGTGGTGCTCGCCTCGTCCGACCCGCGCGGGGTCACCGGGGTCATCCGGCTGTCCCGGGCCTCGTACCGGAAGATGATCCAGAACCTGGCCTGGGCCGCCGGCTACAACGTGGTGGCGCTGCCGCTCGCCGCCGGGGTGTTCGCCTGGGCCGGGATCGCGCTGAGTCCCGCGGTCGCCGCCGTCCTGATGTCCGGCTCCACCATCGTGGTGGCGTTGAACGCCCAACTCCTCCGCCGGGTCCGGCTGGCCCCGCCGGCAGGGTGAGTCAGCCCCAGGCGCGCTCGAAGGCGACCCGGGCCTCCAGTTCGAGCAACCGGCGTTTCCGGGGCAGGCCGCCGCCGAAGCCGACCAACTTGCCCCCGGCGCCGACGATCCGGTGACAGGGAACGATCACCGGGATCGGGTTGCGGTTGCAGGCCACCCCCACCGCTCGGGCGGCGCCGGAGTCGCCGACCGCCGCCGCCACCTCACCGTAGGTGCGCGTCTCGCCGTAAGGGATCTTCGACATCTCGGTCCAGACCGCCCGCTCGAACTCCGAGCCCCGGGGTACCGAGAGCGGCACCGCGAACTCCGTCAACTCCCCGGCGAAGTACGCCCGCAGTTCCCCGACCGCCACCGCCAGCCTCGGGTGATCGGGGTCGGAGTCCACGTCGAGGGCCGCGGCCGGAGCCGCCGTCTCCACCGGGCCGAAGCGCACGCCGCACACCCCGACGTCGTCGATCCCGACCGAGAGTTCGCCGATCGGGGAGTCGAGCACGGTCCAGCGCATCCCGCCATTCTGCCCAGCCCACCGACCGGCCGCACGCGCCGCTGCCTTGGCGGCGCCGTGCACGACCCGGCCACCGGCGCGCGGTAGGTAACCAGCGCCACCCCTCGGGGCACACGCCCTCGCTCACCTGGACAGCAGAGGCGTTACCGACGGTCGGTAACGCCTCTGCTGTCCAGCCCCGGTCGGCCCGCAGCCAAGTCCTTCCCGTAATGCGGCTCACATTCTGACCGATCGGTTAGTTACTGACCGATCGGTCAAGGCACGCTGAAGCGCGGAGGTGAGAGCGCGATGACACGCGGCAGGACCCGCACCGAGATCCTGGCTGTGGCGGCCAAGCGGTTCGCGCAGGCCGGGTTCAAGGGCACGTCCCTGCACGACATCGCGGTCGAGGTCGGCTGCTCGAAGGCCACCCTGCTCTACCACTTCGACAGCAAGGAGGCGATCCTCCTCGCCCTGGTCGCCCCGGCAGCCCGCGAGCTGGTCGAGCTCGACGCGCAACTCGACGGGCTGGATGCCGACGCCGCGCGGGAAGCCGCCATCGACGGCTTCGTCGACCTGGTGGTGACATACCGGCGGGAGGTCGCGCTCATCTACCACGACCTGCCGTACCTGCTCGAGCATCCGGCCTTCGCCGGCCTGCAACCGGCGACCGCCCGGCTGATCGCGGCCTTCGCCGGCCGATCGGCCGATCCGGCCGACGAGATCGCCGCACAGGTGCTGCTCGCTGGGATCTCCGCGATCGTCATCGACCGACCCGACGACGACGCCGTCGAACTCCGCTCCGCGCTGGTCCGGGTCGCCCGCCGCGCACTCCATCCGGCACCCGCGGCAAGCCCCGCCAACCGCAGCTGATCGCCGTTGCCGGCCACATCGCACGGGCACCGACCGCCACACCGGCAAGACACCCCGATCCGACGACCAAGGAAGCGACCAACATGGCGACATTGCTCTACCGACTCGGCCGGGCCTCGTTCCGGCGCCGCCGGCTCGTGGTGGTCCTCTGGCTCGTCCTGCTGGCCGCGCTCGGCGGGGCAGCGCTGGCGTTCATGGGCCCGACATCGACCAACTTCTCCATCCCCGGCACCGAGTCGCAGCGGGCGATCGACGCGCTGAAGCGGGAGTTCCCGGAGGCGAGCGGCGCGACCGGCACCATCGTGGTCGCCGCACCCGAGGGCCAGCAGCTCGGTACGCCGGACCGCCAGGTGGCAGTGGCCGAGCTGGTGCGCGAGGCCGGCACCCTGCCCGGCGTGGTCGGCGCGCTCGACCCCTTCACCACCGGGGCGCTCTCGCAGGACGGCCGGCACGCTCTCGTACAGGTGCAGTTCGCCGAGCAGGCCGACAAGGTCACCGATGCGCAGCGCGAGGCGTACGAGCAGACCGGCTCGGCGGCGACGGCCGCCGGGTTACGGGTCGAACACGGCGGTGAGGTGATGTCCAGCGTGCCCGAGGTGGGCAGCACCGAGGGAATCGGCGTACTCATCGCGCTGGTCGTACTGGTCGTGACGCTGGGTTCACTGGTCGCCGCCGGGATGACGATGCTCAACGCGCTGATCGGGGTCGCGGCCGGAATGGCCGGCCTGTACGCGCTCAGCAGCATCGTCGAGCTGACCAGTACCGCCCCGATCCTCGCCCTGATGCTCGGCCTCGCGGTCGGGATCGACTACTCGCTCTTCATCACCTCGCGATACCGGCAGAACCTGCTGGAAGGGCTGGAGCCGGAGGAGGCGGCCGGACGGGCGATCGGCACCGCCGGCTCGGCGGTGCTCTTCGCGGGGATCACCGTCGTGATCGCGCTCGCCGGGCTGGCCGTGGTCAACATCCCGTTCCTGACGATCATGGGACTTGCCGCCGCCGGAACCGTCGCGGTCGCCGTACTCGTGGCGTTGACGTTGCTGCCCGCGCTGCTCGGCTTCGCCGGCCGGCGCATCCTGCCGCGCCGGCTGCGGCACACCGCCACCGGCACGGCACCGGCCGCCGATGCCGGCTCGGCAGCCGGTAGCGAGGCGGCGATCCGTAGCGGGTCGGCAGCCGGCAGCGGGTCGGCAGCCGGGCGCGAGGCGGCAGCCGGCAGCGAGGCGTTCGGATTCCGCTGGGCGCGGCTGGTCATCCGGCTGCGGGTACCGCTGATCCTGGTGGCCGTGCTCGGGCTCGGCGCGCTCGCGTTGCCGGCCGCCGACATGCGGGTCGCGCTGCCGGACCACGGCACCAGCCCGCACGGTACGCCGGAGCGCGAGGCCGCGGACCTGATCACCGAGGGTTTCGGTCCCGGGTTCAACAACCGGCTGGCCCTGGTGGTCTCCAGCGACTCACCGGAACGGACCGGCACGGCCGCCCAGCAGGTCACCGCCATGTTGCAGGGCACCGAGAACCTGCTCGCGGTCAGCCCGCCCAACCTGAGCCGGGACCGGCTGACCGCCCTGCTGGCGGTGATCCCGACGACCGGCCCGACCGATCCGGCGACCGAGACGCTGGTGCAGCAGATCCGGGAGAAGGTCGGCCCGATCGATCGGCTCGCCGACACCGACGTGGCGCTGACCGGCCAGACGGCGGTCGGGATCGACGTCTCGAAGAAGCTCGCCGACGCGATGCCGTGGTACCTGCTGCTCGTGGTGGGCCTGTCGGTACTGCTGCTGATGCTGGTGTTCCGGTCGCTGCTGGTACCGCTGAAGGCGGCGTTGGGTTTCCTGCTCACCGTCGGAGCCACGTTCGGGCTCACCGTGCTGGTCTTCCAGCAGGGTCACCTCAGTGAGCTGGTCGGGCTGGACACCCCGGGTCCGCTGGTCAGCTTCCTGCCGATCCTGCTGATCGGCATCCTGTTCGGCCTGGCCATGGACTACGAGGTGTTCCTGGTATCCCGGATGCGGGAGGACTTCGTGCACGGCGACACCCCGACCCAGGCCACCATCAACGGCATGGGACACGGTGCCCGGGTGGTCACCGCCGCCGCACTGATCATGACATCGGTCTTCGCCGGCTTCGTACTGCTCGACGACCCGGTGATCAAGTCGATGGGCTTCGCCCTCGCCGTCGGGGTCGCGATCGACGCGTTCGTGGTCCGGATGACGATCGTGCCGGCGGTGATCTCACTGCTCGGCCGGGGCGCCTGGTGGCTGCCGGGCTGGCTGGCGAAGCTGCTGCCGAACGTCGACATCGAGGGTGAACGCCTGCGTCGGCACCTGACCACCGACACCGAGCCCGAGCGACTCCCCGCCGGAGTCTGAGCACCGCCCGAGCGTGGGCTGTCACTGCCCCTGGAGGGGCAGTGACAGCCCACGCTCTCGTGCTGCCCGTTCCCGCGCTACGCGGTGAAGGACAGTGCGCGGTCGGTGTGGTACGCGGCGATATCCAGCATGAAGGTCCGGTCGGGAAAGTCACCGTCGAGCAGCCGCAGCGGGCCGGCGACCAGCGACAGGTGCTGGGCGAGTTGGTAGAACCGCATCCGCCGCTCGTCGAGGCCCTCGGTGGCCAGCGCATCGTAGTGCGCGCCGAAGCGCAGCCGCAGGAAGACGTGTTCCCACTCGACGTCGAAGAACATCAGCCCCTCGATGTCGATCAGCACCGGCTCACCGTCGGCGTTGACCAGTACGTGGTCCGGGCCGAGTTCTCCGTGCACCAGCCGGTACGTCGTCCGGGGTCGTGTCTCGTCGGCCAGGCCGTGCAGCAGCTCGGCCAGCCGTACCCGATCCCGGGCGATCCGGTCGTCCCGACCGGCGGCCTCGGCGAGGTCCGCCAGCGCCCGGTTCCGAACCGTCTCCACCGGCGAGGCTCCCCCCGCTGGCGACGACCCCGCCGACCGGGCCAGGGTGGCCAGCCTGCCGATCCGGGTGTCCTGACGGGCGTGCATCGCCGTCAGCGCCTCGGCCAGCCGGGCCATCGTGTCGGCCGTCGCCGCCGGCTCGGCCGCCAACCGCTGCTCCAGGTTCGGCCCCGGCACGTCCTGCACCAGCGCGACGTCGGCCGGACAACGGCTCCGGCTCCGGTCGAGTAGGAGGATCTCCGGCGTACGGACGCCGGCCGCCACGAGTGCCGCGTTGGCCGCCTCGAACAGTTCACTGTCGGATGCGTCCGCCAGCACGTCGCCCGATGGAGCGTCGGCGGGGACGGCGGGCCGGTCGGGCCAGTAGTTCTCCCCCGGACTCCAGACGTACGCCACCACCGTGCAGCGGTCATCGAGGGTGAGCCGGTATACGCCCTTCTTCGTACCGCCGCGCAGCCGGGTCAGCTCTTCAATCCTGCGGTCGGCGCCGAGACCGGCCCGGACCACGGCAGCCAACTGCTCCCGGTCGGCGGATCGCCGAGCCATCGCTCCCCCTGTCCCGTCCCACCGGGCGGGCCGGTCTGCCTCGGCAGCCTCCGCCGGTCGGATCGGGACGGAACGATACCCCGGTGTGACGGCTCCGCCCATGACGGCTCCGACGAACCGCCCGGCGCCGGCCCTGTCCGCCGCCGCTGACCAGGCTCCCGGCGAACCTCCAGATGAACCTCCCGACGAACCTCCGGGCAAACTTTTCCCGGTCCCCGGCGTCTGAGGGGTGGGAGGTGTGTCGTGGGTCGGGCGTCGGAGCGGGAGTTCACCGCGTTCGTGCACGAGCGGGGCGATGTGCTGCTCCGGGTCGCCCAGGCGCTCGCCGGTGATCGCTATGCCGCCGAGGACCTGTTGCAGAACGCGCTGGCGAAGGCGTACGCCCGGTGGCCCCGGATTCGGGGCGACGCGGAGCCGTACGTACGACAGATCCTGTACCACGACCAGGTCTCGGCCTGGCGGCGGCGGGGCCGGCGGGCCGAGGTGCCGCACGCCGAGGTGCCCGAACCGGCGGCCACCGCGACCCAGCACGACCACGACACGGCGGTCCGGATGATGCTCCGAGACGCGCTGATGATGCTGCCGCCCCGGCAGCGGGCGGTACTCGTGCTGCGTTACCTGGAGGACCAGACCGTGGAGCAGACCGCCGCCGCGCTCGGCTGCCGCCCCGGCACGGTGGCCAGCCAGGCGTCCCGGGCGCTGAGCAAGCTCCGGGAACTGGTGCCGGAGTTCGCCGAGCTGACCGAACGGACGGAGGCACTGCGATGAACGAGGGCGCGGAGGCACTGCGATGAACGAGGGCGCGGAGGCACTGCGATGAGCGAGCGTGCGGATCGGCTGCTGCGGGAGGCCGTACGCGAGTTGGCCGGCAGCCCACACCAGCCGCCGGACCTCGCGGCCACCGCCATGGTGGCGGGGCGGCGGATGCGCCGACGCCGGCAGGCGGTCGCGATGGCAGCGGCGGCCGTCGCGATCGGCGCCATCGCGGCACCGTACGTCTGGCTCCGGCCCGACCCGCGGCCACCGGCCCTGTCGGTCGGCGGGCCACCGGCGGCGACCACGCCGGCGAGTCCGCCGACCCGGATGCCGCCGACGCCAACGCCGACGGCGTCGGGGGACTGGCGCGACGGGCCGGTGGAGTTGCCCGGCGGGGCTCTGCTGCTGACTGCCGACTCGCCCCGGCAGCCAGGCCCGACCTGGGTATACGACTCCGAGCGGCGCCGCTACGTCAGCGTCCCGGCCAGCTACACGTCGGTACGGGCGTCCGCGCGGTTGCCGGTGGCCGCGGTACGCCGTACCGACCGCCCCACCGAGATCGGGCTGTACGACCTGACGACCGGCAAGCCGCAGTGGTTCCGGACCGGCAGCATGGTCATGGCCGTGGAGTGGTCGCCGGACGGGCGACGACTGCTGGCTACGCTCCGGGACGAGGAAACCGGGATCTACTCGATCGGGCTGCTCACCGCCGACGGGGCAGCCGTGGAGTACTACCCGCTCAAGACGCGTCCGACGGGCTGCCTCGGTCTCTGCCGATTCACCTGGCTGCCGAACGGCCGGGAGGTGGCGCTGCCGCTGACCGAGCGGGTCTTCGATTCCCGGGAGGGCAACCGGCCCAGACAATCCGGTATACAGCTCTTCGCCGCCGACGACGGCATGCCGACCCGCTTCCTGCCGGTCGAGGGTGCCGTCGCCAGTTCGGCGGCGTGGTCGCCGGACGGCTCGCTGGTGGTGGTCTCCAGGTCCTCGATGTGGGAGGACGGCGGCGGACCGGCGGCACGGGCCGGCGGAAAGCCGGCGGCACAGGGTGGTGGAAAGCCGGCGGCGGCGGGCGGCGGGGAACTGGCGGCGCAGGTTGTCTCGACGAGCACCGGGAAGGTGGTGCGGCAACTGCCGAGCGCCGACGTGACGTGGGTCGGGACCGACCTCCTGCTCTATCTGGACACGTCTCGGCCCGGCACGCTCACCGCGGTACTCGTCGATCCGGCCGGTGTCGAGCGCAAGCGGGTCGAGCTACCGGCGGAACTGGCCGCGAGCTACGAGATCACGATCGCCGCGAGGTGATCGTCGGGTAACGATCCGGTACAGACGCCCCGGATCCGGGAGGTTCTCCGCCCCGATCTCGATTGCGAACGGCTACTGTCGCACGGACGTCCGGCCCGGGTGGCCGCGGTGAACCAGGCCCCGATCCGCTGCCACCCGCCGGCGTCCAAGCTATGAAGAATTTTTTCTTCCACGGGAGCATCGACAGAGGTTATTGTCGAGCCGATGTCCGGCCGGTCAGACCGGCGACACCGGCAACCCCTCGGAGGACCCCCATGCGCAGGGCCATCCTGGCAGCTCTTGTCACGGTCGCGGTCAGCACCACCGTCGGCGTCGGCACCGGCGGGCCGGCCGCCGCGGCCGACGACTACTACCTGGCCACGACCGAGCAGGTCAGCAACCGGGTGCTGGTCTGGAACCGCAACGTCGCCTGGACCGACGCCAACCTGTACTGGCAGTTCGACCCGGGAACCACCAGCGGCGCCTGGCAGAACCTCTCCGGGGTGCGGATCCGGGCCACCTCCGCCTTCGGCACCGTCGCGCTGGTGACCGCGTCCGGCGGCCGGGCGGCGATCATCGACGTGAAGAGCGGCCAGCCCCGGGCCACCACCGCCGACATCCTGTGGCAGGCCACCCCGGGCGGCAACCCGCACGCGATCGAACGGATCCCGGACAACGGCTCGATCATCGTCGCCAGCTCCGGCGGCACGCTCAAGCTGTACGCGCCGACCGCGATCAGCAAGCCCAGCACACTCGCC
The DNA here is from genome assembly GCF_040120695.1 of Plantactinospora sp. B6F1. Lineage (NCBI taxonomy): Bacteria > Bacillati > Actinomycetota > Actinomycetes > Micromonosporales > Micromonosporaceae > Plantactinospora > Plantactinospora sp. B6F1. The sequence goes on along the minus strand of NZ_JBEEAC010000002.1, from coordinate 238,533 downwards.
CTGGTCCAGACCATCTCGCTGCCCGGGGCGCACGGGGTGCTCTACGACCCGACGTACAAGTACCTCTGGGCGATCGGCCAGGGAAAGCTGGTGTCCTACAAGGTCAACGGGACGTACCGGAACACCCGGCTGGCGGCGACCGGGACCGCGATCAACCTGGGTACGTACACCAACTCGGACGGGGTGACGAAGCCGAACCTCGGGCATGACCTGCAACCGTCGTACACCGATCCGAACACGCTCTTCATCACGCACACCACCGGCGTCTACTCGGTCGACACCAGCAGCCGCACCCTGACCAGCATCTCCGCTACGACCCGGGTGAAGGCGTACGTCAACCAGGCTCCCGGCGGCGAGCGTGCCTGGGTACGCGCCGACAACACCGGCTCGAAGACCTGGGGCAGCCCGTCCGTGCAGTTCTTCGACTCCACCGGTACCGCGACCGAGACGAAGACCCGGTCGGGCGCGGAGTTCTACAAGGTCCGTAACTGGACGACCGCCTTCGAGTGACGGCGTGACCGCCACGGCACTCCGGAGGGCTTGCTTCTGACAGCTACCTTTCAGGTCGTGGCAGCGGGGACTCTGGTATTCCTCATCATCGGCGGGTCCGGTGTCGCGGTGCTCGCGCTGGCACTGCTCGGCACCGAACTCGTCCACATCGGAAATCCTGACGTCGACGGTCCGATCAGCCTGGAGGCGATCGCCGGGTTCGCCGGCGTACTCGGCTTCGGCGGAGCCGTCGCCAACGAACTGCTCGGTGGCCGTACTCTCGGCCAGGTCGCTGGCGCGGCCGGTCTGGGCGCGCTGGCCGCGGTCCCGGCCGCCTGGCTGGCGGCCCGGATGTCCCGGGCGGCCCGCAACATGCGGACGGACGCCACCCCGACCCGCAACGACCTCGTCGGGGCCTTCGGGGTGGTGGTCACCCCGATCCCCAGTGCCGGCTACGGCGAGGTGCGGGTCCGGGTGGGCGGCCAGCCGGTGAAACTCAACGCCAGGGCCGAGCGGCCGATAGCGCTCGGCGCGCAGATCTTCGTCGTCGAGGCGCTGACCGAGACCAGCGTCCTGGTCGAGACCTACTGACTCCGGGCCGGGTCCCCGACGACGATCGCCGCCGCCGGGACATCGGCGCCAGACCCCGGCACGCCACATCCACCACCCCCGAACCCCGGCGGTCGACCACGCACGCCAACCCCCAATCCGAAATGGACGGTACCCATGCTGATCCTCGTCGCCATCGGCGGAGCGGTGCTCCTGGTCCTCATCCTGGTCATGTTCGTGCTCTCCCGGATCAAGGTCGCCGGGCCGAACGAGGCGTTCATCGTCACCGGCCGCAAGGGCCGTACGACGCAGGGCGCCGACGGCAGCCGCTCCACCGACATGTCCGGGCAGAAGGTCGTACTCGGCGCCTCGGTCTTCGTCCTGCCGGTGGTGCAGAAGCTCCAGTCGCTCGACCTGTCCAGCCGGCGGATCGACGTCAGCATCAAGGGTGCGGTCAGCAAGCAGGGAATCCGGGCCGAGCTGCACGGGGTCGCGATCGTCAAGGTCGGCGGCACCGAGGACGCGATCCGCGCGGCCGCGCAGCGGTTCCTGCACCAGCAGGACGAGATCGAGAGCTTCACCCGCGAGGTGCTGGCCGGAGCGCTCCGCTCGATCGTCGGGCGGCTCACCATCGAGGAGATCATCCGGGACCGGGCGGCCTTCGCCAGCGCGGTCGCCGAGGAGGCCGAGCACTCGATGACCAACCAGGGTCTGGTGCTCGACACCTTCCAGGTGCAGGACATCCTGGCCGAGGGCTCCTACCTCCAGGACCTGGGCCGGCCGGAAGCCGCTCGGGTGCTCAAGGACGCGGCCATCGCCGAGGCCCGGGCCCGGCAGGTCGCCGAGCAGGAGCGGCTGCTCGCCGAGGAGGCGATCGCCGAGGCGAACCGGAACCTGGCGCTGAAGCAGGCCGGCATCCAGGCCGAGATCGACGCCGCCAAGGCCAAGTCCGCGGCCGCCGGCCCGCTGGCCCAGGCAGAGCGGGACCAGGCGATCCTCACCGAGCAGCAGAAGGTCGCCGAGCGCAACGCCGAGCTGAAGCAGCGCCAGCTCGACACCGAGGTCCGCAAGCCGGCCGACGCGGCCCGGTACAAGGTCGAGCAGGAGGCGGAGGCCGCCCGCAACGCGGCGGTGCTGGCCGCCGACGCCGAGCGGCAGGCCACCATCGCCGCCGCGCAGGCGGTAGCCGAGCAGGCCCGGCTGACCGGTGAGGGCGAGCGGGCCCGCCGGGCGGCGCTGGCCGAGGCGAACGCGATCGAGGGTGCCAAGGAGGGCGAGGCCGAGCAGCGGCGGCGTACCGCCATCGCCGACGCGGTCGAGCGGGAGGGTCAGGCGGAGGCGGCGGCGATCCTCGCCCGGGGCCAGGCCGAGGCCGAGGCGATGTCCCGCAAGGCGGAGGCATTCTCGGCGTACGGCGAGGCGGCCGTGCTCGACCTGCTGGTCAAGGTACTTCCCCAGGTGGTCGAGGCGGCCAGCGCCCCGGTCAGCGCGATCGACAAGATCACGGTGATCTCCACCGACGGCGCCTCCTCGCTGACCAAGTCGGTGGCGGCGAACGTGGCCCAGGGGCTCCAACTCGGCAGCGACCTGACCGGGGTCGACCTGGCCGGGCTGCTCGCCCGGCTCGGTGCGGCCCGTGGCGGTGCCGACCAGGTCGTCGACGGCACGCTGACCAACGGCGGCAAGGCGGTCGAGTCGAAGAGCTGACCTGACGACGTTCCACCCCGGCCCGGCTCCGGAGTTGCCGCTCCGGTGCCGGGCCGCCTGCTGTCCCGGGCCGGGGTGCTACTGGAGGTCGAGCAGGAACGGCGCGCCGGGGCAGGTGAGGCAGACGAAGATCGCAGCGAGCCCCAGCGTCCGACGGTCACGCCTGTCGGCCCCGAAGCGAACCGGTCCGCCGGCTCGTCGTCCGGACGGGGCCGCTCGACCGGACGCCATCGGTCCCGGGTCCCGCCGTCGTACTCGCCGGAGGCGACGACCAGGGCCAGCAGCGTCGGGCCGGCGCACTCCGGGCACGGGGTCGGGATCGGGTCGGTGAGGCTCCAGTTGGCGCACCCGCCGACCTTCCAGCCCGGTGCCACGAAGGTGTCGACGTAGTCTCCGCCGGCCTCCTCCCAGTCGTCTCTGGGCTCCCTATTCCGAGCGGGCGTACAGGGTGGTGAAGACCAGGGACTTCTGGGTCAGCCGGTCGTCGGTACAGGTGTAGTTCGACGGGGCGGTCGAGGCGGTGAACGCGCGCCACGGTCCGGGCGTACCGGCGCCGACCCGGAGCCGCACCTCGGCGGCGGAGCGTACGTCCCGCAGTTCGATCCGGTCACCGGCGAGCGCGTAGCGGTAGTCGACCCTGCCCCGCAGTTCGAGCACGACCTCCTGGCCCGCGTGACTGCTGGTGAAGGCGGTGCCGCTGCCGTAGTCGGCGATCCCGGCGCCACCGGCGCTGAGCGAGAGCGTCGACCCGGCGCCGCCGGTGAAGCGCAGCCGGCCCACCTCGGGCACGTCCACCTGCTCGTCGTGCAGGGTCACCCGCCAGGTGCCGACCAGGCAGCCATCGGTGATCGGTGCGCCGCTCGGCGTACTCCGAGCCGGCGGGGTGCCGCCGGTGCCGGTGGCCGTCGGGCCGGTGCCGGCCGGATCCCCCGACCCGCCGTTCTGGATGACCAGCACGAGCACGATCGCGACGACGAGGGCCACCAGCGTCGACGCCAGCGCCACCATCGGTACCAGGAAGGAGCGGTCGCCCGGTCTACCCGAGACGGCCACGATCACCTCCCCGCCTGTCGTACGCCGGATAGGACGGTATCGGAGTGGGCGCGGCAGCCGAACCATCCGTTCCGGCATTGACTCGACCAGGTCGCCGCGAGCGTGCGGACCAACCCGGTGGTCATCCGGCGGAGTCTCGGTGACCTCCGGCGGGCCGGGCTGGTCACCGTGCGGCACGGCGTCGGGGCGGGCTGGCGTCTGGCCCGACCGCCGCACGAGATCACCCTGCTCGACGTGTACGCCGCGGTCGAGCGGGAGCCGCTGTTCGCCCTGCACCACGGCGAGCCGAACCTGGAGTGCCCGGTCGGCAGGGGCATCCGGCCGGCCCTCGGACGGTTCTACGGCGACGTCGACCAGGCGCTGCGCCGGCAACTCTCGGGTACGTCGATCGCCGACGTGCTGGACGAGACCCTGAAGACGGAACCGGACGGCACTCTGGAGACGGGGCGGGAATGAACGAGGTACGCCACCCGGTCGTGGAACTCCGGCAGTACACCCTGCACCGCGGCGGGCGCGACGTGCTGGTCGACCTCTTCGACCGCGAGTTCGTCGAGTCGCAGGAGGCGGCCGGGATGGCGGTCGTCGGGCAGTTCCACGACCTGGCGGACCCGGACCGCTTCGTCTGGCTCCGGGGATTCCCCGACATGCCCCGCCGGGCCGCAGCACTGCACGAGTTCTACGGCGGCCCGGTCGACCCGGCGTTCACCGACCTCTTCCACCAGCGGATCCGGCCGCTGCTCGCCGAGACCGGCGCCGCACCCGTCGCCTGCCTGTCGACCGAGTACGCCGAGAACACCTTCCCGGACCTGCCGGTACACACCGGGGAACACGTCGTCTGCTGGCTCACCCGGTTCACCGACGCCGGGCAGTTCGACGACCACCTCCGGCGCCTGGACGGGTCTGCCCGCTGGCGGGACGAGGTGCTGCCCGCGCTGTCCGCCGCGCTCAGCTCGCCACCGCGACAGTTGCGGCTGGCCCCGACGGCCCGCTCGGCGCTGTGCTGACCGTGCGGAAACAGCGGCGGTCACTCGGTGACGCCCTGCTCCCGGGCCCAGCGCAGCAACTCGGCCTCGGCCTCGTCCCGGTCCAGCGGGCCACGCTCCAGGCGCAGTTCCTTCAGGAACCGCCAGGCCCGACCCACGACCGGCCCCGGCCCCACGCCGAGCAACTCCATGATGGCGTTGCCGTCGAGGTCGGGGCGGACCCGGGCGAGGTCCTCCTCGGCCTGGAGGCGCGCGATCCGCTCCTCCAGCGCGTCGTAGTCGGCGGCCAGCGCGGCGGCCTTGCGGCGGTTCCGGGTGGTGCAGTCGGAGCGGGTCAGCTTGTGCAGCCGGGGCAACAGGTCACCGGCGTCGGTGACGTACCGGCGAACCGCCGAGTCGGTCCACTCGCCGCGCCCGTACCCGTAGAACCGCAGGTGCAGCCCGACCAGCGCGACGACCTGGCCGATCACGTCCTTCGGATAGCGCAGCGCCTTCATCCGCTGCTTGGTCAGCCGGGCGCCGACCACCTCGTGGTGGTGGAAGCTGACCCGGCCGTCCGGCCCGACCGCCTTGGTGGCCGGCTTGCCGACGTCGTGCATCAGCGCGGCCATCCGCAGGACGAAGTCGCAGCCCTCCTCCTCCAGCCGGACCGCGTTGCCCACCACGATCAGGGTGTGCTCGTAGACGTCCTTGTGCTGGGCGTGCTCGTCGATCTCCAGCTTCAGCCCGGACAGCTCCGGCAGGAACCGGTCGGCGAGGCCGGTGTCGACCAGCAGCCGCAGCCCGGTGATCGGATCGGCCCCGCAGAGCAGCTTGGTGAACTCGTCCCGGATCCGCTCGGCGGTGATCCGGTCGAGGTCGGCCGCCATCGCCCGCATCGCCGTTCGGACCTCCGGCGAGACGGCGAAGCGCAGTTGCGCGGCGAACCGGGCCGCCCGGAGCATCCGCAGCGGATCGTCCCCGAACGACTCGGCGGGGGTACCGGGGGTCCGGATCACCCGGTCGGCGAGGTCGGCCAGGCCGCCGTGCGGGTCGGTGAACTCGTGCCCGGGCAGGCTGACCGCCATCGCGTTGACGGTGAAGTCGCGGCGCCGCAGGTCGTCGGCGAGGTCGGTGCCGTACCGGACGACCGGGTTGCGGCTGCGCTGGTCGTACGACTCGGCCCGGAAGGTGGTGATTTCCAGCCGCAGCCCGTTCCGCTGGGCGCCGATCGTGCCGAACTCGCGCCCGGTCTCCCAGGTCGCCTCGGCCCAGCCCTTGAGCAGCCGCAGCGTCTCGTCCGGGTGGGCGTCGGTGGCGAAGTCGAGGTCCTCGCCGAGCCGGCCCAGCAGGGCGTCCCGGACCGAGCCGCCGACCAGGTGCAGCTCGTGACCGGCCCGGCCGAACCGGCGGCCCAACTCGTCGGCGACCGGCGAGACGCGGAGCAGTTCGGCGACGGCGTTGCGCTGGGCAGCGCTCAGGGCCGACCGGCTGGTGGACGGCGGCGCGGCGGCGCTGTTCGGGGCGGATGTTTCGGACATGGGATCGCCAGCGTACTGAACCGTCCGGCACCGGCTGGCGCCGGGCACGCCGGCCGGACCGGTGACTCGGTCGGGCGGGTGGAAGACCGGATTGACTAAGGTTCCAACAGTGCCGGTGGGTGTCCTGCCCGCCGTACCCCTTGGGAGGCTGACATGGCTGGCGGGCTGTACCGCAGCGCGAACGCCATGCCCGACGGCGTCCCACCGCCGCAGGACGGCGCCACGCTGATCTCCGCGCAGCCGGTCCTGGAGAGCACCGCGCCGCCGCCGGAGACCGCCGGCAGCGCCGCCGGGAACAGCGCGATCATGGCGATCGGCAGCCTGGTGAGCCGGGGTACCGGCTTCCTGCGCACCCTGATGGTGACGGCCGCGCTCGGCGCCTTCGCGGTCAACGACGCGTACGCCACCGCCCTGATCATCCCGCAGATGGTCTACGAGTTCCTGCTCGGCGGCATCCTGACCAGCGTGCTGGTGCCGGTGCTGGTACGCCGGCGCCGGGTCGACCCCGACGGCGGCCAGGCGTACGCCCAGCGTCTGCTGACCCTGGCGGTGCTCGCCCTCGGCGTGGCCGCAGTGCTGGCCATCCTGGCCGCCCCGATCCTGACCGAGATCGTCGCCGGTGGCCGGGGCGACGACTACCAGAGCCTGGTCACCGCACTCTCCCGGCTGCTGCTGCCGATCATCTTCTTCTCCGGGCTGAGCGCGCTGGTCGCCGCGGTGCTCAACACCCGCGGGCACTTCGCGGCGCCGATGTGGACACCGATCCTCAACAACCTCGTCATCATCGCCGCCTGCGCGCTCTACATCGCCATCTACGGCGCCCGGGTCCTGGAGCCGGCCGAGCTGGGTCCGGGTCGGATCCTGCTGCTCGGCGGCGGCACCCTGCTCGGCATCGTGGTCCAGGCCGGCGGCCTGCTGCCGGCGCTGCGCCGGGTCGGCTTCCGCTGGCGGTGGCGGTTCGACTTCCGGGAGCTGGGCCTGCGCGAGCTGGGCCGGCTCGGCGGCTGGATGTTCTGCTACGTGGGGGTCAACTCGCTCGGCCTGGTCGTGCTCTTCAACCTGCTCAACCGGGTCAAGGGCGAGACCGCCGGCCCGGCCATCTACAACAACGTCTTCCTGCTGCTGATGATGGCGCACGGCATCATTGCGGTCTCGATCATCACCGCCCTGATGCCCCGGATGAGCGCCGCCGCCGCGGACGGCCGCTTCGAGGACATGGCGGCCGACGTGTCCCGCGCGGTCCGCACCGTCACCGCGGTACTCGCGCCGATCGCGGTCTGCTACGCCGTACTCGCCGAACCGATCGCGGTCAGCCTCTTCGACTACGGCGCGGCCCGGGGGGACGCGGGCGCGATCTCGCCGGTACTGCTGGTCGCCGCGCTGGCGCTGATCCCGTTCGCGGTCAGCCAGGTCTTCACCTTCGCGTTCTGGGCGCTGCCGGACACCCGGATGCCGGCCCTGATCAACGTCCCGGTCGTCCTGCTCCGGATCCTGGTGCAGGTGCTCGTCTTCGCCGCGTTCTCCATCTCGGTACTCGCCTCCGGGATGATGTTCGGCAACGCGGTCTCGTACGTCGCCGCGGCGGTGATCTCCGCCTGGTTGCTGCGCCCCCGGATCGGCCGGATCGGCCTGGCCGGAATGGTCAACACCTTCGGCCGGGTGCTGGTGGCGGCCCTCGGCGCGGCCCTGGTCGGCCTGCTCGTGGTGATCCTGCTGCCGGGTTCGGCGCTGGAGAACCGGTGGCTGGGCTTCCTGGAGGTGGCGATCGGTGGAGCGGCGATCGGGGCCACCTACCTCGGTCTGGCGCTGCTACTGCGGATCCAGGAGATAACCACGGTGGTCGGCATGGTCCGGCGCCGGCTCGGTCGGTGAACCGCCGATCGGTCGGGGTACGGGCTGGGGACGTACCTGTGGAAACCCGACGAGGCATGCTCGGGATCGCTATGCACAGGCTGTGGACAACTCTGCCGGGATCGGCTGCCGGTGCCACTGCGCGGGTTGGCGACCACCCGGATGCTGTCGGCGCAGGGCATCCGGCATACTTCCGGCGCACGGGGGAAGGTGCCGGGTGTACGCCGACGCCCCGGACGACGAAGGTGCCGGGTGGAGGCGGCGGGCCGGCACACCGACCCGGTAGCAAATTGGTGAAATCAACCTATAACTTGCCAAAGCACGGCCGAAAAGCTGGCTGACAGCGGGCGATCCAACAAGCTTCCCGACACATCGGCCCAGCAGGTCGGCGCACGGCCGCAAGATGACGTGTCGGGGATCAGTCAGACCCGGGTAAGGTCGCTCTCGACGGGTGCGGCGAGCGCCTAGGCTAGGAGTGCCGGTGGCCGTCCGATTTCCTTCGAAGGCGGAGCGGGAAGCCAGATGCCTAGCAGCACGGGTCCATCGATCGACACGATCACCGAGGGAGGACGGGTGACCCAGGTCGGCGAAGGTCAGGAGGCGGACGAAGCGGCTCCGTCCGTGATGACCTTCGGTGCCCCCGCCGTCGGTGAGATCCTGGCCGAGCGGTACGAACTTGCCGAACACATCAACGACGACAGCGCGGGCCGGCAGGTCTGGCGCGGTGTCGACGTCGTGCTGCGCCGACCGGTCGCCGTGGTGCTGCGCTACCCCGGCGGCGACTCGGCGAAGGAGATGCTCCAGGCGGCGGTGGCGGCCAGCCGGGTGATCCACCCCAACCTGGTCGGTGTCTACGACGCGATCGACGAGGAGGACCGGGCGTACGTCGTCCGCGAGTGGGTGGACGGACACTCCCTGCGCGAACTCGTCGCCGACGGGGTACTCGACCCGGCCCGGGCCACCAGCATCGCGCATGCCGTCTCCGGGGCCATCGCCGCCATCCACGCCACCGGCATGGTGCACGGCAACCTGCACCCCGGCACCGTGATGGTCGGCGACGACGGCCGGGTGGTGCTCGCCGACGCGCGTACCGACGGCGCGGACACCCCGGAAACCGACGTACGGGCGGTCGGCGGCGTCCTCTACTACGCGTTGACCGGCCACTGGCCGCACGCCGAGGCGTCCCTCACCGCCGGTTCGACCCGGCGGTCCCGCTCGCCGCTGCCGGACGCCGTCCGCGACGCGAGCGGCACCATCGCGGCCCCCCGGCAGGTCCGGGCCGGTGTACCCGCCTACCTCGACGACCTCACGATGGACCTGCTCGACCCGCAGCTCGCGGTGCCGTCCTCGGACGTCCTCGCCGCCGAGTTGGGCCGGCTCGACGCCGCCGCCGAGGAGCACTACCTCGACAGCGGACCGCTCCGCTTCACCTCCGGCGACGACGGTGGCCCCGACCTGCCGACTCCCAGCAACCGCCGGATGCTGATCGGGATCGCGGCCCTGCTGGTGGTCGCGCTGGTCGGGCTCTCGCTCGGCATCAACGCACTGGTCGGCGGCTCGGACCCGAGCGGCGGCCAGGCCGCGCCGACCCCGAGCGCCGGGGCCAGCACCGAGCCGGCGGTCGCCGGTGACCCGGAGCCACCGGCCGCTCCTCCACGCAAGCTCGACATCAGGGCCGACCAGGTCCGGGTGATCGACCCGGACGGCGACCGGACCGAGCTGAAGGGCGTGGAGAAGGTCGTCGACGGCGACGCCAACGAGGGCTGGAAGACCGACACCTACCGGAACAAGTCGAACTTCGGTAACACGAAGGCCGGGATGGGCATCCTGATCAATCTGGGCGAGCCCCGCGAGGTCACCAGCGTGCAGGTGGACTTCTCCGAGAGCGGTGTCTCCGCCGAGCTGCGCTCGGGCAGCAGGGACTTCCCGGCGACCTCCAGCGGCGACCGGGACCTGGTCGAGGCGTTCAGCAACCGGATCGGCCACGCGTACGAGAAGACCGACAGCACCAGAGTCTTGTTCAGCCAGTTCGTACCCGGGCAGAAGTACCAGTACCTGATGCTGTGGATCACCGACCTGCCGGAGACCGAGCCGGGTGCCACCCGGTGGAAGGTCGGTGTCCAGGAGATCACGGTCCAGAGTCGGTGACCTGCCGTTCATCCCAGCGCGTGCGTGATTCGGCTATCGTGCGGCCATGACCGGCGGGTTGGGCCCCGACGCTGCCGGCCGCGCCGGGTCACCCGCCGCCCGTCCATGGGCGCCGACCGACCCCGCCCGGCCGACGGGTCCGACCGTGGGTGACGCCGGGGCGACCGGGCCGCAGTTCGAGGGCCGGAGCCGCCGTACGCCCCGGCCGGTCGGCTCAGCCCAGCCCGACCCGACCGGCCACTCCGACGACGCGGCACTGCTCCGGGCGCACGTCGACGGTGACCCGGACGCCTTCGCGACCCTCTTCCACCGGCACCGGGACCGGCTCTGGGCGGTGGCGCTGCGTACGGTGAACGACCGGGAGGAGGCGGCGGACGCCCTCCAGGACGCCCTGCTGTCGGCACACCGCTCCGCGGCCCGGTTCCGGGGCGAGGCCGCCGTCACCACCTGGCTGCACCGCATCGTGGTGAACGCGTGCCTCGACCGCATCCGCCGTCGGCAGGCCCACCCGACCGTGCCGCTGCCGGACAGCACCCGCCCGTCCGACTCCGCGCGCTGGCAGGGCGGCGTCGAGCCTGCCGCCCCGGTCACCGACCACGACACCACGCTCGTGGTGCGGCAGGCGCTCGCGGAACTTCCGGTCGAGCAACGGGCCGCGCTGGTGCTGGTGGACCTGCAGGGCTATCCGGTCGCCGAGGTGGCCGAGATCCTCGGTGTCGCCGAGGGCACCGTGAAGAGCCGGTGCGCCCGGGGTCGAGCCCGGCTCGCCGTCCTGCTCGGGCACCTCCGGCCGGCGGGAAGCGGCCGTGATCCCGCGCCGAGCCCCAGGGTGCCCTCCGTCACCGGTGGGAACCTCGGCTCCGGCGGCGGCGTCCGATCGGAATCGATCCGGCGCGGAGCGAGCAAGCAGGTGACATCGGACCGGCGCGCCGGCCGGGTCGACCAGGACCAGGAGGAATCGTGACCGGGGGCCAGTTCGGGGAGGTCGATCTCGACCTGCTGGCCGACTATGTCGGTGGCGCGCTGGACGGTACCCCGGAGCAGGTCGAGGTCGCCCGGCTGATCGAGCAGGACCCGGCCTGGGCCGAGGCACACACCAACCTCACCGCCGGGCTCGACGCGGTACGCCTCGACCTGGCGGGCTGGGCCGCCGACCCGACCCCGATGCCGGCCGCGGTGCTCGACCGGCTCACCTCGGCGCTGGCCGGCGCGACCGTGCCCCGCACCGACGACCCGACCGCCGGGAGCACTCCGGTCACCGACCGCACGGACCAACCGCTCGCCGGCACCGAGCCGGGTGCCGTCACCCGGTCCGGTGCCGGCCCGGACGCCGGGCTCGGATCGACGGGCGGCGCCGGCACGGGCGGGCCGACGCGTCCGGCCGGGCGGCCCCGTCGACAGCTGTCGACCCGGCCGGCCCGGTCGGGTGGTGGCCCCGGTCGACCGGGTCGGCGGCGGCGCTGGGCGCGACGGCTGGCCGGTCCGGTCCTGCTCGCTACCGTGGTCGTCGGATTCGCCGGGTTCGCCGTCCGGGGTCTCGTCGACGGCGGCGTCGGCGCCCGTGACGACTCCGCGAGTACGGCGTTGAACTCCGGCGAGGACGCCGCCGCACCGCAGATCCTCGGCTCCGGCCCGCCCCGGACGGTGGTCGAGCCCTCCGCCGAGCGGGTCCTCTTCACCGGCACCGACTACACCCCCGACTCGCTCCCGGACACCGTCTCCGAGCTGACCGAGCAGGCCGCCTCGACCGGGGCGCCCACCCGGTCCACGCCGCCGGCCCGCAGTCCCGATCCGGCCCGGCAGGACGCCGACCGGAGCCCGGCGACCGCCGCTTCGTCGTGTTGCCAGCCGATGGGCACCCCCGGCGGTTCGCTGCAGCGGCTGGCCGACCGGTCGGTCCTCGCCGCCTGCCTCGACGCGATCGCGGTGGCCCACGCCCAGGGCCCGGTCGCGGTCGACCTGGTGGACTACGCCACCTTCCAGGGCCGGGCCGCGCTCGTCGTCGTCTTCACCGACGGGTCCGGGACGCGCTGGGCCTGGGTGACCGGTCCGGCCTGCGGTTCACCCGGCGCCGGTGCGGACCTCACCTACCAGAGCCGGGTAGGGTGAATCAACACCTCATCGGCTGTTTCGTCGACGCAGTGACATGACCCACCGGATGACCGGCTCGGGAATCCCCGGTTCGTACGATGACGTTCTGGCTTGCAGGTGCCGGTGCCGTACGTGGCCGGCGCTCGGACCGCCGTCGGCGCCTGGCGCTGGTGGCGCAGAGAGACACATCGGGAGACGGCAGTGGACGAGGTCCGCAACCTGATCATCATCGGCTCTGGGCCGGCCGGTTACACCGCGGCGATCTATGCCGCGCGCGCCAACCTGAAACCGCTGGTCATCGAGGGTGTGCAGTCCGGTGGTGCCCTGATGACCACGACCGAGGTGGAAAACTTCCCCGGCTTCGCGGACGGCATCATGGGCCCGGAGCTGATGGACGCGATGCGCAAGCAGGCAGAGCGGTTCGGGGCCGAGTTCGTCACCGACGACGTGACCCGGGTCGAGCTGGTCGACACCGGTGTACCGGCCTCCGGGGCGGCGAGCACGGCGTACGTGGGTGAGACGGCGTACCGGGCGAAGGCGGTCATCCTGAGCACCGGTTCGGCCTGGCGGCCGCTGGGTGTGCCGGGCGAGCAGGAGTACCTCGGCCACGGCGTGTCGTCCTGTGCCACCTGTGACGGCTTCTTCTTCCGGGGCCAGGAGATCGTGGTGGTCGGCGGTGGTGACTCGGCGATGGAGGAGGCGACCTTCCTCACCAAGTTCGCCAGCAAGGTGACGATCGTGCACCGCCGCGACGAGTTCCGGGCCAGCAAGATCATGGCGGACCGGGCGCTGGCCAACGACAAGATCCACGTCGAGTGGAACAGCGTGGTCGAGGAGGTGCTCGGCTCCGACGGCAAGGTCTCCGGGGTACGCCTGCGCAACGCGCACACCGGCGAGGCCAAGACGCTCGACGTCAACGGAGTCTTCGTGGCGATCGGCCACGACCCGCGCAGCGAGCTCTTCCGGGGCCAGATCGAGCTGGACGACAACGGCTACGTCAAGGTCGACTCACCGAGTACCCGGACCAACATCCCCGGGGTGTTCGCCGCCGGCGACCTGGTCGACCACACCTACCGCCAGGCGATCACCGCGGCCGGTACCGGTTGCGCCGCCGCGCTCGACGCCGAGCGGTTCCTCGCAACGCTCGCGGAAGACTGAATCCCAAAGCACGAAGCAACCCCCGAGGAGGACTAGTGGGAGCAACAAGCGCCGTCACGGATGCCAACTTCGCCAGTGACGTGCTGCAGTCCGATACGCCGGTACTTGTGGACTTCTGGGCCGAGTGGTGCGGGCCGTGCCGCAAGGTCGACACCCTGCTGGAAGAGATCGCCGGCGAACTGGGGGACAAGGTCCGGATCGTCAAGCTCAACATCGACGACAACCCGGAGACCGCCCGTGCCTACCGGGTGCTGTCGGTGCCGACCCTGACGATGTTCAAGGGCGGCGAACCCGTTCAGTCCATCGCAGGTGCCCGCCCGAAGAGCGACCTGATCAAGCTCATCGAGACTGCTCTGTAACGCAGGTCATCGCCACGCCGATGCGCCCGCCCCCGGATCCCCCGGAGGAGGGCGCATCGGCGTCTTCGGCCGCCGCGCCGACCCCGGCGACAAGCTCGGCATGCTCGACGAGATCCACCCGCCCCGGTTGAACCGAGACCCGAGACCCGGGCGCCGGTCGCCGGCCACCGGTCGCTAGCCGGTCGCCGCGTGTCACGGATCAGGCGGCAATCGGCTCCGGCATGCGTCCGGGCCCGGCGGAACGGGTATATCCGCAGCTCGACGGCGAGTTTGCCGGATGCCGTACGGTCAAGGACGGGCGTGCTCCGGAGCGCCACGGTACGCTCCGGAAGCGTTCCTCCGCGCGTCGGCGGGCCGGCGCGACCGGGCCGGACCCGTCGAGGCGGTTCCGCCTGGGCCGCCCGGAGGAGCGACGAGCCGTCCGCCGCCGGACCGGCCGCAGGGGCCGATCCGGCACACCGCCCGGCAGCCGGGCAGTCAGCCGCAGGTACGCAGAGGAGGTTGTCCGTGCGTCCGATCCGACGCGGTGACCGGGGACGTGCGGTCACCGAGATCCGAGCCGTTCTCGTCGGGCTGAGCCTGCTGCCCGCCGGTGGGCCACCCGGCGCCGACGAGTTCGAGGCGGAGACCGAACGCGCGGTACGCGCCTTTCAGCAGGACCGTGGGCTCAGCGTCGACGGCCAGGTCGGCCCGGAGACCTGGCGGGCGCTGGACGCGGCCCGGTGGCGCCTCGGCGCCCGTACCCTCTACCAGGCGATTCCCGACCCGCTGATCGGCGAGGACGTTCGGACGCTGCAGGAGCGCCTGCTCGAGATGGGCTACGACGTCGGCCGCGCCGACGGCGTGTACGGCGCCCGGACGGCCCGCGCGGTCGCCCAGTTCCAGCGTGAGGTCGGGCTGCCCCCCGACGGTGCCTGTGGCCCGCAGACGATGAACGCGCTGCGCCGGCTCGGCCGCAAGGTGGTCGGCGGCCGGCCGACCCTGCTCCGGGAGGCCGACGCGTTCCGCCAGTCCGGTCCGAACCTGGTCGGCAAGGTCATCGTGATCGACCCCGGTCACGACCCCTTCGATCCCGGATTCGTGGTCCAGGACGGCGCGTTGCGGTGGACCGAGGCGGACCTCGCCTACGACCTCGCCGCCCGGCTGGAGGGCCGGCTCGCCGCCGCCGGCATGCGGGTGCACCTCACCCGGGGCCCGGCGCCGGCCGCGCCGCTGGCCGATCTCACCCGCGCCGACCTGGCCAACGAACTCGGCGGCGACCTGCTCATCTCGCTGCACATCGACGGGCACGTCAACCCGGAGGCGGACGGGGTCGCCACCTACCACTACGGCACCGCCAACGGCGTGACCTCAAGCGTCGGTGAGCGGCTGGCCGGGCTCGTCCAGCGGGAGATCGTGGCCCGGACCGGGCTGCGCGACTGCCACACCCACGCGAAGACGTGGGAGCTGCTCAGGCTGACCCGGATGCCGGCGGTACGCGTCGACGTCGGCTACCTCACCTCGCCGGCCGACCGGGCGCGGCTGGTCGATCCCCGCTTCCGGGACCGGGTCGTGGACGCCATCGTCGCGGCGGTGCAGCGGATGTACTTCCCGGTCGAGGAGGACGTGCCGACCGGTTCGATCGACGTCAGCGAGCTGCGGGCGATGGTCGCCGCCGGGTCCGCCGCCCCCGACTGACGCCGCAGGCCCCGGTCGGTGCGTCCGTGAACCGGGTTCGCCTTCATCGTGGTTGGTGCGGGCTGTGAACCGGAGGCCCGTCAGCCGGCGGCCGAGCGGGTGGCGGGGCGTACCGGCCGGAGCAGCCCTTCGGGGCTCATCGAGCCCAGCAGCTTCTCCAACGCGTACTCGACGTCGGACTTCCAGGACAGCGCGGTACGCAGCTCCAGCCGGAGGCGGGGAAAGCGCGGATGCGGGCGTACCGTCTTGAAGCCGACGGAGAGGAAGTAGTCGGCAGGGGCGACACAGCCGCCAGCGCCCTCGCCGGCGTCGCCGAACTTGGCGTCGCCGAACGCCTCGATCGCCTTGATGCCCCGCTTGGTCAGGTCCCGTGCGACCCCCTGCACGAGCATCCGGCCCAGCCCGCCACCGGCGAAGGCGGTGATGATGTGTGCCGTGGTCAGCAGTGCGGCGTCGGCCGAGACCGGAGAGGTGGGGAAGGCCATCGACCGGGGAACGTAGGCCGGCGGGGCGTACATCACGAATCCGGCGGGCATACCGTCGACGTATGCCAGCTTTCCGCAGGAGCCCCATTCGAGCAGCGTCTGCGAGACCCATGCCTCCTTCTCCAGGCCGGGATCGCCTGCCTCGCGGGCCCGCTCGGCCGCCACCGGATCCAGCTCCCAGTAGACGCACCGGCGACACGGCGTGGGCAGGTCTTCGAGAGTGTCGAGGGTCAGACTGACCAGACGTCGCGACATCGGCGCATCCCCACAAATCATCCTGGAGGCCCAAAGACGCAAAATATCGCCATCTCCGGCCCCTACCCCCAACGAGCGATCGTACGCCGGAACCGCCCGGCTCGGGAGGGTACAGGTCGACTACCCACCGTTCCACCCGGTCAGCCGGTGAACCGGGCAGGTCAACCGGTCCGACATGTGGACGGGCCACTGGGCCGAAGGGCTTGATGGGGTGATCCGGATTACCATCGAACGACGAGCGCCAGCCGGCGGTGTTGCCGGCCAGCCCTCCGCCCCCGCCCGCAGGGCGGAGTCCGGCGGACCAGACGGCGAGCGGGCGCGGCGTTCGAGGTGCCGAGGGCACCGGGGCAGGACCTGACGACCAGGTTCGCCGAATGCGGTTGACCTGGTTCGCTGAATGCGGTTCGGTGACCGTCCCGGCGGGAACGGCCGTCATGGGCAGGCACAGCGAGTGGGCAGGCACGACGAGCGCAGCGAGGAGGCACCGGCATGACCGGTACGACGCTGGACGACTACACGGACCGCTATGCCCGACGGGTACGCGGGATGACGGCATCGGAGATCCGAGCCCTGTTCGCCGTCGCCAGCCGTCCGGAGGTCGTCTCGTTGGCCGGCGGCGCTCCGTACATCGCCGCGTTGCCGCTGGACGCGGTCGGCGAGATGCTCAACAAGCTCGCCGCCGACCAGGGGGCGAGCACCCTGCAGTACGGCATCGGCCAGGGCGCGCCGGAACTGCGGGAGCGGATCTGCGAGGTGATGGCGCTCTCCGGCATCGACGCCGGCTGCGGCGCCTCCCCGGAGGACGTGGTGGTGACGGTCGGCGGGCAGCAGGCGCTGGACCTGATCGCCCGGCTCTTCCTCGATCCCGGCGACGTCGTACTCGCCGAGGGGCCCACCTACGTCGGCGCGCTCGGCGTCTTCCAGAGCGCCCAGGCCCAGGTGGTGCACGTACCGATGGACGCCGACGGCCTGATCCCGGAGGCGCTGGAGCTGGCTATCGCCGACGTCGCCCGCTCGGGCCGGCGCGCGAAGTTCCTCTACACGATCCCGACGTTCCAGAACCCGACCGGGGTGACGCTCACCGAGGAACGCCGGGAGCGGGTGCTCGACATCTGCGAACGGGCCGGCCTGCTGGTGGTCGAGGACGACCCGTACGGCCAGCTCGGCTTCGACCGCGAGGCGCCGGCACCGCTGCGGGCGCGCCGTCGGGACGGCGTCTTCTATCTGAGCACCTTCTCCAAGACCTTCGCGCCCGGGCTGCGGGTGGGCTGGATTCTCGCTCCACACGCCGTGCGCGACAAGCTGGTCATCGCCAGCGAGGCGCAGATCCTCTGCCCCAGCGCGTTCGCCCAGGCGGCCGTCACCACCTATCTGTCGACGATGCCGTGGCGGGAGCAGCTCAAGACCTACCGTGAGGTCTACCGGGAACGCCGGGACGCTCTGCTCGACGCGCTGGCCGACTACATGCCGGCCGGCACGAGCTGGACCGAGCCGGGTGGCGGGCTGTTCGTCTGGGCGACGCTGCCGGACGGTCTGGACGCCAAGGCGATGATGCCGCGGGCCATCGCCGCCCGGGTCGCCTACGTCCCCGGCACCGGCTTCTACGCCGACGGTACGGGGGCGGGCCACATGCGGCTCAACTTCTCCTTCCCGCCCCCGGAGCGGATCCGCGAGGGTGTGCGCCGGCTGGCGACCGTGATGGAGCAGGAGACCGCGATGCGCGAGGTCTTCGGCGCCGTCGGCGCCCCGTCCCGGCGCCGTCGTGGGCAGGCCGGCGCGGATGTGCCGGGTCCCGACTTGGCATGATCTCCGGCATGAGTACGCACTCTGCCGACGATCCACTCCAGGCCGCCGAATGGCCGGACCCCGTACCTCACGATCCTGCGCCGGAACTACGCGTCCTGGTACTCGCTGGCGGACTCTCGTACGAACGGGACGTGTCGCTGAAGTCCGGTCGGCGGGTGCTCGACGCGCTCCGCTCGGCCGGTGTGGAGGCGGAGCTCCGGGATGCCGACGTCTCGCTGCTGCCGTTGCTCCGGGACGATCCCCCGGACGCGGTGGTGATCGCCCTGCACGGGTCGACCGGGGAGGACGGCTCGCTGCGCGGCGTACTCGACATCTGCGACGTGCCGTACGTCGGCTGTGACGCCCGGTCGTCCCGGCTGGCCTGGGACAAGCCGTCGGCGAAGGCGGTGCTCCGCGAGGGCGGCATCCCCACCCCGGACTGGGTGGCGCTGCCGCACGACCGGTTCTCCGAACTCGGCGCGGTGGCGGTGCTGGACCGGATCGTCGACCGGCTCGGGCTACCACTGATGATCAAGCCTGCCCAGGGCGGCTCGGGGCTCGGCGCCGCCGTGGTCCGGGATCCGGCCGCGCTGCCTGCGGCGATGGTCGGCTGTTTCGCGTACGACTCGACGGCGCTCGTCGAGCGCTACGTGCCCGGAATGGATGTGGCGGTCTCGGTGGTCGACCTGGGCGACGGCCCGCGTGCGCTGCCCGCCGTCGAGATCGTCCCCCGGAACGGGGTCTACGACTACGCCGCCCGCTACACGGCCGGGCTCACCACGTGGCACGCACCGGCCCGGCTGTCGGCAACCGCGGCGGCCCGGGTCGCGGAGACCGCTCTCGCGGCCCACTCCGCCCTCGGACTACGCGACCTGTCCCGGGTGGACCTGATCGTCGACGAGGACGACCGACCGCACGTACTGGAGGTCAACGTCTCGCCGGGCATGACCGAGACCTCGTTGCTTCCGCTCGCCGTCGGCGCCGCCGGACTCGACTTCGGTGGGCTGCTCCGCACACTGGTCGTCCGCGCCTCTCAGCGCCGTACCCTCGGCCGTCCCTGAGCTGAGCCGCTCGCCCGGCCGGCCTTCTCGGCGGCCTTCACCATCGCCGCGGGTCGCCGGCCGCGCCCGCTGGGGTACGGGGCGGGCGCGTGTGCGCGGCGACGATTCGGCGGCCTGGTTTGGCCAAGTGATGGCGTGTCTCAGGTCGATGGCCGGATGGCAGGGCCCGGCAAGGGTCCGCCGCCACCCGTTAGGCGTTCGGAGACGAGCCCCGGTACGCCCGGCTGGCCGGACCCGCCCTGGGGTTCGCGGCGGGTGGCCGGACCGGGATCCCCGGTCGAGGCCGTGGCCTCGGTTCCTCCCGGCTCTGCCTCCGGCTCCGGCCCTGCCTCCGGCTCCGGCCCTGCCTCCGGGGCCGGCTCTGCCTCCGGGGCCGGGTCGGGCTTCGGGTCCGGCATTGTCGGGGTAGTCGGGGCCGGAGTGCTGGGCTCGGCTGCTGCTGGTTCTTCCGCGGCTGCTCCGGTGGCCGGGGTGGTGGCTCGCTGCACGGCCCCCTGCTGAGCCAGGCTCGACGGCGCCTGCCACTGGATGCGGGGCGGCTCGGCCAGCGGACGTCCACCGAACTCGGCGAGCCAGGCGGCCACCAGCGCCAGGTTCTCCCGCCACTGTGCCTCGGGGATCGGGGGCAGGATGTGGTCCCACAGGGACAGGAAGGTGCCGCGCAACTGGAGCCGCCCGTACGGCCGCGCCAGGAACCAGAGGTGCAGGTGTGCGGCACCGTCTCCCCAGCGATTCACGTGAACCCGGGCGACCCCGTCCAGGGACCGCACGGCCCGCTCAAGCCGTACCGTCATCACCCCGAGTTCGGCAGCGAGCAGGTTGGGCAGGTCGCCGAGGTCCAGATGCGAGCGTGATTCGAGGATCAGCACCATCGGCAGGCCGGTCGGCCGGTCCATGGCGCGTACTCGCCAGCGTTCACTGACCCAGATATAGGCCTCGTCGGGAGCATTGCAGGAATGGCATTCGCCGGAACCCTCGCCCTTGCGCGGCGGCTCGACCGCTACGGGCTCGTCGAGGTGCTTGACCCGGAACTCGCCTTCGAAGGGGAACGAAGGCCACCTGGTGAAGTCTGGTACAGCGGGAGGGGTGTGGGGCACGACGCTGACCCTAACCGAGTTCGGGACCGGTGTCCCTACCCTGTTTTGGCTGCCGATCACCGGCCGGTCGGCGCCGGATTCGAGCGCCGTCAGCCGCTCTTCGTCCGGCGGGCGGCGGGATCGGACCGCTCGACTACGTCAACATCGGAACGGTTCCCGAGGTGTGGCTCCGCCGCCTGGATCCGGGATCGTCCGGCGGTCGAGGTGGACGCACGGACACGGCGCGGAGAGAGCCGTACGTCTCCCGAGACGCGCCGATTCCTGAGGCATCCGCCACCCGGCTGGGGGCAATCTCAGCGAATTTCACCGCCGTCATCCACAGGCCAATACCGCGTTCCACGCGCTGTTTCACGTGAAACGAGGGGTGCCTGTGGACAACGCCTGTGGATTACCAGGCGCCGTCTCGGGCGCAGTACCCACCATGGATTGGATCGATGTCCCACGCCGAGAACGGAGTAGGCGATGCCGGTCTGCGTGGGCACAGATCCGCCAGCCTTTCGGTCCCCCGGGTAGCGCCCTTTCTTGTCGGCGTGCCCCTGTCAGGCAGCGGCGGGTGCGACTCGCAGACCTGTCTGGCCCGACGGCCCGACAGCCCGACGACAGCGCCCTCGGCCGTGCGGTGCGGTTGCCGTTCCGGCGGCCAAGGCGACCGTGCCGGGTGCCCTGGTTTCACGTGAAACCAGCGACCGCCCGCCTCGGCTCCCGCCCCGGCAGGGCGCACCCCGGCAGATCAATGGGAATGGCCGCGACCCCCGACTATCGAGGGCGCGGCCATCACCACGCTGTCGGACCGGGTCGGCCCACCTCCCAGCGGCCGTGAGGTGGGGACCCGGCGGTCAGACCGACTCGTCGGGCTCGGCGTCCGAGCCCGACATCCCAATGAGGCCGACGATCCGCTCAAGGTCGTCGACGGTGGCGAACTCGATGGTGATCTTCCCCTTGTTCCGCCCGATGTCCACCTTGACCCGGGTGTCGAATCGATCCGAGAGCCGGTCCGCGAGATCCGTCAGCCCTGGGGCGTGGACCTTCGCGCGCCGCTTGGCCGGGCTGGGGCGGCTGGGCGATATCTCGGCCAGCTTCACGACCTCTTCCGTGGCCCGCACCGACAGCCCTTCGGCCACGATCCGCCGGGCGAGTTCCTCCTGCGCCGTCGGATCCTCCAGGCCGAGCAGCGCTCGGGCATGCCCGGCGGAGAGTACACCGGCGGCCACCCGCTTCTGCACCTCCGCCGGGAGGTTCAGCAGCCGGATGGTGTTCGAGATCTGCGGGCGACTGCGGCCGATCCGCCGAGCCAGCTCCTCGTGCGTGGCGCCGAACTCCTCCAGCAGTTGCTGGTAGGCCGCCGCCTCTTCCAGGGGGTTGAGGTTGGCCCGGTGAATGTTCTCCAGCAGAGCGTCCCGGAGCATCGCATCGTCCCGGGTGTCCCGGACGATCGCCGGGATCGACTCCCGGCCGACCGCCTGGGCCGCGCGCCAGCGCCGTTCACCCATCACGAGCTCGAACCGCTCACCGGCAAGCTGGCGTACCACGATCGGTTGGAGGAACCCGACCTCCTGGATCGAGAGCTTGAGCTCCTCCAGGGCCTCCTCGTCGAAGACCTGCCGCGGCTGCTTCGGGTTGGGCACGATCGCGTCGAGCGGAATCTCGGCGAACCGGGCCCCGGGAACGGGCGCCAGATCCGGGACGGCCGGCTGGACCGGAGCGGCCGGTACGGACGCGGACCAGGTGGATTCACCCGGCAGCGATCGCGTTCCCTCCGGTCGGTCGACTGGAGGCTCCGCCGTCACCACCCCGGCCGCTGGTTCCGGTGCGGTGGGAATCAGCGCGCCCAGTCCTCGACCCAGCCCGCCCCGCGGACGGTTCTTCATGCCACGCCTCCCGACGCATCCACCGAGCTATGCATTGCGGCCAACAGACTCTTTGACCCCGCGCATCGCGATCTCCTGGGCCGCCTCGAAGTAGCTCGTGGCGCCCCGCGAACCGGGATCGTAGGTCATCACCGACTGGCCGTAGCTCGGAGCCTCCGACACCCGCACGTTGCGCGGGATCACCGCCTGCAGCACCTTGTCACCAAAATGGTTCCGGACGTCCTGCTCGACCGCGTCCGCGAGCCGGGTCCGCCGGTCGTACATGGTGAGCAGGATCGTCGAGACCTCCAGGGTGGGGTTCAGGTGCTGCCGTACCAGGTTGATGTTGTTGATCAGCTGGTTGAGGCCTTCCAGTGCGTAGTACTCGCACTGGATCGGGATCAGCACCTCCTGGGCGGCGACCAGGGCGTTGACCGTGAGCAGGCCGAGCGAGGGCGGACAGTCGATGAAGACGTAGTCGAACTCGGCCGGGTGGGCGGCGATGGCGCGGGCGAGGCGGGACTCCCGGGCTACCACCGAGACCAGCTCGATCTCGGCACCGGCCAGGTCGATGGTGGCCGGTACGCACCAGAGGTCGGGGATACCCTCGACCCCCTGGGCCACCTCGGCCAGCGGCACGTTGTCGATCAGGCAGTCGTAGACGTCCGGTACGCCGGCATGGTGCGGCACGTTCAGGCCGGTCGAGGCGTTCCCCTGCGGGTCGAGATCCACGACGAGGACACGGTTGCCGTGCAGCGCCAGGGCCACCGCCAGGTTGACCGTGGTGGTGGTCTTGCCGACGCCTCCCTTCTGGTTCGCCACACACATGATCCGTGGCCGGTCCGGACGCGGCATCGTCACCTCACCGCTCGGGTTCAGGATTTGCACAGCGCGCATTGCCTCCATTGCCAACGGGGGATCGTCCTGTTCGCGAGACGAGGTTTCACGTGAAACGTACGCGTCGGACTCGGCGTCCTCAGGGAAGGTCTCCGGTACGGCCGGCGGCGTGTCGGCCGGCGACTCGGACCGGGCTGTCCGGCGGGCGTCCGGCCTCACCCCGTGCACCCCCGGCGCTGCCGACGGCTCGACCGGGACCACCGGAGCCTGAGCCTCGACGGGCGGGGGCATCTGCGCCTGCGCGGCGGGCTGCGGTGCCACCGGCCGTTGCGTTTCCTCCGGCCGTTGCGTTACCTCGGGTGGCGCCGAGAAGGTCGGTGCCGTCGCCCGCCCCGCCGGCCGTCGCCGATCCGGTCCCTTCCCGAACTGCTCCGGCTCCGGTCCGGGTGCCGGTTGCCGGGGCAGATCGGGTGCCGCCCGCTGGTCGACCGCATCCGCTGTGAACGGTGAGCCCACCGAGGGATACCCCGGCCCGGCGGGCTCGGGTATGCCGGGCGGCGGCGTGACCCGGGCGGTGCCACGAGTCGGACCTGGCGGCGGTATGGCCTCGTACCCGGTCGGCTGGCCGTCGGAGCCGTCACTCCGGACCGGCGGCCGGGTTCGACCGCTGGCAGACCAACCTTCGTAGTCGGTTTCACGTGAAACATCGGCGCCGCCGGAGTGGTACCCCCCGGAGTCCGTCATCTCTGGATCGTCATACCTACCGTTGTCATGCACCGTGTCATCCCTGCCAGCTTCGGATGGTGTCGGCCCGGTCAGCGCCCATGCCCGCGCCTCGGGCGTTAGCGTGCGGCCCGGCGAAGAAGCAGCGAAGGGCCTGAGGCGCCACCCGCCGCCCGGTCTACACTATCGACGCGCGGTCAGCCTACGGCCGTCGGGCGACCGGGGCCACGGCTGTCCGTAGGATGAAAACCGGCCGTGGCGCAGATCTTGCCCTCAGGGATCGGGTCTGATCAGCGGATTCGACGCCTCGGCCCGACTGCCGACAATTGTGACTTTGATTGCTCCGGCCGATCGACCGTTTCCCGGCGGGTGTCGTCCGGGCGAACTCGATGTGGCAGAGAACCCCGGAAATCTGGCTCGTCGAAGTTGAGCGGGGTTGAGGTGTCCGCGGTGGCGTCGGGTGGTCGCGGTGCGGGTGCGTAGTTTCAGGATTGCCGTAGGGAGGCTCAGCTGGGCGTGGCCGTGCCGCGGTCGGGCCCGAGCAGCGCCTCCTTCAGCGGCTCCCGCCAGGCGTCAGCGGCCGGGTCGTACGCGCCGAAGTCGGTGCCGAACTCCCAGTAGATCCAGCCGATGCCGAGCCTCTCGGCTGTCTGGCGCACGGCGCGGGTCCATCGGGCGCGGGCCGCCGGGTCGGCTCGCTCGTACGCGCCGAACTCCCCGATGAAGAGCCGCTGCCCGGCATCGCCGGCCCAATCGGCTGCGCGGCGCAGGTCCGCCTCGACGGCCGCCAGGTCGGCCGCGCTGCCCCAGCTCGTGCCGAGCCACCTGTCGGCGCCGGCAACCCAGTGCGCGCCCTGGTGGGTGAAGGCGAACGGTGCGTAGTAGTGGATGGTCACTGCCAGGTGTGGGTCGTCGGGCAGGCGCAGCGCCGGCAGCACGGCAAGGTCGTTCATCGCCGTGGGTCCGACGACCACCGTCCGGGTCGGGTTGGACTCGCGTACGACCGCCAGCGCGGGCTCAACCAGCGCGTTCCACTGCTCGTCTGTCATCGGCGGGCGTGGCTCGTTCAGTAACTCGAACCACAACCGCGACGGCCGGTCGGCATACCGGGTGGCGATCTGCCGCCACAACGCGAGGAACAGGTCGGTGTTGCCCGCCGGGTCGTCCTGCATCTCGTGGAAGTGGTGCAGGTCGAGGACCACGGCGAGTTCATGGGCGAGCGCCAGACCGACGGCCCGGTCGACGCGGGCGAAGAACACAGGATCGATCGGGTACGGCGCAGTGCGCGCGGCGTGCCCGGCCCACCGGGCTGGCAGCCGCACGGTGTCGAAGCCGGCCTGGCGCACCGCCTCGAAGTAGCGCTCGGACAGTTCGAGCCCTTCGCCCGGCGGCGCGTCGAGGGCGTTGCCGAAGTTCATCCCGAGCACGATGCCCACCCTACGGACGCCCGGCGGCGCCACCGGTGCGACATCCTTGCCGAGTACATGGGCCCGGACGTAGCTGGGGCAGGCGCAACCCGGCCGGACCGTGCGCCCAACGTGTCGGCATACGAACCCTCAACCGAAGAGCCGGTAATCTTTCGACATACATCGAAACAGTCCCGGCCGCCTGCCGCTGCCGGCGGCGACGACGCCTCCGTCAGAGCGTCGACGCCTCACCGGGACGGTCCTGTCGGCCGCGGCCCGGGGTCGGACGACCGCGCCGGCCGACCGACGCACCCGGTGCCGGCATTCGGCCGGCACGCTCCCGGACCACCTCCACAACTGTCGTCGGCGGGTCGACCACCCCGCGGCCGGCCTGCCGGACGATCGGCGGCGCTCCGCCGAGCCGGCGTACCGCGTCGGCGTGCTCGGCCACCTCCTCGGCGGCGCTGGCTCCCTTGAGCGCCAGCAGGCGTCCACCGGGCACGGCGAGCGGAAGGCACCAGCCGGCGAGCCGGTCGAGCGGAGCGACGGCGCGAGCCGTCACGACATCGGCGGGCACCCGCAACCCCGCCGGGAGGTTCGCCAGGTCGAGCGGGCCGCCGGCCTCGACGGAGAGCGGCCCGTCGGCCTCCACCACCGACGGACGGTTGGCGCGACCACCCCGCCGTCGCCGAGCGCCGGTACCCTCGCGCCGGCTCGCGGCAAGTTCCTCCGCCCTGGCCCGGACCACTGTGACGGTGTCCGCGAGGTCGAGCGCGGCGACCACCTCGGCCAGGAACACCGCTCGCCGGGCCAGCGGCTCGACCAGTGTGACGGCCAGGTCCCGCCGGGCGATCGCGAGGACGATTCCCGGGAGCCCGGCGCCGGAGCCGACGTCCACGACGGAGGCGTCGACCGGCAGCAGTTCCACCACCGCCGCGCAGTTGAGCAGGTGCCGATCCCAGATCCGGGGCGTCTCACGGGGGCCGATCAAGCCACGCAGTACGCCCGGGCCGGCCAGCAGTTCCGCGTACGCGACGGCGAGCGGAAGCCGATCCCCGAAGAGGGTACGGGCCGGCTCGACGAGTTCCGCCGGAAGCGGCACGGCAGGGGACCCGTCGTCTCCGCCCGGAACAGGCGACGGCCCGGGCGGCGGTTCGCCACCCGGGCCGGAAACCGATCGGTGGGTCATCGACCGCTCAGTCGACCGGTCGTACGACGATCCGGCGGTTCGGCTCGACGCCCTCGGACTCGCTCTCCACCCCGGCGATGGCGTTCACCACGTCGTGCACGCACTTGCGCTCGAAGGCGGACATCGGCTCCAGCCGGACGGCCTCGCCGTGCTGCTTGACCTTCTCGACCGCGTTCTTGGCGACGGCGGAAAGCTCCTTGCGGCGGGTCGCCCGGTAGCCACCGACGTCCAGCAGCAGCCGGCTGGGCGTTCCGGTCTGCCGGAACACGGCGAGCCGGGTCAGCTCCTGGAGTGCCTCCAGGGTGGCGCCGCGCTGCCCGACCAGCGCCTGCAGGCGCCCGCCGACCACCTCGACCACCGGCCGGCCGGCGGAGACCAACTCGTCGATGTCGCCGTCGTAGTCGAGGATGTCGAGCAGCCCTTCGACGTAGTCGGCGGCTATCTCGCTCTGCCGGAACAGGTCGGCGTCGCTGGTCGCCGCTGCCGGCTTTCCGCCGTTGTTGCCGCCCTGCTCGACCTCGTCGCCCTCCACGTCGTCGTCCTGCTCCGGGCCGGCGTCCGCGTTGTCCTCGGCGACCGCAGCGGCCGAGGTGGTTTCGGCGTCCTCGGGCGAGCCCGCCGGCAGGACCGGGTCAGCGTCGCCGGTGGGCTGCTCGGCGCGCGGAATACTGGTGTCGGTCACCGTCTCATCTCCGTACTCTCTCTGCCGGACCGTACGGTCCCGCTGGTTTCCCGGGCCCGACGGGAGATCGCCGAGTGCCACGGGCACGTCTGCACGGGCAACGATGCCCGACGTCACGGGGCGCGGCGGATTCCGGCCGGCGCCAGCGCTGGTGTGGCAGCACGGCCCGAAGTCCTACCCGGCCACCGATCGACAGTCGCGGTCGGTGGCCGGTCGCGTCAACCCTGACGCTTCGCCGGACGCCCCTTCTTGGGGTTGACCGGCTTGGCGCCCGGCTTGGGAGCCAGCGCCTTCGTGTCGACGGCCGGCTTCTCCGGCTGCGCGCCGTTGGCCTTGGACCGCCCGAACCGTCCGGCGGGCTTCGCCGGCTTGCCGGGCTGCACCGGCTTGCGGGCGTCGGTGCCCCGGCGGGTGCCGCCTGCGGTTCCGGTGGTACGCCGGGCAGCCGACTCGCCCGGCTTCGGCAGCCGGCCGGGGGTCGGCGGCGGCGGGTACTTGCGCAGCACCCACTGCTGCTGGCCGAGGGTGAAGAGGTTGTTGGTGACCCAGTAGATGACCACACCGATCGGGAAGATCGCGCCGGAGACCAGCAGCGAGGCGGGGATGCCGTAGAGCATCAGTCGCTGGATCATGCGCTGCTGCGGGTCCTCGGCCCACCCGGTCTTCAGGATCATCTGCCGGCTGGTCAGGTAGGTGGTGGCGATCATGATGGCGACCAGGACGCCGGCCAGGATCTTCACCGAGGTGCCGCTGGCGTTCAGCTGGGCCAGTTCCGCCGCGGTGGAGCCGAACTTGGCGGCGATCGGCACGTCGAAGAGCCGGGCGTGGGTCGCGCTCTCAAACTGCGTCTCGGTCCAGCCGTACAGGGTCTTCTGCTCGTTCGTCGGGCTGAGCCGGCGCAGCACGTGGAAGAGGCCGATGAAGACCGGAGCCTGCAGGAAGATCGGAAGGCAGCCCATCAGCGGGTTGGCCTTCTCCCTCCGGTAGAGCTCCATCATCTCCTTCTGGAGCGTCTCCCGGTCACCCTTGTGCTTCTCCTGGAGGGCCTTGAGCTGGGGCTGGAGCGCCTGCATCGCCCGCTGCGACTTGATCTGCTTGACGAAGATCGGGAAGAGGACCACCCGCAGGGTGACCACCAGGAAGATGATCGCCAGGATCCAGGACCAGTTGGTGCCCAGGACCGCGTTCTCCGACACTCCGATGGCGTCCCAGGCGGAGTGCCAGCTCAGCAGGACCCACGAGATCGCCCAGTAGATCCAGTCGAGACTCAATTCGGGGCTCCAGTCACATCGGCATGGCGGCGTGCGCCCGGCTCCGGTACCGGGTCAAATCCACCGGGGTGGAAGGGGTGGCAGCGCAACAGCCGCCGGACCGCCAGGACGGCTCCCCTGAGCGCACCGTGCCGCGCGACCCCCTCCAGGGCGTACGCGCTGCACGACGGGTAGAACCGACAGCGGGCCGGCAGCGCCGGGCTTATCCAACGACGGTACGCGACGATGGCTCCGGCCAGCACTCGGGCACCGAGTGTCATTCCCGGCGTACCGTCGGGCGGCGCCGTCATCGGGACCGCCGGGGGGACTTCCGGGGCGCGAGCGCCGCCGCGATCGCGGCGTCCAGGTCGGCGCCGAGCCGGGCGTAGGAGACCTCGGCGGCGCCGGGAAGTGCGCGTACCACCAGGGTCGTGCCGGCCGGCAGGCCCGGCAGCCGATCGCGGACCAGGTGTCGCAGCCGACGCCGGACCCTGTTCCGGACCACCGCGCCACCCACCGCCTTGGAGACGACGAAGCCGGCCCGGGCCGGCGCGGGCTGATCTCCCGCGCCGGCGCTGCGAGCCGGCTGCGATGTCGTCGTGGTCATCGGGAAAGAAGGTGGACCGGGGTCACCGGCCGGATCGAGATGGACCACCACGGATCCTCGACCGGCACGACGCCCACCCCGGATCGCCGCGGCGAAGTCACTGCTGCGCCGCAGTCGCTGTGCGGCCGCCAGCACGACTGCCTACATCCCCGGATCGGCCCTGCCAGCCGTCAGGCCGACAGGCGGGTGCGACCCTTGCCACGGCGGGCCGCGATGATGGCGCGACCAGCCCGGGTGCGCATGCGCAGCCGGAAGCCGTGGGTCTTCGCGCGCCGGCGGTTGTTCGGCTGGAAGGTGCGCTTGCTCACGTCAGGCTCTCCGTCGTCGTACGCCCCGGTCGTGCGACAGCGGGGTCGTGTGATTGTCAGGCGTCGACCGCCGGGACGGCCGGGTGCCGATGCCGTCCAGGCATCAGCGACGGCCTGTGTCGGGCCGCGGTCAACAGTCTCCCGTCACCCTAGCAGAGGGGTGGGAGAGCAACCGTTGGAGCCTACGCAGCCCAACAACCGCCGTCAAACGACCATGATCGGTGACCGTCGCCGGGCCGAGGACGGTCGGCGGGGTTTTCGCTGATGTCGACAGGTCTCCTCGGGACTGACGGTTGAAGGGTTGTGGACAACGCTGTTAGCGTGCCCGATTGCACGTCAGCGTCAAGGGGTGGGGATGCCGCTGGCGGGCAAAACCGGACAAGCTCGTCGATCGTTCGACAGATGAACCCGCGTCAACGCCGGTCGAGCCGGGGGCCGACGACACGGCCGCCCGGCCGGGCGACACAATCGGTCGATACACAGGCTGTGGATAACCTGTGGACGGCGCCGGCAACCGCCGAGCGCCGCGTCGTGCCTGTTCGAGCACGTCAGCAAGCCTGGAACGGTCGACTGGAACGACAACGGCGGCCGGAGACGCAGAGGCGATGGGGGTGGCGCGACGGTGGCCGACACGATCGACCTTGGCGCGGTGTGGGCGGCGACGACCGAGGAGCTGGCAGACGAGATCATCTCGGCCCAGCAGCGCGCCTATCTCCGGCTCACCCGGTTGCACACCATCATCGAGGACACCGCGCTGCTCTCCGTACCGGACGCCTTCACCCGGGACGTGATCGAGTCGCGACTCCGCCCGGCGATCACCGAGGCGCTCTCCCGCCGGCTGGGCCGGGCCGTCCAGGTGGCGGTCACCGTACGGCCGCCGGAGGACGGTCAGTCCCGCCCGGCCGGCTCCGGCTATCCGGCCGGCACCGAACCGGCGGGGACGGCCGTACCCGCGGGGTATCCCGTCCCCGGCGGTGCGCCCGGCTATTCGGGCGGCGCCGACCAGCCCGGTGGACACGACGGTGCCGACGCGTCGGCCGGCTACGACCCGGATCCCGCCGGGTACGCCGACCCCGACCCGCCCGGCGGATACCGGGCCGAGCCGCTCCGCTTTCCCGGCGGGTTCCCCGGTGAGTCCGAGCGGGAGTACCCGGTCCGACCCGAGCAGGAGTTTCCGGCCGGTGCCGGCCCTGAGGCGCCCGAGCGCCGGAACCCGGTGCCGGACCAGGCCGACGGCCGTAAGCCGCCGACGTTCACCGGCTCGGCGCAGGTGCCTCCCGGTGGTGCCGGACGCCACGACACCGCCCGGGGCAACCTGATCCCGGCCAGCCGGGACGGACAGGAGCCGCTGTTCAGCGCGCCGTACCCGGAGCCGTACCGGCCGAGCGCTCCGCACCAGGACCGGCGGGGCTTCGACGAGCGGGGGGGCGAGACCGGGGACCTCGGCCAGTTCGGGGACCACCGGCCGGCCGACCGCCGGTACCACGACACCCGGGACGGCGCCGGACGGCTCGGACCGGGTCGGGACGGCGGGCCGGACAACGGTCCGGGTCGGGGCGGCGGCAACGCCCTACACCGGCCGGGTGGCCGGGACGACCGCCGGCCGGGCGGGGTGGGCGGGGCCGGGGACGTCGGCGGCAACCGGCTCAACCCAAAGTACATGTTCGAGACTTTCGTGATCGGCTCGTCCAACCGGTTCGCCCACGCGGCGTCGGTCGCGGTCGCCGAGTCACCGGCCAAGGCGTACAACCCGCTGTTCATCTACGGCAGTTCCGGCCTG
Source organism: Plantactinospora sp. B6F1 (assembly GCF_040120695.1). Taxonomy (NCBI): domain Bacteria; kingdom Bacillati; phylum Actinomycetota; class Actinomycetes; order Micromonosporales; family Micromonosporaceae; genus Plantactinospora; species Plantactinospora sp. B6F1. The sequence continues at coordinate 207,636 of NZ_JBEEAC010000002.1, read as the reverse complement.
GGCAAGACCCACCTGCTGCACGCCATCGGGCACTACGCGACGACGTTGGGCAACGCCCGCTCGGTCCGGTACGTCTCGACCGAGGAGTTCACCAACGACTTCATCAACTCGCTGCGGGACGACAAGACGAGTGCGTTCCAGCGCCGCTACCGGGACGTCGACATCCTGCTGATCGACGACATCCAGTTCCTGGAGAACCGCGAGCGGACCCAGGAGGAGTTCTTCCACACCTTCAACACCCTGCACAACGCCAACAAGCAGATCGTGATCACCTCGGACCGGAAGCCGAAGGACCTGGCGACGCTGGAGGACCGGCTGCGTACCCGGTTCGAGTGGGGGCTGCTCGCCGACATCCAGCCGCCCGACCTGGAGACCCGGATCGCGATCCTGCAGAAGAAGGCGGCCCAGGAGCGGCTCTTCGCCCCGCCGGACGTGCTGGAGTTCATCGCCTCCCGGATCGCCAACTCGATCCGGGAACTCGAGGGGGCGCTGATCCGGGTCACCGCGTTCGCGTCGCTGACCCGGTCACCGGTCGAGCTCGCACTGGCCGAGGAGGTGCTCCGGGACTTCATCCCGGACGGCTCCGGGCCGGAGATCACCGCCGACCAGATCATGATCTCCACCGCAGACTACTTCGGGGTGAGCCTGGAGGACCTGCGCGGGCAGTCCCGGTCCCGGGTACTCGTCAACGCCCGACAGGTGGCGATGTACCTGTGCCGGGAGCTGACCGACCTGTCGCTGCCCCGGATCGGCCAGGCGTTCGGCGGGCGTGACCACACCACCGTGATGCACGCCGACCGGAAGATCCGGCAGCAGATGGCGGAACGCCGCTCGCTCTACAACCAGATCGCCGAGCTGACCAACCGGATCAAGCAGAACACCTGACCCGACCAACCGGACCCGCGAGGGCCGGGTACGGGCCGCACCGGTCCGTACCCGGCCCTCGGTCGTACCCGGCCCTCGGTCCGGTCCCCGGCCGGTCGTACCGCCGATCGGGTGGCACCGGACCGGAGCTGCCGCCGGAGGTGGCGTCGCGGCAGGGCCGGGAGGCGTCCCGTCGTGCACGGGCGGTCCGTTGTACCCAGGCTGTCCACAGCCGGTTGTCCACCGTCGGTGGATAACCTCGGTTCGGCCTCCGACGGAGAACCCACAACCTGTGGACAAGGGTTGGGGAAACGTGTGTGGACAGTTACCGACGGTTACGGAGTTGTCCACCGGTCGCGGCGGCCTGTGTACGGGCTGTTGAAGGTTCTGGGGACAGTGCCTATCGATCTTTGTCCGGCTGTACCCACAGATGGGGAAAAGCCGGTGGGTAACCCGGTGGATGACCGGTGGACAAGCGTGGACAACTTCGCGGACGGCGGTGCCTGTGGATCGCGACCCCGGTTCCGACCCCGGTTGTCCACACCTCGTACACCGGTGGACAAAGCGCTGACCTGCGCAGAGGTCGCCTCTCCACAGTTTGCACAGCACCGATGAAGACGATTGAGTTATCTCTTCAAGAGAACAAAAACCAATCATCGGCGTTGGGCATCCTGTGGACTCTTTTGATCCGTCGTACCCACGGGTCAGGATCTGCCGAAGTACCGGGGCCGGACGCACAGCCGATGCGACCGGGTCCTAAGGTGCGAGGAAGACCCGCACGGTTGGCGGGGCCGGAAGGCGGCCGCCGGCATGAGACAGTTGTCGCTGACGTCGACCCGGAGGCATGGCATGAAGTTCCGCGTGGAGCGTGACGCGCTCGCCGACGCCGTGGCGTGGACCGCGAAGAGTCTGCCCAACCGTCCCTCGGTCCCGGTGCTGGCCGGCGTACTGCTCCGGGTCGGTGAGGGCGGGTTGCACGTCTCGGGCTTCGACTACGAGGTGTCCAGCCAGGTGACCGTCGACGTGCAGAGCGAGGCGGAGGGGGCGGCCCTGGTCTCCGGCCGGCTGCTGGCCGAGATCACCAAGGCGCTGCCCGCGAAGCCGGTGGACATCGCCGCCGCCGGGGCGCACCTGGAACTGGTCTGCGGCAGTGCCCGGTTCACCCTGCCGACGATGCCGGTCGAGGACTACCCGACCCTGCCGGAGATGCCGGGCAGCGCCGGCACCATCGACGCGGCCACCTTTGCCGCCGCGGTCGGCCAGGTCGCGATCGCCGCCGGCCGGGACGAGACGCTGCCGATGATGACCGGGGTACGCATCGAGCTGAACGGCTCGACCCTGGCGATGCTCGCCACCGACCGCTACCGGCTGGCGCTGCGCGAGATCGAGTGGCGGCCGGACGACCCGGAGGTCAGCATCAACGCGCTGGTGCCGGCCCGGACCCTGCACGACACCGCCAAGGCCCTCGGGCCGCTCGGCGGCGACGTCACGATGGCGCTCGCCCAGGGCGCCGCCGGTGAGGGGCTGATCGGGTTCGCCGGCGGTACCCGTCGGACCACCAGCCGGCTGCTGGACGGCGCCAACTACCCGCCGGTGCGGTCGCTCTTCCCCGCCAGCTCCAACGCGGAGGCCCGGGTCGCGGTTTCCGCACTCGTCGAGGTCGTCAAGCGGGTGTCGTTGGTCGGCGGCCGGACCACGCCGGTGCTGCTCAACTTCAGCTCGGACGGCCTCGTCGTCGAGGCCGGCAGCACCGAGGAGGCCCGGGCGAGCGAGGCGATGGACGCCACCTTCACCGGGGAGCCGCTGACCATCGGCTTCAACCCGCAGTACCTGATCGACGGACTCCAGAACCTCGGCTCGGCGCTCGCGGTCTTCACCTTCGTCGACGCCTTCAAACCCGCGGTGATCTCCCCCTCCGGGGAGGACGGGGAAATCATCCCCGGCTATCGCTATCTGATCATGCCGATCAGGGTCACCCGCTGATCGCACCGGTTCTGGAAGGAAAGTTCATGCAACTCGGCCTGGTGGGCCTCGGCCGAATGGGCGGCAACATGCGCGAGCGACTGCGCGCCGCCGGGCACGAGGTGATCGGCTACGACCAGAACCCGGCGCTGTCCGACGTGGCGAGCCTGGCGGAGTTGGCCGAGAAGCTGGCCGCACCCCGGGCGGTCTGGGTGATGGTGCCGGTGGCCTACACCGAGTCGACCGTCGACGGGCTGATCGAGGTTCTCTCGGCCGGAGACATCGTCATCGACGGTGGCAACTCCAAGTTCAGTGACGACCTGCCCCGGGCGGAGAAGCTCGACCGGCACGGCCTCGGCTACATCGACGTCGGGGTCTCCGGCGGCATCTGGGGGCGGGAGAGCGGCTACGGCCTGATGGTCGGCGGCGACGAGCAGCACGTCGGACGGCTGATGCCGATCTTCGACGCGCTCAAGCCGGAGGGCGAGTTCGGCTTCGTGCACGCCGGACCGGTCGGCGCCGGGCACTACGCCAAGATGGTGCACAACGGCATCGAGTACGGCCTGATGCAGGCCTACGCCGAGGGCTACGAGCTGCTCACCGCCTCCGAACTGGTGACCAACGTGCCGGGTGTCTTCAAGTCCTGGCGGGACGGCACCGTGGTCCGGTCCTGGCTGCTCGACCTGCTCGACCGGGCTCTCGACGAGGACCCGGAGCTGGCCCAGCTCAGCGACTACACCGAGGACACCGGCGAGGGACGCTGGACGGTGGACGAGGCGGTCCGGCTCGCCGTACCGCTGAACGTCATCACCGCCGCGCTCTTCGCCCGGTTCGCCTCCCGCCAGGAGGACTCGCCGGCGCTGAAGGCCGTCTCCGCACTGCGTCAGCAGTTCGGCGGGCACGCCGTCCGCAAGTACTGACCCGTGTACGTCCGCCGGCTCGAACTGGTCGACTTCCGCTCGTACGAGCGGGTCGGGGTCGACCTGGAGCCGGGTGGGAACGTGTTCGTCGGCCCGAACGGGGTGGGCAAGACCAACCTCGTCGAGGCGCTCGGCTACGTCGCGACCCTGGCCAGCCACCGGGTCGCCACCGACGCCCCGCTGGTCCGGGCCGGTGCCGCGACGGCGGTGCTCCGGTGCGCGATCGTGCACGACGGCCGGGAGCTGCTGGTCGAGCTGGAGATCGCGCCGGGCCGGGCCAACCGGGCCCGGTTGAACCGTTCGCCCGCTCGCCGGGCCCGAGACGTGCTCGGTGCGCTGCGGCTGGTGCTCTTCGCCCCGGAAGACCTGGAACTGGTCCGGGGCGACCCGGCCGAGCGACGGCGCTACCTCGATGACCTGCTGGTCACCCGGATGCCGCGGTACGCCGCCGTCCGCACCGACTACGAGCGGGTGGTGAAGCAGCGCAACGCGCTGCTGCGTACCGCCTATCTGGCCCGGAAGACCGCCGGTGGGCGGGGACGGGCCGCCCGCGCCGACCCCGAGCGAGCGGCCGAGGGCGGCGGCGACCTGTCGACCCTGGCGGTCTGGGACACCCACCTGGCCCGGCACGGGGCGGAGTTGCTGGCCGGCCGGCTGGAGCTGGTTGCCGCGCTCGGCCCGCACGTGACGAAGGCGTACGACGCGGTGGCGGCGGGGCGCGGCGCGGCGTCGATCGCGTACCGGCCGTCGGTGGAGTTGACCGACCCGGTGCCGGACCGGTCGACGCTGGAGGCGGCACTGTCGACCGCGCTGGCCGAGGCCCGGTCGGCGGAGATCGACCGTGGCATGACACTGGTCGGGCCACACCGCGACGAGCTGACCCTCACCCTCGGCGCCCTGCCCGCCCGGGGGTACGCCAGCCACGGCGAGTCCTGGTCGTACGCGCTGGCGCTCCGGCTCGCCGGCTACGACCTGCTCCGCGCCGACGGCGTCGAACCGGTGCTGGTGCTCGACGACGTCTTCGCCGAGCTGGACAGTGGCCGCCGGGATCGTCTTGCCGAACTGGTCGCGGGGGCCAGCCAGCTCCTGGTGACCTGCGCGGTCGCCGACGACGTACCGCAGGCGCTGCGGGGCGCCCGGTACGAGGTCTCGGACGGGCGGGTGTCCCGTGACGACTGACCCGGGGGCGTCCCGTCCGGTGCGGGCGCCGGCCGATCGGGACCGGCCGCGTGCTACGACGCCCGGCCCGGCCCGGCCCGACCCGACCGAGTCGGCGGGTGCCCCCGACCCGACCGAGTCGGCGGGTGCCCAGGCCGACCCGACGGCGGCCGGAGACGGCGAGCTGGCCGGCCCGGCGCTGGCCCGGGCGGTCCTCGATGCCGCACTCGCCAAGCGGAGGGCGTCCGGCCCGCGTCGGCGTACCCCGGAGGGAGGCGACCTGGACGCGGACCCGGCGGCCGACGGCGCGGCGGGCGGTGCCGGCTCGGCCGGTGGCCGGGCGGGCGGGCAGCGGCGCCGGCCGCGCGGCTACTCCGGACCCGGGCCAGATCCCCGGGATCCGCAGTTGCTGGGTACGGTGCTGGCCCGGCTGGTGAAGGCCCGGGGCTGGCAGCAGCCGGCCGCCGAGGCGACCGTCTTCGGCGCCTGGGAGCGGGTGGTCGGCCCGGACGTGGCCGAGCACAGCCGCCCGGTGAAGCTGGAGAACGGCGAACTCACGGTCGAGGCCGAGTCGACGGCGTGGGCGACGCAGCTCCGGCTGCTCGCCGGCTCGCTGCTGCGGCGGATCGCCGCCGAGGTCGGGCACGGCGTGGTCCGTCGGCTGCACGTGCACGGCCCGACGGCGCCGTCCTGGTCCCGGGGTCCGCGACGGGTGCTCGGCCGTGGCCCCCGGGACACCTACGGCTGAGTCGCCGGTGGCGGGGGAACGGTCAGGAGTCGGCGTAGACGGCGAAGCCGCGTTCGGCGCACCTGCGGTAGAAACCGGCCAGTACGGCCAGCTCGGAGCGGGGGAAGCTCCACTGCGGCGGCGCCCCGGACTCGTCGCGCAGTGCGTCGAGCCGGCTGTCCAGCCAGCGCAGTTGCTGCTCGGCCAGGCGGCCGTCGGCCAGCGCGGCCCGCAGTACGGCGCTGACCGTGTCGAAGGTCACGGACTCGCCGTGTTCGCGGTGCCCGTCCACGAAGCGTTCCAGACCGCCGGCTATCCAGGCGCAGCCGTCCGGGTCGATCACCGGGTCCTCGTCCTCGGCCGCGGCCTCGGTGGCGTAGAGCACCCCGTCCAGCCCGAGTAGCAGGTCGACCAGCTCGGTGTAGGCGGTTGCCCGGACCGAACCGTTCTTCGCGATGTAACCGGCGAGGGCCGCGGTCGGCGCGGCCACCTCGGGCGCGTCGGCCAGCTCGCCGAAGTCGACGAACTCGGCCGGAGCGACCGGATCGTAGAAGCGGCCGGTCCGCGGCCAGCGCACCGCGACGTTGTCCAGCCCCATCGGGCGTCACCTCTCCATGCACCTGACGAAACCGGTCGGTTGAACCGCCCGATGCGCTTACCGGGCATCCTGGCCACGGAGCTTACTTCCGGCGTCGCCAAGTTACGGCACCGCTCACCCTCCGCGCGACCCCCGGGTGGGTACGCCCATCCTGACCTCTACCGGGCGCCGACGGCCGGGCTGGGGGGTCTCGGCCGGTGAGGGCGGGACGGTCCCCCGGATCCGGCCCCGATTGGATCTCAGGCGTGTGGGGGGAGTCGTGGGCGAGGGGGTACGGCCGCCTACGAGGTTCTCAGGGCGCCGCGCAGGGGTGCCGCATACCCAATATGTCATCTGGGCACAGTAGGATTGACGGCGAGACGACGACACGGTGTGGAGCGGGATCCGGATCCCGGAATCGGTCCGGCCGGCACCGCACCGGGTCCGAGCCGATCGCGATCCGTGGGCAGCCGCGGCGACCGGCGCGTTCGACCGTACCCGGAACTCCTCGTGGTGCCGGTCCGCGCGCCTGTCGCGGGCCGCCCACCGAACCCGCGCAGCCACGCCCGCAGGGTGTGGACGCGCGAGAAAGTGGCCAAGGTGGCAGCGCAGAAGAAGCAGGAGTACGGCGCCGAGTCGATCACCGTTCTGGAGGGCCTGGAGGCCGTCCGCAAGCGGCCCGGTATGTACATCGGATCGACCGGTGAGCGGGGTCTGCACCACCTGGTCTGGGAGGTCGTCGACAACGCGGTGGACGAGGCGCTCGCCGGCTACTGCGACACCATCGAGGTGGTGCTGCTCGCCGACGGCGGGGTCCGGGTCACCGACAACGGGCGGGGTTTCCCCGTCGACCTGCACCCGAAGCTGAAGAAGCCGGGCGTCGAGGTGGCGCTGACCGTGCTGCACGCGGGCGGCAAGTTCGACGGCAAGGCGTACGCGGTCTCCGGCGGTCTGCACGGCGTCGGTGTCTCGGTGGTGAACGCGCTCTCCACCCGGATGTTCGTGGAGATCCACAAGGACGGCTACGTCTGGCGTCAGAGCTACCACAACTCCAAGCCCTCACCGCTGGAGAAGGGTGAGACCACCAACATCACCGGATCGTCGGTTTCCTTCTGGCCGGACCCGTCTGTCTTCGAGAGCGTCGACTTCGTCTTCGAAACCATCTACCGCCGGATCCAGGAGTACGCCTTCCTCAACCGGGGGCTGACCATCCAGCTCCGGGACGAGCGGGTGCAGGAGGAGGACGGCAAGCCGCGCGAGGTGACCTTCTGCTACAAGAACGGCATCTCCGACTTCGTGCGCCACCTCAACGCCTCCAAGAGCCCGATCCACAAGACCGTGGTCGAGTTCGGGGCCGAGGAGGAGGGGATGTCGGTCGAGATCGCCATGCAGTGGAACGAGTCGTACGGCGAGTCGGTCTACACCTTCGCCAACACCATCAACACGCACGAGGGCGGTACCCATGAGGAGGGCTTCCGGGCGGCGTTGACCAGCGTGGTCAACCGGTACGGCGCGGACAAGAAGCTGCTCAAGAACGACGAGAAGCTCTCCGGCGAAGACATCCGGGAGGGGCTGGCGGCGATCATCTCGGTCAAGCTGACCAACCCGCAGTTCGAGGGGCAGACCAAGACCAAGCTCGGCAACACCCCGGTGAAGAGCTTCGTGCAGCGGGTCTGCAACGAGTGGCTGATCGACTGGTTCGACCGGAACCCGGGCGAGGCCAAGCTGATCATCACCAAGGCGACCCAGGCGGCCCGGGCCCGGATCGCGGCACAGCAGGCCCGCAAGCTGGCCCGGCGCAAGTCGCTGCTGGAGTCCGGCTCGATGCCGGGCAAGCTGGCTGACTGCCAGTCCACCGATCCGCGCGAGTCCGAGGTGTTCATCGTCGAGGGTGACTCGGCGGGCGGCTCGGCGAAGCAGGGCCGGGACCCGCGTACCCAGGCGATCCTGCCGATCCGGGGCAAGATCCTCAACGTGGAGAAGGCCCGCATCGACCGGGTGCTGAAAAACAACGAGGTCCAGGCGCTGATCACCGCGCTCGGTACCGGCATCCACGACGACTTCGACATCGAGAAGCTGCGCTACCACAAGATCGTTCTGATGGCCGATGCCGACGTCGACGGGCAGCACATCCAGACCCTGCTGCTGACCCTGCTGTTCCGGTTCATGCGGCCGCTGGTCGAGCTGGGGCACGTCTACCTGGCCGCACCGCCGCTCTACAAGATCAAGTGGAACCGCAAGGGCGACGACGCCCAGTACGCCTACTCCGACCGGGAGCGGGACGGGCTGATCGCGCTGCGCCAGCAGAAGAAGCCGAACGCCAAGCCGGACGACATCCAGCGGTTCAAGGGTCTGGGCGAGATGAACTACCCGGAGCTGTGGGAGACCACGATGAACCCGGCGACGCGCACCCTCCGCCAGGTCACCCTGGACGACGCGGCCACCGCCGACGAGCTGTTCAGCGTCCTGATGGGCGAGGACGTGGAGGCACGCCGCTCGTTCATCCAGCGCAACGCCAAGGACGTCCGGTTCCTCGACATCTAGTGGCGGTACGGCGGTCCCCGGGTCGGCCGAACGGTTGACCGGGACCGCCGTTTCCACACAGTTATCCACAGCTTCCACGGTTTCCACAGCCGTTATCCACAGCGAAACACGGCTTTGAGTCTGATAAGGGTTGACAGTGACGGATATTCCCGAGTCCTCCGCTAACGAGCCGGAGCAGGAAGCGGCCGCGAGCGCGGTAGCCCAGCACGACCGGATCGAGCCGGTCGGGCTCGAGGTGGAGATGCAGCGCTCCTACCTCGACTACGCGATGAGCGTGATCGTCGGGCGGGCGCTGCCGGACGTACGGGACGGGTTGAAGCCCGTACACCGGAAGATCCTCTACGCCATGTTCGACTCGGGCTACCGCCCGGACCGGGGGTACGTGAAGTGCTCCCGGGTGGTCGGCGACGTGATGGGTCAGTTCCACCCGCACGGCGACTCGGCGATCTACGACGCGCTGGTCCGGATGGCCCAGACCTGGTCGCTGCGCTACCCGCTGGTCGACGGCAACGGCAACTTCGGTTCGCCCGGAAATGATCCAGCTGCGGCGATGCGTTACTGCATCAGCGGAAATGCCCGAATTCGTGCCGCCGAGGGGTCGGTTCGGATCGACCAGATCGTTCCCGGTGCCGCGCCCAGCTCCGAGACCGACATCGACCTCAAGGTCCGGGACCGCAACGGCGACCTGGTCCGGGCCTCGAAGTTCTTCCACTCCGGCGAGCATCCGACGCTGCGGCTGCGCACCCGCGAGGGCTACGAGCTGACCGGTACGCACAACCATCCGGTGCTCTGCCTGGTGCAGGTGGCCGGGGTGCCGACCCTCCTCTGGAAGCTGCTCGCCGAGGTCCGCCCCGGTGACCGGGTGGTGCTTCAGCGGACGGTGCCGGACGAGATCGGCTACCCGATGCTGGAGCACGTCGAGGCGGCGGTCCTGGCCGGCGCACTCGTCAGTGAAGGGTGGACGTCCCAGGAGCGCGTCGGGTTCGACAACTGTGACCGAGAGTTCTTTGTCCGGATACTTGCCGCCTACGACCTCGCAGTGGGAGGTCGACGGCACGTCGGTACCGAGACGACGGTGACGGGGAAGACGCTGCACAAACTGCGCGGCTGGCGGGACGACGTGGCTCGTTCCATCGTCGGCGAGTTGGTCGGGGCGCGGAGCGCGGCGAAGTTCGTGCCGGAGTTCGTCTGGCAGGGGCCGGCGGCGGTCAAGCGGGCCTTCCTGCAGGCACTGTTCGAGGGCGACGGCTCGTCCTCGCTGCTGCCCCGCAACACGATGCAGATCTCGTACTCGACCCGGAGCGAGCGGCTGGCCCGTGAGGTCCAGCAACTGCTGCTGGAGTTCGGCGTGATCAGCAGGCAGTGCCGGTACGACAACGGCGAGATCAAGGTCGTGGTGACCAACCGGCGCGACGCCCGGCTCTTCGCGCAGCACGTCGGTTTCCTCGGCCGCAAGCAGGCGAAGCTGGAGTCCGAGCTGGCCGGCTCGCCGGGCAGCAGCACCGCGTTGTCGAGCGATCACGTGCCGTACGTCGGCGATTTCATCCGCGAGCACGGCGCGCAGCGTTGGACCGAGCGGGACTGGCTGCGCCGGCACAACGTCGACCGGATCGAGCGCTGGGAGCGGGACCGGGACGAGATCCTGGCCCGGATCACCGACCGGGAGGTGCGCGACGTCGTCGAGCCGCTGGTGGACGGCCGGTTCTACTACGCCAAAGTCGCCGAGGTTGCCGATGCGGGCGTGCAGCCGGTCTACAGCCTGCGGGTCGACACCGACGACCACTCCTTCGTCAGCAACGGATTCGTCAGCCACAACACCGAGTGCAAGCTCGACCCGCTCGCCATGGAGATGCTCCGGGACATCGACGAGGACACCGTCGACTTCCAGGACAACTACGACGGCCGGGCCAAGGAGCCGACGATCCTGCCGTCCCGGATTCCGAACCTGCTGGTGAACGGCTCCGAGGGCATCGCGGTCGGCATGGCCACCAAGATTCCGCCGCACAACCTGCGGGAGATCGCCGACGCGGTGCAGTGGTGCCTGGAGAACCCGGACGCCGACGAGGCCACCACGCTCGACGCGCTGATCGGGATCGTCAAGGGGCCGGACTTCCCGACCCACGGGCTGATCGTGGGGACCACCCCGATCCAGGACGCCTACCGGACCGGGCGGGGCTCGATCCGGATGCGCGCGGTGGTGGAGGTGGAGGAGGACAAGAAGGGCCGGACCAGCCTCGTCGTCACCGAGCTGCCGTACCAGGTCAACCCCGACAACCTGGCCGAGCGGATCGCCGAGCTGATCAAGGAGGGCAAGCTCGCCGGGATCGCCGACATCCGGGACGAGTCCTCCGGGCGTACCGGCATGCGGATCGTGCTGGTGCTCAAGCGCGACGCGGTCGCCAAGGTGGTGCTGAACAACCTCTACAAGCACACCCAGCTCCAGGAGACCTTCGGCGCCAACATGCTGGCCCTGGTCGACGGGGTGCCGCGCACGCTCAACCTGGCCCAGTTCATCCGGCACTACGTCGACCACCAGATCGACGTGATCCGGCGGCGTACGGCGTACCGGTTGCGCAAGGCCGAGGAGCGGGCGCACATCCTGCGGGGTCTGGTCAAGGCGCTGGACGCGCTGGACGAGGTGATCGCGCTGATTCGGCGGTCACCGACGGTGGAGGAGGCCCGGCAGGGCCTGATCCAGCTCCTCGACATCGACGAGGTGCAGGCCACCGCGATCCTGGACATGCAGCTCCGCCGGCTCGCCGCGCTGGAGCGTCAGAAGATCATCGACGAGTTGGCCAAGATCGAGCTGGAGATCGCCGATCTCAAGGACATCCTGGCCAAGCCCGAGCGGCAGCGGAGGATCGTCTCCGAGGAGCTCGGCGAGATCGTGGCCAAGTGGGGCGACGAACGCCGGACCAAGATCGTGCCCTTCGAGGGCGAGGTCTCGATGGAGGACCTGATCGCCCGCGAGGACGTGGTGGTCACCATCACCCGGACCGGGTACGCCAAGCGGACCAAGGTCGACCTCTATCGCTCCCAGCGTCGGGGCGGCAAGGGGGTCAGTGGCGCGACGCTGCGTCAGGACGATATCGTCAGCAACTTCTTCGTCTGCTCCACGCACGACTGGATGCTCTTCTTCACCAACAAGGGGAGGGTCTACCGGGCCAAGGCCTACGAGTTGCCGGAGGCCAGTAGGGTGGCGAGAGGCCAGCACGTGGCGAATCTGCTCGCCTTCCAGCCCGACGAGCAGATCGCCCAGGTGATCGAGATCCCGGACTACCAGGTCGCGCCGTATCTGGTACTGGCCACCAGGAACGGTCTGGTGAAGAAGACGAGGTTGGAGGAGTTCGATTCCAACCGCTCCGGCGGCATCATCGCGATCAACCTCCGCGACGAGGACGAGCTGGTCGGAGCGGCGCTGGCGGGACCCGGGGACGACCTCCTACTGGTGTCCAAGAAGGCGCAGGCGATCCGGTTCAACGCCACCGACGAGGCGCTCCGGCCGATGGGCCGGGCCACCTCCGGAGTGATCGGGATGCGGTTCACCGACGACGACGTGCTGTTGGCGATGGAGGTGGTCCGCGAGGGCATGGACCTGGATGTCCTCGTGGCGACGAACGGGGGTTACGCGAAACGTACCCCGATCGAGGTGTACCCCGTGCAGGGTAGGGGAGGTAAAGGGGTGCTGACCGCGAAGATCACAGAGCGCCGCGGCGGTCTGGTCGGCGCGGTCGTCATCAGCCCGGACGACGAGCTGTTTGCCATCACCAGCAACGGCGGTGTGATCCGGACTCCGGTGAAGCCTGTACGCCGAACGCGTGATCGGAACACAATGGGGGTCAAACTGATGGACCTACCAGACGGCGTGACTATTGTGGCGATTGCTCGCAATGCCGACGAGCCTGACGAACAGGACTAGTTGATGACGGAGACACAGGCGAAGTCGGGGGCTGCGGGGACCTCGGCCAACCCGGTCGACGAGGAGACCGCCGCCAGCGGTGCCCCGGCGACCGGCCGCGCGGCCGTCGGCCGTGCGATGGTCAGTGCCGACACGCCGTCCCCCAAGTTCACCCGGGCGCCGGGCATGCCGCCGCCACCCGACCAGCTGCCCGAGGAGTCGACCACGCCGTCGGCCGGGGCAGCCGAGGACGGAAAGCCGGCGGCTGCGACGACGGAAGCCGCGGCTGCCGCGACGTCTCCGGCGGCAACCGCCGCGGCTTCCCGGGGCAGCTCCGGAGTGGACCGGTCCGATCAGGCGGGCAAGAGCGACTCCACCGTCACCAGCCGGCTGGAGCGGCCCGCCGAGGCGAACCGTACCGAGCGGATCCCCGGCCGTACCGACCGACCGGGCTCTGCCGGTGCCACCAGCGCCGCCGAGGCGACCCAGCCGATCTCCGGGGGCGCGCCGCAGGGCGCGTTCCGGCCGGGGCGGGCCGGTGGGGGTGCCCCGGCGGCGGGCAGCAGCCGGTTCGGCCTCGGCGGCACGGCGACGCGTACCGCGACGGGTGCTCCCGGAACCGCGGGCGTCGGCACGGCAGCCCCGGGCGCGGTCGGCGCAGCCCGGGTGACCGAGGCGGTCCGCGCGGCCCGCAGTACGGTCAGCTCCGCCGCCTCCCGCGGTCCCCGCCGGGCCCGGCTGAACCTCAAGCGGATCGACCCCTGGTCTGTGATGAAGTTTTCGTTCGCCGTCTCGCTGGTGCTGTTCATCGTGGTCATCGTCGCGACCTCCGTGCTCTACCTGGCGCTCGACGCGATGGGCGTCTTCGACAGTGTGAACGGCACGCTGGCCGACATGATCAATGCGAGCGGCGGTCAGAGCGGCAACACCTTCCAGATCACCGCCAAGGGCGTCATCCTCACCTCCGGCCTGATCGGGCTGGTGAACGTGGTGCTGTTCACCGCGCTGGCCACCCTCGGTGCGTTCATCTACAACGTCTGCGCCGACCTGGTCGGCGGTGTCGAGTTGACCCTCGCCGAGCGCGACTGAGCGGCAGGACAGCGGCTACCGACGCCGGGGCTCCGCAAAGCGGTGGCCCCGGCGCTCGTCGTTCCGGTACGGTACGGTCTGCGTCGTACCTGGTCGACGGGTCGGGTTCCGAACCGTCGCCCCGAGTTGGGGTCGGCGCCGGAGGTACGGTAACCTTGCTCGTCGCAGCGGGGGGCTATAGCTCAGTCGGTTAGAGCGCAGAGCTGATAACTCTGAGGTCGATGGTTCGATTCCATCTAGCCCCACTTCATACCGTCCGACGGCCTGTCGAGCGTGAGGGATGCGTCCATGTTGAAGAAGATCCTGCTCGTTGTCGGCGTGGTGGGTGTCGCGGCTCTCGTCTACAAGAAGGTCAAGGAATCCAACGACGAGCGCGCCCTCTGGCACGAGGCCACCACCGCACCCGACCTGCGGTAGGTCGTCGACCGGACCGCCTGTCATCCTCGGGGCGGCATCGTCCCGCCCGGGGCCGTAGCTCAACTGGCAGAGCACTGCCTTTGCAAGGCAGGGGTTAGGGGTTCGAGTCCCCTCGGCTCCACCACACATTGCCCTGATCAGGGGTAACGCTTGATGTAAGATCATCGACTACAACGTCAGTACAATCTAGGCTTGATCTTGGTTCGTCGTGGTGCGGTTCGACCGGGCAGACGCCGAGCGGAGAACCGAGCCGATCACGCCCCGAGGACGCTCCCGCTTCGGCCACCAGTGCACGTAGGTCTCCAGCGTGATCCGCAGCGTCTTGTGTCGGAGCAGCCGCTGCACCTCCTGCGGTTCGGCGTGATTCGTGATCAGCGTGGTGGCGAAGAAGTGCCGCAGCGCGTGGAAGCCCCGTATTCCTTCGGCCAGCCGGCCGCGTCCCGCCAGCCGGCCTACTCGCGGGACCACGTCCGATCGGTGGACGGGTTGCCGTGGGTGGTGGTGAACAGCAGCGGCACCGACCGCCGAGCGGGTTCCCCGGTGGTGAGGTCGACGAGGTTGACCGAGACGGGCGGAAAGTCGCGGGTGTGCTCGTCGAGGACCTGGGCGACGACGGGGTCCAGGTCGACCGTGCCGGACGATCCCGCCTTCGGCTCACTCAGGTAGAAGCCGCCGTGCTCCTGCGGCGCGTACCGGAGTTGCTGGATGATGTGCAGCTCTGCCCGGTCGGAGTCGACACAGCGTGCGCCATCCTCCATGCCGAGTGCTTCGCCCAGCCGGCAACCGTGCCCCGCCCCCAGCCAGATGGCCGCCCGATACCGGGCCGGTACGGCGTCGAGCAGTGCCAACACCTCATCTTCGGTCGGTACCCACTTCGGGGCACGGGACAGGCCGCGTAGCACCTGGGCGAGCTTCACCCCGTCGCAGGGGTTATCCGTAATGATCTTGTCGGTCATTGCGGCGTTGAGTACGGCGTCGAGCAGTTCGAAGTACAGCTTGAGCGACGACTTTGGGGTGCCCTGGTCGAGCCGGCGGGTGAGCCATTCCAGCACCGCCGTGAGCCGAATCGTGCGGAGCGGATGACTGCCGAACACCGGGTAGAGGTGGCATCGAAGGTTCGACTCGACCCGCTTGCGGGTTTCGAGCGCCCAGCCGATCTCGCGGGACAGCCGCCACCGCTCGCCGTACTCCTGGAAGGTCACCTTGCGTTTGGCCTGCTCGACCCTGAGCTCATCGGCGATGCCAGAACGCGCCCGCGCGTCGAAGGCGTCGGCGTCAGCCTTCCGCTCGAAGAATCGGGTACGCGGTTCCCCGGCAGCGTCGGTGAACCGGACGCGCCAGCGCTTGCCCTGGCCGTGCCGCTTGGCCGGTTGGCGCTTGCCGTTCGCACCACGGTCCTTCAGGTACCACAGGTCATCGATGGGCATGTCAGCCTGCCTGCCGGTCGAGCCACGCACGGACGGCCGCCGGGTCGTACCGGAGGTGACGGCCGACCCGGGAAGCCTTCGGCCCGGTACGGCGATAGCGCCACTGGTAGAGCGTCGACACGGGAACGCCGAGGAAAGAGGAGACGTCTTCAACTGTCCACAATGGCTCGATCGTTTGGATGGTCACTTGCCTTTCTCCCCGTTGTCGGTGGTCTCGCGTCCGGTTGCCGAAACAGCGTCGGTCGCGCGTCGCCGAGCCGCGTCGAGGTCTGTTCGCCAGCGGATGCGGGCCGAGACGGCGCGCAGGATCCGGTGTTCCAGGGGTAGGACGTCGGGGTCTTCGGGTCGGGCGAGTTCGAACCGGTACCGCTGTGGGTTGTCGTCGGCCGCCTGGCCGTGCCCGTCGCCCTGGTTTTCGTCGGCGGCGTCGGTGTCGGCCATGCCGCCGGCGAGGATGGCGCGGATCCAGGCCCGGTTGTCGGCGCGGTGGTCGGCCAGGGTCTTGCCGGACCACTGCCGGGAGACGAGGACGCGCCGGCCGGTGAAGCCGAGCGTGGAGCGTTGGTGGACTTTCCCTGTGCAGCGGCCGGGGGTCAAGCCTGCCTTGACCCCGTCGGGTTGAACGCCGTACAGCAGCCAGTTTGCGCAGGTCGGCGAGCAGGGCAGGACGGAGAGTTCGGCGTGGAGCCGGTCGAAGTGCGCCTTCTGTGCGTCGGAGCGTGGTCGGGCCTGGTCGGTCAGGTCCTTGGTGACGTACTTCGTCACGTACCGGATCGACCGCTCAGCATCCTTGGTGCCCTGCTCGATCCCCCGGGCGTCGATCCGGCCCAGCCGGGCCACGTACGCCGGCCGGGAGTTTGGTTCCTCCAGCTCGTCGAGCGCCAGCGACCACGGGGTCAGCGGTTCGCGTGTCTTGGGGTCGACGTACGCCTGTTGCTCGACATCCCAGACCGGCGGCTTGTCGACGGTGTAGACCGGTTCGTCGAACGCTGGCCACCACACCTGGTGGTAGGTGGCGGCGGCGATCTGCTTCAACAGTCGTCGGGGCAGGGTGCCCCGGATCGCGAAGTGCGCGTGTGGGGCGAGCCGTCGTTGGAGTTCGACGGCTCCGGCGTATTGGACGTTCCAGCCGGCGGTACGGCGGACGTTCTGCCACCAGCGATCGAGGACCCGGGCGAAGTGGATCGAGTCCAAGGCCGCGCGTCGGTAGTCGTAGCTGGCCGGGTCGACGGGTGTGCCGAGTAGGTCATCGTGTGGGCCGTGTCGCTGGCCGCACTCGCAGGGCGCGATGTAGGCGCCGCGCCGTAGGTGGGAGTGGACCGGCCCGTGCGAGCCGAGCGTGAGCGTGACGAGCATCGACGGCCGGTAGGTCTTGCCGTCCCTGCCCGCGTAGGCACGGCCGACGGTGCGGGGGTCAACGGGCAGCCGGGGCAGGTCGGGTGAGTCCTGCCGCCGTTTGGTCGACCGCTTCCGCCGGGGCCGGTCGATCCGCTCCCGGGGCGTGAGGTGCCCCCGCAGGTCCGTGGCCGCCAGGACTTCGTCAAGCTCGGTGATGCCTTGGTCGAGGTCCGCGAGTTGCGCGGCTCGTTCGTCGGGGTGCATCGGCTGGTACTGGAGTGCTTCGCGTTCGAACTCCATGTGTGCCCGGACCCGGACCAGCGCGAGAACATCCTCGCCCGGGTGGTCGGGGCGGATGGCAGGTTCGTCGGCGAGGTGCCAGCCCTCCCGGATCTGTTGGATCCGCAGCCGCCGCCCCCGTTCGGCGCAGGGCTTGCACTTCGCTGCCAGGGTCGCGCCGCACGGCACTTCGATGACTTCGGTGGCGCCGGTTTCGGTGTCGGTGCGGCGTAGGGCCAGCGGGCGGACGCAGACGCCGTGCTGTTCGGCGAGTTGCCGCAGCGCGTCTTTCGCCAACGGCTTACGCATCCGGTCGGCCCGAGACCCGGGCCGAGGTTGCCCAGTATTGCCGACCGGGACGGTCGGGGTGGGTGGAGGCATTGGGGTGACGGTCAACGGTTCACCTCGGGGCTTGCGGGTCGTTGGGTGCCGTTGCGGGTTACGAACGCGGTTGCGGGGACGGGGACGAGCGCGGGCCGGTCGGGTTCGCGGATCAGCCGCAGGAGGTCGGACGCCGTCCCGTTGGCGACCCGTAGCGCGGCGCGAAGTTCGTCACGGGTGATCGGCCGCCCGGTTGCTGCCCGATGCTGCGCGGCAGCCTGCCGGGCGAGCTGAACCAGGTCTACGGGCGCCGCCTGGCCCTCGTCCTGCCATCCGTCCCCGCCGTCCTGGGGGTCAGCCTGCTCGTCCCGGCCGTCGGGACGATTGGCGTTCTCGTCCTGGCCGTCGCCGGTCCCGTCCTGCTGGTCCTGGCCGCCGACCTGGGCGGGTACCGGTACAGGACGAGGCTCGTCCTCAACCATTGATGAAGCCGAGTCCGGGACGCCGGCCGGGGACGCGACGGAGGACGGCGGCGGGGCGGGTTTGGTGGTGAGGACGAGTTTGGACAGGCCGAGGAACGCCAGAGCGGGGACGGCGGACAGCAGCCATCCGGACAGTCCCGGTTTCGCCACCGCCAGTTGCGCCGACAGGGACAGGGCGACGGCGGCGACGAGAAGGAACATCGGGTAGCCGACCGGACCGCCGATGCGGCGACGGCGGCGGATGGTCAGCAGGGCGGCGAGGGGGATGAGTTCGGAGATCGCGGCGTTGGCCCAGCCGAACCAGTCCCCCGTACCGGCCGGGGAGTTCGCCATCGTCCAGTCGTGGACATGGGTGAACGACGCCGCACCGGCCAGCCCGCCGACGATCAGGAGGATGCCGACCAGAACCACACTTTCCACTCGCTCGCTACGGGTCACGCCGGTCATGCCGACACCTCCGGCTGCGGGTCGCTGCCGCAGAGCCGGCGGTAGGTGCGGCCGAGGTCACGGATATCGGCGTCGGTGAGGTACGAGAAGCGGACCCGGACCGGTTCCCGCACGCCGTCCAAGGCGACGTAGCCGACCCCGGCCGCTGTTTCGGGGATCTGGTCACACAGTGCGCCCCGGTCGTGGGCACCGTCGCCGAGGACGAGGTCGCATTGCTCGGGTTCGGTCAGCCGTAGCCCGATCCGGGTCGGGAACAGGTCCCTAAACGGCAGCACCTCCTTGCGCGGGTCCTGCAACGCGGCGACGATGTGCACCCCGACCGCCCGCCCCTGTGACAGCAGCAGGGACAGCGCGTCCTTGATGCGTTCCTTGACCTTCCGGTCGGAGATGTACGCCGTCAGTGACGCCAGCTCGTCGACGACGAGGACGATCAACGGGTCATCGACGGTGGGGGTGTGCTGGCGGGCGACGCCACGCAGCCGGGCCGCCCGTAGCCGCATCCGTTTCACGGCTTCTTCCAGAACACCGGCCATGCCCTCCGGGTCGTCGTAAGCGAACCGGGCGAACAACGGCAGCCCGGCAGCCAGTTCCATGCCGCCCTTGGGGTCGAACACCACAACTCGACAAGCCCCGACCGGACACCACCCGCGAGGGATGCAACCAGTGACCAGAGCACGGAGCCCTTGCCGGAGTTCGTCGCCCCCGCGATCAGCACATGCGAACCGGCCAGCCGCAGCCGGTACGTTGCCCCGTCCTCGCGCACGCCCAGCGGCAGCCCGGTGAAGTCCGGCACTTCGGGAACCGGCAGGGGTGCCACGGTGGCGGCGAGGGGGTCACGGCGTAGGAACCGCAGGACGACCCGGTCCGGGCGGCTGGTGGTGCGTGCCTGGCCGTCGCGGAGCCGGAACGCGTACGCCAACCGTTGCGCCGCTCCCGCCCAGTCGTCGGGAAGCTGGCCGGGCAGCATCCGGACGGTGACCTCATCGACATGCCGGTCACAGCGCACCTTGAGTAGTTGCGGCACGTACCGGTCACCGGCGAACGCGGTCGCGAGGCCGCAGGTGGCCATGGTCGACGCCCAGCCACGCCGGTAGACCCACAACCGACGCCACCGGCCCACTATCGGATACCAGCCGAACCGCAGCCACGACCGCGGATGCCACCGCCACCAGCCGACACAGCCCACGGCGACGGCCAGGACGACGGCGGCCAGGACAAGCCGGCCGTACCGGGCGTGCACCCACAGCGCGGCGAGAGTCGGGCCGGTCAGCCACCAGTACCGCACGGCAAGCACGGCCAGGCGGACGAGGCCGCGTAGCAGCCACCAGCCGACGAGGAGCCAGCCGGGCACCCGCCACGCCGGAAGCCGCATGTTCATCGGCGCAACCGGGATCTTCTCCCCCGGAATGATGTTGATCAACGGCATGACCAGTCACCACCCCGAACCGGGCGGGCAAGGGTGGCCACGCAGGTCTTGCACGCCATGTGCTCCAGGTCGAACCGGCGCGGCTTCACCCACTGCCGACAGCGCGGGCAACGGATCGCATCGACCAGCAGCGGCCCCGGCGGTAACCCCAACAACTGCCGCAAGATGACGAGCAGGTGCCACGCCAGGAACCGCACGCCAGGGAAGCGGAAACGAGTCATCGTCAGCACCTCCGCCGCAGCTCATCGGCCTGCACCCGGGCGAGACGGGCCAGCTCCGACACCTCGGCCCGATCCGAGCCGGGATCGTCGGCGACCTGCTCCAGCAGGTTCGCCTTACGGTCGAACCAGGCGGCCCGCTCAGCCGGAGTCGCGGTGAGGCCGGGCATGGTCCGCAGTAGCGCGGACAGGTCGGCGGCGAACGACGAGAGCCGGTCACTCATCGCGGCCACCGCCCACCAGGTCAGCCGGGTACGCCTGGCCGGCGCCGGCCGCGCAGACGTCGCAGATGCTCGCGTGTGGCGGCATGGCCGCCAGTTCGTCGCAGCACTCGCAGTGCCGCCACACCTCCCTACGCAGCGTCGTGACGCGGGCAGGAGTCATTACCATGGGCGTCACAGCCCATCCCCCTTTCCAGGGTTGATCGGGTTGGGAGGCGCGGGACGGGCCGGAATCTTTGGTCGGACGAAAGCCCGCCCCGCGCGTTCGTAACTGCCGGTCAGCCGGCGGCGGTGCCCGCCGACGCAGGGACAATCCCGGTGGCGCGCAGCGAGTAGGCCATGCGCGCCCTGCACTGGCCGGACGCCTTGCAGCGGTGCGAGTCGACGTACGGCGTGACGGTCAGGCCCTCGAACTGGATCGCTGCCGGGTAGCCCGGCACCGCCGACGCCGGCGGCACCGGCTGTTGCGGGCTGATGACCTTCACCTTGACTTCGGTGGAGCGGCCGAACTTGCCCGCCTCCGGGTCGAGGTCAATGACCCGGACCACCCAGATCCGCTCGCCGGTCTCCTTGTCCCGCGCCTGGTCGTCGGACTCGCCCCGCCGGTCGAAGTCGACCTGTGGGCCGACGCCGAGGAACAGCGCACCGGCCGGGAACGCGTAGTCAAACGGAACCGGGACCTTGATCGAACCAGGAACCACGTAGCGCCTCCCCTTGTGAACTGGCCGAGAAGCAACCGCTCTAGCAACTCAACCAGTTGACTTGTTAAGTGGCTTCAAAGGTAGGTCTGTCCAACTTGACTTGTCAAGTGCTTGAGCGAAGGTGCTGGATCAGTCGAGCGGGTAGACGTCTTCGAGATCGTGCCGGGACGCCGGCAGCAGCAGGTCAACCGCCAGCAGTGGCGACCCGGTCCGGTCGCAGATGGACAGCAGGACCGTCAGCACTGGCTCTGTTGGGTCGACCCGCAGTAGCGACGCTTCGTCTTCCGAGGGGAGCCGGGCGGAGATCCGCTCGGCGACGTGATCGAACCGGACCGCCTTCCGGGACGCGATATGGCGCAGCAGCCCGTCCGAGAGCGGGTCTGTCGTGCCGAGATTGGTACCGTCGGCCAGGTCGAGGGGCACGAACGCGGTTCCCAGCTCGACCGGCCCCAGGTCGTCGACGACGACCAGGCGACGCCGGGCGAGAACGGGAGTCCCGGGCGCGATGTTCAACGCGGACGCCGCACGCGGGGGAGCGGGCACCACCTCGGCGGCAAGCACCGTCGAATCGGTCCGCTCGGCGCTGTCCAGCGCCGCGTAGGCCCGTTCCCGACTCCGCTGCCCGGCCCGCGCCGGCCGGCCGAGGACGAAGCGGCCCTTGCCTTGCCTGCTCTCGATCCACCCGTCCTGGCGCAACAGGTCCAGCGCCCGCACGACGACCGGGCGTGACGCCTTGAACTCCCGGATCAACTCCGTCTCACTGGGCAACATCGAACCAAGCGGGTAGGCGCCACTCTCGATCCGCTCTTGCAGCGCGTTGACGATCACGACGTACTTCGGCGCGGCGACCTCGATTGGCACCCGTACCCACATCCTCAGTCGACAACTCAACTTGCCAAGAGGCTATCTATGCTGCTGGCGCCCTGTCCATCACCCCCAGGGGTTCCAACGCAGATCACTAGCCGGGCCACCATCAGCCGATCATGCGAGCCGATACCTACCCACCCCACCACCGCCACGAACCGGAGGCGCCGACCAGGTCCGGGCGAGACCCACCAGGCAACCGACGAGGCAGCCGCCCGTAACGACGGAAGACCAGCAACGCCGCCACCCGTCGCCCGCACGGGCCGACCTCACCACACAACGGACAGCGGCCGTCCGCGCTCGACTCGGTGTGCCGGTTAACCTCCGTCTGCGCCGCCCGTAGTTCGTCCAGCGCCGCGCCGGACAGGTAGACGCTCATCGGTCGGCGCGGTACGGGGAGAAGAACGACGCACGCACGAGGATCTCCACCGACTTGCCGGACTGGCCATCGTGCATCATCTGCACCCCCTCCAGCCAGACCCACTCATCCCGCTCCGGCCGGTTCAACGCCAGGCGGACGCCGGTCACCCACACCGCGATCGGTCCCATCTCGGGTCGAAACCGGTCCCTGGCATCGAGGCGGATTACCGCGCCGAGCTGTACGCGTACGTCAAGCACGACGACCGCCGGCCGGACGCCGCACCGCCCCTGCCGGCCGGACCCGGGCCGGGGTTCGGAGGATCTGTAGCCCGGCGGGTTGGACGAAGATCTCCCGCCGGTCCACCGCCTGACCCGCCTGGTCGAGGACGTAGCCGGTGATCCACGCCCACCCGTGATAGGTGGGCTTCGGATCCACCTTCACGACCCGGAAGATCAACGCCTGATCACCGGCGAACTGGACCGAGGCACGCCCGGTCACGCGTACGAGGTCTCCTGTTTTCGGCACCACGGCAGATGTCCCCTCATGGAGTGGCGCCGAGGTGGGCGGGTTCTACGGACCGGCCGCCGTCGGGTCGACGGACACGACTCTCTGCCCAGCACCCACCCCGGGCCTATCTCACCCCGGCCGGCTCCCCGTCCGCGCCGGGAACCCATGAACCGCTCGCACCGGTACCGCCGCAGTCGATGCAGTCCCGCCGCTGTACCCGGCCGGGGTGGGCCGGAGCGCGCAGCGCGCGGCGAGGACTGGCCACCTTCCAGCCGTGGCCCCCGCACCCCCGGCACCACACCGTCAGCCCGGCCCCGAGGTCGATCGGGGACCTCAGCCGAAGCACGGTTGGACACCGCAACCCTTGCTGGCGCGCCCGGATCACGACGTGAACCCGCCAGCCCTCGGAACCGGGCTCGGTCCGGGTTAGCCTCGAATCAGCGGTTGCGCTGTGTGGAGCGGTCACACACCGATCGTGGATTGATCGACGGGGACCGTTCGAGGACCCGTATCGACATCTGTGGAGGACATGCGGCGGACATCCCGAGGACCTGTATTGATGCAAGGACCTGGACGGGTCAGCGTAGGGACAAGCCCAACCAACGAGAGGCAGAGCCGGATGGCCCGAGAGCGGCGCGAACCCCGCACCCTGCTGGAGCACCTGATCCAGCAGAGTGACCGCACGTACGAGGAACTGGCCGAGGAGTTCTCCCGGCTCGACCCCCGTGCGGCGATCAGCGCCCGCCACCTCGGCCGCCTGGCACGCGGCGAACGGGACCTGTCCGGATCGACACCGGCAACCCGCCGCGCCCTGCAAGCCCTGTTCGGCCGACCGGTCGACGAGCTGCAACGCCCCTGGGCACCCGACAACCCCTCCAACATCCCGGAACAGGCCGCCACCCTCGGCATACCCGGGACAGGTCCGGAAAGGACGATCCTCGCCATGGCCGCCCAACGCGCCCGCCAGTACGCCATGCTCGCCGCCGAAGCCACCACCCCCGCCGCCATCCAACAACTCGCCGAAGACGTACAACGCCTCGCCCTGGCCTACCCACAACAGCCGGTCAACCAGCTCATCGGCGACCTCGCCGAAACCCAAGACACCCTGTTCACCCTCCTGGAGCGCCGCCAACCACCGAACCAGTCGAGGGACCTGCACTTCCTGGCCGGGATCACCAGCGGTCTACTGGCCAAGGTGTCGCACGACCTGGCCGACCCACACGCCGCGATGCTCCAATCCCGCACCGCCGTACTCTGCGCCGAACAAGCCGGACACCCCGGACTGCAAGCCTGGCTACGCGGCATGCAATCCCTCGTCGCCTACTGGGCCGGCCGGTACGCCGAAGCCGTCCGCTACGCCGACGCCGGCCGCGAACACGCCACCGAAGCCGGCGGCACCACCGCGGTCTGGCTCCCGGCCAACGCCGCCCGCGCATACGCCGCCCTCGGCAACGCCGAACAAGCCAAAGCCGCCATCACCGAGGCCGAGCAGGCATGGACCCGGGTACGCCCCGACGACCTCGACGCCATGGGCGGCATCTGCACCTTCAACCAGCCCCGCACCCTCTACTACGCCGCCGACGCCCTGGCCTGGCTCCCCGACCAGGCCACCGAAGCCGAGGACTACGCCACCCAAGCTGTTACCGCCTACGCCGACCCCCACGACCCGGCATGGGCCTTCGGCGACCAGGCCGGATCCCACACCGACCTAGCCATCGCCCGGATCGCCGGCCGTGACCTCGACGCCGCCACCGACGCCATCACCCCGGTATTGGAGTTGCCCGCCGAGCAGCGGATCAACGGCATCGTTCACTCCGTCCGCCGTGTCCACCAGGCCGTTACCCGCGCTGGACTCACCGCCGACGCCCGGGACCTGGTCGACGGGATCGAGCACTTCACCCACACCCCCGCCAACGCCCTCCCTCGATAAGCCAGGATCAGACGCGTGTACCCGATCGACACCATCACCGGCAGCCTGGTCAACCTTCGCGAATTTTCCCCCGACGACGTCACCGACACCCTGGCCATCGTCGGCGACGACCGCGTCACCCGATGGCTCTCCCACGACAGCCGCAACCACGACCAGACCACCGCGATGATCGAAGGCGCCATCCAACGAGCCCAGACCGAGCCCCGCAACGAGTACTACCTCGTCATCACCGACAAGCACGACCAGATGATCGGCTTCGGCCGGCTCGGTCTCGGCGGAGTCAAAGCCGCCAAACTCGGCTACGCCATCCACCCCGACCACTGGGGCCACGGCTACGCCACCGACGCCGCCCGCACCCTCATCAACTACGGCTTCACCACACTCAACCTCCACCGCATCACCGCCGCCATCGGTCCCGAAAACGCCGCCTCCATCGCCGTAGCCAAACGCCTCGGCATGCAGTACGAAGGCCACCTACGAGACCACGTCCACACCAACGGCACCTGGCGAGACTCCCTCCTCTACTCCATCCTCGCCCACGAATGGCCAACCAGTCCGGCCGACACGTAGCACTCCAGCTCCTGGTCAGTACACCGGGCCGGTAGGGAAAGATCACGATGCGTCGCAGGTCTGTAGCATTCGGACATGCGCGACGCAGCCACGCCCCCAGACGACGGCCACGACGCACACCCCGACACCACCCCCACACCCAAGCAACGCGCTGCTGCCATCCGCTCTGCTGCCGCCGAAGTCCTCGCGCGAGTACAGGAATGGCGCAACTCCCCGAACTGGCACGACAATGACGCCAACCACCACCGGTATCAGCTCACGCTGGACACCATCGCCATGCTCGACAAGCTGCCCAACCCGGAATCGCAGGAGACTGGTTCCCCGCTGGTCGACGCCATCGGCCCCGTCCTCGCGGCATGGCGCCCCAGCCGCCCAGGCCCCGAACAAGCCATCTTCGCTTCGGTGGAGAGGCTGCAACGCGCAGCCCGCTAAACACCCCATCCGTTCGGTGAAAAACTTCTATACGCCTTCAAGGCGGCCCGCAACGGGCCGCACGCGCCGCCGCCTGGGCGCGCGCCGGCCGCTGCCGCTGTCGCTCTGCAGCCGTCACGCCTGATGCCCGGCGGCTGGCGCGGAGAGCGGGGGAGCCCGGTGAGCCGCCGCAGAACGACAGGCCGTTGACCGGTGGTGTGGTGGGCCGGCAGCCGGCCGGGCCGCGCGGCCACGAGCCCGCGCGGCCTAGGGGGAGCGCACACCGGCCGCGTCGGCGGCCTGGTGGCGGTCGCCGGGGTTGCGGTTAGAGCGCCTCCGGCGGGGGCGCTCCGGCTCCAGGATGGCCGGGGCTCCCGTCGGCTGGTCGCGGCCCGTGGATGGTTGCGGTAGGCCATCCCGCCCGCCATCGACCCGGGCAAGCCGAGCAGACCACCGCCCGACCCGCCAGCGTCCGTGCGGGGAGTCGCGTTGCATCCAACGAAGCAAACCGGGTGGCGGCGGCACCGGACGTAGCCCTAACTCCTTCCGAGAAGCACAAAGAAATGCATAGCTAGCCTCGGCATATCGCCAGTACAGTTCGCGCTCTTTAGTCTTATCGTATTCTTGTGAGTCGCTGTTGAAGCGCAAGTAGTCTATTCCTTGTGCGATTGATTGCGAGACTTGTCGTGCTGCGAGGGTAACCTTAGGACTTGCCGTCACTTCTATGGCATCGAGGAGTTCCATCGATCGCTCATACTCGGACTTTAGGGCGGACTCCTGCTCCTCTTTGGAAGTCCGCCAATTCTCTATCTGGAAGAAGGTCATAACGTTTAGTTTGTGATTGGAGCCACTGAAGGAACGGATGATGTCAGGGAGCTTGTCTCGCTGCCACTTACGGGCCTCGTTCTTGTTCGACAAATAGGCTTGATAGCCAACGTTTACGAGACTTAGGGTAGCGGCAACGCATGCCGCGATGGCTGCCAGCGTCTGTGCCTGCATGCTCACAAGCTAAGCGATGCGGTCCAGGTGTCATAGAGCCCACTAAGCTGACATCAAGATCCCTCTGATCGGGTCGGGCGACGACCTGGGCGACTACGGGTGCGAACATCGGCGGACGGGCAGAGACGAGGTCGCCGCACTGCGTCTTCGTCAAGATCGACATGGAATCCCGCCGCGTGCCCGCTGCGTGCCCGATGCAAAGGTCAACACCAGTCAGTAGCGGCGCGCGGAGCGCTCTCACCCTCACCGCTCCGCCCTTCGTCCCGAACGACACCACTACTCAGCCCTGTGGGCCGCTCACCGGCCAAACCCAGGCCATGCACCTCCCAGACTGACCGTCTCGATGAACTGGGTGACCAAGTTGGCGGCGACGGGACGGACCATACCGAACGCGCACGGGCGCTAATGGACCGTTGCCGCAGGTTACAGCCTGGGTCGAGCCACGTCAGGCCACGCGAGCTTCCTCGCGTCGAATTGGTCGGCCGCGTCCTGTCGTCTCGACCTTGCAGTAGACCTAGCTAGAACAACGTCATCGAACCTGTGTGCGTGATCTGTGTCGATCCAACGAGACGGCTACTTTCGGGAAAAATTGTAACGTTTCTTTCGCTTACGAGCGTACGCACAGCCTGCAAGGTCTGCCCAGGGCGAAAGATGGTCTTGAGGAGAGTGAACCGGCGCAACTCATCCAGCGTCGCAGTCCGCTCGGGGAGAGTTGCAAGGTGTTCCAGAAGAAGGCGCCGGAGCGGCCCTAGTTGAGGCACCGGCTGTATCGGAAGAGTTTCCTGATTGGGGTCCCTGGGGTCGCGATAGCCAATTCCTTGATACGGGTCCGCGCGCCAAATTGCGTCCTTCATCTTCTCGACGCCTCTATCTGAATTAGTGCCGTAGACGAGGTACAACAGGTTCTTTCGCGCGTCCGCTAACTCAAAATCGAGCACGTATTGGAAACCCGCCTCATTTAGCACTCGGCGATACTGGGACTTGATATACTGGGCCTTTTGGTCTTTTGGCTGCAATTGGACTTCCCGCCATACCACCGGACCAAATACCCTGTCCCCGTAATGTCGAGGATCGGAGGCGAACCGCCAAAACTGGCTAGGCTGCATCGTGACGATCACCTCGCCGGCCTTGCTATTGGCCGTCCTAGTCAGGATCTCGAAATCGACAGCGGAGCCCCAGGTATCGAGGATTAGAAGTAGTGGCTTATTCCAGACCTGATGCCTATCAAGGAGAGGAAGAAGGTCCTCCCTGCAGTTACCCTTCTGCGGGTCGACCACCAAGCCACGCGCTCCGAGTTTGGTCTTGTCGAGCGTCCCGAGTTCGCGTATAAGCACGTTACGCAGGTGGTCGGCCCTTGCTTCGTTGTCTTCAAGCAGCAAAAAACGGCCTTCCCTGCTTGGATTTGGTGGCGAACTACAGCCGAGAGCGGATCTCAGAGCAATAATTGGTGAACCCGGCGACCCGTCCTTGTACTCGCCTGGTCCTGAGAAACCCTCGGCGTAGGTTATTCCGCTGGACCCGTAGGCCGATTGGAGCAGGATCGGAAACCAGGCGTTGAGGTAACTGCGGTACACGAGGTGCTTGACTGCTGTGTGCAGGTCCTTGTCCCAGAGCACTTCGTCAGGCGTCGGCAAGGCCTCCTCCTGTCTACGGTACGCAGTTGTCTCGATACCGTACGACATGTTGAGGCGATCGGCTACCCCCAGCGTCTAGCCGACCGTCGACCTGGATGCCGCCCGTGATACCGGCATTTCATCCCAAATCTCGCCATCCAATGTTCGGCCGCCAGCCTTGGGTGTCCTGCCTCCCCATTGCTTGAAGAAGAAGGCAACGTTGTCTCTCTGGCATTGGTCCCGGAGTGCGCGCACCCAGCACGGATCCACGGGGCGGGCGCCTGCTCCGGACTCTCCACCCGCAATGAGCCAGTGAATGCCAGTGAGGTCAAGAGATGTCAGCGGGCCGAGGAGGGGCTCGGCAGAGATGAAGCGGACCGCTGCCGGTACGGCTCGTAGGTGGTCGATTCTGTCAATCTCGGACATATCCTCGACACTGACGCCCATCCAAACGTTGGAGGGCCAGGTCAGTCGACGGGCGACCTTACCCAGACGGGAAGCCCGCTTCGTCAGTACTTGGTACGTGTGCTGAGGAGTCGCCGCCATGACGTCGAAGACTTGCTCGACGAACTCAAAGGGCACCTTGGCGTGGAAGAGGTCGCTCATGGAGTTGACGAACACGATTCGTGGGTCTCGCCAGCGCAAGGGCAAAGTGAGATCGGCCGGATGAACCGCAACACCGAAACCCGGCCCTGAGGTGCGTGCATCTCCGTCCGTCTGGTATTTAGGCGAGCCCATCGCCTTGAGCCGTTTCGACAGTGTGAGGGCGTAACAGTGGTCGCAGCCGCGAGAGATTCGATCGCAGCCGGTGGTCGGGTTCCAGGTGGCCTCGGTCCACTCGATGGGACTCTTGTCTGCCATCTTCATACCTCCTCGCCGGCGAAGCCCATTCTGTCGAACATGCGTACGGATAGATAGGTGTACGCTCAATCTTTCTTGTGACCAACGAGACAAGCAGCGTACGTAGCTCTGCTTCTAGCTCCAACAGGTAACGCTTGGGTGGCCCGGGTGGTTGTGACCAGACCCCGACCGGCGCAGAAGGTGTGCCTTTGGCGCCTCGATCCGCCCGCGTGCGCGACCTCGGAAAGGCTGGCCGCGCCCGGTGGTCCGCCACTGCCCGCGTCCCCGCCAGTTGCTGTCACCGCTGCTGTCGAGAGCAGCTTGCCTCGACATCAGGTCGTGGACCGGGAGGCAACGACACCATCTCACTGCCGAAACGTTCTCTTTGGGATCAAGGGCGCCGCGCGAGCGCGGCGCCGGCCCGCCACGCTCGGCCTGCTGGCGGCCTCCGGCCGGCATCGGCCGGCGCGGCGGGCCACGTGCGTGCTAAGGCTCTAACGAGTCGTCCCAGTCGTCGATCAGCGCGTCGAGCGCATCGACTCGTCGACGAAGGACGGCAGCATCTGCGGCTGGCAGCACCTGGATAGCCAGTGCCATCAGGCGTCGATAGTCGGTCGGGTCGGGACAGCACTCAGCCCGCCCGCACCCGAGCATGCCCTGTCTCTCTCGACGCGGCGCGCGAACGAACGAATCCCACACTCGCAAGGCGCCCGCGACCGCGCCAGGACGAAACCGCGTCCGCTCCAGTCGGGCGATCTCCGCTTGGCCCCGCCGAGACACACCCGGCAGTACGGCAATCCGCTCCCCAGGACGTCGGCGCCGATGTGTGTCGGCGCGTACGCGATCCGGTGCCCTACGCGGCATAGCTCTCTGGGGCCAAGGCCATGATTCGATCATGCCACGCCGATTACACGCTCCGGAAGTAGGGCCGTGACGATCGCGAGGGTGGCCGGCGCCGTCGAGGGTGGGGCGATCGCTGCCGCGCCGCTTCGCGGCTTGGCACCGGAGTACGTGGTCCATGCGCGCGGTGACCCGGCGCCATGGCAAGCCGCCCCGGCCCAAAAGGCCGGGGCGGGAAGCCGCACGACGCCGGTCGGCCGCGCCGCCGAGCCGGGCCATTCACGGGCCATAAGCCGGTGCCGTAGACGGTCACCAGCGGGCAGGAGTGGTCAGCGCTACCCCGCCGCTGACCAGGCACTCCGGACAGACCCGGACAGCCGGAAACGATCTTCCAAACTGACGGTGCCGACCCTGGTTCGGTCTACCATCGCTGAATGTGGGACGACGACATCAGCGGGCACGTCTGGCGCGAGGAGGCTGCGAAGAGGTCGCCGCTTGCCCAGGATGCTGAGGCGCTCGGCCGGCTGATAGAGCAGGACCAGGACCCGGCCGAGGTCTCCTACTATGAGGCGTTTGCAGACCCAGATGCTCAGGCGCTGGACGATGCGCAGCGCTCCTACGCGGGTCAGTACCTCCGGCGCTTGCGGCGGCTTCGCGAGCGCGACAGGCGCGCCAAGACCGGCCCGGAGGCGTGAGCGCTGTACAGCCATTCGTACAGCCAAATTAGCCGATTGGCGTACGGCGACGATCGACGCTGCCAGACACGGCGCCCAGGTCAGCGACGGTGGTCGACATCGGCCGCCACCGGTCTTGATCTCTGCAAAGCAGGACTCGGTCGTCGCCGAGCCGAGAAGATCAACTAGCCCTGCTCTTTCATGAGGCTTGTGGCAGCGGCTGGCGATCTACCTTGTATCGATGTTGATGCATGCGTTCCGGGGTGGGTGTGGTGAGGTAACCGACGTGGGTGTCGGCGTCCTCCAGGACCTTCCGGTTGTGGTTGTGGGGGCGGGTTGTGGCTGGTCAGGTGGCGGGTTGGGGTAGCGCGGTCAGGCGGGCGAAGGCGGTGGCGAGGTGGTGTCGCCAGGGCCAGGTCGCGGCGATACGCAGGCGTAACCGTCGGCCACCACGGGTCAGGCGGGCGGGGACGTGTAGGAGTCGATAACGCAGTTTCTTCGGCTCCGCACGGGCCAGGTCGCCGTCGAGGAGCAACAGTTGGGTCCAGGCCAGCAGGTCGATGGCGGTCAGGGCGAGTTCGAGCCAGGCGGCGTTGATGGCGAAGATCCGGGACGGGAATCTGCCGAAGCCGGTGTTCTTGCCGCATCTGATGCGGTCTTCGACGCGGGCGTGGGCGCGGTGGCGGACCTCGAGGTGCTGGATCGGAGCGTCACCGTGCGGGGTGTCGGTGATGAAGACCTGGTGCCGCCAGCCGGTGACCTCGTCGAACAGGGACAACTGTGCGCCGGGGTGCGGTCGTTCCCGCCGGACGATCATGCGGGTGCCCGCCGGGTAGCCGGTGAGGTCGACCAGGCCGGTGATCTCGCAGATCTCGGCGTGTTCCCGCAGATCGGCGTCGGTGTCCAGGGCCGGGAGCCACAGCTGCGGCTGGTCGACCAGCCACGCCAGCCGTTGCCGTAGCGGCGTGGTGATCGCCGCGCCGATCGAGAACCGGATGTCGACACCGTGCTCGCGTAGACTGCGGATGTGGGCCAGGAACTCCTTGGTGCAGCCGGCGGTGTCGGCCCGGACGAGGACCGGGGTGCCGTACCGCTGCGGCTCGGGGATCTGCGCCAGGCAGGCGTCCAGCACGGTGATGTGATCCGCGGCGGTGTTCGACCCGGCGTTACCCGCCCGCAGCAGCGCGGCGAGGGCTTCTCCGGTGTTGTCCAGGAACCCGAACAACGGGTGGTAGCCGTACGAATGCTTGAACGTGGGTCCGGTGTTCTCCTTCTCGGAGTGGCAGATCACCAGGCTGGCGTCCAGGTCGATGACCAGACCCGGGATATCGCGTCCACCGGCCCGCGCGGCGGGGACTGGCCGGCCGGTCTCGGCGGCCTGCGCCCACATCACCTCACGCGCGGCCGCCCGCGCCTGCCGAAGGGCGGCCAGTCGGTCGGTGTCGATGCCGGCCAGGACCCGCCACGCCGTTGGTGTGGAAGCCACCGGCCCGAACACCCCGGGCTGGTCACGCAGCACCACGAGGTCGCTGATCGCCTCCCCGCCGTCGGCGAGCATCACCGCCAGGTCCACCGCGACCCGTCCCGGGTCATGACCGACCTCCCGACGCCGTAACCCGGCCAGGACGTCGCTCACCGAGCGGGTCAGACCGGTGACATCAGCCAGGTCGGCAAGCAGCCGGGTCCCGGCATGCGCGGCCACGCCCGCGCCGTCAGTGCTGACCATCAGCTTCGGACGCGACCAGGTACTCTGCACGCGGAAAGTGCCTTCCGTTCCGATGATGTAAAGCCTTCGACAAGCCACATCATCCCAGTTCAGAAGGCACTTTCGTCATCCCTGCCCGCAATGTGGATCACCACTCGTGAAACACCCGGGCTAGTACAGCGCCAGTACAAACGAGAGTCGTAAGAGATGCGAGACGTCGAGAGATGCCGAGGACGGTGGCGCAGGTCGGGGCAGCGATCGGTCCGTTTCGCGTCGATCTTCCTGGTGCTCGCGCTTTAGGGGTTCGAGTCCCCTCGGCTCCACTCACCTTCCTGACCTGCTGGTTCGTGGCGGGATGTGCAGCGCACCACGCCAACCGTTCGTCGAGCGCTCGCCGAACGGTTGCCAGAGGCCGTCGCGGTCGCCGCGTACGAGTTCATGACCGGGCCGTTGGTACGAGAGCCCTACCGGGTCGGGAAGCCCTTGCTGCCTCCGTTGTCTGATCGATTCAGCGCCCGGCGAGGCACCTACCGGATCATCTACCGCATCCACGACGACAACCACACCGTGACCGTAGTGGACATTGATCACCGAAGAGATGTGTACCGCTCCTGACGCCCCTGGCCCTCCTGCCTCATGTGCGATGGCATTCAGTACCGTGAGCACCGTGTCGACGAGCGTGGCTGACGAGGCAGCAGCCCTTGAGGCCGAGGCGGAGCAGTATCCGGACGAGCGAGGTGAGATCCTGCTCGAGGCTGCCGACGCATGGCGGCGGGCGGGGCGGCTCGACCGGGCAGCTGACCTGCTGAGCAGGCTGATCATTGACGGCGGCGAGGACGGCTGCCTCGCCATGGTGCAGCTCGCCGAGGTGCGATTCGAGCAAGGCGACATCGATGAGGCGCGTATCGTGCTGGATCGCCTGGCTCACGACGCAGCGACGAGCGACGGTCATTGCACGCTGGTCGCCGAACTGCTTGCCGAGCGCGGGGACCTGCACGGTGCGTTGCGCTGGTACGACCGGGCGGTGGCCCGCCTGTCGGCCGAGGAGCTGCGGGCGCTGAACGGCTCGGATGGCTGGATGCAGATGTCGTCGGTGATGCTTCGCAACCGTCGTGATGTCCGTCGACGGTTGGGGCTGGTACCGGACGTTACCGATGAGCTGGTTCCGGCCACGCCGCCGCAGCGGCAGCGGATCGTCGACGTGGATGGTGTGCGGGAGGCCGTGGAGTCTGGACGGGTGCCAGGGCAGGTGCGGATGGTGATCTTTCAGCGTCAGGAGCGGGCCGAGGCGCGACGGCGGTGGCCCCAGGAACACGACACGACCGACGACGAGCACTATCAGGCTGCGGAGCGTCGGTGGCGTGAGTTGGCAGACGACGGTGTGCCAACCATCCGGGTGGTGCCGGCAACTGTCACCGACCTCTGCGAGTTCGCCGACCGGGTTGGCGGGTCTCCCCTCGATCCGGCGCTCAAGGCCCGCTACAGCGAGACACTTCCAGAGGAGCGCACGATCGCGTGGCCGCCACCGCGCAACTCTCCATGCTGGTGCGGATCGACAGCCAAGTACAAGAAGTGTTGCGGCCGTGCGGTCTGAGTGGCGCCCTCCGACGCGCGGCACACGGTAGTCCGTCACAACGCGGCCCTGCCCGCCATCGCTCTTGTTGATGGCAGGGGTAGCGGGTCACCGGCGATCGTGGCGGTGTGGTTCGCATGGTGGTACCTCCGGCCCACCACACACTGCCCTGACCAGACGTAACGCTTGATTCATGATCATCGAGTGCAACGTCAGTACAAGTTTCATCCATGCTGGACGGCCTATGCGAGTCAAGCCGGACCTGCCGCCCGCAGCTCTGCCAGGGCAGCAGCGGGCAGATAGACACTCACCGCGCCGACCCCGGGCGATGCTGCCGATGAACGGCCAGGAGCGAGGCCCGCACCAGGATCCGCGCCCGGTCGGACGACCGGCCATCCTGCCCGATCTTCACGCCTTCCAGCCAGACCCACTCGTCCTGCTCCGGCCGGTTCGCCACCAGCCGTACCCCGGTCACCCACAGCGTGACCGGCCCGTCGGTCGACCGGAGCCGGTCAGCGGCGTCGATCCGGATCACGTCACCGAGCTGGACCCGTACGTCAAACACCGCGCCCCCTCGTCGGCGCGGCCGGCCGCTGGGGAGGCCGCACGATCTGCGGGGCGACGCGCAGCCCGGCCAGCTGTACGAAGACCTCCCGCCGGTCGGTCGCTTGCCCGTCCCGGTCGAGGGCATACCCGGTCAGCCAGCACCAACCGTGGTACGTCGGACGCTCCGATACGTTGATCACCCGCAGCACCAGCGTCCGATCTCCGGCGAACTGCACCGAGGCTTGTCTGTCCAGCAACAGCACCTCACCCGGCTTCGGCACCACGGCGCCGCCTGGTCCCGGCATCAGTACGCCGTCCCTTCCCGAGGTTGGAGGGGCGTCGAGGCGGGCGGGCATTCAGACGGCCGCACGTCGACCGTACGGCCAGGCGTCGGCACCCACCCCCGACGCCAAACTGATGAGGCCGACGCCAGACGCAGACCCAAGCCCGAGCAGTCCAGACACGACCGCCGCGCCAACGACCGCGCCGGAGCGCACGCCACCGCGGCCGAGCGAAGCCCAGCCCGACCAGTCACGTACTTCCAGCCAGCGCCGGAGCAGTGCGGACAGATCGACACTGAGCCGACCGCCGCAGACGCGTCGATGATGTTCGTCAGCCCGGCAGCGGAACGCTGCGGATCGCTCGTGGTTCCTGCACCATCCGACATCGAATCTCTCTCCAGGTGACAACCGGTCGAAGGTCGTAGGACCGATACGAACAGGGTTGATCAGAAAGAGAGACACCCAGACTCCACCGCTGGACAACTTGGGACGTCTTGACTAGCTTCAAGTCGTCCCTACCTGTCACCCCTGCTGCGGAGTTACTGGACATGCCGAACGACCGACTACGGGACGCACTCCTGCGCAACGGGCTGACCCCCGTCACCGTCGCCGAGAAGCTGAGCGTCGACCCGAAGAGCGTCGAACGGTGGATGACGCAGGACCGCACCCCCTACCCCCGGCACCGCCACGCCATCGCCGCCCTCGTCCGCGAGAGCGAGTCATACCTCTGGCCCCGCGCCGTATCCCCAGAGAAGGCAGCCCGGATCGCCCGATCCGAAGTCGTCCAGGTCTACCCCCGGCGGGCCGCCGTACCCCACGACCTGTGGGGGCGGCTGCTCCGTAACGCCGCCAGCCAGATCGGGATTCTCGTCTACGCTGGCCTGTTCCTGGTCGAGCAAGAGCCGAGGTTGATCCAACTCCTGAAAGCCAAGGCAGCCGAAGGCGTGAAGGTTCGCATCCTGCTCGGCGACCCCGACGCCGAGGCAATCGCACTGAAGAGTGTCGAGGAAGGCACCGTCGGAGTGATGAAAGCAAAAATCGAACAGGTCATGCAGTACTACCGACACCTACGAGGCGTCGACAACACGCACGTCAGCTTCCACCAAACGACCCTCTACAACTCGATCTACCGCTTCGATGACGAGATGCTGGTCAACACCCACGTCTACGGCTTCCCCGCCCCACACGCCCCCGTCATGCACATCCGCAAACTCTCCGG
Source organism: Plantactinospora sp. B6F1 (assembly GCF_040120695.1). Classification (NCBI taxonomy): domain Bacteria; kingdom Bacillati; phylum Actinomycetota; class Actinomycetes; order Micromonosporales; family Micromonosporaceae; genus Plantactinospora; species Plantactinospora sp. B6F1. The sequence goes on along the minus strand of NZ_JBEEAC010000002.1, from coordinate 171,687 downwards.
CGGAGACCTGTTCGACACCTACTCCGACAGCTTCGACCGGGTCGTGACCGCCTCACGCCCCGCCTGGCCAGCCGAGGTAGCAGCCTAACCATGGCAAGGATCGACCACTACCACGAACCCGACGCCCCAAAGGCCAACAGCATCGTCGTCGCCGTCACCGTCTTCGTTAAAGACGCCCAAGGCCGCGTTCTTCTCATCCAGCGGACCGACAACGGGCTATGGTCCATCCCCGGCGGCGGACAAGAAATCGGCGAATACATCGCCGAAACAGCGGTACGAGAAACACGCGAGGAAACCGGGATCGAAGTCGAAGTCACCGGCATCGTCGGCGTCTACTCCGACCCACACCACGTCGTCGAATACTCAAACGGCGAAGTACGCCAACAATTCTCCGTCTGCTTCCGAGCCGAGTTCCGGGCCGGGACTCCGACCCAGAGCGACGAGTCAACCCACGTCCGCTGGGTACCACGCGACGAGCTGGACGCCCTCGACATCCATCCCTCGATCCGGCTACGGATCGCACACGGCTACGACCGCCACGCCCCCTACATCGGCTGAGACGGACCGACCCCAAGACGTTCCTCCGTACGGCGCACCGCCGCCACGATCTCCGGCTCGGCCCGGCTGATGAACCGGGTCACCAGATGATCAGCCCCATACCGGGAACGAATCTCCGCAAGCCGATCCAGGACCTCGAAGCTCTGCCCGTCCGGCCCGGTCGTCATGTCGGCGCAACAGAGCGCATCAGCCACCGGACCCTCCTCCCGCTCGAACTCCGCACCCAACACCGAGCCGAGCCCACGCTCCTCAGCCTCCAACCAGGCACAGGAATGATGCGCCACCAGGCCCGCCACACGCTCGTCAACCTCTTGCCGCCGCAGCCAACGAGCCCCGTCCAACGAGTGGAAACCCGTATCCACCAGGTCCGGGCTGTACCCCACATCATGAAGCCAGGCCGCAGCCATCAAGACGTCCCGATCCGAGGCGGGAACGGCTCCACTGATCTGCTCCGCCTTCGCAGCAACAGCCTGGACATGCCGCCAGCGTCTAGCAACCGGCTCCCGTAACCACTGACGGGCGAGCAGCCGCGCAGCATCGACACTGACCGTCATGCCGCGGAGCTTACGGAGACCGCCACCGACCCGCCACCCATGAAGCTTTCACCGATCATGTCCGGCAACCGGCGAATGAGCGGGATGTTCGGCAGCTCTCAGCCCGGCTCGCCTGGCGGCCACGCTGGGTACGGCGCAGAAGGAATCGCCCACTGCGCCTCAAGCACCCGTCGAACCTGGGGCGGACGTGTGCTCAGCCGCCGCGCCACTCGCCGGGCCGGCGAGGAGCCCAGCGGGCGGTTAGACCTTCGGGGCTCCGCCCCGAACCTGGCCTTCCTGCGGTGCTCGACGGGCGGGATCTCCTCGAGGCGAAGCAGTATCCGGACGAGCGAGCGCGCGCTTGCCGGAGGAACGCTTCAACGGTCGCTGTCGCAGTACCCGTAAGTGCTAGACCTGCCACTGGCCATCGACCATCAGGTCCCGGCCCGCGATCTCGTTGACCTCGCGCCAGGCCTGGATCAGGGTCGGGTCGGATCCGGAAGTACGGGTAGTTCGACGTGCGCGGGTCGAACCCGGTCTTGGCCGAGAACAGGTCACCGATGTCGTCGGTGATCTCGTCGACGATGACAGCGGTTCCCTCGATGAGCACGACGTCGCGGGTCGGCCCGATCGTGAGGCGGACCCGCCCACTGGCGCGCAGGTTGCGAGCCGTGGGGTTGGTGGCAGCCGTGGAGATCAGCAGCGTCTGGCCGTCCCAGAGGAACGACAGCGGCACCAGATACGGCGTGCCCGCCAGGTCGGCGGTGGCCACCCAGGCGTCGACGTCGTGTTCCAGCCGGTGCAGGGTGTCCTTCTTACGCTGTTGCAGCGGTCGGGGCGCAGGTGTCATGGCGTCGAGGCTCCTTCTGGTGGGCGCGGTTGCGACAGGCCTCAGCTTCCACCGTCCGACCGCGATGAGCGCCGCAACGCCACCCAGCACGAGATCGGCGGGCACCAACGCGTACTCGCCGCGCATGATGTGAAGCCAGCTGCGAGATCATTGTTAGCATCAGCCCGGCGGCGGCGAGTGGCGTCAGCTTTGGCTTGACCCGCGTCATCGCTGGCAGGAACAGGCCGATGCCTCCCAGCACCTCGCAGAGCCCGATGAAGACGATCAAGGGCTGCGGTACGGCCGCGTACCACGCCACGGCTCGGGGTGCCGCCGCGTACAACGTTCCGTCGTATATCAGTACCTTGCCGAAACCGCTGCCGGCAAAGAAGAAACCGCGCGTCGAGTCGCTGGAGCTGCCGCAATAGTGGTGCGGCCGGGCTCGCGGACGACCGGGGGCGTGCCGGGGCGGCGTCGCGGGTCAGCCGAGGCGACGGCGTTCGATGGGGAGCCGGGAGCGGGTCAGCAGGCCGGTGCCGAGCATGGCCACCAGCGGTACCACGAGCACCACCGCCAGGGTGGCCCACGGCACGGTGATCGGATACGCCGGGTCGCGCGGCCACTGGTACATCAGCGCCTGGTTGTAGGCGAAGAGCACCGCGGCGGACGCCCCGAGCCCGGCGAGCAGCCCCAGCACCGTACCCAGACCGGCGATCACCCCGGACTGGCTCAGTGACAGCCAGCGGCGTACGCCCGGACTGGCGCCGACGGCGGAGAGGATGGCCAGGTCGCCACGGCCATCGGCGGCGGCGAGGCCGGTGGCGACGGCGGCCGCTCCGAGCGTGACGAGGCCGGCGACCGCGGCCAGGATCAGCAGGGTCGGGTCGTGCGGGGTCACCGGTCGACGTTCGATCGTCGCGCCCAGCCCGCCCTGGTCGGTCAGGTCGCGCAGCCCGGCGGTCAGCCGATCCTGCTCGGCCTGGCTGGGCATCCGGTCGGTGGCCACGACGAGCCCGTACGGTCGGTCAGCGAGCTTCGCGGCCTTGACCGCGGCCGACGAGTAGATCGGACCGGGCAACCGGGTACCGGTGGTGGGCGCGTACCCGGGCACGCTCACGGTCGGCGCCTGCGCCAGCTTCTCGGGCGTTATCGGGCCGTGGACCGTCTCGTCGTACGCCTGAATGGTCACCTTGCCGTCGACCACGAGGCGTGGGTCGCCGACGAGTACACCGCCCGCCGCCAGTGTCTCGCGGGCCCGGGACAGATCCTCGCCGGTGGCCCTGGTCAGTGCGGTCACCGCCGCCGGCCCGGCGACCAGCTCACCGTAGCCGGCTCTGCTCGGCATCGTGGCGATCTCGCACCGCGGATCGGCGTTGGCAGCCCGCTGCTGGGTCCGGCTCAGCACCGCACCGCTGTTCGGGTCGTAGGGGCACCGGCGGTCCGGCGGCACCCGGAGGTGCAGCGCACAGTGCGGGAACACCGGCCGACCCGCCTTGACCGAGGTGGGCGGAGCGTCGACGGTCGGGCAGGCCACCTGGCCGACCGGGACGACCTCGGTCGCCGGCAACGTGTTCCGTACGACGGCCGCCACCTCCTTCATCGAGGCCCCGGGCTGCTGCTTGTGGTCGAGCGGTCCGGGCATCGGGTTGTTGATCACGAGCGCGTGCCCGATGGGAAGGCCAGCCCGGTACTGCGCGTCCGCCCTCGCGTTCTGTGCGGTGAGTACGACGCCGATCGCCACGCTGCCGGCCACCGCCGCCATCACCGCCGCCACGGCAGGTACGGCCGCGGCCCGGTTTCGGGCGGTGTCGCGCAGTGCGATCCGCGGGGCGAGCGGCAGCGCCTGGCCGAGCCGGGCGACCAGCCCCACCAGTGCCGGCGTACACAGCACCAGGCCCAACTCGGCGAGGACCAGGCCGGTGAGGATGACGTTGGAGGACACCTGCCAGGCGCCGTACCCGGCGGCGGCTGCCCCGGTGCCGACGAGCGCCAGGCCGAGGAGCAGCCAGCCCTTGCGCGACTGGCGGATGCCACGACGCCCGGTCAGCGCGGTGACGACGTCGCCGCGGGCCACGGTGAAGGCGGGCACCAGGGCCGCGAGCAACCCGGTGCCGACGGCGAGGACGGCGATGGCGACCAGTGCGAGGGGAAACACCCGGTATCCGCCGGCCCGCTGCTGCGCCAGGTGCACCTCGACCAGCGGGCGGAACGCGAACGCGGCCACCACGCCGAGCAGCAGTCCCGGGACGGCGGCGAGCACGCCGAGCACGACACCGTCGGCCAGCACGATACGGCGCAGGTGTGCCGGCGTCCCCCCGTTGGCGGCAACCAGCCCGAGCTCGCGTTGGCGGCGGCGGGCACCGACCGCGAATACCGGCCCGGCGAGCAGCATCACCTCGAGCACGCCCAGCCCGACTACGAGCCCACCGGCGGCCACGGTTCGCAGGCTGACGTCGTCGTCGCCGCTGTCCCGGTAGTACGGGTCCGAGGGGTCGAGGGCGGGCGGGTTCAACAGCACCGCCCGCGAGACGACCACCATGCCGCGCTCGTTGAGCTGCCTGACCCCGGCCCAGTCCACCGCCGCGGGTGCGTCCCACAACCAGCCGTGGGAGTCGTAGCTGGCCCCGCCGCCGGGCCCCGCGTCCGGCGCGAACACCACCTGCTCGGCCAGCTCGGCGGGGAACTCGACGATTCCGGTGACTGTCCACGAGGCCTTCCGGTCGGCGCTCCGCACGGTGTCGCCGATCCGGGCGGCCAGCCGGGCCGCCGCCTGCTCGGTGAGCGCGACCTCGCCGCCGGTCGTCGGGGCGTGACCTTCGTGCAGCATGACGAGGCCCGCCACCATCGGGTCTGTCACGTCCATGGCGTACGCCGCGAGGTCTCCCACCCCGTTTCCGGTACGGAGCGGGACGGTGCCCCTCCGGATCGGCGTCACCCTGCTGCCGTCGGGAAGCGCGGCGAGCAGGTCTTCGGCCGATACCGTGGCGGCGTGCGAGGAGGTGTCCGAGGAGTGGCCGTCCCCGGTGGGATCCTGCCGGACCGGCCCGGTGTCGACCCACTCGATCCTCGCGTCGGCGGCACCGAGCAGGCGGGTGGCCTCCTCCTCGGGGGTGAGCCGGAACATGTCGTAGCTGACGGCGGCGGCGCTCAGCGCCAGCACCGGCAACGCGAGCATCGCGATCGCCAGTGCCGAGCGTCCCTTCGCGCGGCGCGCCTCCCGGCGGGCGATCCGCAGCGCGGTCAGCCAGCTCCTCATCACGCCCGCCCCAGGAGTTGCTCGGCCGCCGCCAGCGGGCCCGAGGTGTCGGCGATGACGCCGTCACGCAGGAACACCACCCGGTCGGCCCAGGCGGCGTGCCGGGCCTCGTGGGTCACCAGCACGCCGGCCGCGCCCGCGTCGACCCGGTTGCGCAGCAGCCGCAGCACGGACTCGCCGGTCTGCGAGTCGAGCGCCCCGGTCGGCTCGTCGGCCAGGACGAGCCGACGGTCGCCGGCGAGGGCCCGGGCGATCGCGACCCGCTGCTGCTGACCGCCGGACATCTCGTCGGGGAATCGCGGCCCGAGGTCGGCCAGACCCACCTCGTGCAGGGCGGCCACGGCGAGCCGGCGGGCCCGCCGCACCCCGGCGCCGTCCAGTTCGAGGGGGAGCGCGACGTTCTCCGCGGCGGTGAGGCTCGGCAGCAGGTTGAGGTCCTGGAAGACGTACCCGATCGAGCGTCGTCGCAGCGCGGCGAGCTGGCGACTGGAGAGCTTTCGTAGCTGCTGGTTCTCGACGTACACCTCACCCCGGGTGGGTCGGTCCAGTCCGCCGGCGAGGTTCAGCAGGGTCGACTTGCCGGAGCCGGACGGCCCCATCACGGCCACCAGTTCACCCGGCCGGACCGTCAGAGTGACGCCGCGCAGCGCGTGCACCGCGGCCTCGCCCGCGCCGTGGGTCCGGTAGGCGTCGCGGATCTCCAGCACGCTCATGCCGTCACCTCGGTGTGCTCGGGCGCCGGGCTCGGCGTGCCGGTGGCCGATGGCACCGGGCGGGTGAGGTCGTGTCGGACCAGGCTGGTCTCGCAGTGGTCGAGCCACCGCAGTTCGGCCTCGGCCTGGAAGATCATGGCGTCGAGCACCAGTCGCCACGCCAGGTCGGCGGGTCTGGGTTCGGGGTCGCGGGCCTTGAGTCGGGTGTACTCCTGCAGCGCCCGCATCGTCGCGGTGCGCTGGGTCTGCAGCACCGCCGCGACGTCGACCCCGGGGGTGGTGATGGCCAGCGCCAGCTTGATGGAGAGTTCGTCGCGGGGCCGGTCGGCCCGGCTGATCGGGGTGGCGAACCAACTGCCCAACTGCGTCCGGCCGGCATCCGTGATCTCGTACGGCTGCTGCCCCCCGTCGTTCTCCGGCAGCGGGCGCACGAGGCCGTCCCGCTCCAGCCTGGACAGTGTCGTGTAGACCTGCCCGATGTTCAGCGGCCAGGTGGCCCCGGTGGACTCCTCGAAGGCGGCGCGCAACTGGTAGCCGTGCATGGGGCCGCGTTCCAGCAACGCGAGCAGGCTGTGGCGGACTGACATAGCTACTGAGTATGCATACTCGGTATGGCGATGGCAATCTCGGCTCTGCGGCCCGGACCCTGCGCGAGGCCGTCAGGGCCGTCCCGGTGACCCCGACCCAGCGGCGGCCGGGTCAGAAACCTTCCGGAGCGTGCGGTACGTAGTGCTCGGCGAGCCGGCGCAGCGCCTCCTCGCCGAGGGTCAGCTCGACCGCGGCGACCGCGTCGGTGAGATGTCCCGGCTTCGTCGCGCCGACGATCGGGGCGGTCACCGCCGGCTGGTGCAGCAGCCAGGCGAGCGCGACCTGCGCCCGGGGGACCCCGAGCTCGCTCGCCACCTCGGCGACCGCGCCGACCACCCGCCGGTCGGCCTCCTCGGCCTGCCGGTAGAGGGTGCCGCCGAAGTCGTCCGTCTCGCTGCGCGCGGTGCTGACGTCCCAGTCCCGGACCAGCCGGCCCCGGGCCAGCGGGCTCCACGGCAGCACCCCGACGCCCTGGTCGAGGCAGAACGGGAGCATCTCCCGCTCCTCCTCGCGCATGATCAGGTTGTACTGGTCCTGCATGGAGACGAACCGGGTCCAGCCGTGCAGGTCGGCGGTGTACTGCGCCTGCGCGAACTGCCAGGTCCACATCGAGGAGGCGCCGAGGTAGCGCACCTTGCCGGCCCGTACCAGGTCGTGCAGCGCCTCCATCGTCTCCTCGATCGGCACATTCGGGTCGTACCGGTGGATCTGGTAGAGGTCGATGTAGTCGGTGCCGAGCCGGCGCAGGCTCTCGTCGACCTGGGTGAGAATCGCCGCCCGGGACAGCCCGCCGCCCTTCGGCCCGGGACCCATCCGGCCGTGCACCTTGGTGGCGATGACCACCTCGTCCCGGCGGGCGAACTCGCCGAGCAGTCTGCCGGTGATCTCCTCGCTGCTGCCGAGGGAGTAGACGTTGGCGGTGTCGAAGGTGGTGATCCCGGCCTCGATGGCCTGCCGGAAGAACGGCCGCGCCCCGTCCAGCTCCATCGTCCAGGAGTGGGTGCCGCGCTGCGGGTCGCCGAAGCTCATGCAACCGAGGACGATCCTCGACACTTCCAGTCCCGAGCCGCCCAGCCGTACGTACCGCATCTCTACTCCTCGCCTCGTCCGTCGTCGTGCCCGGTGCAGGTGGCCGGCGTGACCCGACCTGCCGAGCCGTCGATCACCGGCTCCACGCAACGTACCCGCGCGGGCGGGACGGCTGGGAACGCGGCGACCCGGCTGACCCGGCTCGGCGACCGGGGCCCGGGCGCGTAGCCGGCGCAGCATCCGGGCGTCGCCGAAGCCGACCGCCCGGGCGGCGGCCTCGACGGTCGCACCGTGCCCGATCAGGTGTTCGGCGCGTTCGACCCGGAGCATCTGCTGGTAGCGCAGCGGCGTCACCCCGACGGCCCGGACGAAGACCCGGGTGAGGGTCCGCTCGCTGACCCCGACCGCCGAGGCCAGGTCGGCCAGGGCCAGCCGCTGCGCGAAGCGGGCGTCGAGGATGTCCTGCACCCGGTGCACCACGTCGCTGATGTGGCTCCGGTGCCGCAGCATCGCGCTGGCCTGCTGCTCGTCGCCGTTGCGCCGGGCGTAGACGACCATCTCCCGGGCCACCCGGGCGGCGAACCCGGGTCCGTGCCGGACGGCGAGCAGGTGCAGGGCCAGGTCGATCCCGCTGGCGATACCGGCCGAGGTGACCACGCGGTCGTCCACGACGTAGAGCACGTCCCGGACCACGACGGCCCGGGGATACCGTCGGGCCAGCTCGTCGGAGAGGTCGTGGTGGGTGGTGCACCGCCGGCCGTCCAGCAGCCCGGCGCCGGCCAGCGCGAACGCCCCGGCGCAGACGCTGGCGACGGTGCCGCCCCGACGGTGGTGCCGGACGAGCCGGTCCAGGGTCGAGGCGGCGAAACCGGCATCGCCGACCGGGCCGGCGTCGCGCCGGCCGGCCGGACGCCAGCCGGGGACCACGATCAGATCGTCCGGACCCAGCTCGGGCCAGTCGGTCCGGGCCCGCAGCGGTACGCCCTGGGTGGTGCACACCTCTTCCCGCTCGCCGACGTAGTGCAGGGCGTAGCCGCCGCCGAGGTCGGCGGCGGTGGAGAACGCCTGCGCCGGCCCGGCCAGGTCGAGCAGGTGCAGCCGGGCGGCGAGCAGGAAGACGATGTTGGTCACCCGACGGCCGACTCCGGCACGGCGGTCCGGTCGTCGGGAGCCGGGCTCGGATCCCCGGCCAGCTCCGCCACGGTACGGATGGTGGCGAAGCGGCCGGCCAGCGCGTACTCGGTGCGCGCGACGATCTCGTCGACGCCGAGCGTGCGCGGGTCGGCGAGGATCTCGGCCACGGTACGGCCGGGCGGGGCGTCGGGGTGCTCGATCGGGTTCGTCGCCGTCGCATCGGTCACGAACGTCACCAGGTAGCCGAGATCGCTGGCGAGCCGGGCGGTGGTCTCCACACACTGCTCGGTACGGATTCCGCAGACCGCCACCTCCGCCACGCCCGCTCCGGTCAGCAACTGCTGCAGGTTGGTGGTGGTGAACGCGTTGTGCGAGGTCTTGTGCAGCACCGGCTCGCCGGGTTCGGGCTCCAGGCCGTCCATCAACCGGACGAAGCCGAGCGCCGGGTCGAAGACATCGCCGGTGCCGGGCTCGGTGTGCAGTACCCAGACCACGAGATCACCGGAGGACCGGAACGCTTCGGTCAGCCGGCGTACCCGGTCGACGAGGTCCGGGTTGGAGGTGGCCGCCCAGATCGGCCGTTGCCGGAACGACTCCTGTACGTCGATGACGACGAGTGCACGCGATGACATGTCACCGATCCTGTCCGGTCCTGGCCGACGGCGGCAGACACCATCATGCCTGGCTCCGGAACGATCCGGTCAGCAGGCGGGGCCACCGGGCAGGTGCACCGCACCGGAGCGCCGACGGCCCCTTCCGGTCGGGGTTCGACCGGAAGGGGCCGCGGGAACGCGCGCGGTGCTAGTCGGCGGTCACCGGGTGACGCCGAAGGCGATCCGGCCGAGGGTGTTCTCGACGCCGGTGAAGCCCTCGCCCGGGTTGAAGGTGTCCTCGCCGAAGTCGACGTCCGGGTCGTCGGCGGTGCCGCCGACGCCGTCCGGGCCGACGCCGAACAGGAGCGGGAAGTTGCCGCCCTGGTCCATCAGGTTGGCCTGGTCGTTGAACTGGTCGACGTGCCAGTTGCCGAAGAAGTGTCCGGCCTCGTGCGCGGTCACGTTGCCCACCGCCCGGCCGACGAAGCCGATCCGGTCACTGTCCGGGGTGAGGTACGTGTTCAGCGAGGCCTCGTCACCGGCCGGGTCGCTCAGCACGTCCAGCAGTACCAGGGCGGAGTCCTGGGTGCCGAAGTTGCCCGGGTCGATGAACTGGGCGACCCCGATGGTGGGTACGCCCGACTCCTGAATGCTGCCGCCGACGATGATCCGGCTGACGTTCGCCTGCCCGAACGGGTCGGCGTGGTCACGGCTGTTCAGGATCCGGATGTCGAAACGCTGGTTGAGTCCACTCTCGATCATGTCCCGACGGAGGTTCTCCCGGACCTCGGCGACGATCGCGTCGATCACCGCGTCCTCGTCGTCGGCGGTCAGTCCCCAGCGGCCGAGGAAGGCCCGCATCGGGCTGAGGGTGCGTACGCCGGGGCCGCCGAAGATGGCGGTGTTGATCCGTGCGCCGTCGAAGTCGAGGAAGAGGGTCTGCCGCGGCTGCTGCCCCGGCCGGTACGCCTCGACGGTGATGTCGTACATGCCGTCGCCGAGGGTCACCCCGACGTAGTGCCAGCCGGCCCTGTCGGCCACGTGTTCGGTGACCGCGTTTCCGCCGCCCGGCAGCGGGCTGTTCGGCGGGTAGAGGGCGGAGGCGTCCTGGTCGGAGCCGTGCACCTCGCGGTGGTCGGGGTCGTAGACCGTGATCTGGGCGGCCGAGCCCTCGACCGAGGCACCGAGTACGTCACCCGGCCGCAGCCGTACGGCGAAGAAGTCGCTGTCCTGCTCCGCCGTCGAGATGGTCACCCGGTACGGCCCCTCGCTGCCGGCACCCCCGCCGCTGGCCGAGTCGAACGGATCCCCCGGAGCCGCCGGGAAACCGATCACCGCCACGTAGTAGGTACCGTCGGCGTCGAACCGGTGCACCAGCAGGCTGTCCAGTCCCTCCGGGGTGTCGTCGTTGAGCCCGACCAACGAGCCCTCGGCGTCGTAGAGCAGGACGACCGGGTCGAGGTCGCCGGTCGGAGTGTCGATGTCGACCGTCAGGGTTCGGCCGGCGGTGCCGGTCAGCTGGTAGAAGTCGAAGTCACCGCTGCCGCTGCCGGCGCTGCCGTGCGGGCCGTCCCCGATCGTCGCCGAGGTCGTGACGGCCTGCTCGGTGGCACCGACCCCGGTCTCGCCGGCCAGCGGGATGGCACCGTCGTCCTCCGGGTTCGGCGCGATCTCCGTCGCGTCCACCCTCTCCGGGGAGAGGGTGCCGAGGATCCGCAGCCGCGGATTGTCCCGGGCGCCCGTACCGAATCCGGTGATCCGCTGTGCGGTCGCCGGGGTGTCGTTGCCGCCCCGGACGCCGGTCGGTTCCTCCTCGTCGGCCACCACCGGTGCGGCGGCAGCGGCCCGCTGCTGCGCCCGCAGCCCGGCTCGCTGGTTGCCCTGTTTCGCCAGCCAGTTCTTCCATCCGACGTAGTCCGCCTTGGCCGGATCCGGCAGCAGCGCCAGGAACGGGTTCGGCCCGGCCGGCTGTTTCGCCGCGTTCGACTTCACCCCGGCCAGGCCGACGGACGGCGCGGTGGTGGCGGCACCGGTACTCCGCTCGTCGTCGTTCGGCCGGGCCTGGACGGCGCTGGGTGTCAACCCCGCGACCACCAGCGTTCCGGCGGCCAGGATGGCGATTGTTCGACGCATAGGTCCCCCTCCGAGATGCCATCGCCCGGTGGCCCCGCCACCGAGGGCTACCGTGACGCTACTGATCTCGAAGGGAAATTAATAGAAGTAGCGAGATATTTAAGTACATCGCGGTGTACTTCTTTCTCGCCGGCCGAACCGGGATCGGCGACGGCCTCCGGACGTGGCGGAGGCCGCCGCCCTCCACGACTCGCGGAGACGGTCCGTTGTGGAAGTGGTGACCCGGTGCGCCCGTTCAGCGGGTTGCGGTGGAGTCGCCGGCCTGTCCGGCCTCGTCGACGTGGTCGTCGGTGTGGTCGTCGACGTGGTTGTCGGTGTGGTCGTTGACGTCGTCATCGGTGTGGTCGTCGACGTGGTCGTCGGCGGACGGCCGGGCGATCAGCCGGTCGACGGCGGTGGTGCTGAGGGTGGCGCCCAGGGCGCTACCGGCGGCGATCCCCCAGCCGACCGGCCCGAGCGGGGTGCAGCCGAAGAAGTGGCTCAGTCCGGGGGTCTGGATCACCCCGGCCAGGACCGCCACCGAGAGGGCGGTCGAGGCCAGCACGGCCGGGCTGGTCCCACCGTCCAGCAGCGTCTGGCCGAGCTGGGTACCGACCAGCGAGGCCAGCGCGACCGTGCCGGCCCGGCGTCGGGTGCCGGTGTAGCGGGCCAGGGTCCAACCGGTGGTCGCACCGAGGGTCGTGGTGCCGGCCCGGAGCGCGATCTCCCGACTGAGGGTGGCGCCGAGGGAGGTCTCCGGTCCCTCGGTGAGCAGGGCGTCCATGCTCTCCGCCCGGGGTGCCCGGACCGCGATCGCCATCGCCGGTGCCAGGTCGGTGAGCAGGTTGACCAGCAGCATCTGCCGGCCGCTCAGCGCGGACCGGCCGGTCAGCGCGGCGGTGAGCACGCTGAACGCGATCTCGCCGAGGTTGCCGCCGACCAGGATGCTCAGCGCGTGCCGTACCGACGACCACATCGCCCGCCCCTCGACCAGGGTGGCGATGATCGTTTCGAGTCGGTCGTCGGTGACCACCAGGTCGGCGGCGGCCCGGGCCGCCGGGGTGCCCCGCTGGCCGAGCGCGATGCCGACGTCGGCGAGCCGGATCGCGGGCGCGTCGTTGGCACCGTCCCCGGTCATCGCCACGGTACGCCCGCACTTCTGCAACGCCCGGATGATCCGTACCTTGTGTGTCGGCGTGCACCGGGCGACCACGTCGGTCCGGACCAGTCGCTCGGCGAGGGCGTCGTCGTCGAGCCGGTCGAGTTCGGTCGCGGTGACCACCCGCTGGTCGGTGTCGTCGGTACTGATGATCGCGGCGATCGCCTCGGCGGTGGCCGGATGGTCACCAGTGATCATGATGGTGTGCACCCCGGCCTGCCGGATCCGGCGCACCGCCGGAGCGGCACTCTCGCGTACCCCGTCGGCGAGGGCCAGGAAGCCGAGGAAGGTCAGGTCCCGAACGTCCTCCTCGGTGACCGCGTCGCCGGGCAGTTCCCGCTCGGCCACCGCGAGCACCCGTTGCCCGGCCCCGGCGTGCCGGTCCAGCGTTTCCTGCAGGGTTCGCCGGCCGGCCTCGTCCAGGGGCCGGTCGCCCTGCCGGGTGCAGCGGGGCAGGATCGTCTCCGGCGCGCCCTTGACGCTGAGCAGGTGGTGGCCCCGATGCCGGCCGACCGTGGCGTGGTAGCCCCGGGACGGCTCGAACGGCAGCGCGTGCTCCGGCTGCCAGGGATGCGTCCGGGTGCCGGTGCCGACCCCGGCCCGCCGGGCGCCGGTCAGCACCGCCCGGTCGGTCTGCTGGCTGACCTCCTCCGGCCGCTCGGCCGCCGGAGTGGCCCGCAGCGCCGCCGCGAGTACGGTACGCAGCGGCCCGTCCAGCGTGTCGAGGTCGGCGTACCGGTCGCCGTGACCGTTGCCGACTCCGGCCAGCATCAGCTCGCCCTCGGTCAGGGTGCCGGTCTTGTCGAAGCAGAGCACGTCGACCCGGCCGAGTGTCTCGATCGTGCGCGGATTCCGGACCAGCGCGCCGTGCTCGGCCAGCCGACGCGCCGCCGCCAGCTGCGCGGCGCTGACCAGGAACGGCAACCCCTCCGGTACGGAGGCGACCGCGAGGTTGGCGGCGGTGCTGGCCGACTCCGCCAGCGGTACGCCCCGGAGCAGCCCGGCCCCGGCGACCGCCACCGCCGAACTGGCGGCGAGCGGGATGGAGAGCTTGGCCAGCCGGCCGAGTCGAGCCTCGACCCCGCTGGTCGGGGCCGCCTCACCGGCCAGCGCCATGCCCCGGCCGACCTCGGTGTCCGCCCCGGTCGCCACCACCACGGCGAGGCCTCGCCCGGCGGCGACCGTGGTCCCCTCGTAGAGCATCGACCGGCGGTCCGCCACCGCGGCGGCCACCACCGGCTGGCTGGTCTTCGTCACCGGCAGCGACTCCCCGGTCAGCGACGACTCGTCGGCCTCCAGGCCGACCGCCTCGACCACCCGGCAGTCCGCCGGCACGGCGTCGCCCGGGTCCAGCGCCACCACGTCGCCGGGGACCAACTCGTCGGCGGCGACCACCCGCTCGGTGCCGTCCCGCCGGACCCGGGCGGTCACCGCCGACCGGGACAGCAGGTCGGCCAGCGACCGTTCGGTGGAGACCCGGTGCGCGGCGCCGATCAGCGCGGTCATCCCGATCACCCCGCCGACGAGGGCCGCGTCCGCGATCGAGCCGACCGCGGCGGAGAGTCCGGCGCCGCCGGCCAGTACCGGGGTGAGCGGGTTCGCCAACTCCTCGACGAACGCCCGGGGCAGGTCGGGGCCTTCGGTAGGGCCGATCGACGCCGTCCGGCCGCGTCGCCCGACCTCCTCGGTGGAGAGTCCCGCCTCGTCGGTGCCGAGCCGGTTCAGTACGGTCCGTACCGGCATCAGGTGCCAGGGCGTCTGCGGGGCGGCGATCGAGGTACGGCGCTCGGGCAGCCGGCCCGCCCGCCAGACGCCGTGCCCGATGGCAAGTCCGGCGGCGGCGTTCACCGCCGCCATCGCCCGGCCCGGCAGTTGCCCGGGTGCCGCGGTGAACGCCGCCACCGCGCCGAGCCCGCTGCCGCCGACGGCCAGCGCGATGCTCTGCCGGGCCACCGTACGGGCCAGTCCGACGGCCTCGACCACCAGCGCCGCCACCCCGAGGTCGGAGCCGACCAGCAGGTGGGCGCCCCACGGGGGCGGCTCATCGGCGTGCCATATCCCGAGCCCGCAGTCGGCGGCGGCCAGCGCACGCGGATCGCTGGAGACCAGGGCGACCATCGCTCCCTCGGACTGCAACGACCGGATCGATCCGGCGAGCCGTGGCCCGCCGGGCAGGTGCCCGGCCACGAACTCGTGGTCGCCGTCGCTGCTGCCGTCGTGGTCGTGGTTGCCGTCGTGGTCGTGGTCGTTGGGGTGGTGTTCGTGGAGGTGGTGGTGTTCGTGGAGGTGGTGGTGTTCGTGGAGGTGGTGGTCCTCGTCGGCGATCAGGAGGCGTAGGCCGGCTCGGCGGGCCGCCGCCGGCAGGGCGTCGATTCCGGGGGCGGGTTCGGCGGCCACCCGGACCACGGCGGCGAGCCGACCGCCGGCGGTCAGGCCGAGCAGGGTGCCGCCGTCCGGGCGGAGCCGGTCGATCTGCTCGGCACCCGCCCCGTCGGGCAGGCGCAGTGCGTCGAGCGGACCGAGAGCCCAGCCGTCGTCGTCGCGTACCCGGTCCGGGGTCTCCGGGTCGAAGAGGTCGAAGGCGCGGGTCGCCACCTCCTCGGCGTCGGCGCCGGGCAGCGGCAGCAGGTCGGTGAGGACGCTCCGGGCGGAACGCAGTACGGCGGCGTCCAGTACCAGCACGTCGAGGCGCTCCAGTTCGCGCAGCACCGTACGGTCCATGGCGATCACGCCCCGCCGGGCGAGCAGCCAGCCGAGCCGCGCCGCGTACGCCTCCCGGCCGGCGACGGCGGCGCTCGGGATGCTGGCCAGGGTCAGGGCGGCGGCTCGCTTGCGGCTGGCCGGGGCCAGCGCGGCGACGCCGGCGAGGGTGCCGGACTCCAGTATCCGGGCCAGGTAGCGCTCGATCGGACCGTCCGGCTTGGGGTGCGGTCGCTCGTCCGGCGGCGGTGCCGCCGCGGCCCGCTCCGGGGTACCGGCGAGCCTCGGCTCGGCCTGTTCCCAGGCGGCCAACTGCGCCCGGGCCTCGCCCCACTGCAGCACCCGCTGTGCGCCGTCGAGCAGGATTCCGGCCCAGCCGCCGGTCAGACCCTGGGCCAGGACGGTGGCGAGCGGCAGCCAGGAGTCGGCCCGGTGGTCGCCGCGTAGCCCCCGCCCGGCCAGCGCGTGCAGCCTCGGGTGCAGGTCGACGGCGCGCAACAGGCCGGCGAGTTCGCCCGGTGCCCGGGTGAACGGCATGATCCGGACCGCCGCCGACAGCCCGAGCCCGAACGCGTCCATCGCGATCCGGGCCATCGCCCGCCGGGTCCGTGGGCCCTCCTCCGGGGGATGCGGTTCCGCGCAGTCCGGGTCGGGCGCCCGATCGTCGGTACTTTCCATCGCGGCGATCACCGCGATCAGCTCCCGCAGTCGCGGCGCGGGCGTGCCGACCGTCACCACCACCCGCCCGGAGGGAGCGTTGACCCGGGCCCATTCGACCCCGGACAGCCCTTCCAGCGCGTGTTCGATCCGGGCGGCCAGCCATTCACCGCCGGGCTGGGCGATCCCGTGCACCTCGATGTGGTGCCGTCCCGGGCGGGACCAGACCGCACGGCGCCTGAGGCCGGCGGCCCGGGTGGCCCGGGTCGCCATGGACTCGGCGCGGTGCGCGACTCCGGCGACGAGTTGCGGCACGCCGCGCGGCGACATCGCCTCGGGCAGGGTGGGCAGGTGGATGCGGCGCAGGTCCACGCCGGGGATCCGCAGCCCGAGGGGCGTCATCGACCGGAGCCGCCGGCTGGGCGGCCGCTCCGCCCGGCGGCTGGGCGGCTGTCGCTGGCCGCACTCGGGTACCGCATCTCACCCTCCCAGAGCCGTGGGTCGGCCCTGGGTTCCCGGTCAGCGCGGCCTTATGCCCTCTTCCGGCATGAAGTCTCCCTTCCGTCAGACCCGGGCCCCGACGGGATCGGCCGGGCCGTAGGAGGCGCAGACGTCCGGTCCACCGCAGGTCACGTCCGTGCTGTCGACCGCCGAGGCTGGCGCGGGCGCCGCCGCTGGCCTGGGCGCATCCACTGGCCCGGGCGCGGCCTCTGGCCCGGGCGCCGCCGCCCCTGGCGTGGACGCTGTTTCGGTGAGGCCGGCGAGCAGGTGGCGTGGCCCCGGTCCGGTACCGGCCATCACGTCGCCGGGGTTGGAGAGGGCGCACCGGTCCAGTGACAGGCAGCCACAGCCGATGCAGTCGGAGAGGTCGTCGCGGAGCCGTTGCAGGGCGGCGATCCGTTCGTCGAGCTGGCCGCGCCAGTTCGCCGAGAGCCGGGCCCAGTCCGCGCGGGTCGGTGTGCGCTGCTCGGGCAGGCTGGCCAGAGCCTCCCGGATCTGGGCCAGCGGCACACCGACCCGCTGGGCGAACCGGATGAAGGCGACCCGGCGCAGGACGTCGCGGCTGTAGCGGCGCTGGTTGCCACTGGTCCGGGTACTGGTGATCAGGCCCTTGGCCTCGTAGAAGTGCAGGGCCGAGACGGCGACGCCACTGCGCGCGGCGAGCTGTCCGACGGTGAGGGCAGGTGCGGTCACGGGTCGAGGGTATCCCGAATACCTCAACTAATGTTTAGCTGTGCCGGGAACCTCACGCCGGAACCGTCCGAACCGTCTTCGGGGGTGGAATTCGGGTGGACCGGGTCGGCGTGGCACCGCAAGCTGATCTCGTGGCTGAGCTTCCGGAGTTGTACGTCGCGGTCGACGTCGAGGCGGACGGGCCGATCCCCGGGCCGTACAGCATGATCTCGCTGGGCATGGCGGTCGCCGGCCGGCCCGAGCTGACCTTCTACACCGAGTTGCGCCCGATCTCCGACGAGTTCGTGCCCCAGGCTCTCGCCGTCTCCGGGCTGGACCGGGAACGCCTGCTCCGGGAGGCGCCGCCGGCCGAGGAGGCGATGACCGCCGCGGCGAGGTGGGTGAACGGGCTGCGCAAGCAGGGAAGGCCGGTCTTCCTGGCCGCTCCCGCCGTCTGGGACGGGATGTTCGTGCACTGGTACTTCGTCCGGTTCACCGGCCGGAGTCCGTTCGGGGCGACCGGTTCCGGGGTGGACCTGCGTAGCTACTGGATGGGGCGGACCGGCGCCGAGTGGGCCGGTACGCACAAGGGGAAGATCAAGTATGCGCTGGGTCTGACCGGGATCCCGCACACCCACCACGCGGGCGAGGACGCGGCGGAGCTGGCCCAGGTCTTCGACGCCGTACTGCGACGGCCGGCAGCGGGGTCGACCGACGGAGGCGACTGACGACGTACCGCACCCGACCGGGCGAGCCTGTCCGGAACACGAAAAATCTCCGGATTCAGGGCCTACTCTCGAACGCATGATCTACATGGCTCTGGCCGCGCTGATGTACGTCTGCGGCTTCGTCTTCCTCTACGGCGTGGTCCGGATCGCCGTCCGGCACGGCATCGAGGACGTCGACCTGCGGCGGGAACGGGCCGCCCAGTCGCCCGAACGGGACCGGCTCCGGGAACGCAGCCTGGTGCCGGACGACGCCTTCCTCGCCGGCAGCTGACCCGCCCGCGGTTCGACCGTCGGTTGCTGACGGCCGACCCACGCCACGTCGTCGTCCTGCGCGTCGCCCCGTCGTCCTGCGGCGTCGCATCCTCGTTCGGCGGCGCCTCGCCCCTTGGCCGGTGTGCCCGGTCGGAGCCGGTGTGTCTGGTCGCAGTGGTCGGTGCGAGGATCGCGGGCGTGATGGGAACTCTGAAGACGGAGCCGGCCCGGACCCGCCAGGATCTGCTCGCACCGCCGGTGACCGAGGCCCTGCACCGCTGGCCCGCCGACTCACCGGTCGGCGTGGACGACATCCTGGTCGCGCCGATCGACGCCACCCTGGCCGACACCGTCGCCTTCTGCGCCGCGTACGACGTCGGACTCGACGTGTCTGCGAACTGCGTGGTGGTGGCCGGCAAGCGGGAGGGGACGGTCCGGTACGCGGCCTGCGTGGTACTGGCGACCACCCGGGCCGACGTGAACGGTGTGGTGCGCCGCCACCTCGACGTACGCAAGGCGAGCTTCGCCCCGATGGCCGAGGCCGTCGAGCTGACCGGCATGGAGTACGGCGGCATCACCCCGATCGGGCTGCCCGAGTCGTGGCCGATCCTGGTCGACTCGCGGGTGGCCGGCACGCCGTACGTGATCGTCGGGTCCGGCGTCCGGCACAGCAAGATCGCACTGCCCGGTGCGGCTCTCGGGCTCCTGCCGACCGCCGAGGTCGTCGAGGGGCTCGCCCGCGAGGTCGGCTGACGATTCGCCCGCCAGCTCGGCTGAGGGCTGTCCCGACCGGCCGGTCGCCCTCTGCCCGGACGGGTCGGTCGAGCGGTCCGGCCAGCAGATCGGGCATCGGCAGAGGACGATCCGGACCTGGCCGGTGCCGGAGACCAGGCGTACCTGCCCGGGGCAGTGGTGGGGCGGCGTGGTCACCGGCGGACGCAGGGCGAGCGGGCACGGCAGGCACAGCGTCGTCTCGCTCATCCGGGATTCCCTTCGCCCCCGTCCACCGGCTCGCCGCCGGTCACCCCCGGCGAGGGGGTGGCATGGCTGTCGATGTCTACCACATCGGCAACCGGAGGTGCGGGTACGAATGGGTCGTTCACCATTTCTAAATACGCACGTGCCGTCGCCAGTGCCCGGCAGCCCGGCAGTTTGCAGATAGCGCAACGACCGTCGTCGCGTGGCCAGTGTTCGATCACGATGAGCCGGGCCGACAGCACCATCCGATTACGTATTCGGCGCGCGGCCGGGCCGGTCATCTCCGCCCGCCGCGCCGCCGGCGCACGCCCGGGGGGCGCACCGGCCCAGTCGCACCCACGAGTCGCCTCCTGAGCTGCCCGGGAGGTGCGGCGGCCGCCGGCACGACCGCCGCACCCGGTGGGGCGCCGCCCACTGGTCAGGGGGAAGACAGCGGGTAGGCGCCCCCGTCCCGCGCGGACCGATCACGAGCCGACCTGGAGGCCGACGAGATCGACTCGGGTCATACCCGCGGGTCGTGGAACTCCTGTCCCGGCACCGATCCCGAGGTCACTCCAGGCTTACGTTCTGTGCCCGGAAGCGGTAAAACATTGATCGATGCCACATCGAACTGAAGCGATCCACATCCCTACATTCCCGTAATCAGAGAACTACCGATAGTAGGCGCGGTTTTCAGGTGTTTTCCGGAGCGCACAGGCGGTAGACGGATGGATCACGTCGGCGCAAGGCTGAGGGTGGCGCGTACGGACGCCAAGGTCACCCTGACCCAGATGGCGGCCCGCACCAACTACAGCAAGAGTCATCTGTGCAACGTGGAGCTCGGCAAGCGGCCGGCCACCCCGGATCTGGTCCTCGCCTACGAGCGGGTGTTGGGAGACAGCGTGAACCGCAGAGGTGCCCTCGCACTCGCCGCGACCGTCGTCGTCTCCTCCGCCGTGGCCGAGCTGGTCCAGCACGGGTTCGCCGCCGCCATCGGGCCGCGTCGGGACGTCGACGAGTGGGTTGCCCGGGCCGAGGCGTACGGGCAGGACTACATGTCGCTCGGCGCCGCCGAACTCCGGGGCCGGCTCGCCGCCGATCTGGTGGTGCTGCAACAGGAGCTGGGCAGCCCACACCTGTGGGGGGTCGCCGCCCGGTTGATGACGGTGCACGGCAAGACCCTGCCCGGCAACGACGGTGGCCGGGGAGCGATCCGGTCGTACGAGATGGCGGCGATCGCGGCGGATCGTTCCGGCGACCTGGCGACCCGGGTCTGGGTACGCGGCCGGGCCGCCCTCGCGCTGGCGTACGAGGGGGCGCACCTGCCGGTCGCCGCCCGCTTCGCCGAACACGCCGTCGCGCTCTCCGACCGGCCTACCCTGGGCCGGTTGAACGCGCTGACCGCGCAGGCGCACGTCGCCGCCTGTCGGGGTGACACCGTCACCGGCCTGGCCCGGCTGGACGATGCCCGCCGGGTCTTCGACACGGCCGGCAGCTCGGAGCAGATCTCCGACTTCGCGGTGCCGCAGTGGCGGTTCCACACCTTCGAATCGATGCTGCTGTCCCGGCTCGGCCATCCCGCGGCGGTGGCCGCACAGGACGCGGCGGACCGGACCCGGCCGGAGAGTCTGCCCCGGTTCGCCACCCACATCGAACTGCACCGGGGTCTGCTGATGGCGAGCGCCGGGGACGCGTCCGGCGGACTCGGCCACGCCCGGCGGGCGCTGGACCGGTTGCCGCCCGAGCGGCACAGCCTGTCGCTGCGGCTGATGCTGGCCGAGGTCGAACGGGCGGCCGGAGTCGCGCGCTGACGGACCGCCGCCGCCGGACGGCCGCGCGACGGCACTCCTGTCGCAGCGATGTCTGTCGATGTTGTTGCACGTGAAACCTTGCCGCGCCACGGGTGTCGACCGGCCGCGCACCGGCACCGTCAGGCGAGCTGGTCCCGGACCTGTCGCTTGAGCCGGGCCAGGATGGCGTTGCCGCCGCGTACCCGCAGCGGACTGATCGCCTGAGCCAGCCCCATCTGCTGGTAGAGGTCGTCCGGCACGGCCAGCACCTCGTCGGCGCTCGCCCCGGCCAGTCCCTCGGCCAGGATTCCGGCGAAGGCCCTGGTGGTGGGCGCCTCCGGCGGGCAGTCGAACCAGGTGGTCACCGTACGGTCGGCGGCCACCTCGGCGCGCAAAAAAAAGGCGGTCTGGCACTCCGGGACCTGCTCCATCCCGGCGTGGCCGGTCAACTCCGCCGGCAGCGGCGGCACCGCGTCGGAGAACTCCAGCAGCATCTCCAGGACCACGTCCCGGGGAGCGGCGGCGAACTCCGCCACGATCTCGGCGAGCTTCGGTGGCATCGACTGCGGCATGGGCCCCAGGCTACCGAGGTGGCTCAGGGGCGGATGCCGGCCTCGCTGATCTCGCTGAGCACCGGCGACGGCTCCGGACGAACCGCCAGGTCGCCCAGGGAGACGATGCCGACGAGTTGCCGGTCGCCGTCGCAGACCAGGATCCGGCGTACGGCCCGGTCCCGCATCAGGGCCGCGGCCTCGGCTGCGGTGGAGTTCTGTTCGATCATCACAATGTCCCGGGAGGTCACCGAGCCGATCGTGGTCTGCCGGGCGTCCCTGCCCTCGGCGACGGCCCGGATCACGATGTCCCGGTCGGTCACCATGCCGAACAGGCTCGACCCGTCCGTCACCACCACGTCGCCGATGTCGGCGTCCCGCATGGCGCGGGCCGCCTCGTCCAGGGCGGTGGCCGCGGGTAGATAGACGATCGTTCTGGTCATGACGTCACGGACTCTGACCTCAGTCACTGTGTACCTCCGAACCCCCGAATTCCGATACCACCTGCTACCCCTTGGCCGGCACGCTAACACCATGTCGGGTTTCCGATCGGTCACCTGGGTCGTTGCACGTTATGGTGCGGTTGGCCCCGACAGGCCGGAGAGATCCGGAGTAACGCTGTGAGGTGCGAGTGAAGGCCACGGAGCTGTCCATCGCCGGTGCCTGGGAGTTCCTTCCGCAGCAGTTCTCCGACGACCGCGGCCGGCTCCTCGTCTGGTACGACGCGGCGGTCTTCGCCGACGCGCTCGGCTTCGAGTTGTCCGTGGCGCAGGCCAACCAGAGCGTCTCGCGGCGGGGCGTGATCCGGGGCGTGCACTGGGCCGACGTACCGGTCGGCCAGGCCAAGTACGTCTACTGCCCGCGTGGCGCCGTACTCGACGTGGTGGTCGACCTGCGGGTCGGTTCGCCGACCTTCGGCCGGCACGAGATGACCCGGCTGGACACCATCGACAACCGTGCCGTCTATCTGTCCGAAGGGCTCGGCCACGCCTTCGTCGCGCTGGAGGAGGAGAGCGTCGTCAGCTATCTCTGCTCCGCCCGGTACGCCCCGGCGCGGGAACGCATCGTGCACCTGCGGGATCCCGAGTTGGCGCTGCCCTGGCCGGCCGAGCTCGACCCGATCCTCTCCGAACGCGACGCCGACGCGCCCAGCCTGGCCGAGCTGCGCGCCGCCGACATCCTGCCCCGGTACGCCGACTGCCAGCGGCTCTACCAGGCACAACGGTCCGGCAGGGCCGGCCGGCCGACGGACTAGGCGTCGCGGCTGTCCGCCCGGTTACCTGCCGACCCCGGTTGCGCCGTCGTGGCGTCGGCGGGCAGCGCGGACCCGTGCACCGAGGTCGCTGACCGGTTCGAGGTGGCGCAGCTTGTCGGGGTTGACGATCGAGTGGATCGCCTGGATCTCGCCGTCGGCGATGTCGAGCCCCAGCACACCGAAGAGCCGGTCCCGCGAGTCCAACACCATCGCGCCGGGCCGGCCGTTGACCTCGGCGATGCGGATGCGCACGCCACCGTGCGGTGCCACCAGCGACAACGCGGCCAGCAGGTGCCGGGCCACCGTGGTCCGGCCGTTGATCGCCCGCGCCAGCGCGGGGACCTTCCCGCCGCCGTCGCCGCGCAGCACCACGTCCTGGGCGAGCAGCGCCTCCAACGCCCGCAGGTCGCCGTGCTCGGCGGCCGCGAAGAACCGCCGGGCCAGCTCTTCGCCCTGCCGGCGAGTGGCGTGGTAGCGCGGCCGGCGCTCCCGGACGTGGGCCCGAGCCTTCGCCACCAGGTGCCGGGTGCTGTCGAGGTCGGAGCCGATGATGTCGGCGACCTCGGCGTACGGGTAGTCGAACACCTCACGCAGCAGGAAGGCGGCCCGCTGCCGGGGCGACAGGGTTTCCAGGAGCACGAGGAACGCCAGCGACATCTCGTCGGCGGTTTCCGCGCGGTCCGCCGGTGACGGGTCGGTGACCAGCGGCTCCGGCAGCCAGTCGCCGACATACCGTTCGCGCCGAGCCCGCGCCGAGCGCAACTGGTCGATCGCCAGCCGGGTGACCAGGGTCGCGATGTACGCGCGCGGCGAGGCGATCCGCTCGTCCCGTCCCAGGGTCTGGTGCATCCGCAGGAACGCCTCCTGCACCACGTCCTCGGCCTCGCCCACGCTGCCGAGCATCCGGTACGCGATGGCGAACGCCCGGGGGCGCAGCTCGGCGTACAGATCGTCGGCGGACACCGGTCAGCCCAGCCCTTCGACGAAACCCCTGCGCCAGCTCGGGTACCGCAACGTCCAGCCCAGCTCGCGCTTGGCCTTCTCGCTGGAGATGCCCCGGGCCCGGGTCATCATGTCCACCGGCATCTCGCCGGCCAGCATGCGCACGAGCCAGGCCGGGAGGCGGCGCGGCGGCTTGGCGCCGAGAACCCGGGCCAGTTCCGGCAGCCACTCGCCCACCGGCGCCGGGTCGTCGTCGGCGACGTGGTAGATGCCACTCCTGCCGCGTTCGACGGCCGCGACCGTCGCCGAGACGGCATCTACGACATGCACCAGCGACCACACCCCCGAGCCACCGCCGACGATCGGGAACTTCCGTCGGCGGACCTGCGCGGCCATACCCGCGCCCGGCGCCAACTCTACGCCGGTACCGGGGCCGTAGAAGCCGCCGTAGCGAAGCGCGATGCCCTCGGCCCACGCGATACCGGTCACCGCGGTCTCCAGATGGCGCAGCGCCGCCACGGCTTCCTCGGCATCGGCCGGCGGATTCGGCTCGATCCGGCCGCTCTCGTCGACGACCGGCCCGCCGACCCGTTCCATCCACATCGCGTTGCTCTGCGCCACGAACGTGCGTACCCCGACGGCGCGCGCAGCCGCCAGCAGGTGGTCGGTGCCCACGGTGCGCAACCGGTTGGTGGCCGCCGCCATGAGCTTCGCGTGCCGGAAGTCGGTCGGACCGCTCAACGCCGTCAACTGATGCACGACCACCTCCGGCTCGGCCTTCGCCACGGCGTCAGCCACCGACTCGGCGTCGAGCGCGTCGACGATGACCGGTTCGGCACCCAGGGACCGCAGGACGCCGGCCTTCTCGGCCGAGCGAGTCGTACCGACGACCTCGTGGTTGCGGGCCACAAGCTGGCTGACCAGATGCCTGCCGATCGCACCGGTTGCGCCGGCGAGGAAGACCTTCATGACGTCTCCGATCGTTCGTGTGCCTGCCTGCCAACAGGCGGGCGGTCAATGCCTGCCTGCCAACACAGACGAGACGACCGGGTGCCCCATGAACGACAGTTGCCCAGGTCACAGTTGTCCGGGCCAGGGCGGCTGGCCCACGACCGAACCAACCGGACACCAACGGGCGGGACGCTAGCCGGCCGGACCCTCCGGGCCTGGGTGCTCGCCGGCCGGACCCTCCGGGCCTGGGCGTGCCGGACCGGCCAGCCGGGCCAGGAGTTCCGCCGCCGAGAGTTCGGCGCGGTCTCCGGTGACGCGGTCGCGTAGTTCGACGTACCCGTCGGCCCAGCGGCGGCCGACCACGACGGTGCGTGGGATACCGATCAGCTCGGCGTCGGCGAACTTGACCCCGGCCGAGACGTGCGTCCGGTCATCGACCAGCACCCGCAGGCCGCGCCCGGCGAGCTGCCCGCCGAGGTCCAGCGCCGCCGCCAGCTGCGGCCCCTTTCCGGCCGCCACCAGGTGTACGTCGCAGGGCGCCACCGCCGCCGGCCAGACCAGCCCCCGCTCGTCGTGGTGCTGTTCGGCGATCGCCGCCACCGCCCGGGACACCCCGATGCCGTAGCAGCCCATGGTCGGCCGGACCGGCTTGCCGTCCTGACCCAGCACGTCGACCCGGAACGCGTCGGTGTAGCGCCGGCCGAGCTGGAACACGTGCCCGATCTCGACGCCCCTGCGGATCGTCAGCACCCCCGGCCGGCAGGCCGGACAGGGGTCACCGGCCCGGACCTCGGCCGCCTCGATCGTCCCGTCCGGGGTGAAGTCCCGCCCGCAGACGACGTCGGTGGCGTGCCGGCCCGGCTCGTCGGCGCCGGTCAGCCAGGCGGTGCCGGCTGCCACCCGGGGGTCGACGAGATAGCGGATGCCGAGCTTGGCCATCAGTTGCGGACCGATGTAGCCCCGGACCAACTCGGGCCGGTCGGCGAAGCCGTCGAACATCGACACGGTGGCCGGGCTCAGCACCGCCGCGAGCCGCCCGAGATCGACCTCGCGGTCCCCGGGTACCCCGATGACCAGCAACTCCGGCTCGTCCGAGCCGGGCCGGCGCAGCTCGATGACGACGTTCTTCAGGGTGTCGCCGGCGGCCCAGTCGGTCCGGCCGCCGAGTCGTCGGGCGTTGGCGAGCGCGACCAGACTCTCGATGGTCGGCGTCTCCGGGGTGTCGTGCACCTGCGCCGCAGGGTGCGCGTGCACGTCCCCGGCCGGGGCCGGCGGGGTGGTCACCGCCTCGGTGTTGGCCGCGTAGTCGCAGGCGGTGCAGCCGACGAAGGTGTCGTCGCCGACCGGCGTCACGGCGAGGAACTCCTCCGACGCCGAGCCGCCCATCGCGCCCGAGGTCGCCGCGACGATCGTGTACGTCAACCCGAGCCGGTCGAAGATCCGCTGGTACGCCGCCCGGTGCCGGTCGTACGCCGCCGCCAACCCGGCCCGGTCGAGGTCGAAGGAGTAGGAGTCCTTCATCAGGAACTCCCGCCCGCGCAGCAGCCCGGCCCGGGGCCGCGCCTCGTCGCGGTACTTCGTCTGCACCTGGAAGATCGAGACCGGGAAGTCCCGGTACGAAGTGAAGGTGTCCCGGACCAGCAGTGCGGCCATCTCCTCGTGGGTGGGACCGAGCAGGTACTCGGCGCCACGCCGGTCCTTGAGAGTGAAGATGTCGTCGCCGTACTCGGTCCACCGGCCGGTCGTCTCGTACGGCTCCCGGGGCAGCAGGGCCGGGAAGAGCACCTCCTGGCCGCCGATCGCGACCATCTCCTCCCGGACCACCTCGGCGATCCGGTCCAGCACCAGCCGGCCGAGCGGAAGCCAGGTGTAGCCGCCCGGGGCGGCGCGACGGACGTAACCGGCCCGGACCAGCAGCCGATGGCTCGACACCTCCGCGTCGGCCGGATCCTCGCGCAGCGTACGCAGAAACAGCGTGGACATCCGTAGCAGCACCCGGGCAGCGTAGACCCGGGGGCGGGAGCGAGGCACGAAAATGTCGGCCGGCTGTCGGGCGCGCTGGGCCGGCGGGGTGCGGCGCCGGTCACCTCCCGGCGCCGGGTCTGCCCGCGACGGGGGCAGGCTGACAGACTGGCCACCGATCAAGGGAGTGGGAGAAGTGCAGGGGAGGCCCGGCGTGCGCTGGCGCAACTTCGTGGCGGTCGGAGACAGTTTCACCGAGGGACTGGACGACCCCTATCCCGACGGCAGCTTCCGGGGCTGGGCCGACCTGGTGGCCGCGACGCTGGCCGCCGAGGCCGGGCCGGATTTCGGGTACGCCAACCTGGCGATCCGGGGCCGGCTGTTCGGAAACATCGTGGCCGAGCAGGTGCCCGCCGCGTTGGAGATGCGCCCCGATCTGGTCAGTTTCGCCGCCGGCGGCAACGACGTACTGCGTCGCAGCTTCGACCCGGACGCCCTGGTCGCGCGCTTCGACCAGGTGGTTGCCGAGTTCCGGGCCACCGGGGCGGACGTACTGCTGTTCCGGTTCGCCGACGTGATGGCCCGGCTGCCGGGGCAACGGCTCATCGCCCCCCGGGTGGCGGTACTGAACAGGGCGGTGGGCGAGACGGCCCAGCGGCACGGGGTGACGCTGGTGGACCTCTTCGCCGACGACGTCTTCCACAACCCGCTGCTGTGGAGCCCGGACCGGCTGCACCTGTCGGCGGCCGGTCACCGCCGGGTCGCCGCTCGGGTGCTGACCGCGCTCGGCGTGGTGCCGGACGACGGCTGGCTGGTGGTGCCGCCCCGGCCCGCTCCGACGCCCTGGCTGGCGGCCCGGAGCGCGGACCTGCGCTGGATGGGGCAGCACTTCGCACCCTGGATCCGGCGCCGGCTCACCGGCCGGTCGTCCGGCGACACGATCACGGCCAAGCGGCCGATGCTGGCGCCGTACCCGCAACGCCGGCCCTTCGTGGACTGACCCGTCGGGCAGAGGCTCTCAGCCGACCTGGAAGCCGAGGGCCTGGGCGAGCACGATGGCCTGGGTCGGGTCGACGATCGCGCCGGAGCGCTCGACGGTGGTCGGGTCGAGGGTGCTGAGATCACTGCCGCGCAGGTCGCACCGGACGAACCGGGCCGCCCGCAGTTGCGCGCCGGAGAGATCGACGTTGGTCAGGATCGCGTCGGTGCAGTTCGCGCCGGCCAGGTCCGCCTCGCGCATCCGTACGCCCTGGATCGTGACGCCGCGCAGGTCGGCGCCGGGCAGGCCGACGAAGGACCAGTCTCCGCCGAGCACGGTGAGCGGCCGGACCGCCGACTCGACGAACGTGCTGCCGACCAGCTTGCAGCCGGAGAACTCGGCCTCGAAGAAGTTGCACCGGGTGAAGGTGCAGCGCAGGAACGCCGAGTCGGTGTGCCGGGAGGCGTTGAACCGGACGTTGCCGAAGACGCAGTTGGTGAAGCTGGTTCGTTCCAGGGTCGCCTCGGTCAGGTCGACGTCGAAGAACTCGCAGTCGACGTACTCGTGCTCGACGAACTCGTCGCCGTACCAGTCCTCGCGTCGGAAGGTCCGACCCTCGTGTCGTACGCCTGTCCGGGTCGGCTCCACCATGTGACGACGGTAACCGAGCGGAGCCGGCCCCCTGCGGCGACCGCCCGGCGTACGGTGGGGATCATGCCGATGCCGAGCGATCCCGCGCCGAGCCTGCAGGGCTACGCCGACCCACAGCGCCTGGTCACCACCGAGTGGCTGGCCGAACACCTGGGCCAGCCGGGCCTGGTGGTGATCGAGTCGGACGAGGACGTGCTGCTCTACGAGACCGGTCACATCCCGGGCGCGATCAAGGTCGACTGGCACCTGGAGTTGAACGACCAGGTGACCCGGGACTATCTCGACGCGGAGGCGTTCGCCAAGCTCTGCTCGGCCAAGGGGATCGGCCGGGACGACACGATCGTCTTCTACGGCGACAACTTCAACTGGTGGGCGGCGTACGCGCTCTGGGTCTTCACCCTCTTCGGGCACCCCGACGTGCGGCTGCTCGACGGCGGCCGGCAGAAGTGGGTCGCCGAGGGGCGGGAGCTGACCCGGGAGAAGACCGAGCGGCCCCCGGCGGAGTACCCGACGCCGCAGCGGGACGACGCGCCGATCCGGGCGTACCGGGACCAGGTGCTGGCGCACATCGCGGCGGCCCGGCCACTGGTCGACGTGCGCTCCGCGAAGGAGTACACCGGCGAGCTGACCCACATGCCGGAGTACCCGCAGGAGGGCGCGCTGCGTGGCGGGCACATCCCGGGCGCGCTGAGCAAGCCGTGGAAGGCGGCCGCGAACGACGACGGCACGTTCAAGGGCCCCGACGAGCTGCGGGCGATCTACGCCGACCAGCTCGGGCTGTCGCCGGACGACGACGTGATCGCGTACTGCCGGATCGGCGAGCGGTCCAGCCACACCTGGTTCGTGCTGCGGCACCTGCTCGGCTATCCCCGGGTGCGCAACTACGACGGCTCGTGGACCGAGTGGGGCAACCTGGTCCGGGCACCCGTGGTCCAGGGCGACCAGCCGGGCGGCCTCACCCCTGACCGGGACCGCTAACCGGCGGGGATCACCTGACGCAGGGCCACCAGCCCGGGTACGTCGATACGCTGCCGTACCGCCCCGGTGCCGGGGTCGACCCGGAGTACGGCGTCGGGCTGGCCGACGTACAGCAGGGAGCCGTCGGGTGGGCCGGCGAGGCCGCGTACCTCGGCCGGAGCCGTCCAGCGCGGAACCGGGCCCCCGCCCGTGGCGACCGCCATCCCGGCGACCTCGCGGCCGGCTCCGATCAGCAGCGTCCCGACGCCGTCGAAGGTCGCGGCGGCCGGCGCCGCACCCCCCGAGCCGGTGGTACCGGTCAGCGCGTCGAACCGGACGCTCTGCACCACGGTCAGCCCGTCGGGGTCGATCGTGGCCAGTGCGCCGGTACCGGTGTCCGCCACGTAGAGCCGGCTGCCGTCCCGGCTCAGGGCGATCGTGTGCCCGGTCGCCGCGTGCTCGCCGAACGGTGCCGGCAGGTCGACGCAGAACGCCCAGCGTTCGGTCAGGTCGAGGGTGTGTACGAAGGCGTGCACGTGCGGGGCGTCGTCCCGGGCCCCGGTGTCGCGCTGCTCCGCCCCGGCGTCGTTCGCCGCCGCGATCCGGTCCCGGGTGTGCACGTGGTCCGGCTGGTGGGTGTAGAGCGTGAACAGCCGGTTGCGCGCTCGGTCGTACACGGCCTGCCTGCCCTCGCCGCGCATCTCCTCCTCGGCGCCCGCCGGCACCACCGCCTTGACCCGGGTCAGCAGCGGCTCCACCCGTCCGGAGGCGAGGTCGACGACCCGGACCCGGTACCGGTCCGGCGCGGTCGGCGGCAGATAGTCGAGGACGAAGAGTGCCTGTCGGGACACGTCGAACGCCTCCGGTTCGAGGTTGCCGGGCAGCTCCAGCCGGCGGCGCTGGCCGGCACCGTCGGCGACCACGATCGTGGTTCGCTCCCGGGGCCCCGGCCGGTACGGCGTGTGCCCCGGCCCGGCGTCGTCGGCGAGCGCCACCAGGGCGCCGTCCGCCGAGGTGGCGCGGACCGTGAGCGCCCCGGTCAGGGTGCCGGCGCTGACCGCCGCGCCGTCCGGCAGCCGGTGACTGGTCAACCGGGTACCCCCGTCCGAGCGCTCGACCCGGACCAGCCGGCGGCCGTCGCCGCTGACCACCGCCGGGGCGGGCTGAACCAGCATCCGCCCGGTCGCCGCCTCGACCACCGCCAGGTTCCCGTCGGCCAACTCGACCACGAGGGCGTCCGGCGGCGCCGGCTCCTGGCGGGTGGTCTGCCCGCCGCTCCGGGACCGGCAACCGGCGACCGCCGAGACCGCACCGAACCCGGCCGTCCCGGCCAGCACCGCCCCGGCCGCCCGCAACACACCCCGCCTTGTCGCCAGTCCATTCCCGGTTGCCCCGTCGCGCCCGGCTGTCCCGTCGTGTTCGTGCTCTGTCGTCGCCATGCCGGGTAGAGGCATGGCACCGACCGCCGGTTCCCCGGTCACCGCCGCGTCAGCGGCGGAATCCGGTCACCGGGGGATCCAGTCAGCGGGACATCCGGTCAGCGGGGACATCCGGTCAGCGGGGACATCCGGTCAGCAGGGCGGGGTGCGGGGGAGCCAGTGGAGGAATCGCGCGGCCAACTCGCGGGGTTCGGCGCCGGGCAGATCCTGCAACGCGTGCTGGAGCTGCGCCGCGAGATAGACCAGCAGCCCGATCCGGTCGTGGCGGTAGGTCCAGAGCAGGCCGAGCCGGGCTGGCTGGCACGGCCAGTGTGCACCGCAGGTCCGGCACCGGAACGACGGTCGGGCGGGCGTGTGCGGACGGAACCGCGCGTGTGGACCGTACAAGACGGTTGTCCTGACTACCGGACTTCGACCTGACGAGCCCGGCGGGCCTGGCCCGGGGTGAGCCCGCCGGCCCGGCCGTTGCCGAGGTGGCAGCGGGTGGGCGCGTCCCAGACCGGACGGTTGTTGCTGTGCCGGGCCCGGGGCGGGGGCGGCGGCAGGTCGGGCGAGATCCGGACCGGCGCCGGGCGGGGTGCCGGTGGCGGCCCGGGTCGGTGCAGCGCCGGCATGAATCGGGGGCAGCGCCAACGACGGCCACAGGAACAGAAGATCCAGAGGAAGTACCAGGCGCGGTAATGGCGGATGCGTGGGCGGTGCCGTCTGGCCATCGCAATGCCCTTTCTTCGTGATCGTGATCGTTTTCTGGAAGCGGGGCCGATCGACGATGGGCCGAACGGCCGCGCGGTTCCACCCGTCATATTTCGATCCGGAGCGGTTCCGCATGTCTTCCACTCTGGACGGCCATCCCCTAAATTCGTTAGGCGTCGATCACCGCTGCGTTCAACCGCTACTTTGGCGGTCGACGATGAGGCGGATTGAGTAGTCCTGAATAGTTGATCTATCGTTCGAGGGGGACTGAATGTTGACAGCCCTTCAGCAATCCATGATCGCGTTTATCGCCGACGAAATCCGGCGAGCCCGGGTGGTTGCCAACCAGACCCAGGAGGCATTCGGCCGGGCCGCCACCTTCTCCGCGTCGCACGTGAGTTCGGTGGAGAACGGCAGCCGGGCGCTGACCCGGGAGTACGTCCAGGGCGCTGACCGCGCGCTGGGAACCGGCGGGCTGTTCGAGCGGATGCTGATCAAGCTCAGCCTGGACAGCGAGCCGAGCTGGCTGCGGGAGTGGATCGAGATCGAGCGAAAGGCCGAAACCCTCCGCTGGTACGAGTACGCCCTCATCCCGGGTCTGCTACAGACCGAGGCGTACGCCCGAGCGATCTTCACCAGCATGGGTGTGTTGAGCGCAGAGGAGATCACGACTCGGGTCACCGCCCGGATGGAGCGCCAGGCGATCCTCAGCAGGGAGAAGCCGCCGCAGCTCATCGCCGTGCTCGATGAAGGTCTGCTGCACCGGCCCGTCGGCGGCCCGGCAGTCATGCGCGACCAGATGCTGCACCTGGCGAGGGTGGCGGCCGATATGCCGCACGTCCGGTTGCAGGTCGTGCCCAGCTCGGTCGGCGCCTACGCCGGGCTGGCTGGGCCATTCATCGTCGCCACCCTGCCCGGCGGCGAAAATCTCGCCTTCCTCGACAACCAGCTGAAGGGGGTGGTGGTGCAGGAGCCGTCGGAAGTAGTGTCGATGGGCAAGGCGTGGGAGGTCGTCCACAGTGAGGCACTGTCGCACCAGCAGTCCGCAAAGTTGATATTGGAAGCGGTGGAGAAATGGACCTGACCGGGGCGGTCTGGCGCAAGAGCACCCGCAGCAATGGAGCCAGCGGGGCGTGCGTGGAGGTGGCGGACAACCTGCCGGGCGTGGTCGGGGTGCGGGACAGCAAGGACCCGGACGGGCCGGCGCTCACCTTCGCACCGCAGGCATGGCGGTCGTTCGTCCGGGGCGCCGCCACCCGCTGACCGCCTGCACCGCACTCACCGCACTCACCGCACGCCACCGGACCGGCACGGGAAGTCCCGCTCGCTGCCCGCGTGGTAGTAGAACACCTGGTCGTGTCTGCTTGGGGTGCCCCGGGTGTACCAGTTGGTGTCGAAGTCGTCGAACCACAGGCCCCCGACCGAGTCCTCCGGGTTGACGGCCACCGCGAACTCGTGGTCGGGGAAGCCGTTCGTCCGGTCGCGGCGGGCCGAGGAGTACATCGTGCAGACGCTGTTGTCGAAGGGCTGCGCCAACAGGTCGTCGATGAGCCGGTCCATCTCGTCGGCGGTCTGGACGACGACCGGTGCGTCATTGTGTTCAAACAGGTAGTACGCGGTCACCACGCCCGTCATCCCTGCTCAACTCCCCGGTAGGTCTTCTGCCGGTAGGTCGTCTGCGGGTCCGGCCAATAAACGGTCAGGGTTGCGTTCGGTGGCAGGAATCGTCCTCGACCCGATCGCCGTGGAGCTTCGACCAGAAGCGGGTGAAGTGCGGGTCGAAGCGGGCCGGATCGGCGTCGCGTACCTCGGCCGGCGACCACCAGCGGGCCTCTCGGAACTCGCCACCGTCCAACATGAGCGGTCGTTGCCTGTCGAGTTGGAGCACGAACCACAGACTCACGTCGGTGTGCCCGGCGTCGATTCCGACGGTACGCGTCACGGTGATGAAGACCGGCTCCTCCGCGACGAGGCCGCTCTCGACCGGTACGCCCAACTCCTCGTACGCCTCCCGCCGGGCCGCCTCGGCGGGGTGCTCGTCCGGGTCGACGTGCCCGCCCGGCGGCAGCCACAGCCCGGCGTTGACGTGGTCTACCAGCAGCACACTGCGGTCCGCCGGATCGACCGGTACGACGTACGAGACGAGGTGCCGGGGCGGGGTCGCCGGCTTGACCCGCCGGAACACGTCGTCGGTGCCGCGCAGCCAGTGCAGCGTCTCCGTCTGGTGGCGTTCCTCCCACTCGTCGTTTGGGACGAGTTCGGAGACGAGCTTGTGCACCGCCGCGACCGACTCCCGCATGCCAGTGGTCATGCCAGGTCGGACGGCGTTAGCCGCGGGCGGCAGCTCGCGCGAAGCCGGCGGAGGATGTCGTCGAGGATCGGCCGGCCGGTGGCGAAGTTGAGCCGGGCGAACCCTTCGCCACCCGGCCCGAACGGCGGGCCGTGGCTGAGCATCACCCCGGCTCGGTCGAGGAGGTGTGCGGCCGGATCGGGCCCGAGCCCGAGCGGGCGGAAGTCCAGCCACGCCAGGTAGGTCGCCTCCGGAAGGTGGTAGCCGACCGCGTCCGGCAGGCCGTCGGCGACCAACCGGCGGTTGCGGTCCAGCACCGTCCGTACGTCGGCGAGCCAGGCATCGCCGTGCTGCCAGGCGGCCTGGGTACCGAGTACGCCGAGGTTGCCCGGCTGACCCAGCAGGAGAGGCGGGAGCGCATCCAGGGCTGCCCGTACCCGGGCATCGCCGACGTGCGCGACGCAGCAGCGCAGTCCGGCCAGGTTGAATGCCTTGCTGGCCGAATGCAGGGTGACCGTCCGCGCGGCCAGCTCCGGTGCCAGCGCGGCGAACGAGGTGTGCCGGTGCGGTTCGTAGGTGAGATCGGCGTGGATCTCGTCGGTGACGACCAGCAGGTCGTGCCGCATCGCGATCTCCGCTACAGCGGAGAGTTCCGCCCGGGTGAAGACCCGGCCGGTGGGGCCGTGCGGGTTGACCAGGATCAGTGCCACGCATCGGTTCCGGGCGACGTCGGCGGCCAGCCGGTCCGGATCGAAGGTCCAGCCGTGACCGCTGTCCACCACGGGGATGGGTACCAGCCGTCGGCGCATGTCCCCGAGCGTCTCCAGGAACGGTGGATAGGCGGGCGTGTGCATCGCGACCGCGTCACCCGGGGCGGTGCCGACATGCAGTACCGCCTGCACCGCCTGGATCAGTTCGGTGAACACCCGGACGTGCGCCGGTACCGGCGCGAACCCGTACCGGTCGGACATCCGCGCGGCGAACACCTCGGCGAGCGGGTTCCGCTCGGGACGGTCGTCCCAGGCCGGATAGCCGAGATCGGTCTCGACGGCCTGCACCAACGCCGCCCTGACCGGCTCGGCCACCGGAAAGTCCATGTCGGCGATCCACGCTGGCACGGCACCGGCTGCGGTGGCCCGCGCCCACTTCACCCCGGGACGGCGGCGCAGCGACTCCAGATCAAGGTTGTCCAGCATGATGACGAGGCTAGGGAACGTGCAGGTGATGACGATTGACGATTCTGCCCCCGGTACGCAAGGTTCTTGCGTGCCTCCCACCTTCCCGACGCTGGACCGGACCGACCGTCGACTGCTGGACCTGCTCCGGGTCGACGCCGCCAAACCGCTGTACGAACTCGGCGAGCTGGTCGGCCTGTCACCGAGCGCGGTGCAGCGCCGGCTGACCCGGTTACGGGTCTCCGGCGTGATCCGGGGACAGGTCGCGGTGCTCGACCCGCGGGCGCTCGGACTCGCGATGACCACACTGGTGCTCGTGGAACTGGAGGCCGACACCGGTCCGCACTACACCGCCTTCCGGGAATGCCTCCGGGACGAGCCCGCGGTGCGGCAGTGCTACCACGTCGCCGGTCAGTGGGACTTCGTGGTGGTGCTGATGACCGCCGATTTCGACACCTACCGGCAGGTGGCCGAGCGGCTCTTCCTCGCCAACCCGGCCGTACGCAGGTATGAGACCCTGCCCGCCTACGGCACGGAGGCCGCGCCGGAGGCGGTGTGACGCGTCAGCCACGAGGCGGCCGTGGCCAGGGCGAAGACGGCAGTGGCCGCGTACAGCACCGGGGGTAGGCCGGCGGCGGAACCGAGCGCTCCGGCCAGGATCGCGCCGACCGGGGCGGCCAGCATCCCGACCGTACGCTGGGCGCTGCCGACCCGGCCGAGCAGTTCGGCGGGTACGTTCCGCTGCCCGTACGCCGACCAGAGCGCGTTCCAGGTCGCGGTGCCGGCGGAGAAGACGGCGAGTGCGATCGCTCCCGGCACCGGGTGCCGGGCGGCGGACAGCGCGGCGACCGCGATCGTCTCGGCGACCAGCACCCAGCGCAGCCCGGGCAGGGTACCGAGCCGGGTGGCGATCCGGCCGGCGCAGAGTCCACCGGCCAGCGCGCCGAGCATCGCCGCCGCCATGAAGAGTCCGTATCCGGCGGCGGGCACAGTCAGCACCTCCAGCGCGTAGAGCACGATGATCGCGACAAGTCCGCTGGTGGCGAGGTTGGTGACCACGGTCAACCCGGTGATCCGGCGCAGGGTGGCGTCCCGCCAGATCCAGCGCAGCCCGTCTCCGGCCGCCCGCCAGGCGGCACCCGGCCCGACCGGGTGGAGCGCGGACGGGGCCGGCACCGGGGTCGGTCGGAGGGTCAGCGCCAGCAGGGCGGCGAGCGTGAACGTGACCGCGTCGACCACGAACGGCAATGCCGCCGAGAGGGCGAAGAGCACCCCGGACAGCGGTGCGCCGACGAAGCCGCCGGCCACCGCCGTACCCGCCTGGAGCCGGCCGTTGGCCACCGCCAGCCGGTCGGCGGGCATGATGCCGGGCAGTACGGCGAAGGCCGCCGAGTCGAAGAGGACGCCGAGGGTGGCGAGCAGAAGGGCACAGCCGACGAGCGCGACGATCCCGGCCTCACCGGTGGCGACCAGCAGCGCGAAGCCGGCGACCAGGACGGCACGTAGGCCGTCCACTGTGGCCATTGTCCGGCGCCGGTCCCAGCGGTCGGCATAGACGCCGCCGAGCAGACCGAGGAACAGCGGCGGAAGCTGCCCGGCGGCCACCACTGCGGCGACGACCCGGGGATCGCGGCTGACCGAGGCGGCGAGCAGCGCCAGGGCCGGGGTACGCAGCGTGTCGCCGAGCCGGGACACCACCGTCGCGGTCCAGAGTGCCCGGTAGCCGCCGCCGGTTCGAACCCGGCCGTCGGACCGCGCCGCAGACCTCGTCACCGTCGTCATATCGGACATTCGGTATCACCCGTTCCCCACTCCCGGTCGACCGGGGCGAGCCTGTGGCCTCGATCGGGTCGAGGGTCAAGCCACCCGCCCGCCGTTCCGGAAAGTCGGCGGAAAAGCAGGACGCGGTGCGTCGCCCCCGACCGGTACCGTGAGCGCCGTCACCGGACGGGAGTGAGTGGGCAGATCGTGGACCGGACCTTCCAGGTCGACCTCCGTGGCGTGGTCGACCTGCTCAGCCATCACCTTTACGGCAGTCCCCGGGTCTACGTCCGGGAGCTGTTGCAGAACGCCGTGGACGCCATCACCGCCCGCCGGGCCACCGAGCCGCACGCGCCGGCCGTGGTCCGGATCGAGCCGCCGGAGCTGACCGGGGACGGCACGCTGCGGGTGCACGACACCGGGATCGGCCTGACCGAGGCACAGGTGCACGAGCTGCTCGCCACCATCGGCCGCAGCTCCAAGCGGGACGAGCTCGGTTTCGCCCGCCACGAGTTCCTCGGCCAGTTCGGCATCGGCCTGCTCTCCTGCTTCCTGGTCGCCGACGAGGTCCGGGTGTGCACCCGGCGCGGCGACGAGCCGACCGTGCTCTGGACCGGCTACGCCGACGGCCGCTACCGGGTCGAGCTGGCCGCCGAGGCCGCCGCAGCCGCCGCGGCCCACACCGTCGACGCGCAGCGTGCCGAGCCGGGGACCACCGTCACGCTGATCCCGCGCCGGGACGCCGAGCAGTGGCTGACCCGGCCGACGGTCACCGAGCTGGCCCGGCTGTTCGGCTCGCTGCTGCCGGTCCGGGTGCTGGTCGGCGACGTCGAGATCACCGCCGGGCCGCCGCCGTGGTCGGCCCCCGCCGGAACCTCACCCTCCGCCCGCCGGGACAACCTCGTCCGGTACGCCCGCGAGGTGCTCGGCTTCACCCCGTTCGACGTCGTGCC
Source organism: Plantactinospora sp. B6F1 (assembly GCF_040120695.1). Taxonomy (NCBI): domain Bacteria; kingdom Bacillati; phylum Actinomycetota; class Actinomycetes; order Micromonosporales; family Micromonosporaceae; genus Plantactinospora; species Plantactinospora sp. B6F1. Next base: position 134,367 of record NZ_JBEEAC010000002.1, on the reverse strand, counting down.
GCTGTCGGTGCCGGAGGCGGGGCTGACCGGCGCGGCGTTCGTCCTGCCCACCCCGGTCAACCCGGCGGCCCGGGCCGGTCACCGGGTCTACCTGAAGCGGATGCTGCTCACCGAGGGCGCCGAGGGGCTGCTGCCGGACTGGGCGTTCTTCGCCCGCTGCGTGGTCGACTCCACCGAGCTGCGCCCGACCGCCAGCCGGGAGGCGCTCTACGAGGACAGCCTGCTTGAGGCGACCCGGGAGGCGCTCGGCGACCAGCTCCGGGGCTGGCTGGTCCGGCTGGCCGGCGGCGCGCCGCGCCGGCTCGCCGAGTTCCTCCAGGTCCACCACCTCGGGGTGAAGGCGCTGGCCCTGCACGACGACGAGATGCTCCGGTTGGTCGAACGCTGGTGGCCGATGGAGACCAACACCGGGCAGACCACGCTGGCCGAGTTCCGCGCACGGCACGGGCTGATCCGCTACGCGGCCAGCATCGACGAGTTTCGGCAGCTCGCCGGGGTGGCGGCGGCACAGGACCTGGCGCTGGTCAACGCCGGTTACACGTACGACACCGAGATCATCGAGCGGTTGCCGACGGTGGACCGCTCGGTACTGGTCGAACGGCTGGAGCCGACCGACCTGACCACCCGGTTCGACGCCCTCGACCCGGTGGCGGAGCTGGCGTTGCGGCCGTTCGTCATCGCCGCGCAGCGCGCCCTGGACCGGCTCGGTGTCGAGGTGGTGCTCCGCTCATACGCCCCGGCGTCGCTACCGGCGCTCTACCTGGTGAGCCGGTCGGCGGCGTTCGAGGAACAGCTGCGGGCGACCCGGGAGCGGGCCGACGAGACCTGGGCCGGGGTACTCGACGCGCTCGCCGCCTCCGGCCCGGCCGAGCGCCCGCAGTTGGTGCTCAACCACCGTAACCCGCTGGTCCGCCGGGTCAGCGCGCTCGGCGACCCGGCGCTGGTCGGGATCGCCGTCGAAGCCCTGTACGGCCAGGCGCTGCTGCTCGGCTACCACCCGATCCGGCCCGCCGACGCCGCCCTGCTGAACAGCTCGTTCCTCGGCCTGCTCGACCGGGCCGTACCAGGAAAGGAGTGACGATGGCCCGGGACCACGACGATCTCTGGCGGACGATCGACCGGGTCGGCGAGATGCCGTACGGCAGCGGCCAGATCGCCGCCGTCGAAGCGTTGCTCCGGGAGGTGGACGCCTCCGGCGACGAGCAGCTCGGGTTCGCGGCCCGGATGCTCGCCACCGCCGCCTACTACTACGGCGGCGAGCCGGCCCGGTCGTTCGTCACCTTCTCCTGGTGCCTGGCCGAGTTCGACCAGAACCCGAAGCCCTACCACCAGCGGCACCTGCACACCCTGCTCTGGTACTTCAAGCACATGGTCTGCGGCCTGCTCGACTTTCCCGAGGTGCCGCTGGATCGCACCATGGCCGTACTCGACGACATGGAACGGCGCTACCGGGACGGCGGCCACAGCCTCCAGATGGTCTACAAGTACCGGCACCACGTGGCGGTGCACGTCGGCGCGGCGGAGGAGGCCAAGCAGTGGTACCGCCGGTGGACCACCGCACCCCGGGACGAACTCTCCGACTGTGCCGGCTGCGACCCGACCGACCAGATCGAGTATCTCGCCTCGCTCGGCCGGCACGAGGAGGCGGTGGCGCTGGCCGAACCGGTGCTCGCGGGCCGGCTCGGCTGTTTCGAGCAGCCGCAGTCCGTACTCACCGCGTTGCTGTTGCCGTACCTGCACACCGGCCGGCGGGAGCAGGCCCGGGACGCGCACCTGCGGGCGTACCGCCGACACCGGACGAACATCGCGTACATGTCCCGGGTCGGTGAGCACCTGGCGTTCTGCGCGTTGACCGGCAACGAGGCGCGCGGGCTCGAACTGCTGGAACGGCACCTGGGATGGCTGGACGAGGTGCCCTCGCCGGCCCACGCGATGGTCTTCACCGCCAGCGCGGCGCTGCTGCTGCACCGGCTGGTCGCCGACGGCCACGGGAAGCTGCCGGTGCGGCGCCCCGCGCATCTGGACCGGCCGGCGGCCGAGGTGTCGGCGACGGCGCTGGCGGACGAACTGGCCGGTACGGCCCGGGAGCTGGCCGCCAGGTTCGACGCCCGGAACGGCACCTCGACCCAGTCGGCGTTCGTCGCCGAGCTGCTCGGCCGGCAACCGGTCGGCGAGTACCTGCCGCTCTCGCCGACCGCCCGCCGCCGCCCGCCCCTCGCCGGGGCGTCCAACGCCGCCGTGTCAGGCCCGGCAGCCGACGGCAGCGGCGCGTCGGCCGGCGACAGCAGCGGCGCGTCGGCCGGCGACACCAGCGGCGCCTCGGCCGGCGACACCAGCGGCGCGTCGGCCGGAGGTGCGGACCCGCTCCACGTACCGGCGGATGCCGGCCCGGAGCAGGTGCTCGACCTGGCCGAGGCGGCCTGGCGCAGCGAGCGTGACGACGACCTCCTCGCGCTACTGGCGGTCTTCGACGAACGGTTCGCCGGGCGGTCGCTGGAGCAGTCCGTCACGGCTCGCCGGACCGAGTTCCGGGCGGTCGAGTGCCGGGTGGCCGGGGACATGGCCGCGGCGGTGGCGGCGAACCGGGAGGCGTTGCAGCTGCACCGGCAGATCCCTGACCCGCTCCGCGCGCAGGTGGTCGCCGGCCGGCTCGGTGTACTGCTGGTGATCTCCGGCGAGCCGGACGAGGGGCTGCCGCTGGTCCAGGAGTCCGCCGACTATCTGATGGCGCACGGTGACGCCTGGCATCGTGCCGCCGCCCAGGACCGGTTGGCGATCGCGCTCGTCGAGCGGGGGCGGGGTGACGAGGCGCTGGCGGCGGTCGACCGGGCGTCGACCGAGGCGGCCGGTGCCGACGACCGGCACCTGGTGGCGCGGATCGCGCTGACCAGGGTCCGGGCCCTGGAGCTGTTGGGGCGGGGGGCCGAGGCCGGCGAGGCGGCGCTGCGGGCCCGGGACCTCTACGACGAACTCGGCCTGCCCGAGCACCGGGCCGTGGCCAGCCTCGGCTATGCCAACTCGCTGGACGACCCCGAGCGGGCGGTTTCGGCGTACGACGAGGCGGTTCGGCTCGCCACCGGCAAGCTGGCGCTGCCGGCCCGGACCGGGCGGGCCCGGGCGCTGGTCGCCGCCGGCCGTCCGGGCGAGGCCGTCGACGATCTGGTGGAGGCGGTCGCGATCTGCGTCGAGCGCGGCATCGTGGACGGCGCTGCCTACCTGCGCTGGGAGCTGGCGGACGCCTACCGGCGGGCCGACCGGACGCTGGAGGCGGCCGAGGCGGCGGAGGAGGCGGTCGGGGAACTGGACCGGCTCGGCCGGCAGGCCGACGCGGACCAGTGCCGGCACCTGCTGGCCACCGTCTACCGGTTGCTCGGCGAGGACGGCCCGGCGCTGGCCCTGCTGGACGAACTCGCGGACAACCTCGACGGCCCGGACAACCTGCCCGCCCGGGCCGGGGTGCTGGAGGAGGCCGGCGAGCTGCTCTACGCCCAGGACCGGGACAGTCTCGCGGCGCAGCGGTTCGCCGCCGCCGCGACCGCGTTCCGGCTCGCCGGGCTGCCCCTCGACGAGGTGCGTGCCCGGCGTCGGGAGGTGGCCGCCCAGCACTGGGCCGGTGACCCGGCGGCGGCGCTGGCCGCACTGGAGGTGGCCGACCGGGTGGCGGCGGCCCTGCCGGGCGGGTCCGGTACGTCGGATCCGACCGGTCGGGAGGTCGAGCCGACGGTGCACTGGGAGCGGGCGATGCTGGCCGACACCGCTGCTCGGGCGCTGCTCGGCGCGGACCGGCCGGAGGAGGCGCTGGCCCGGCTGGACGGTGCCGCCGAAAGGCTACGGTCGATCCAGGCCTTCGGTGAGGCGCTGCTGGTGGACCTGCTGACCGGGGAGGTACTGCTCGGACTGGACCGGGCGGCCGAGGCCGAACCGCTGCTCCGGGCGACCCTGAACAGCCTGCCCGAGCACGCCGAGCCGGTACGCCGGGCGGCCTGGCTGCTCGCCGCCGCGCTCGCCGCGCTCGACCGTACGGCGGAGGCCGACGCGCTGCGGGCCCGCTACGGCCTCGACTCCGACGACGAGTAGTGCGGGTGCGGATCGGCCAGGGCTGTCCGTCCAGTGGCGGCCGACACTCGGCACGGGGTCGGCGATTGACATCTGACTAGGCTGGTCGGGTGACGGTGAAGGAGCAGGTGATGGCGACGGAGGCCGGCGCGTCCGCCAGCGGCGTGCGGCGACGGCGGTCCCGGCGCGACGAGATTCTGGAGATCGCGGTCGGCCTCTTCGCGGCCCGTGGCTATCACGGAGTCTCGATGGACGACATCGGATCGGCCGCCGGGGTGACCGGTCCGGCCCTTTACCACCACTTTGCCGGCAAGGAGGCGATGCTCGTCGCCGCGCTGATGCCGGTGAGTGACGGGCTGCTGGCCGGCGGCCGGCAGCGGGTCGCGGAGCATCCCGACAACTCCCGGGCGGCGCTCGAATCCCTGATCGACTTTCACGTCGAGTTCGCCCTGGCCAACCCGGCGGTCATCGCGCTGCACCTGCACGAGCTGGACCGGCTGCCGGAGGAGCCTCGGCGGCAGATCCGGCGGCTCCAGCGGCTCTACGTCGAGGAGTGGGTGGGGGTGCTGACCGCGCTGCACCCGAAACTGTCGGCGGGAGAGGCGCGGGTGCTCGCCCACGCCGCCTTCGGCCTGATGAACTCCACACCGTTCCTCGGCGGCGAGGTGGACCGCCAACGCCGGGCCGCGCTGCTCCGGGCGGCTACCCTGGCTGCGCTGCTCGCCGACCCGGACAACTGAACCAAAAGTTCACCGAGCCGGGTCGCGGACGGCCGCACAACCAGGTGCGGCCGGTCGAGTACTGAGAGGGTGAACACCAGCATGTTTGAGTCCCTGCTCGTCGCGAACCGTGGCGAGATCGCCCGTCGGATCATCCGGACGGCCCGGCGACTCGGCGTACGGACGATCGTGGTCCACTCCGAGGCGGATGCCGACCTGCCGTTCGTGCAGGAGGCCGACGAGGCGGTCTGCGTGGGGCCGGCGAACCCGGTCCAGAGCTACCGCAATCCCGAGGCGATTCTCGCCGCCGCCAAGTCGACCGGTGCCCGGGCGATCCACCCCGGCTACGGCTTCCTGTCGGAGAACGCGGACTTTGCCCGTACGGTCGAGGCGAACGGTCTGGTCTGGGTCGGCCCCGGCGCCGACGCGATCGCCGCGATGGGCGACAAGATCAACGCTCGGAACCTGATGGCCGCCGCGGGCGTGCCGGTGGCGCCCGGCACCACCGACCCGGCGGAAACGGTCGAGGCGGCGCTCGCCGCCGCCGAGGTGATCGGCTACCCGGTGATGGTCAAGGCCGCCGCCGGGGGTGGCGGGATGGGCATGGCGGTCGCCAGCGACCCCGCCGGCCTGCGCACCGAGTACGACCGGGTGCGCGCCTTCGCCGAGCGGATGTTCGGGGACGGTTCGGTGCTGATCGAGCGCTACTTCCCCCGGGTCCGGCACGTCGAGGTGCAGATCCTCGGCCTGCCCGACGGCCGGGTGGTGGCGCTCGGCGAGCGGGAGTGCTCGGTGCAGCGGCGCAACCAGAAGCTGGTCGAGGAGTCGCCGTCGCCGGCCGTCTCGGCCCGGCTGCGGGAGCGGCTGCTGGCGGCGGCGGTCCGGGCCGGTGAGGCGGTCGGCTACCGGAACGCGGGCACCGTGGAGTGCCTGCTGGTCCCGGGCCAGCGGGACGCCCAGGGTGACTCCGCCGACTCCGCCGAGTTCTTCTTCCTGGAGATGAACACCCGGCTCCAGGTCGAGCACCCGGTGACCGAGCTGGTCTACGGCGTCGACCTGGTTGAGGAGCAGCTCCGGGTGGCCGCCGGGCTCGCCCCGACCTTCGACCCGGACGCGCTCGCCCCGCGCGGGCACGCCATCGAGCTGCGGGTCAACGCCGAGGACCCGGTGCGGTTCCTGCCCGGTCCGGGCGCGGTGACCGCGTGGACGGAACCGACCGGTGAGGGGATCCGGGTCGACTCCGGGTATGCCCTCGGCACCACCGTCACCCCGTTCTACGACTCGCTGATGGCGAAGCTGATCGCGTACGGCGCCGATCGGGCCGAGGCGATCGACCGGGCCCGTACGGCGGTCGCCGGATTCGAGGTCGCCGGGCCGAAGTGCAACCTGCCGTTCTTCGCCGAGCTGCTCGACAACGCCGAGTTCGTCGGCGGCGACTACGACACCGGCATCGTCGGCCGGATGCGGGCGCCGAAGTGAAGCGGCCGGATGCGGGTGCCGAAGTGAAGCGGCCGCCGGATGCGGGCGCCGAAATGGAGCGGCCGGATGCGGGTGCCGGAGTGTGCGGCCGGACGGCGAGAGATGTGCGCGGGCGGAGCGAGGTGACGGTATGACGGGCGATCTGCCGGGCGCGGTCTCGATCCGGGAGGTCGGGCCGCGCGACGGACTGCAGAACGAGGACCCGGTCCCGACCGACGGCAAGGTACGGCTGCTGGAACTGCTCGGCGGCACCGGTGTACGCCGGATCGAGGCGGTCTCGTTCGTGCATCCGAGGGCGATTCCGCAGATGGCGGACGCCGACCAGGTGTGGGCGCGGGCGGCCAGGGCGGCGCGGGTGCGCTACTCGGCGCTGGTGCCGAACTCGAAGGGCGCGCGGCGGGCGCTGGCGGCCGGCTTCACCGAGATCGAGGTGGTGGTCTCGGCCAGCGACACCCACAACCGGCGCAACGTCAACCGTTCGACCGCCGAGTCGCTGGACGACATCGCCGGGCTGATCGCGCTGCTGCACGAGGCGGGGGCGAGTGCCGAGGTGATCGTGGCGACCAGCTTCGGCTGCCCGTACGAGGGGGACGTCGACCCGGCCCGGGTGGCCGGCATCGTCGACCGGGTGGTGGCCGACGGGGCGGATCGGGTCGCCTTCGGGGACACCACGGGGATGGCCACCCCGCGTCGGGTCCGGGAACTCGTCACCGCGGTCCGGAACCGGCAGCCCGACATCCCGGTGCTGCTGCACTTCCACAACACCCGGGGTACCGCGCTGGCGAACCTGCTGACCGCGCTGGAGCTCGGCGTCACCGAGTACGACGCCAGCGTCGGCGGGCTCGGCGGCTGCCCGTACGCCCCGGGGGCGAGCGGAAACGTGGCCACCGAGGAGGTGGTGCACATGCTGCACGACATGGGCATCGAGACCGGTGTCGACCTGGACGCCCTGCTGGAGGTGGCGGCCTACGCGGAGCAGCTCGTCGGTCGGGAGCTGCCGTCCGGGGTGCTCCGGGCCGGCCCGCGCAGCAGGCTGGCGGCGGCGTAACGGGAGTGGACAACGGGAAACAGGGATAGGCTCGACGAATGCGATTGATCAAGTACACCCACGCCTGCGTACGCCTGGAGGCGGACGGACGGTCGTTGGTGATCGATCCGGGCATGTGGACCGAGGCCGAGGCGCTGGACTCGGTCGACCAGGTGCTGATCACGCACGAGCACCCCGACCACCTGGACACCGAGCGGATCAGCGCGGCGGTGGCCACGAACCCGGCGCTGCGGATCTACGCCCACGCCGACGTGACGAGGCAACTGGCCGACCTCGGTCCGGCGGTGGTTCCGGTCGCCGCCGGTGACGAGTTCGACGCGGGCGGGTTCCGGGTGCGGGCGGTCGGTGGCGACCATGCCGAGATCTACCAGGGGCTGCCCGGGATTCCGAACCTCGGGTTCGTGGTCGACGTCGGGACCAGCGGCGGCGGGGTCTACCATCCGGGCGACGCGTTCTTCGTACCGGACCTGCCGGTGGCGACGCTGCTGGTGCCGACCAGCGCACCGTGGTTGAAGGTCTCCGAGTCGCTCAACTTCACCCGGGCAATCGAGCCCCGGCGGGCGTACTCGATCCACGACGGGCTGCTCAGCGAGCGTGGGGCGCCGGTCGTGGATCGCTGGTTCGAGCAGAAGGCCGAGACCGAGTACGGCCGGATCGCCCCGGGCCAGTCGGTGACCCTGGACTGACCGGGCGTGGAGTAGCGCCCGGGAGGGGCCGGCGAATCGCCGGCCCCTCCGTCGCGGGTCGCCGCTCGGGCGGTGGTCAGCCGATCGGGGCGAGCGTCGTCGCCGGCCAGCTGTCCTGGAAGATCTGACCGCCGACGTCGTCGGCCCGCTCCGGCCCGACCCGGGTACCGGCGAAGAGCTGGGTGACCCGGTTGGCCTCGGTGCTGCTCGGGTACGGGTTGGTGCAGCTCGTACCGGCACTGCCACCCGACATCAGCAGCGCGCAGTTGCCGTTGTAGTTGTCCGGCAGCCCGAGGATGTGCCCGATCTCGTGGCTCATGATCCGCAGCGGGCTGTACTGCTGCGCCTGCCGGGTGTCGATGTAGACCCGGCCGTTGCCGAGGCTGGTTCGCACGGCGTACGAGCCGCCGCCGGTGATCTGGTAGATCCGCAGGTTGGAGCCGCAGTTGGCCGAGAGCGTCAGGTTCGACGTGGCGTTGTTCCAGATCGAGGCGGCCTGGTTCGCGATGCTGACGTAGCTCGGCGCCTGGCTGGTGTTGTAGCAGATGGTCATGGCGGCGGACGCGGGCGAGGGGTTGGCCAGCGTGACGCCGAGGGTGGCACCCGTCGTCGCGACGAACGCGACCAGTAGCCGGCTGATGCGTGAGGTCATGACGCACTCTCCGATCCGGTGCTCTGCTCGGTTGGGGGTGCCAGCAGCGTAGTTATAGACAAACGTCAATTACAACATCCTGTCCGGATACGTGGTCGTTCGCTATGACGGTGGTCGAGTGTGGCTCGGGGCGGCCCGGATGCGTGGTCGAGTGGCCCGGACCGGCCCGGATGCAGTAGCCTAACGATCGTTCAGGTCGGTTGGGGCGGGGCGACGACAGTCCCGGTGCGGACGAGGGGGTCGGCGTGACACTCGACGGTGCGGCGCTGGAACAACTCGGCAAGCGGGTCCGGGCCGGCGGAGCGGAGAAATACCACGCCGCCAACGCGGCCAAGGGCAAGCTCTTCGCCCGGGAGCGGATCGCGCTGCTGGTCGACGAGGGATCGTTCGTCGAGGACGGGCTCTACGCGAACGCGCACGCCGACGGGCTCCCCGCCGATGGCGTGGTCACCGGCCAGGCCAGCATCGACGGCCGCCCCGTTTGCCTGATGGCCAACGACTCGACGGTCAAGGCCGGCAGCTGGGGCGCCCGTACGGTCGAGAAGATCATCCGGATCATCGAGCGGGCGTACGCCAACGGCCTGCCGATGGTCTACCTGGTCGACTCGGCCGGTGCCCGGATCACCGACCAGGTCGACCTCTTCCCCGGGCGGCGCGGCGCCGGAAAGATCTTCTGGAACCAGGTCCGCGCATCCGGATCCATCCCGCAGGTCTGCGCGCTGTTCGGGCCGAGCGCGGCCGGCGGGGCGTACATCCCGGCGTTCTGCGACGTGGTCGCGATGGTGGACGGCAATGCCAGCATGTACCTCGGCTCCGACCGGATGGTCGAGATGGTGACCGGGGAGAAGACCACCCTGGAGGAGATGGGCGGGGCCCGGGTGCACTGCGCCGAGTCCGGCGTCGGGCACTTCCTCTGCAAGACCGAGGCGGACGCGCTCGACGTGGTCCGCCGCTACCTGTCGTACCTGCCGGCGAACTGGACCCAGCCCCCGCCGGCCGCACCCGCCGTCGCCGCCCCGGACAGGATCGACCTGGCCGCGCTGGTGCCGGCGAGCGAGCGGCAGGCGTTCGACATGCGTCGGTACGTCAAGGGCCTGCTCGACGCCGACTCCTTCCTGGAGATCCAGGCGCTCTGGGCCAGGGAGCTGACGATCGGCTTCGGTCGGCTCGACGGCCAGGTCGTCGGCGTGGTGGCCAACAACTCGATGTTCAAGGGCGGGGTGATCTTCGTCGACTCCGCCGACAAGGCGACCCGGTTCGTCCAGCTCTGCGACGCGTTCAACGTGCCGCTGCTCTTCCTCTCCGACGTCCCCGGGTTCATGGTCGGCACGGCGGTGGAGAAGCAGGGCATCATCCGGCACGGCGCCAAGATGATCACGGCGATCAGCGAGGCGACCGTACCGAAGATCTGCGTGGTGGTCCGCAAGGCGTACGGTGCCGGGCTCTACGCCATGGCCGGCCCCGGCTTCGAGCCGGACGCGACGATCGCGCTGCCCACCGCGAAGATCGCGGTGATGGGCGCCGAGGCGGCGGTGAACGCCGTCTACGCCAACAAGATCGCCGCGATCGAGGACCCGGACGAGCGGGCTGCCTTCGTCGCGGAGCGGCGCGCCGCGTACGAGCAGGACATCGACATCGTCCGGCTGGCCAGCGAACTGGTCGTGGACGCGATCGTCGAGCCGGGCGACCTGCGGGCCGAACTGGTCCGGCGGTTCGCCGCCGCCCGGGGCAAGGACCGCAGCTTCTCCCGCCGCCGACACGGCGTCACGCCCGTCTAGCGAATCCCGGCCACGAGCGTTCCCGGCGGACCTGCCCACACGGCGGCGGGACGGGGCGCCGACCAGATGGAGGAACCCATGGACTTCCGGCTCAGCGAGGAGTACGAGGCGCTGCGATCGAGCGTGCGGTCCTTCGCCCGTGAGGTCGTCGCGCCCGCCATCGCCGAACACTACGAGCGGCACACCTTCCCGTACGAGATCGTCGCGCAGATGGGCAAGATGGGGCTGTTCGGCCTGCCGTTCCCGGAGGAGCACGGCGGGATGGGCGGCGACTACTTCGCGCTCTGCCTCGCCCTGGAGGAGATCGCCCGGGTCGACTCCAGTGTGGCGATCACCCTGGAGGCGGGGGTCTCGCTCGGCGCGATGCCGATCTACCGGTTCGGCACCGCCGAGCAGCGCGCCCGGTGGCTGCCGAAGCTGGTCACCGGCGAGGCACTGGCCGGGTTCGGGCTGACCGAGCCGGGCTTCGGCTCCGACGCGGGTGGCACGGCGACCCGGGCGGTGCTGGACGGCGACGAGTGGGTGATCAACGGCTCGAAGGCGTTCATCACCAACTCCGGTACCGAGATCACCAGCCTGGTCACGGTCACCGCGGTCACCGGCACCAACCCGGACGGCTCCAAGGAACTCTCCACCATCATCGTGCCGTCCGGTACGCCGGGCTTCACCGTCGCGCCCGGCTACTCCAAGGTCGGCTGGTGCGCCTCGGACACCCACGAGCTGACCTTCGACGACTGCCGCGTCCCGGCGGAGAACCTGCTCGGCCAGCGCGGTCGGGGCTTCGCCCAGTTCCTGCGGATCCTCGACGAGGGACGGATCGCCATCGCGGCGCTGGCGGTCGGTCTCGCCCAGGGCTGCGTCGACGAGTCCATCCGGTACGCCAGGGACCGGCACGCCTTCGGCCAGCCGATCGGCAACTTCCAGGCCATCCAGTTCAAGATTGCCGACATGGAGCGCCGGGCGCACACCTCCCGGCTGGCCTACTACGACGCGGCGGCCCGGATGCTGGCCGGTGAGGACTTCAAGCGGCACGCGGCGATCGCCAAGCTGCACGCCAGCGAGTCCGCGGTCGACAACGCCCGGGAGGCGACCCAGATCCACGGCGGCTACGGCTTCATGAACGAGTTCCCGGTGGCCCGGTTCTGGCGGGACTCGAAGATCCTGGAGATCGGCGAGGGCACCTCGGAGGTACAGCGGATGATCATTGCCCGTGACCTGGGGCTGTAGCCGTCGAGGTCAGCCGGCTCTGAGGTCAGCCGATGGTGAGGTCGGTCAGGGCCCGGACGGTCTTCCAGTTCCGGGTCGTCGACGCCACGGCCAACCGCTTCTCCAGGTAGGCGTTGTCGAACCTGGTCCGGCCGTACCCGTCCGGGTAGTGCAGGTAGATCTCCCGGCCGGTGCCGGCGAAGGTGAACTCGGCGGTGTCCGTACCGGGCACGGCCAGTTCGGCTGCCAGACCCGGGTCGGGCAGCTCGGCCAGGAACGCCACCAGCAGCTTGACCTCGTCCGGGTTCGCCTTCGTGTACGGGTTGGCGCCGGCCAGTGCCGTCAGCTCCGGGCCGGACCGGACCAGCACCGGTACGTCCAGGCCCAGCTCCTCGGCGATGGCCTTCCGGACGCGGCTGCCCAGCCGCTGCGGATCCGCCTTGTCCGCCACCCCGAAGACCACGTTCCCGCTCTGTAGGTAGGTCCGCACGTCGTCGTGGCCGAGGTCGGTGACGATCCGGCGCAGGTCGGCCATGCCGATCCGGTTGCCCGAGCCGACGTTGACGCCCCGCAGCAGTGCGACGTAGCGGGTCATCCGCTCTCCTTCGACTCGACCGACCCGGCCGGCCCCCTGGCGCCAAGGGGCCTCGGCCCTGCTGGCGAGGCCGTTCAGCCCCGGTGTCGAGGTTATCCTGATCCGGCATACTCCGTCGGATGACGAACGACGACCAGCTGTCCCACCGTCCCCCGGTGCCGAACACGCGGCTGAACGACTCGACCCCGCACCGCCGGCTCCGGATGGTCGCGGTGCTCGACGTGCCGGCGGAGCACCTGACCGCCTTCCGGCGCTACGAGGACCTGGTGCTTCCGCTGCTGACCGAGCACGGCGGACGGCTGGAGCAGCGGCTGCGCACCGGGGACGGGTGTACCGAGGTGCACCTGCTGTCGTTCGCCGGGCGGGATGGGTACGAGTCCTATCTGGCCGATCCGCGCCGGGCGGTCCACCGGCAGGAGGAGTTGCGCGGCGTCGAGCTGACCAGCCGGTTCCTGGAGGTCTCCGAGGTCGACCCGGTACGCCCGGCGGAGTAGCGGGACCCTGGTCAGCGGCCGATCCGGCGGCGTGCGGCCCGGCGCCGCCGGTGGAGCAGCAGCCCGAGCAGGGCGCCGACCAGCACGACCGGGGCGACCGTGCCGAACAGTTGGTCGGTGCGGAATCCCCGGTCGTCGAGGCGTACCCGGGTAGCGCCGGCGGCCGGCGAGGAGACCTGGTTGCCGGAGTCGGTCGGGATCGGTGCGACGAGCTGGCCGACGGTGGCGGCGGCGGGCAGCCCGAACCCCCAGTCGAGCAGCGCCGCCCCCTGCTCCCAGCCACGCTGCGGCTGCGACTCCGCGCCGAGCAGGGTGACCAGCAGGGTACGCCCGTTCCGCTCGGCCGCTCCGACGAAGCTGTGCCGGGCCAGGTCGGTGTAGCCGGTCTTGCCGCCCAGCGCGCCGGGATAGCGGTGCAGGAGCTGGTTGTCGTTCCAGATCGGATAGCCCTTGGTGTTGTTGACCGCCTGTGCCGGCACCTGCGCGATCTTCGTGCCGGCGTACCGCCGGAAGTCGGCGTGCGCGAAGCAGGCGCGAGCGATCAGCGCCAGATCGTAGGCGCTGGTGTACTGCCCGGGGCCGTCCAGCCCGGACGGTGTGGCGGCGTGCGTCTGGTGTGCCCCGAGCCGGGCCGCCTCGGCGTTCATCGCCGCGACCCCGCCGGCCTGGCCGCCGGCACCGCCGCCGAGCCGGGCCAGGACGTTCGCCGCGTCGTTGCCGGAGTTGAGCATCAGGCCGAGCCAGAGCGTCTCCACGGTGTACCGGCCGCCGCGTACCAGCCCCATCGCCGAGCTGCCCGGTTCGAAGTCGAGATCCGACTCGGTCACCTCGACGACCTGCCGCGGGTCCAGGTGTGGCAGTACCGCCGCCGCCAGCAGCAGCTTCTGCACGCTCGCCGGTACGCCGTACTCGTGCGGACCGCAGCCGCCGAGCACCGCGCCGCTGGTCAGGTCGGCGACCAGCCACGAGGTGGCGGTGACCTTCGGCGGTTCGGCGACGCCGGACGGGGTGACCAGGCCGGCCGTCGCCAGTGCGGGGCCACCGACCGTCGCCTTCGCCGGGTCGAGCGGCGGCGGGGCGGGGCGGGTCGGCCGGGCCACCGGTGGGCTCGGCGCCGGGCAGGGCCGGGCCGGAGTACCCGCCCTGGCCTGGGCCGCAGTTCCCGCCATCGCGGCTCCGGGCGCGCCGGCCATGGTCACCGACGGCAGCACCAGTGCTGCGGCGGCTACCCTGAGTGCGAGCAACCCTCGGGTCATACTCCGGAGAGTAATCTTCGTCATCCATACGGGTGGCAGTTTCGGAATTCGGGGCCGCGCTCCTACCTCGGCCCGCCCAATCCCATGCCGTGACCTGTCGCTTCCGCTAATCGGGCGGAGCGCCGGCAACCGGCCCGGCGGGCACCTGGTCGCCCCGGGGCCGCTTCGCGGATCGGGTGAGCAGCAGGGCGAGGCAGGCGACCGTGACACAGCCGGTCATGCCGAGGAACAGCACCACGGCGTTGTCCCGCCCGCCGAGCCCCATCAGCGGGGCCGCCACCGCGGCGAGTACGCCCTGGAGGGTGCCGAGCACCGCCGACCCGCTGCCGGCCGCCCTCGGTACGCGTTGGATCGCCAGCGCGGTCGCGTTCCCCATGATCATGCCGAGCCCGACGAAGAAGAGCAGCAGTGCGACCGCCACCGCCCGGTCGAGTGCCCCGGCCAGGGTGACGGCGAGCAGCCCTCCGGTGGTGACCAGCATGATGGCCAGGCCGATCCGGAGCAGGACCGCCGGGGATGCGCCCCGACCGACGACCCGGGCGTTGACCGCGCTGCTCAGGGTGGCGATCAGCGCACCGGCGGCGAAGGCGACGGCGGCCTGCCGGACGGAGAGCTCCAGGACGTACTGGAGGAAGAAGGGCGACGCGGCGATGTAGCAGAACAGGGCCGCGAACCCGAACCCGAACGCGCAGATGTAGCCGAGATAGACCCGGTCGGTCAGCAACGACCGCGCGGTGCCCAGGGTGGCGCGGAGCCCGCCGGCGTGCCGGCGGTCCGGCGGCAGACTCTCGGGTACGCCGACGAGCGCGACCAGCAGCGTGAGCAGCAGCCCGACCGCGAGGGTGACCCAGACCGCCCGCCAGCCGGCGGCGCTGGTGACCACGCCGCCGATCAGCGGTGCGGTGATCGGGGCGATGCCGGTGAGCGCCATCAGGATGCCGAACATCCGCGCGGCGGCCGGCCCCTGGGCGGTGTCGGAGATGACGGCCCGGCCGACCACCACCCCGGCCGCCGCGCTGAAGCCCATCACGGACCGCAGCGCGGTCAGCGTCGTCAGGGTGGGCGCGAACGCGCAGGCGGCGGCGGAGGCCGCGCAGACCGACGTGCCGGCGAGGATGAGCGGCCGGCGGCCGTACCGGTCGGAGAGCGGACCGAGCACGAGCTGTCCCAGGGCAAGCCCGATCACGAACGCGGTGAGGGTGAGCTGGATCCCGGCGGGGTCGGTGCGGAACTCGTCGGCCATCCGGGGGAAGGACGGCAGATACATGTCGATGCCCATCGGCGGCACGAAGGCCAGTAGCACCAGGGCGGGAAGCAGCAGTCGGGGTGACCTGCCGGGTGACCTGGCGGGCGGTTCGCCGGGTGGCCCGGCGGGTGGATCGCCGGACGTCTCGGGCGGTGACGGTGGGTTGGACTCTTCGCTTCGCGAGGGGGCGGAAGTCACGACGGCAAATTACTATACCTATATAACTATGTCTAGCGTTATCCTCGTGAGGTGAAACGAGTGACCATGGCGGACGAGACGGTCCTCCGGCAGGCGAGGACACTCGTACCGGTTCTGTACCAACTGAGCCGGGTGCTGCGGCAGCACGGCGTCGACGCGGCCGGGCTGGGCCAGTTGCCACCGTCCGAACTGGAGGTGCTGCGGTACGTCGCCGACGCCCCCGGCGTCTCGGTGAGCACGCTCGCCCGTGACCTCGGGCTGCACGCCAGCAACGTCAGCGCGACCGTCCGCGCCCTGGTGGCCCGCAACCTGATCCGCCGCGAACCGGACCCGAACGACCGGCGAGCCGTACGGCTGCACGCGACGGTCGAGGCGGCGCACGGCTCGGCCCGGATCGAGGACGCCTGGGCCCGGATCTTCGCCGCCGCCATGGCCGAGATCGACGACGAGCAGCGGGTCGAGCTGTCCAACGCCGCCGCGGCACTCGGCGCGCTCGCCGAACGCCTCCGGGCCCGCCGTGCCCTCGAACGCGACTGACCGGGCCCGTCCGCACCCTGACGGCAGCGGCCCGCCCGGGACCCGACACACCGGACAGTCAGTTCTGACCGGATAGCGGCTGACGTACCACTGCTCTGGGTGTTTGCATGTGCGCCGAGGGCGACGAGCGGGCGGCGACCCCCGCGTCGATGCGTGTCGCGTCAGGGGAGGTTCGGGCATGTTCGCTGCGTTCGGGCGATCGCTGTGGCGGTGGCGCTGGCCGGTCCTGGTCGGCTGGCTGGGATTGGTGCTGGCCGGGGCCACCCTGGGCGGACAGGTCTTCGACCGGCTGGTCGACACCGACAACCTCCGCCCGGACGCCGAGTCACAGCGGGCCGACCGCCGGGTCGCCGAGCTGCTGCCGGAGGGCCCGATCGTGGTCGCCGTCGTCCGCGACCGGGACCCGTACGACCCGGCGCTGGTGTCCAGCGTCAACCGGGTACGCGCCGAGGTGCTGGCCGTGCCGGGGGTCAGCGAGGTTGAGGACCTCTACAACGCGGCGGGCGGCCGGATCGGCGCCGACAACCGCAGCAGCCTGGTCCGGGTGGAGTTGGCAGCCGGGCTGCACACCGCCGACCGGGAGGCGGCCGAGGACCGGGTGGCCGCCCTGCTGCGCGGCATCGACGCACCGCAGGTGCTGGTGGGCGGCGAGGATCTGGCCGAGCGGGCCTTCGCCGAGCAGGCCATCGACGACGCGGCCGTCGGGGAGTCGATCGCGCTCGGCGTACTCCTGGTGGCGCTGGTGGTGATCCTCGGCGGTCTGCTGGCCGGGGTCCTTCCGCTGCTCGCCGCGCTCGCCGCCGTCGTGGTGACCCTGCTCGGCCTCTATGGCCTGACCGCCGTCACCGGGGTCGGCGAGTTCACCGTCAACGTGGTGACGCTGCTCGGCATCGGCCTGACCGTCGACTACGCGCTGCTGCTGATCGCCCGGTTCCGCGAGGAGCGCGGTGCCGGGTCGGGGCGTGGCGCCGGGTCGCGGCCCGGCGCCGGACCGGAGCGCGGTGCGGGGCGTGGGAGCGGTGCGGGGGCGGAGCCCGGCGATCCGGTCGAGGCGCTGGCCCGGACGATGGCGACCGCCGGCCGTACCGTGCTCATCTCCGGCCTGGCGGTCGCCGCCGCGATGGCCGGCCTCTACGTCTTCGCCTCGCCGCTGCTCGCGGCGATGGCGCTCGGCGGCGCCCTGGCGGTGGCCCTGGCCACGCTGGCCGGCCTGACCCTGCTGCCGGCGCTGGTCGCCGTCGCGCACCGGCGCATCCCGCCCCCTGGCGCCCGGACCTGGCTGCGCCGGGCCCTGACCGTCGCCGCCCGCCCGGCCCGCCGGATCGTCCCGGCCAGCCCACGATCGGGTACGCCCGGTGCCGATCCCGGCCTGCTCGGCCGACTGGCGGGATACGCACAGCGCAAACCCGGGCCGGTCGCGTTCGGCGTCGCCGCCGGCCTGCTGCTGCTGGCCCTGCCCTTCCTGGCCGGCGCCAACCTGGCCAACTCGGACGCCCGGGCGCTGCCCCGGTCGATGGAGGCCCGGCAGGTGCACGACGTGCTGCTGCGCGACTTCGAGGCGGGCCGGGCCGCCCCGGTCACCGTCGTCGTCGAGGCGGATCCGGCCAGCACCGAGGTGCGGGACCTGATGAACCAGCTCAACACCCTGCCCCAGGTGATCCGGATGCAGCCCCGGCCGGACGTGCCCGGTGCGGCGGTGGTGATCGACCTGACCCCGCGCGGCGCGACCGGCGGCCCGGAGTCCCGTGACCTGGTCCGCGCCGTCCGCGCCCTCGACCAGCCACTGCCGCTGCTGGTCGGTGGGCCCGCCGCCGAGCTGGTCGACTACCGGGCGTCGGTCACCCGACGACTGCCGTACGCCGCCGGAGTGCTGCTGCTGGTCACCACCGTGCTGCTCTTCGTACTCACCGGCTCGCTGGTCATCCCGGTCAAGGCGCTGGTGCTGAACGTGCTGACCCTGCTCGCCACCCTCGGCGTGCTGGTCGTGGTCTTCCAGTGGGGGGTGGGGGCGGCCCTGCTCGGGGTGGAGTCCTGGGGGGCGATCGACCTCACCACCCCGATCCTGCTCTTCGTCTTCGTCTTCGGACTGTCGATGGACTACGAGGTGTTCCTGCTGGCCCGGATCCGCGAGGAGTGGCGCCGATGGTCGCATCTGCGTACCCCGGCGGCCCGCACCCGCGCCGGACAGCGGGCGGTACTGGCCGGGATCACCCGGACCGGTCCGGTGGTGACCTCGGCGGGGATCTGCATCACCATCGTCTTCCTGGGTTTCCTGCTCGGCGACCTGACGGCGGTAAAGGAGATCGGCTTCGGCATGGCGGTGGCCGTACTCCTCGACGTGACCGTGGTCCGCGGGCTGTTGTTGCCGGCGGTGATGAGCCTGCTCGGCGAGTGGAACTGGTGGGCACCGGACCCACTACGTCGGCTGCACCTGCGGTTCTCCGGCGACCCGGAACGACCGGCGGGCTCGCCGGCTCCACCTGCTCCGGTCCCGGTCTCCGCCGAACCGTGAGGGTTCGGTTACCCGCCGGAACCGGTCATCAGTGATCTGTCGGATATCTATGTCCTCTTCCGTCGGTAGCGCGACGTATCTATGCCGGGGCCCAGCCGGGCTGCGTAGTCTTCCTGGCCATGACTCCGGATCATGGTGCTGACCGGGTTCCGGGTGGCTTCGCCGAGTTGCTCCGCCGGTGCCGGCTGGCGGCCGGGCTGACCCAGGCCGAACTCGCCGAACGGGCCGCCGTCGGGATCCGTACGGTCCGTGACCTCGAACGGGGCCGGGCGTCCCGCCCGCAGCGGACGACGGTCGAGCTGCTCGCGACCGCACTCGGACTGGCCGGTCAGGACCGGGCCGACTTCGTCGCACTGGCCCGGGGCCAGGCCGGGCCGGTGGCGGAGGTGGGCGGCCTGGCCGCACCAGGGGCCCGGGGCCTGCCGCCGCGCGGCCTGGGACTGCCGGAGCCGGGTGAGCTGATCGGTCGGGACCGGGACGTGGCCGACCTGGCCGCGATGCTCACCGAGCAGCCCCGGGCGCCGCGCGGGGTGGTCAGCCTGGTCGGCCTCGCCGGAGTCGGCAAGACCGGGCTGGCGCTCAAGGTGGCCCGGGAGGTGGCCGAGGAGTTTCCCGGCGGCACCAGCGGGCTCGTGATGATCGAGGGTGCCACCGAGGAGGACGTCCTGTCGGTCGTCGCCACGGTCTTCGGCGTCGGCCGGGCCAGTGACCTTGCCGGCCGGTTCTCGGACGCACCGTCACTGCTGCTGGTGGACGCCGTCGAGCGGGCTCCCGGCGCGGCCGCCGAGGCGCTCGACCGGCTCGCCGAGATCGCGCCGACGCTGCGGGTGCTGACCACCGGACGGCACCCGGTGGGGCTCGCCGGGGAACGGGTCCGGCCGGTCGCCCCGCTGGAGGTGCCACCCGCCGACGTCCCGGCCGACCTCGCGGCGGTGGCGGAATATCCGGCCGTCGCGCTGCTGCTCGCCCGGCTGCGCCAGATCGGCCGGGAGCCGCCGCAGCCGGACGAGGTGGTCGCGCTCGTCGAGCTGGTACGCCGGCTGGGCGGGCTGCCCCTCGCCATCGAACTGGCCGCGGCGCACGGCCGGGTGCTCAACCTGAACGAGCTGCTCGACCGGTACGGCAACCGCCTGCTCGACCTCGGCACCCCGCCGGTGGGCCGGGAGGCGGCGGTGACCCTGCGGGACGCGGTGGCCGCGAGTTACCGGCTGCTCGACGCCGACGAGCGTGCGGCGCTGCGCCGCCTTTCGGTGATGCGCAACCGCTGGTCGGTGGAGCTGGCCGAGGCGATGCTCGCCCCCGACCCGCTCCCGGTGGCCGGCACCCCGCCCCGGGATCCGCCGACCCGGCCGGCGGGTACCCCGCCGAGCCGGTCCGCCGACGCCGATGTCCCATCCGTCGGCGATCCGCAGCCGTCCCGGGTCGCCGGGGATCCGCAGCCGTCCCGGGTCGCCGGGGATCCGCAGCCGTCCCGGGTCGCCGAGACGGAGGGTTCCGGCGACGGGCCCGGCGGTCCGGTCGATCCGGTCCGGTTGCTGGACCGCCTGCTGGCGCACGGGTTGATCGGCGCCCGGGGCAGCGGACCGCTCCGGTTCCGGGTACTCGACGTGGTGCGGGATTTCGCGGCCGAACGTGCCGCCGTCAACGGCGAACTCGCCGCGATCCGCCGACGGCACGCGTCGGTCTTCGCCGGGCTGGCCGCCCGGGTCGCGCCGGAGTTGGCCGGTGCCCGGTTCGTCGAGGCGGTCGGCCGGCTGGACGAGGTGGCCGGTGACCTGTGGACGGCGCTGGCGTACTCGGCGAACGACGATCCACACACCGCGCTGCGGCTGGCCGGTCACCTTGCCCGTTGGTGGCGTTACCGGGGACGGGACGTGGCCGGTCGGCAGTGGCTGCGCCGGCTGCTGGACGATCCGCGCACCGGGGACGCCGATCCGACCGCCCGAGCCTGGGCCCAGGTCGGTGTCGCGCAACTGGCCCAGGAGCACGGCGCCGGGCCGCAGGAGCTGCCGGCTGCCGAGGCGGCGGTGACGGCGTTCCAACGGTTGTCGGACGTACCCGGTGAGCTGGCGGCCCGGAACGTACTCTGTGGACTGTGGACCGCGGTCGGCGGCCACGACGAGGCGCGGCGGCACGGCGAGGCGGCTCTGGAACTGGCCACCGGGATCGGCCGGATCCGGGACATGGCGGTGGCGCAGAACAATCTGACCTGGCACGAGATCCGGATCGGTGACCTCGCTGCCGCCCGGCGTCGGCTGGCGGCGGTGGACCGGCTCGCCGGAGAGTGCGGTGAGGAGCGCCTCCGGGTGTTGGCCCGGGCCAACCTGGCCGAGGTGGCCCGCCTGGAGGGCCGGTACGCGGACGCGGTCCGGCACGGTCGCCGGGCGGTGTCGGCCCTGGCCGACCTCGGCGATCCCGGGCACCGTCGACGGGCGCTCGGCACGGTCGGTCTGGCGCTCGCCCAGGACGGGCGGATCGACGAGGCGACCGCGGTACTCTCCGAGCTGCGTGCCCGGAAGGCGGTCGACGGATTCGGCCCGGTCGAACCGGAGCCCGGGCGTGCCCGGGTGGACGAGATCGCGCCCCGGGACGACGGGCTCTGCGCGTTGATCGAGGCGAGCCTGGCGATGCAGCGGGGCGACCGGGACTGGGCGGCCGAGTGGTACGCGGCGGCGGTGCGGGCCTGTGAAGGGTCTCGTGACCTGCGGGACGTCGCTGAGGCGCTGGTCGGCCTGGTGGCGAGTACCGACGATCCGGTGGCCCGGACGGCGGCGGTCGAACGCCTCGATCAGGTGTGCCGGGAGGGCGGGATCGTCCTGCTGGCCCGGGAGCGGGCGCTGATCGAGGCGGCGCATCCGGACCCGGCCGAGGCGGCGCATCCGGACCCGGCCGAGGCGGCGCATCCGGACGGGGCCGGGGCGGCGCATCCGGACGGGGCCGGGGCGGCGCATCCGGACGGAGTCGTGACGGACGTGGCACAGCCGGAGAGCTGACCCCGCGGTGGCTCGGCGCTCACCTTGGGGCCGTGGCGCGAGCGGGACAGCCCCCCGACAGAGCCTCACTGACACCCGCCCGCGCCACGTCCCCAGAGCCCCCCGGCTGCCTGAAGGTTAACCAGAATCCGTCGCCCGTTTTTTCTGATTAGTTGGTGACGTGGCGATTTGTGCGTGAGTTCTGCCGGTCTTTCTGCCGGTGAGGCCGGGAGGTGAGGCCGGGAGGTGTTCGTGCTCTCCGAGAGTGGTAATAGGAATCCGTGAGGATTGATCGACAGTCCGTGGACGCAGGTCAACGGGCGGTCGTCGCCTCGGCGCTGGTGCCGGCGCTGCCGGCGGTGGCGCCGGGATGGACCGCGTCCCGGACGATCCGCAACGAATCGAGCAGGCCTTCCAGTTGGGCCGGTTCGAGTTGGCCGACGAACCAGTCCTGGATCAGCTGAATGTGGCCGGGCAGCGTCTCTTCGAGTCGCGCCATGCCGGACTCCGTCACCACGGCGTACGCGCTGCGCCGGTCGGAGGGGCAGGCGCGGCGGCGGAGCAGGCCGTCCCGTTCCATCCGGTCGACGACCCGGGTCACGCCGCTGGTGGAGAGCGAGGTCTGCGCGGCGAGGTCGGTCATCCGGAGTTGGTGCTCGGGTGAGCGGGCCAGCCGCATCAGGACTTCGAACTCGACCGTCGACAGCCCGTGCTCCTCGAACTGGGCGGCAAATCTGGCGGAGAGCCCGGCATGCACCTCCATGACCAGGCCCATGGCGGTGATCCGGGCGTCGTCGTGCAGGTTCTTGGTCACCCTGCCATCGTAGCAGTAGTTGACACCGGGAATATTGCTATGTCTATAGTTGCTGTGTCAGTCATCGAGCACACAACCTAATCTCCTGGGAAGGCACATCATGACCAGCAGCGCCGAGACCGCCGCCACCCGCACGTGGGAAGGGCTGACGATCCCCACCGCCGGCACCTACCTGCTTGACAAGGCACACAAGCGCGTCGGCTTCGTGGCCCGGCACATGATGGTGAGCAAGGTCCGCGGCCAGTTCCGTGAGGCGGAGGCAACGATCACCGTCGCGGAGAACCCGCTGGACTCCGCGGTGACCGCGACCATCCAGGCCGGCACCATCGACACCGGAGCCGAGGACCGCGACAACCACCTGCGCAGTGGCGACTTCCTCGAGGTGGAGAAGCACCCGACCCTGGAGTTCCGCAGCACCGGGGTCAAGTCGCACAGTGGCAACGAGTTCGTGCTCACCGGCGACCTCACGGTCAGGGACGTCACCAAGCAGGTCGACCTGACGGTCGAGTTCGAGGGCGTCGGTCGCAGCCCGTACGGCCAGGACATCTTCGGCTTCACCGCCACCACCGAGATCGACCGCGAGGAGTTCGGGCTGACCTGGAACGTCGCCCTGGAGACCGGTGGCGTACTGGTCGGCAAGAAGATCAAGATTGAGATCGAGGGCGAGGCCATCCGCCAGGCCTGAGTCCGCCGCCCGGCCACACCGGTCCGGGATCGACCCAAAAGTGCCCCGGTCACCGATCATGAACCTACTGGTGACCGGGGCGCATCTCTGGGTAATGCGCCCGGTGGAAAATGCGGCCCGATCGTATGCGATCGTGGACGAGGTGCCGTTTCCGCAGACAGCGCCTCGCGGTGGGAGGGTTGATGGGCCAGGACGTGTCGGAGGTCCCCTTCACCCGGGAGGACCGCATCCGGTACCGGCAGAAGGTACGCCGGTGTCTGGACGTCTTCGCGCTCATGCTCGACGACTTCGGCTTCGACGCCGACCGGCCGACCACCGGCCTGGAGATCGAACTCAACCTGGTCGACGCGAACGCCGAACCGGCGATGCGCAACGCGGAGGTGCTGGACAACCTCGCCGACCCGAGCTTCCAGACCGAGCTGGGCCAGTTCAACCTGGAACTCAACGCCCGGCCCCGCCTGATCGAGGGGGACGGCTTCGCCGACTACGAGCAGGACCTGCGGGCCAGCCTCGGCCGGGCGGAGGAACTGGCGGTCAAGTCCGACGCCAACATCATCCTGATCGGCATACTGCCCACGCTCACCCCCCGGCACCTGGTCCGCGACAACCTCTCCAGCAACGAGCGCTACCAGGTGCTCAACGACCAGATCGTCGCCGCCCGGGGCGAGGACATCGAGCTGGACATCCGGGGCGTCGAGCGGTTGCAGACCCACACCGACTCGATCGTCTCCGAAGCCGCCTGCACCAGCCTGCAGTTCCACCTCCAGGTGGCGCCGGACAGCTTCGCCGACTACTGGAACGCCGCGCAGGCGATCGCCGGGGTGCAGGTGGCGCTCGGCGCGAACTCGCCGTTCCTGCACGGCCGGCAACTCTGGGCCGAGACCCGGGTCGCCCTCTTCGAGCAGGCCACCGACACCCGGCCCGACGAGCTCAAGGCCCAGGGCGTACGCCCCCGGGTCTGGTTTGGCGAGCGGTGGATCACCTCGATCTTCGACCTCTTCGAGGAGAACGTCCGGTACTTCCCGCCGCTGCTGCCGATCTGCGACGACGAGGACCCGGTCGAGGTGCTGCACAACGGCGGCATCCCCCGCCTTCCCGAGTTGCGGCTGCACAACGGCACCGTCTACCGGTGGAACCGGCCGGTCTACGACGTCATGAACGGCCGCCCCCACCTGCGGGTGGAGAACCGGGTGCTCCCGGCCGGACCGACGGTGGTCGACATGCTGGCCAACGCCGCCTTCTACTTCGGGCTGGCCCGCGACCTCGCCGAGGGCGACCGGCCGATCTGGAGCCAACTGACGTTCAGCGCGGCCGAGGAGAACTTCCACGCGGCCGCCCGTCGGGGCATCGACGCGACAGTCTCCTGGCCCCGGCTCGGCGAGGTGAAGGTCACCGAGCTGGTCCTCGACGTACTGCTGCCGAGGGCGGCGGCCGGGCTGGACCGGTTCGGCGTCGGCGCCGAGCACCGGGACCGGCTGCTCGGCATCATCGAGCAGCGCTGCCGCACCGGCCGCAACGGCGCTGTGTGGCAGGTCGAGGCGGTGCGGGCCGCCGAGCGCGGCCGGGGAATGGACCGGTCCGAGGCGCTGCACCACATGCTGCACCGGTACGGCGAACTCCAGCGGACCGACGAGCCCGTGCACACCTGGCCGGTCGACTGACCCGGGTCAGCGGGAGCGGCGCCCGAGCCTGCCCAGCCTGCCCTTCGTACCGCCCCCGGTGACCGGCTCGGCGGACTCCCCCGCCCCTGCGGCCCCGTCGTCCGCGGCACGGTCCGGCTCGGCGTCGGCACGGTCCGGTTCCGTGGCGGTACCGTTCGGTCCGGTGGTCGCCGGGGCGGGTGCACCGTCCGGCTCGGTGTCCCGGAGCCGGCCGGCGGTGCTGGTCGAAGGTGCATCGGTGTCGGCCCGGTCGGCGCCACGCCGTGCCCGGCGGCCGGGCTGATTGGGCAGCCGGGCCGGCCGGCCCGCACCGCCGGCCGGGCTGGTCGCGCGCACTTCTCCGGTCGGGTCGGCCGCGTGCTCTCCGGTCGGGCGGGTGCCGACGTCGTCGGTGTGACCGGTCTGCTGGAGCAGCTCCGTGCCGGCGGACGGGGCGGTGGAGTCGGCGTGTCGGGCCATCGTCTCCGAGTGCTGCGCCAGCGCCGCCACCAGCGCGGACCCGGCGAGCCCGGCGACCACCGCGTACGGCGCCATCAGATGTGCCGACACCTGCTCCGGCCGGATGCCCGCCAGGCGGGGAGCGGCGACGAAGTAGGCGACCGCCACCAGCAGCGGTCCGCTGATGCCGGAGACGGCGGCACCCACCCGCGTCGCCGGCCGTCGCGCCGCCGAGCGGGCGGCGAACGCGCCGATCAGCAGCGCGGAGCCGAGTGAGAGTGCCGCACCGGGCCAGTAGAAGTAGTCGCGGAACCAGAAGGCTTCGCCGCTCGAGGTCAGCTGCCACACCCCGAGCTGCGCGGCGGAGAGCCCGCGTCCGGAGAGTACGCCGTCGACGACCGAGATCACCGCGAGCGCCCAGAGCCAGCAGACCGTACCGAGCACGTTGCTGGCGACGGCCGGTGACGAGATGGCCCAGAGCGCCGTGACCACCCCGAGCACGATCCCCAGGATCGCGTAGCCGGCCGCGACGGACTGCGGAGCGGCAGTGTCGGCACGCACCACCGCCCGAGCGGGTACGGCGACCAGCACCACGGTGACCAGCGCGCCGATCGCACCGGAGACGGCGAGCACGACCCGCCACAGAAAGGTGGTCAGGGTCGGCGGCCGATCGCCGGCGGGGCCGGCCGGACGTCGGCCGGCTCCGCCCAGCCGGTGTGCGCAGACGGCACCGGCGACGGTCGAGGTGGCGGCTATCCAGGCGGCCCAGGTGAGGCTGGCGACCCAGGCCGCCTCGCTGGTGCCACCCTCCGACGGCAGCCAGGCGATGATGCCGAGCCCGTAGCCGAAGCCCAGTTGGGCGGCGCCGGCGCCGGCGGCAACGCCGACCGCCGTCGCGACGGATCCTCCCCAGCCTCGTGCGGCCATGCGGGGCAGCGTAGCGTCCACACGATGCCGGGGCGAGCCCACGAACCGGGAGCAGCCGTCCCGACACGATACGTGGCAGGTTGCGCTTCGAGGGCCGGGCCACCGATGCTGTCGGCACCGTCGCCACACCCGCAGGTATCGCAGCCGTACCCAGACAGTTCCGCCCGCATGGAGGAGCCGACGACATGCCGAGAACCACCACCACGCCGGGCCGCCCGTTCCGTCCCATGGCTGCAGCCAGGGGTTTCTCGGGCGGCGCTTGATGACGGACGAGGCTGTGGCGGGACCACCGGACCTGGGCGGCGGTTCCTCGGACCGGGCGGGATTGTTCGCCGGCGCGGCGGTCGGACTGGTCATCTGTGCCGTCGTCGGTGCCCTCGGTGGGTACCTGCTGGCCGGTGACGGTGGGCCGGACCAGCCGGATGCCGGCGGCGCCACCCCGACGGCGGAGGCGACGAGTCGGACACCACGCAGTACGCCGAGTCAGACCCCCAGCCGCCGGCCGAGCAGCGCCCCGCCGCCGGTCGGCCAGATGATCCTGCCCGACGTGGTCGGCGAGGACTTCCAGAAGGCCCGGGCCAAGCTGCTCGGGCTCGGCCTCGGCGTGCAGTTCGTCTTCGGCAGTGCGGGCGACGACCCCACGGTCGCCAGTACCCACCCGAGGGGTGGGACCGCGGTGAAGCGGGGCACCACGGTCCGGGTCACCGTGGTGGGTGCGGCACCGGAGGTGGTGGT
Organism: Plantactinospora sp. B6F1; assembly: GCF_040120695.1. Lineage (NCBI taxonomy): Bacteria > Bacillati > Actinomycetota > Actinomycetes > Micromonosporales > Micromonosporaceae > Plantactinospora > Plantactinospora sp. B6F1. The sequence continues at coordinate 107,673 of NZ_JBEEAC010000002.1, read as the reverse complement.
GCCCGCGCTCGCCGGCGAGTCCTGCAAGCAGGCGGCGCGGCAACTGGTCGACGAAGGCCTCTATCCGAACTATCCGACCGGGAAGCGGGGCGAGGTACGCCACCAGGAGCCCTCCGGCGGGACGGTGCTGCGCTGGAACCAGCGGGTCCGCCTCTACTGTTCCGACGGCCCCCTCCAGAGCGGGCCGCCGACGCCCTAGCCCGTCGCCGGCGGAGCGCGGGCAGACACGCCGGGCCCGCGACGATGGGCGGCGGCACGTCTGGTCGGATAGGTTTGACGCGGTTCGCCCGGTCCATCCGATGGCGAGAGGACGTGGCATGGCCGAGGATCCGCGGCAGCCTCCGGAGGATCCGGCCGACGCCACCCGGGCCGACCCGACCACGCGGCCGCTCGACGCGACCGTCCGGCGGCCCGACACGACCGCGCCGATCCCGCCCCGCGAGCCGGCCTGGTCAGGCCGGGCCGGAGTGCCGCCCCGCGGCCCGACCCCGCCCCAGCAGCCGCAGCCGGACTGGGGTTACGGCGCCGAGGAGGACGACCGGCGCTGGTGGATGCCGATCCTGGTCGGGACGGTGGCGGTGATCCTGCTCGGCGTCCTGGTGGTCGCCGGCTGGGCGATCTTCGACTCGGCCCGGCGCGACGCTCCGACGTCGCCGTCCCCGGTGGTCAGCACCCCGGCGGCGCCGACCGCCTCCACCACCGGTCCGCCGACCACCGCCGCCACCACGCCGAGCGCCACCCCGGGGGGCACCACCGAGGCACCGGTACCGCTGCCTCCGCTGGTCGGACTCTCTCAGCGGGAGGCCGTGGCGGAGCTGGAGCGGCTGGGACTGGTGCCTCGGATCCGGCCACAGACCTCCGGTCGATCACCGGGAACGGTCCTGGACACGGATCCGTCGACCGGCACGGAGGTCGAGCCGGGCGGCGAGGTCGTCCTCGTGGTCGCCGTGCCGCCGACCCCGCCGCCGACCACCGCGCCCGGTCCCACCGGTCCGACCCAACCCACCCCGTAGGCCGGGTCGGTCCGGTTACCAGTAGCGGCGCCTGGTGCCGACCATGACCAGCCCGACCGCCGAGATCACCAGGCCGAACAGGCCGGAGTACGCCAATGAGCGCTGATAGCCCGGCGGTGGTCCGCCGGTGGACGGCGGTGCCCCGGCCCGGGTTTCGGCGTCGTCGCCAGGTTGCCGGTCCGGACCGGTCGGAGCCCGGTGGGCATTGTTGTCGAAGGCGGTGGCCGGATCGGTCGCCGGTTCGACGGTGCTGACGGCGTCGTCCGGAGTCCCGTCGTCGTTCCCGGTCGGCATCCGGTGCCAGGGCCCGACGCGCCGCCCCGGCCAACCCCGGTCGGTACGGGTGGGGAATGCGGAGGCGGCCGCGCCGCCGCGCCCGGAGGGGTCGGTCAGTTCCGGTGCGGGTCTGGTACGCCCCGATTCGACCGGCGTCGGGTTGGCGGCCGTGGGGCGTACGGCCGGTGGGCGGCCGGTGCCGGTGCCGCTCGTGCAGCCGGGCAGGCCGACGGTGATCAGGATAAGCAGCAGGCTGACCGGCATGCTCCGACACGTCGTCCGGTGTCGGTCGGAGGTCTCAACTGCCATCGGCGGCTCCCAGGTTCGGGGCCCTCGACGACGTGCGGGTGGTGAACCCGTGGGGTGGGTACGCCAATTCTAGGGCGGTGACCGTGGAGGCCGCGCGACGTTGCCGCAGATGCCGCTCAGCCCACCCGGACTCGGGCGGTGACGGTGCTGGAGTTGGTCCGGGCGGGTGGCCTGGCCCGCGGGTAGTTGTGCCGGCCGGCGTTGGTCTGGAGTTGACGCAAGCCGTTGACCTGCACGAATATCGACCGTCGTGCGACCGCGTCGCCGCTCGGGTTGAGCTCGTAGCCGTCGAGCCAGACCCAGCCGTGGTAGGTCTGCCAGTCGTGCACCCGGATCACCCGGAAGTAGATGGGTTCGGCGAACTGGACGCTCGCCGCGCGGGTCACGTGGAGCACGTCACCGGAGCGGGGAAGGGACACATCAGCTCCTGTCCGACTGGCGCCGGGCAGGCCGGCGGAAGTGGCGGGGCGGGGGTCTGGTGGGTGGTTCTGACGCGGTCACTCGGCTGCGCCGCCAGGGAGTGGCCGAAGGAGTGGGGCGTCGGCCGGGGCGATGCGTCGTTGCCATCACATCGCCCCGGCCAACACCTGTCGACTCCGGGACGCGCCAGCCGCCGTAGCGGCCCTGGCATACAGCGGCGGGGGCTCTTACCCCGGAGCGGGGCTTCTCGCCGTACCGCCGGCACGGCCGTCCCCACGGTCAGGCGAGAATGGGGGAGCATTGCGTCGCCTGACCAGAGGGGAACGCTGCGTAGCCCGAGCCATACGGACAGGGTGCATCAAGAACATGATCAATGCAAGTTGCAGTTTGCCCTTTGCTCCGGGATGGCGATAGTGGGCTGTACGGCGCTTGATGCGCCGCGCGTGGAACCGGCAGACTGGATCCGGTTTCGGCCCCTGCGGCCGAGCGGATCATCGCTCCATCCGCCGCGAATGATCCCCGCCGGTCGGCGGTCGAAGGCGCGGCGGCAATCCGACTCCCCAATTGATCGTCCGGAGGTGTCCCGGTGACCGAGCGCCGGAGCCCGACCATCCGCCGTCGGCGGCTCGGAGCCGAGCTGCGCCAGCGCCGAGAGAAGGCCGGAGTCACGATCGAAGCCGTCGCCGAGTTGCTGGAGTGCTCCGCGTCCAAGGTGTCCCGGATCGAGACCGGTCACACCAGCGCCACCGTCCGGGACGTCCGGGACATGCTCGGGATCTACGGCGTGACGGGTGCGGAGTGCGACGAGTTGATCCAGATCGCCCGGGAGGCCCGGCAGAAGGGCTGGTGGCATCCGTACAGCCCGGTGCTCGCCGGGGCGTACGTGGGGCTGGAGGCGGCGGCCGCCTCGATCCGGGCGTACGAGCAGCAGACCGTGCCCGGACTGTTGCAGACCCAGGAGTACGCCCAGGCGATGATCCGGTCCGCCCGGCCGGACTGGGTCGCCGAGGAAGTCGACCAGCGGGTCCGTGTCCGGTTGGGTCGTCAGTCGTTACTTGACCCGGACGATCCGATCGATCTGTGGGTGGTGCTCGATGAGGCGGTGATCAGCCGGCCGGTGGGCGGCGACGCGGTCATGCGAGCCCAGTTGGAGCGGCTGGTGGAGGCCGCTGACCTACCGAACGTCACGCTCCAGGTCCTGCCGTTCGACGCCGGTGCGCACGCCGGCATGGACGGCACTTTCACCATCCTCGGCTTCCCGGAACCGGGTGACCCGGACGTGGTCTACGCCGAAAACGCTACGGGCGGGCTATTTCTGGAGAAGCGGGATGAACTACAGAAATACATATTTATCTTCGATCATATCCGCGCGGCAGCCCTACGCCCGGAGGAGTCCGTCGCGCTGATTTCGAAGTTGGCAGAGGAGCCATTGTGGAAGTGGAGACAAAGGGGTACCGCGTCGACCTGAGCGGGGCAGCCTGGCACAAGAGTTCGCGCAGCGGACCGAACTGTGACAACTGCGTCGAGGTGGCCTTCGCGGGCGGCGCGATCGCGGTACGCGACTCGAAGAACCCGAGCGGGCCCGCCCTGATCTTCACGCCCGACGAGTGGGACGCGTTCGTCGGCGGTGCCAAGGACGGCGAGTTCGACCTGCTCTGAACCACCGACACCCCAGCGCGGTCATCCGCTCGGCATCGAAGCCGCCCGGATGGCCGCGCTGGTCCGCGTCGATGTACCCGACGACATCCCCCGGACGTTCCGACTCCCGGGCGCCTCGACGTCGCCCGGCGGGTCCGGCCGGCCGTCGCCAGTGACCGGTCGGGTCGTTGTACCAAGTGGCACGAGTCGGGATGACCGGCCGCCGCAGGGGGTTCGCACACCGAGCGAGGCAGGCGAGACACATGACGATCGGGTCGGAGAATCTGGGCAACGGTTCCGCCAAGCCGGAACGGTTCGGCGGCAAGTACCGGGGCGCCCGTCGGGACACCAGCACCACCGTGGAGGAAGCGCCGGCCGAAGGCGACCTCGGGGCGTCGGAGGGCGCACCGGCGGAGCGGGCCTCCGAACTGGGCGCCGGTCTGGCGGCGGCGAGCCCGCCGGAGCGTACGCCGACGCTCCCGTCGCTGGACATGGGCGGGCTGACCGAGCCGGTCTTCCCGCCGGCCGGCTGGCCGGACGTGCCGCCGAGCGAGCCGCTCGTCGACCATCCGCTGCTGCGCGGGCTGCTGCTGGAACTGCCGCCGAAGGGCACCGTCCCCGGTTCGCTCTGGCTCGACCGCTGGTTCGAGGCCGCCCGGGCGATCCTCGAACTGCTATACGTGCAGGACACCAGCCGTACGCGATGAGCGCGACCGTACGGTGACCGCCCGCTCCACCAGCCGGCTGTGCCGCAGCGCGTGCCGTACCCCGATGGTGCCGACCGCGAGCACCGCCGCGGTGAGCACCACCCCGATCATGCCCGGACTGGTCAGCGGCACCAGACCGGTCGCGGTGACCAGCGCCGGCAGCATGACCAGGCCGGTCACCTGCACCGGCAACGCGATCATCGGGTGGGCGGCGGCGGCGCGCAGCGTGGGTGGGGCCGGGGTCTCCGGCGCCGAGGCGAAGGCGCCCGCGCCGACCCAGAGCTGCCGCAGGCGGCGTACCGTCACCGCCGCGACGGCCGCCGCGGACACCGCCGGCAGCGCCAGCCCGGCCGCCGTCCGGTCGGCGAGCGTCGGCTCCGCCTCGACCAGACCGGCCAGCAGTATCCCGGCCAGACCGGCCAGCCCGGACCCGACCAGCGCGAGGAGCAGCCCGGTACGTCGGCGCAGCGGCCGCGCGGCCCGTTGCTGCGGCAGCCCCTCGACGACGAGACCGGCCGCGAGCCAGACGGCGGCGATCGCGAGCAGGATGACGAGATCGGTGTCCATGCCAACAGCCTTGCCCGGTTTCCGGCTGGGCGAATCCGGGCCCGCCCCCACCGATCCCCCGAGAAGGCACCCGTAGGGGGTGCGGCCGCCCGCCGACGAGGGCAGAGATGACCATCTCTTCGTCAATATAGAACGTTCGGGATCTACTGTTCCGCAAGGGTTCTGACTACTGTCAGCTCGATCGGTCGTGCTGACCCGTCACTCAAACGGGGCGGGCGGTCGTGCACCGATCGGAGGGGAGGAGGGGAGATGAGTCTCCCTCGTAGGTCCGTGATAGTCGGAGTGTCCACTCTGGCCATGATCGCCGCTGCCGCCGTACCGGCCGCCGCGGCTCCACCGGAAGCACCTGTCCGGGGCGTCGGCAGCCCGAACGCCGTCGCCGACAGCTACATCGTGGTGTTCAAGGACACCGCGGTCGCCCGGGCCAACGTGTCGACGACGGCGCGGGGCCTGATCGGCAAGCACGGCGGCAAGGTGGGCCGCACCTACAGCGCCGCGCTGCGGGGCTTCGAGATCAGCGGCTCGGCGCAGACCGCGCGGCGGATCGCCGCGGACCCGGACGTGGCGTACGTCGAGCAGAACAAGATGTTCCAGGTCAGCGGTACCCAGCCGAACCCCCCGTCCTGGGGCCTCGACCGGATCGACCAGCGGAGCCTGCCGCTGAACAGCTCGTACACCTATCCGAACACGGCGTCGAACGTGAACGCGTACGTCATCGACACCGGTATCCGGTTCAGCCACGGTGAGTTCGGCGGCCGGGCGGTGAGCGGGTACGACGCGATCGACGGCGGTACCGCCGACGACTGCCACGGGCACGGCACGCACGTCGCCGGTACGGTCGGCGGCACCGCGTACGGGGTGGCCAAGGCGGCCCGGATCTACGGCGTACGGGTGCTGAACTGCTCGGGTCAGGGCAGCACCGCCCAGGTGGTCGCCGGGATGGACTGGGTCACCGCGAACGCGGTACGCCCGGCGGTGGCCAACATGAGCCTCGGCGGCTCGGCGGACAGCGCGATCGACACCGCCGTCAACAACTCCATCAACGCCGGCATCACCTACGTGGTGGCGGCCGGCAACGGCAACACGCTCGGGGTGCGGCAGAACGCCTGCAACTACTCCCCGGCCCGGGTGCCGAACGCCATCACGGTCGGTGCCACCCAGAACAACGACGCGGCGGCGAGCTTCTCCAACTACGGCACCTGCGTCGACATCCTGGCGCCGGGCGTCGGCATCACCTCCGCCTGGCACAACAGCGACTCCGCCACCAACACCATCAGCGGCACCTCGATGGCGTCGCCGCACGTGGCCGGCGCGGCGGCGCTGGTGCTCTCCGCCAACCCGACCTGGTCGCCGCAGCAGGTCCGCGACCACCTGGTCGACAACGCCACGCCGAACGTGGTGACCAACCCCGGCACCGGCACCCCGAACCGGCTGCTCTACGTCTCCGAGGGCACTCCGGCGAACGACTTCTCGGTCTCGGTCTCCCCGGGCACCGGGTCGACGGCGCCGGGCGGCTCGGTGTCGGCCACCGTCGCCACCGCCACCACGGCCGGTTCCGCGCAGTCGGTGACGCTCTCGGCGAGCGGCCTGCCGAGCGGTGCCACCGCCACGTTCAGCCCGGCAACGGTCACCTCCGGTGGCTCGGCGACGCTGACCATCGCCACCACCGCCAGCACCGTGCCCGGGACGTACCCGCTGACCATCACCGGCACCGGGGCGTCGGCGACCCGGAGCGCTTCCTACACGCTGACGGTGACCGGCACCGGCACCGGCTGCACGGCCAGCAACCCGACCGACGTGGCCATCCCGGACACCAACGTCAACGTCACCAGCGGGATCACCATCGCCGGGTGCAACCGCAACGCCTCCAACACCTCGACGGTGGCGGTGAACATCGTGCACACCTACCGGGGTGACCTGATCATCGACCTGATCGCTCCGGACGGCAGCGGATACCGGCTGAAGAACAGCAGCATCTTCGACGGCGCCGACAACGTGAACACGACGTACACGGTCAACCTCTCCGCCGAGGCCGGCAACGGTCTCTGGCGGTTGCAGGTGCGGGACGTCTACTCCGGGGACACCGGCTACATCAACGCCTGGACCCTGACCCTGTAGTGCGCTGACCCGACAGCGGGCGGGCCCCTTCCCACGCCGGGAAGGGGCCCGTCGCGTCGTCCGGGCCCGCCGTGGGCAGGGCGATCAGAGGGTACGCAGGTGGAAGCCGCCGTCGACGTCGATCACCTGGCCGGTGCTGAACGGCAGCAGGTCGGTGGCGACGGCCACGACCGCCCGGCCCACGTCCTCGGGCTGCCCCCAGCGCCGGATCGGGGTCAGGCCCTGATTGAGGATCAGGTCGTCGTACCGGGCCCTGACCGGGCCGGTCATGTCGGTCTCGATGACGCCGGGCCGGATCTCGTAGACGTTGATCCCGTGCTCGGCCAGCCGGGCGGCGTAGAGCTGGGCGGTCATCGCCAGCCCGGCCTTGGTGACGCAGTAGTCGCCCCGGTTGACGCTGGCCGTGTAGGCGCTGATCGACGAGATCACCACGATCTTCGGCCGTTCGACCCGGCCGGCCGCCTGCTGCGCGATCATCGTGTTGGCGACGAGCTGGATCAGGAAGTACGGGCCCTTGAGGTTGATGTCGACCAGCCGGTCGAAGGACTCCTCCCCGGCCTGGAGCAGGTCCGCCCGCACGCTCGGCGCCACCCCGGCGTTGCTGACCAGCAGGTCGATCCGGCCGAACACGGCCGTCGTCTCGTCGACCAGGTGCCGCCGGTCCCCGGCCCGGGACACGTCGGCCCGGACCAGGTGGGCCCGGCCGCCCAGGGCCTCGACCTCCTTGCCGACCTCCGCCGCCGCGTCCGCGTTGCTGGCGTAGTTGACCACCACGTCGTGTCCGGCGCCGGCCAGCGCCAGCACCACGCCGCGGCCGATCCCGCGTGACCCGCCGGTCACCACCGCCACCGGTCGGCCGGTCACGCCCGCACCCCCGACGGGCCGAAGAAGGTGTAGTACGGCTCGTCCCGGGCCACCCGCTGCAGATAGAGGGCCAGCTCCCGGGCGTGGTAGTCGCCCCACATGCTCGACTCGCCGTTCGGCACCCGCTGCCCGGCGGGGACGTGGTCCCAGCCGTTCGGCCGGTGGTAGACCGAGTGCAGCAGCAGGCCCTGGTGCCGGGCGTCGGTGCTCAGGTACGGCTCGCCGAAGAGCGTGTCGGCGACGGTCAGCCCGGCCTGCCAGTACTTCCGGCCCTCCTCGGTCCGGCCGGCCCGGTCGAGGTGGCGGCCCAGCCGGAGCAGCCCCTGCGCGCCGATCGCCGCGGCCGAGGAGTCCACCGGCTCGTGCGCGTTGTAGGGGTCGGCCGGCCGGTCCAGGTAGTCGCCGAGATGGACCAGCCCGGGCGCCCCGGTGTCCCAGTACGGCACGCCGTCGGTGGGGGTGTGTGCCAGGTAGAAGTCGCAGGTGGCGGTGGCGGCGCGCAGCATCGTCGCCTCGACGGCGGCCCGGCCGCCGTACGGGGTCAGCTCCTCGTCGGGCAGGACGGCGAGGAACTCCAACTGCTCCGGGAAGCCGAGCATCGCCCAGGCCAGGCCCCGGGTCCAGGTGCTGAACGGGGAGTACCCCTGCTGGGTGCTGGGGCAGCGGTAGCTGCCGTCGTTCACGTTGAAGATCGATTCATGGGCGGTCCGTCCGGGGACGTCGTAGCTGTCCCGGCCCTCGCCGTAGTAGACGTTCCACCGGGCGGTGTTGCCGGCGTGCTCGACCAGCCGGCGCAGCAGCGAGATCCGCTCGTCCCGCTCGCCCATCAGCACGTGTCCGAGCAGGTGCGACACGGCGAGCGCCCGGCAGGACCGGATGGTGTCGACGAAGAGCGACTGCGGCCCGTTGAACGAGTAGACGTAGCCGGTGCCGTCCGCCGTGGTCTTCCAGCGGGCGGCCTGCACCGCGCCGGTCAGCTTGAGTGCCAGCTCGTAGAAGTCCCGCTCGGCCCGGTCGGCGGGGATCCGCCCCTCGTTCATCAGCCGCCACAGGTTGCCGTACGTGCTGACGTTGTTGAACCCGTGGTCGTGTACGCCGATGTGGCTGACGTGGCTGGCCATCACCGCGACGGTCTGTTCCCGGCCGGAGTCGAGGAACCGCCGCTCGTCGGTGGCGTCGAACTGGAGCAGCGCGGAGCCGTACTGGAAGCCCTGGGTCCACTCGGTCCAGCCCCGGGCGGTGTACTGCCCGTCGACCGTGAAGACCGGCGACGGGGCGCCGGGCGGGCAGCTCTTCCCGATCGAGTCGATCTTCTGAGCGGAGACCTCCCAGAGCCGGTCGATCTTCGGTAGCAGCGCGGACGGGGTCAGGCCCTGGTCGATCCTCATCATCGGCCCAGCATAGGAAAGCGCTATCCTGGCGCAACAGGGGGCGACCGGATGAATTCCGTCCCATGGCGGGCCCGGCCAGGGCCGGTCGGCCGCCACGGGGTACGGGGCGGCCGGCAGGTCGAAACTCAGGAGTCCCCGTCCCGCGTCGCGGGTGCCTCGTACCCGGGATAGCCGAGCACCTCGACGAGATCGCCCGTGGCGGCGGCGAAGGCCTCGTAGATGTCGTCGTCGAAGTGGTTGCGCCAGTCGCCGGGCTTCCCCTTGCGGTAGTGGGACAGCGCCGGGTCACTCGCCTGGGTGTTGCGCATCCGCGAGAAGCTGTACCGCGACAGCAAAGCCGCCAGCTCGGCCGGCGGAATGGGAATCCCGCAGTGCCGCATCAACTGCTCGACCTCGTCCGCCTGCCGCTCGCCGGTCAGGTCCTCGTACCGGCAGACGCGGACCGTCTCCGTGTTCGGGGCTTTCGCCCAGGCCCGGAGGGACCGGAAGGTGCCCTTGTTGGCGAGGTGCTCGATGACGTGCAGCATCCCCTCCTTGAAGGGCTTCTCCTGGAGCACCTTCCGGACCTGGAGGACATCCCCCATCGCCGTGTGTGAACTCCGATAGGAGAAGTAGCCGGAAACGACGAGGTCCCGGGGGTCCCGGAGGATGAAGAACGTCCGATACCGCCCGGACTTGGGGATGTTCATGAATCCGTTGTAGGAGACGAAGAGCGACGAGACGATGCGGCCGGGCGGGAGAGGCTGTGGATAACGCCAATTGTGCGGCCGCGGATCGTACGGGAGCAGCCCGCTGTAGCGGTAGATGACGGGATCGCTGAACAGGGCCTTGACCCATTGGCTTCCCGCCTTGCGTACCGTGCAGTGAAATATGTTCTCGAACTCGCTGCGGACCTCCACCGGGACCGTGAGTTGTAGTTTCGCGTTGTGGGCGTTGCCCATCACCCGTCGCGCCACCACACGCAGGGAATTAGGCGTGTAATGCTTGGTCAGCTTGATGGCCCGCTTCATTGTCTGAACCCTCTCCATGCCTGCGTGGTCGGGGGGAACCCGCAGGACAGTCGAGACACGTTTCGGCTGTCTCATCCCTCCGGTCTGGAAGGCTACCCTGGACCGCCTGCCGACAACCGGCTCGGTGTCGAGCGCCTACTCCCGCACCCCCGCGAGCTGGGCGGCCGGGGTGCGCAGCGCCAGCATCGCCGGCACCAGGCTGGCCAGCACGGCGGCGAGCAGGCACCCGGCCGCGATCAGCGTGATCGGCAACCACGGCACGGTGACCTGCGGCTGCGCCACCAGTTCGGCCAACCGGGCCCGTAGCCCGGCCAGCATCGCAGCGCCCACCAGCGCGGCGAGTGCCGTGCCGGAGAGTCCGACCAGCACCGCTTCCAAGCCGATCATCCGCAGCACCTGCCCGGGGGTCGCCCCGGACAGGCGCAGCACCGCCAGCTCCCGCCGCCGGTCGTTGGTCGCCATCACCAACGTGTTGGCGATCGCGATGCCGGTGTAGAGCAGCGCCATCCCGAGCACCGCCAGCAGCGCCACCCGGTTCTGCTCGTACTGCGCGGCGTCCCCCGCCACCAGGTGCTCGGGAGTCGGCAGCACCCTCCCGCCACCGGCGACGGCAGCCGCGTCGAGCGCCACCGGATCGCCGCCGTCCAGGTAGACGACGTCGGCGCCGCCGGGCTGGTGTGCCCGGCCCAGCTCCCAGGGCAGCAGCAGGGTCCGGTCCAGGTCGACCGAGTCGGCGAGTACGGCCACCACCCGCAGCCGCACCTCGGTCGTGTCGGCCAGCCACACCTGGACCCGCTCACCGACCCGCCAGCCCATCGACCGGCTGACCGCCACCGTGTCGGTACCGGTCAACCCGGCGACCGAACCCGCCACGGTCGGCAGCCGCAGCACCCGGTCCAGCCCCGCCCCGACGAATCGGGCGGAGTACTCCTCGGGATAGTCGTCGCTGCGCACGTACACCTCGGTCCGCCGGCTCGGAACGGCGGCGCGCACCCCGGCGACCCGGCCGAGCGCCGCGACCGTCGGCTCGGCCAGCCCGACCGGACCGCTCGCGGTCGCCACGGCGGTGGCGGCGACCCGGTCCCGGGCCGAACGCTGCTCGGCCTCCCACAGCGTCGCGGTCAGCGGCAGGGTGGTGGCCGCGATGCCGACGGTGACCAGGATCGGCGCGGCGGTGGCGGTGGTGCGGCGCAGCGCGCTCAACGCACTCGACCGGGCGATCGTGCCGGTCTGGCCCCGAAGTGCGGCGCCGAGCAGCGGCACGAGCACCCGGATCAGTACCGGTGCCAGCAGCCCGGCGGCGGCCAGCCCCAACTGGGCGACCAGCATGACCATCGCCAGGCCGTCCGAGACCCCGATGTCCGGCAGCGCGGTGAGCAGCAGCACCGCACCGGCGAGGAAGAGCAGCCCGAACGACCACCGCCCCCAGCCCATCACCCGGGTGTCGACCGACGCCTCGCGCAGCGCCTCGACCGGGCGTACCCGGGCCGCCCGCCGGGCGGCGATCCCGGCGCCGAGCAGGGCGACCAGCAGCCCCACCCCGGATGCGGCGAGCAGCGGCCAGAGGATGAACCGGGCGGTGAAGTCCTCCGGCGCGAAGCCGGACCGGGCCAGCCAGTGCGCGTACGGCGGCGCGGTGACCAGGCTGAGCGCGCTGCCGGCCAGCCCGGCCAGCACTCCGACGAGTACCGCCTCGCCGAGCACCAGCCGGCGGATCTGCCGTGGCGTGGCACCGGTCGTCCGCAACAGTGCGAACTCGCGTCGGCGTTGGGCGACCGCGAACGAGAACGTACCCGCGACCACGAAGATCGAGACGAAGGTGGCCACCCCGGCGGTGGTGCCCAGCAGCGAGGCCGCCAGGGCCAGCGCGTCGCCGTCCTGATCCGGCTCGGCGGCCGCCCGGTCGTCGCCGGTGAGCACCCGGAACCCGGGCGCGGCGGCGCGGACCCGCTCGGCCAGCGTGCCTGCGGAGACACCGTCGGCGGCCCGGAGCGCCACGGCGGTGATCCGGTCACCGGCAAGCGCGGCGGCGGCCCGGTCGGTGAGGAAGGCGACCGCCGGCCCGTCCTCGCCGGCCGGCGCCAGCACCCCGCTGACGGTGAACGTCCGTGGTCCGTCCGGGGTCTGCACCGGCACCCGGTCGCCCGGCCGGTGTCCGCCCGGCGAGGTCAGCACCACCTCCCCGTCCACCGTGGGCGGTCGACCCACCAGTGGGCCGTACCCACCCAGCGCCGCGGCCGACCAGGGCCGGGCCACCCCGGCGGTACCGGCCAGGTCCACCGGCACCCGGCGGTCGGCTACCGCCTCGGTGACCCCCGGCACCCCGCCCAGCCGGTCCGCCAGCTCGGCCGGCACCGGCCGCGAGTACGGCGTATCCGTGGTTGTCGTGTACCGCTCGTCGCCGGTACCCGTGGTGACGCTGACCGACTTCGGTCCGGCCACCACCACGTCGGCGTTGCCGTACCACCGCGGTGGCCGGTCCGGACCGGTGACGCTGGACGCCAGCGCGAGCCCGGTGGTGGCCAGCAGGCAGACGCCGAGGCAGAGCGCGACGAAGGTGCCGACGAACGCCGTCCAGCGACTGCGGAACGTCTGGCCGGCCAGCGTCAGCACGGCGCCACCCGACCCGGCCCACCCGTTGCGGCGCCGTCCACCGGGAGCGGGGCCGCGCCGAGCGGGACCGGTGCGGGGCGGACCGGCGCCGGGGCGTCGGGCGCGGCCGGTTCCAGGGCGGTCATCCGCTCCGCCACCGCCGACGCGGTCGGCTGGCGCAGCTCGTCCACCACCCGCCCGTCGGCGAGGAAGACCACCCGGTCGGCGTACCCGGCGGCCACCGGATCGTGGGTGACCATCACGATCGTCTGTCCGGCCCGGTCCACCTGCCCGCGCAGTAGCCGCAGCACCTCGCGCCCGGCCGTGGAGTCCAGCGCACCGGTCGGCTCGTCGGCGAAGAGCACCCGGGGCCGGGTGATCAGCGCGCGGGCGATCGCCACCCGCTGCTGCTGACCGCCGGAGAGCTGGGCCGGCCGGTGCCCGGCCCGCCCGGCCAGTCCCACCGCGGCGAGCGCGGCCCGGACGTCGCCCCGGTGCGGTCGGTGCCCGGCCAGCCGCAGCGGCAGGGCGACGTTCTGTTCGGCGGTGAGCGCGGAGAGCAGATTGAAGGACTGGAAGACGAAGCCGATGGTGTCCCGGCGCAGCAGCGTCAGCTTCGTCTCGGAGAGCCCGCCGAGATCGACGTCGCCGACCGTGACGCTACCGGCGGTCGGCCGGTCCAGGCCGGCCGCACACTGCAACAGCGTGCTCTTGCCGGAACCCGACGGACCCATCACCGCCGTGAACGTGCCGTCGACGAAACCGAGGGTCACCCGGTCCAGCGCGATGACCGCGCTTTCGCCCGAGCCGTACCGTTTGCTGACCTCCGCCAGCCGCACCGCGTCCATGGCAGCGAGTCAACCGGACCCGGCACCCCCAAACACTCCCGGCGACCGGCCTCTCGCGGGTAGGGGCAGCCCTACCCGGCCAAGGAGGAGCTGGTCAGACCGCGAAGGTGGCCGGGCGGTCGGTCGCCGGGGCCGGCGGGGTCGCCTTCCAGATCCCGAGCCGCTGCGCGGTCAGCCGGGCCACGTAGGCCGGGTTGAGCACCATGTAGCGGTGGAAGAGACGCTTCGGCTCCAGGCCGAACCGCCACAGCCACTCCAGCCCGACCCGCTGCATCCACGGTGGAGGCTTGCGGAGCAGTCCGGCGTGGTAGTCGAAGGCCGCACCGACCGCCATCAGCGGCATGTCGAGCAGCGGTCGCATCGCGTACGCGAAGACCTCCTGCCGGGGGCAGCCGAGCCCGACCAGCACGAGCCGGGCCCCGGAGGACCGGATCCGGTCGGCGATCTCGGCGTCCTCGCCCGGGCGGGCCGGCCGGAACTTCGACGACTCCGTCCCGGCGATCTTCAGGGCCGGGAACATCCGCTCCAGCTCCGGGATCAGCCGGGCCAGGGTCTCGTCGGTGGAGCCGTAGAGGTAGACCGGCATGCCCTCGTCGGCGAACCTGGCCAGCACACTCAGGGTCAGGTCGGGTCCGTAGACCCGCTCGGCCAGGGCGGCGCGGTGCAGCAGGTTGAGTGCCCACCGTACCGGCTGCCCGTCCGGGGTGACCACGTCGAAGGCGTTGAGCCGGGCGTTGTGCGCCGGGTCGAGCACCCCGGTCATCACCCCGTGCACGGCCAGCGCGGTCAGCGCCATCGGCCGGCGCTCCCGCCCGGCCGCCACCACCTGCTCGGTCGCGGCCTCGTAGTCGACCGCGTCGACCAGTACGCCGAGCACGTTGCGCTTACCCCGCGAGATCACTGTCCTCCCCCTGCCTCGCTGGTCGGCGCCCTCACGGCCGCGGCACCCACTTGTCGACGTTGGCCGCGTGGATCTCCTGGAGGATCATCGGCACGTCGTAGATCTGCTTCCAGTGCGGGTAGTCGCGCTGGAAGGCGGCGTTGGAGCCGATCCACCACTGGTGGTCGCCGACCCGGTTGGCCTCGCGGTATTCGGTGACCATCTCCCGCCCGGTGATCTTCTCGGCCAGCGCGAACGCCTCCAGGTGCGAGCAGTTCGAGTGCCGCCCGCCGCCGAGGTTGTAGACCGCCGCCGAACGCGGCTCCCGGAAGAACGCCTCGAAGGCCGCGACCACGTCGTGGCTGTGGATCGCGTCCCGGACCATCTTGCCCTGGTAGCCGAATATCTTGTATGTCCGGCGTTCCATGTTGCAGCGCATGACGTAGCCGAGGAAGCCGTGCAACTCGGTGGCGGAGTGCGCCGGACCGGTCAGGGTGCCACCGCGGAAGCAGGCGGTCTTCATGCCGAAGTAGCGACCGTACTCCTGCACCATCACGTCCGCGGCGACCTTGGAAGCGCCGAAGATCGAGTGCAGCGACGCGTCGATCGACATGTCCTCCTTGACCCCGTCGAAGTACGGGTGGTCCGTGGCGAGCTCCCAGCGGGTCTCCTGCTCGACCAGGGGGAGGCTGTTGGGCCGGTCGCCGTAGACCTTGTTGGTGGAGCAGTGGATGACCGGCGCGTCGATGCAGTGCTCGCGGACGTTCTGCAGGACGTTCAGCGTGCCGCCCGCGTTTACGTCGAAGTCGGTGAAGGGGTCGCGCACGGCCCAGTCGTGCGAGGGCTGCGCGGCGGTGTGGATCACCACGCCGATGTCGCGGCCGTACCGCCGGAAGATCCCGGCCAGCGCGTCCCGGTCGCGGATGTCCACGTCGTGGTGCGTGTACGCGTCACCGAGGTCGCTGGTGAGCCGCAGCACGTTCCACGCGGTGGACGCCTCCGCGCCGAAGAACTGCCGGCGCATGTCGTTGTCGATCCCGACCACGTCCAGGCCGAGGCCGGCGAAGTGCCGGACCGCCTCGGATCCGATCAGGCCGCCGGATCCGGTCACCAACGCGACTGTCACACGTCACTCCTGGTTCGCCTCGGTCGGAAACCACCGGAGCATAGCGCGGTGGCGCCGTTGCCTCGACATGAACAAGGAGCCCCGTGTCGCCACGGAGCCCCTTGAGGTGGTGGGGAAGGGGGGAGTTGAACCCCCACGCCCTTTCGGGCACACGGACCTGAACCGTGCGCGTCTGCCATTCCGCCACTTCCCCTGGCGAGGCGTGACCCGCGTCGCCCCGTGCCCTCCCGACGAGAAGCCCGGGACAACCCGACTCATTCCCTGAGCGCGCCACAGGACAATAACGATCGTGTCCGGAGCCCACTCTTCGGCATGTGTCGGGACATACTACGCTGTCCCTACTGCCGCCGCGGGTGTTACCGCCCGCAGCGGATGGAAGAGTAGCACGACCAAACCCGGCCGCTGAGGAGAGGCCGGCTGCAGGCGGCCGAGCGGCGTGCGAGCCGCACGTGCGGCGGCCGGATACCATCATGTCCTCGGAACCCGAGGAGGAGCCGGTGAGCGTGCTGCAACGCTTTGAGAAGCGTCTGGAGGGCCTGGTCGAGGGGGCCTTCGCAAAGGTGTTCAAAGGGGTGGTGCACCCCGTCGAGATCCTCAACGCGATGCAGCGGGAGGCAGAGGCGCACAAGGCGATCCTCGCCGGTGGGCGCACTCTGGTACCCAACCGCTACGTGATCGATCTCTCGCCGTACGACCACAGTCGGCTGGCGCCGTACGCCGCCGCGCTGGCCCAGGAGCTGGCCCAGTCGCAGGCGGAGTTCATCGGTGAGCAGGCGTGGACGGTCTACGGCGACGTCATCGTCGAGATCGAGCGCGGGGATGGTCTCGACACGGGCATGTTCCGGGTCACCGCCGAGGTCTACACCGGCGGCGACGTCGCCCCGGTGCACCAGTCGCCATACGACCAGCAACCCGGCGGCTATCCGCCGTACGACCAGGGCGGCGGCTACGGCCCACCGCCGGGCCACGGCGCCGGTGGTCGCAACATCCGGCTCGTCTCCGGCGACGGCCGCACCTATCCGTTGCAGATGGGGTCGACCGTGATCGGCCGGGGCGACCAGGCGAACCTGCGGCTGCCGGACGTCGGCATCTCCCGCCGACACGCCCGGCTCGACTTCGACGGCGGTCAGGTCGTGCTGACCGACCTCGGGTCGACCAACGGCACCATGGTCAACGGGCAGCGGGTCTCGGCCGTGGCGCTCAACCCCGGCGACATGATCCAACTCGGCACCACCACCCTGACCTTCCGCGTGGACGGTTAACCACCTTGCCCCCATTAGTCATCACCGTTGCCCGCATCGGCTTCATCGTCCTGCTGTGGATCTTCGTGTTCACGGTGGTCGGGGTGATCCGTCGGGACCTCTTCGCCGGCGCGAGGTCCAGCCGCCTCGTCGCCGCGCCGCGCGGGGTGGGGGTCGCGCTGGGGCAGAACAAGCCGGCGAAGGTCAAACGGGGCCGGGCGGCGCACCAGTTGGTCGTCACCGGGGGCCAGCTCGCCGGCACGCGGATCACGCTCGGCGAAGCGCAGATCACCATAGGTCGGGCGGAGGACTCGACCCTGGTGATCACCGACGACTACGCCTCGGCCCGGCACGCCCGACTCGTGCCCCGATCGGGGCAGTGGTTCGTCGAAGATCTCGGCTCGACTAACGGGACCTACCTCGATCGCGCTAAGGTCACCGGACCTACCCCCGTCCCCCTCGGCGTGCCGATCCGAATCGGCCGCACCTCTCTCGAATTACGGCCATGACTCTGACCCTGCGTTACGCGGCGCACAGCGACCGCGGGCTGATCCGAGACGGCAACCAGGATTCCGTCTACGCCGGGCCGCGGCTTCTCGCCGTGGCCGACGGCATGGGCGGGATGGCCGCCGGTGACGTCGCCAGCAACATCGTCATCGGTGCCATGGCCCCGCTCGACGAGGACGTCCCGGGTGACGCCCTCGTCGACGCGCTGCGGTCGGCCGTGGACACCGCCAACCAACAGTTGCGCGACACCGTGGACGCCAACCCGCATCTCGAAGGGATGGGCACCACCCTCACCGCACTGCTCTTCTCCGGCAGCAAGATCGGCATGGTGCACATCGGTGACTCGCGCGCCTACCTGCTCAGGGACGGCGAGTTCGCCCAGATCACCAAGGACGACACATACGTCCAGATGCTGGTCGACGAGGGGCGGATCAGCCTGGAGGAGGCGAGCAGCCACCCGCAGCGGTCGCTGCTCACCCGGGCGCTGGACGGCCGCGACATCGACCCCGAATACTCGGTACGCCAGGTGCGCAGCGGTGACCGCTACCTGATCTGCAGCGACGGGCTCTCCGGGGTGGTGAGCGCGGAGACCATCGCGGACACCCTGCGCGACCTCAAGGACCCCCAGGCGTGCGTGGAGCGGCTGGTGCAGCTCGCGCTCCGGGGCGGCGGTCCGGACAACATAACCGTGATCATCGCGGACGCCAGCGACCAGGACATCCTGGAGGCCGCCCCGATCGTCGGGGGTGCGGCCTCCCGGGACCGGGGCATGGCGACCTCGGCCGACGACTCGACGCCGGCCGCCCGGGCCTCGGCACTCTCCCCGCCGCGTCCGGCCAGCCCCGAGCCGGCCGAGACCGAGCCCTCCGCGGACGACGAGCCCGAGCGCCCCCGTCGGCGTCCGCTGCGCACCGCCGTACTCGTGGTGGCGCTGCTCGGGGTGGTCGGCGCGGGACTCTGGTTCGGCTGGGACTACACCCAGCGGCAGTACTACGTCGGCGCCACCGACGACGGTCAGCTCGCGGTCTTCCAGGGCATTCCGGGCCGGATCGCCGGGCTTGAGCTGTCGAACGTGCACGCCACCAGCCCGACCAAGCTGGAGGACCTGACCGCCGCCGCCCAGGAACAGGTGAAGCAGGGCATCCAGGCCGACGACGAGCCCGACGCGGTACGCCGGCTCGCCGAGCTGACGAACGAGGACCCGGGCAACCCCAACCTGAAGCCGCTCTGCCAGCCGAGCGTCCTCCCGACCCCCACGCCCGGCGTCACCACACCGCCCCCGTCCGTACCCACTCCTACCCCCGGCCAGACCGTTCGGGCGACCGCCACCCCGGCGGGTACGCCCGACGCGCCACCGTCCGACCCGATCCCGCCGGTCACCGACCCTGCGGGATGCCGGTCGATCGAGTGAGCGTCAGCTCCGACGATCCGAGGGAATTCACGTGACCGCCCCGCCTGGATCGGCATCGACGCCCGCACCAACGGGCGAGCTGCCACGTGTCCGAGTCGCCGCCAGATCCAGGCGGAATGCCGAGTTGGCGCTGCTGCTGCTGGCCATGGTCGTCGTGGCGGCGTACGCGGCGACGGCCGAGGCGAACCTGCTCGACACGGTGACCTTCGACTTCTGGGTACCGATCGCGTCGATCACCGCCGTCTTCCTGGCGATCCACGTGGTGGTCCGATTCCTGGCACCGTACGCCGACCCGGTGCTGGTGCCGGCGGTCGCCCTGGTCAACGGCCTCGGCGTGGCCTTCCTGCGCCGGCTCGACCTGGGCCGGGCCACCCCGGACGAGCGGGCCGATCTCACCATGTTCTCCGGCACCGGCGGGCGGCAGCTCGCCTGGACGCTGCTCTCGGTGGCGCTCGCCGCCGGCCTGCTGGTGCTGATCCGGGACCACCGGGCAATCAGCCGGTACGCCTACACCCTGGTGCTGGCCGGCATCGTGCTGGTGATCACCCCGACGCTGCTGCCCCCGAAATACTCGCAGGTCAACCCGCAGTCCGACGCCAAGCTGTGGATCAGCTTCGGC
Organism: Plantactinospora sp. B6F1; assembly: GCF_040120695.1. Lineage (NCBI taxonomy): Bacteria > Bacillati > Actinomycetota > Actinomycetes > Micromonosporales > Micromonosporaceae > Plantactinospora > Plantactinospora sp. B6F1. The sequence continues at coordinate 88,136 of NZ_JBEEAC010000002.1, read as the reverse complement.
GGGTTCACGATCCAGCCCGGCGAGTTCGCCAAGCTGGCCCTGCTGGTCTTCTTCGCCTACTACCTGGTCCGCAAGCGCGAGGTGCTCTCGCTGGCCAGTCGGCGGGTGCTCGGCGTCGACTTCCCGCGGGGTCGGGATCTCGGCCCGGTCATCGTGGTCTGGCTGATCAGTCTCGGGGTGCTGGTCTTCCAGAAGGACCTCGGCACCTCGCTGCTCTACTTCGGCATGTTCGTGGTCACCCTCTACATCGCCACGGAACGGGTCAGCTGGCTGATCATCGGCCTGCTGCTCTTCTGCGGCGGTGCCGTGCTCGCCTGGTATCTCGGCAGTACGGTCGGCGGGCCGTTCGCCAGCTTCTACACCCGGGTGGACATCTGGCTCGACCCGTACGGCGACCCGTACAACACCGGTTGGCAGACCCTCCAGGGACTGCTCGGACTCGGCACCGGCGGGCTCTTCGGGACCGGCCCCGGTGCCGGGCAGCCGTTGGAGATCCCCGAGGTGCACACCGACTTCGTCTTCGCCGGGCTGGGCGAGGAGATCGGCTTGTTCGGGCTCTCCGCCCTGCTGGTGGTCTATCTGCTGATCATCGAGCGAGGGCTGCGGGCCGCGCTGGCCGTCCGGGACTCGTTCGGCAAGCTGCTCGCCGGTGGCCTCTCCTTCACGGTCTGCCTCCAGCTCTTCGTGATCATCGGGGGCGTCAGCGGACTGATCCCGCTCACCGGCCAGACCACGCCGTTCCTCTCCGCCGGTGGCTCGTCGCTGATGGCGAACTGGCTGCTGGTCGCGGCCCTGCTCCGGATCTCCGATGCTGCGCGCCGGCCGGTCGACTCCAGCTCACCGGCCCGGCCCAGCGGGGTGCCCGCCGGACCGCCGGCCCAGTTGCACGGCGCCACAACGGAGGTGATCAGGCCGTGAACGCACCGTTGCGCAAGGTGGGCATCGTCGCGATGATCCTGTTCGGCCTGCTCTTCGCCAACCTCAACTACGTGCAGGCGTACAAGGCCGACGAGTACCGCAACAGCGACTACAACGGCCGGGTCCAGGTCGCCGAGTACGAGCGCAAGCGCGGGATCATCGAGGCCGGCGGGACGCCCCTGGCGACCAGCAAGGAGACCGGCGGCAAGCTGAACTTCCTCCGCACCTACCCGAAGGGTGAGGTGTACGCGCACGTCCTCGGGTACAAGCCGGTCAACATGGCCGACACCGGGATCGAGAAGAGCGAGAACGAGTTTCTCGCCGGGACCAGCGACCAGCTCCTCGGAGACCGGGTGCGGGACCTCTTCACCGGCAACCAGACCGCCGGCGGGAACATCCTGCTCACCCTCTCGCCCCGGGCGCAGGAGACCGCGTACCGCGAGCTGGTCAACAACCGCAAGGACGCGACCAAGGGCGCTGCGGTGGCGCTGGATCCCACCACCGGGGCGATCCAGGCACTGGTCTCGATGCCGAGTTTCGACCCGAACCCGCTGGTCGCCCACGACACGGACAAGGCGCAGGCGGCGTACGACCGGCTCGACGCCGCCAAGGACGGCCCGCTGAAGAACCGGGCGCTCTCCGAGATCTTCCCGCCGGGCTCCACCTTCAAGGTCATCACCGCGGCCGCCGCCCTGGAGAACGGGTACGACCCCGGCACCCGGATCCCGGCCGGCGCGAGCTACCTGGCGCCGACCGCCGGTGAGGAGATCCGTAACGCGGCGCCGAGCATCTGCCCCGAGTCCCAGGTGACCCTGACCCAGGCGTTGACCGAGTCCTGCAACACCGGCTTCGCCCGGCTCGGGGTGACGCTCGGCGCCGACAAGCTCAAGGACGAGGCCCGCCAGTTCGGCTTCGAGGACGACGAGTTGGCCGTGGGCCGGCTCAACGGCTCGGGCCAGAAGGTGGTGGCGAGCCGTACCGGCGAGATGGCGACCCCGGACGGCAACGACGACCCGCCGCAGGTGGCGCAGTCCTCGATCGGGCAGAACAACGTCCGGATGACCCCGTTGCAGGGCGCGTTGATCGCGGCCACGGTGGCCAACGACGGGCGGCAGATGCGGCCGTACCTGGTGCAGCAGCAGCTCGGCCCGGACCGCACCACCGACTACTACACGGCGGTGCCGAAGGAGCTGCGCGAGCCGGTCAGCGCCGAGGTCGCCGGCCAGCTCCAGGACATGATGGTCAGCGTGGTGCAGAACGGCACCGGCACCAACGCGAGGATCAACGGGTACCGGGTCGGTGGCAAGACCGGCACCGCCGAGACCGGCGGGACCAATCCCGACCACGGCTGGTTCATCGGGTTCGCGATCAACAGCGAAGGCAAGCCGATCTCGGCGGTCTGCGTCTTTCTGGAGAACGCCGGGTCGGGCGGCAGCGGCGAGGCGGCGCGGATCAGCCAGCAGATCATGCGGGCGGTCATCGCCGACCGGGGAGGCCGTTGACATGCTGAAGCCCGGAGTGCTGCTCGGCAACCGGTACCGCCTCGACGAGCGGATCGCCGGCGGCGGCATGGGCGACGTCTGGCGGGGCACCGACGAGGTGCTCGGCCGTACGGTGGCGGTCAAGATCCTGCTGCCGGCCCTGCTCGACGAGCCGGGCTTCGCCGAGCGGTTCCGGGGCGAGGCCCGGACCATGGCCACCATCAACCATCCCGGGGTGGTGGACGTCTACGACTACGGCAGCGACCAGCAGATCGCCTTCCTGGTCATGGAGTACGTCGAGGGCGACGCGCTGTCCCGGACGCTGAGCCGGGTCGGCCGGCTCACCCCGGCCCGCACCATGGCGCTGGTCGCGCAGGCCGCCGACGCGTTGCAGGCCGCGCACGACAAGGGCATCGTGCACCGGGACGTGAAGCCGGGCAACCTGCTGGTCCGGCCGAACGGCACGCTCGTGCTGACCGACTTCGGCATCGCCCGCTCGGCCCTGGTCGGGCAGCTCACCGCCGCCGGTTCGGTGCTCGGCACGGCGTCCTACATCTCCCCGGAGCAGGCGGCGGGCGAGGTGGCGACCCCCACCTCCGACGTCTACGCGCTCGGCGTGGTCGCGTACCAGTGTCTCGCCGGCCGGCGGCCCTTCGAGGGCAACAGTGCGATCGAGATCGCGATGAAGCACGTCCGGGACGCTCCCCGGCAGCTCCCCGGCGACATCCCACCGGCGATCCGGGCGATCGTCGAGCGGTCGATGGCGAAGGACCCCAAGGCCCGCTGGCAGAGCGCCGCGGAGTTGGCGGCGGTGTCCCGGCAGGCCGCGGCCACGATCGGGATGGCCGGCCAGCCCGGGCGCCCGGTAGGGTCGCTGCCGGTGCCGCCACAGCGCCCCGCACCGCAGCCGCCCGCGCCGGCAATGCCGCCCCGGCCGACCTCGGTTCCGCCCGCGCCCCGGGTGCCACCCGGCGCCGCGCGGGTCGCGCCGGCAGCGCCACACTCCCCGGCAGCCGTGCCGGTGGCCCGGCCGCCGGCCGGTACGGCGCCGGTCGGACCCGCCGGCTACAACCGGGGCGCGGCCCCGGTGCCGCAGCCGGTCCGGCCCCGACCGGAGGTCGCATACTCGTATCCGGGACGTCCGGCCGTACCGCCGTCGTCGTCCGGGAACCGCTCGCTGCTGATCGCGCTCTTCGTCGTGTTGGGCATGTTGGTAATGATCTGCTCGGGCGTGATTGCCTTCAACTGGAGTAAGAACCAGAACCAGAACAGCAGCATGCCAGCGCCCCAGACGGCGACAACGGACATGCGGTCGGCAGCCGGACGCGACGCACCAACCGGTGCGCCGTACCGTCTGGTGGAGCGGACCGTGGACCCCGACGGGGTGACCAGATGAGCGAAGGACGACAGACGAGATGACGGCGCAGGCCCGCCTGCTGGGTGGCAGGTACCAGGTCGGCGAGCTGCTCGGTTACGGCGGCATGGCCGAGGTGCACCGCGGGCGCGACCTCCGGCTCGGCCGCGATGTCGCGATCAAGATGCTTCGTACCGATCTGGCTCGCGACGACACCTTCCAGATGCGCTTCCGCCGCGAGGCGCAGAACGCCGCGTCCCTGAACCACCCCGCGATCGTCGCCGTCTACGACACCGGCGAGGAGATCGCGCCGACCGGTGAGACGCTGCCGTTCATCGTGATGGAGTTCGTCAACGGCCGGACGCTCAAGGAGGTGCTGGCCGCCGAGGGGAGGCTGATGCCCCGGCGGGCCCTGGAGATCACCGCCGACGTCTGCGCCGCGCTGGAGTTCAGCCACCGGCACGGGATCATCCACCGGGACATCAAGCCCGGCAACGTGATGATGACCCAGACCGGCCAGGTCAAGGTGATGGACTTCGGTATCGCCCGGGCGCTGGCCAGCGGTGCCACCACGATGACGCAGACCAGCGCGGTGATCGGTACCGCCCAGTACCTCTCGCCGGAGCAGGCCCGGGGCGAGGCGGTGGACGCGCGATCGGACGTCTACGCCGCCGGTTGTGTCCTGTTCGAGCTACTCTGCGGCCATCCGCCCTTCGTCGGCGACAGTCCGGTCAGCGTCGCGTACCAGCATGTCCGGGAAGATCCGCCGTCGCCGAGCGACCTCAACCCGGACGTCACCCCGCCGATCGACGCGATCGTGCTCAAGGCACTGTCGAAGAACCCGCTCAACCGGTACCAGAGCGCGGCCGAGATGCGGGCCGACCTGCTCCGCGCGGCGGCCGGCCGGCCGGTGATGGCCACCCCGGTGCTGCGCGAGGACCAGACGATGGCGATGTCGCACACCGCCACGACCCGGCAAATCCCGGCCGGTGGGGGTCGGCCGATGCCGCCGGCCCGGGTCGGCGACGCCCGGCGCCGCAAGGCGTCCGCCTGGGTGATCGCCACGCTCAGCGGTCTCGGCGTGCTCGCGGTGATCGCCCTGGTCGCCGCACTGATGATCAATAAGAATGGCGGCGACACACCGGCCACGGTCGAGGTGCCGAACGTAGTCGGCAGCACCCGGGAGGTCGCCGAGAACAGCCTGCGCCAGGTCGACCTGACCCCCAAGCTCGGCGCGGCGGACACCAGCGACGACTGCGAGATCGGGAAGGTCACCGCGCAGAGCCAGCCGGCAAACACCTCCGTCGAGGCGGGAACCGAGGTCGAGATCCGGGTCTGCGAGGGCCCGAAGGCGGTGGAGATCCCGACGAACCTGGTCGGCGGCCGGTACGAGGCGGTGAAGGGCCAACTCGAGCGCCTCGGACTGACCGTGCAGCGCAAGGACGTCAACAGCGAGGAAAACGAGGGCATCGTCGTCAAGGTCGACCCCGCCGAGGGTAAGAAGGTCGCCCCGAACAGCACCGTGGTCGTCGAGGTCTCCCGGGGCAACCTCGTCGAGGTACCCCGAGTCACCGGGCTCCAGGAGGACGACGCGCGGGATGCCCTACGGCGCGCCGGATTCGACGTGAAGGTCGTCGACGGCGAGCCGGTCCCGCCGGCCGAGGCCGGCGAGGTGACCGGGCAGAACCCGCGCGGCGGGGAGAAGAGGCGGACCGGTACGACCGTGACGATCACCGTCAGCGTGCCGGAGGAGGACGACGAGCCGACTCCCCCCGGCCCCACCCCGACGGACAGCCCGGGGCCGGGCACCGGCGGTGGCTCCGGCGGCGAGCTGTTCCCGCCGTTTACCCGGCCGGACGAACGCTGATCGGAACCCGGCCGGCACAGAACGCTGGTCGCACCGAAGCGGAGGGCCGGCCATCCCCGACCGGATAGGTCGGGGATGGTCGGCGGCCCCGGGTCAGGCCGTGACGAAGGCCGACCGACGCCGGGCGTCGACCTCGGCGGCCAGCGCGGGAGCCCGGTCCAGCGCCGAGGGCAGGCCGCAGCCGTCGAGCCAGTTGGCGAGCATCAGGTGGCCACCCTCGGTCAGCACCGACTCGGGGTGGAACTGCACGCCCTCGATCGGCAGCTCACGGTGCCGCATCGCCATCACCACACCGGACTCGGTCCAGCCGGTGACCTCGATCTCCGGCGGCAGGGTCTCCGACGGTACGGCGAGTGAGTGGTACCGGGTCGCGGTGAAGGGTTCCGGCAGCCCGGCGAGGACACCCACCCCCCGGTGCCGCACCTCGGACGTCTTGCCGTGCAGCAGTTCGGGTGCCCGCTCGACGGTAGCCCCGAACGCGGCGCCGATGGCCTGGTGACCGAGGCAGACGCCGAGGATCGGCAGCTTCCCGGCGTACTCGCGGATCACGTCGAGGCAGACGCCGGCCCGGTCCGGGGTACCGGGGCCCGGGGAGAGCAGCACACCGGCCACGCCGAGCCGGCCCACCTCGGCGAGGTCGATCTCGTCGTTGCGGCGTACCTCGCAGTCGGCGCCGAGCTGGCCAAGGTACTGGACGAGGTTGAAGACGAACGAGTCGTAGTTGTCGATCACGAGGACGCGCATCGGGCCTACCTGGTCGGGCTCGGGGGTGGGGTGTTGTTCCGGGTGGTGTCGTACGGCAGGTCGTGCTCGTCGCCGGGCGGCTCGTCACCGGCCCCCGGGTTCTCGCCGTCCACGCCCGGCTCACCGCCCGGATTCCCGGGAACGCCGTTGTCCTGGGTCACCTGGACGTCGTCGAACGGCAGCAGCGGCTCGGCCCACGGAAAGACGACGTACCAGAGCAGGGCGAGCAGGCTCGCGGTGATCAACAGCGAGCCGATCAACTTTCCCGGAAGCCCGAACGGCAGCTTGCGCCAGATCCACCCGTACATGGCGGATCAGCCGTCCAACTCGGGCGGTCGGGGCGAGCCGACCGTCTTCGGATCGGTACGGATCAACTGAGCGTGCACGATCAACCGCTGATAGTTGTCGAATTTCGGGTTGCAGGTGGTCAGGGTCAGCATCGCCTTCGTCGGCTTCGCCCGTGGCCGGCCGGGAACGGGGGCGACCACCTCCACCTGGGTCGGTTTGACGATCCGGGTCTGCGACACGTGGTAGATGAACCAGGCGTCCTTGGACTCCACCACGATCGCGTCGCCGTCGTCGAGCTCGTCCAGCCGCCAGAAGGTGGCCCGGTTCCGGTGGCCGGCGACCGAGAAGTTGCCGACCTGTCCGGGCAGGGCGCTGGTCGGGTAGTGCCCGGGGGCGTACCGGATGTCCTTCTGGGTGACGCCCTCCACCACGACCCACTGCTTGTCCAGCTTCGGGATGTAGAGGCCGGCGATGGGCTTGCCCCGCACCGGCTTGGCCGGTTTGGGGGTGGCGGTGGGCGTGGGACCGACGGTCGGGTCCGGCTCCTCCCACTGCTGGGCCAGCTGCTGGCCCAGGTCGTCCTGGTGCGCGTTGACGATGGTGGACTTGCCCCATACCTCGTACGCCGCGAAGAGGAGGATGACCAGGCCGAAGGTGATCAGTACCTCGCCGGTGGCCCGGATGCCGGTCCTGATCCGGGAGCCGATCGACGGCCGGGTCAGTTCGGAGTAGACGCTCTTGTACCCCTCGCCGATCTGCTCCGGCCGGAGCCGGACAACCCGCTCGCCGCGCTTGGCCTGCTGCTCGACCTCCGTCCCGCCGTCCCCGTCGTCCGCGTCGTCGGCCGCCGCTGGTCGGGGCGGGATCGCGCCGATCAGCGCGGTGGAGTCGATGTCCTCCCGGCGGGGCGTGACCGGGGGCCGGATGTGTGGCAGTGCCGTGGTGGCGTCGTCGGCTCGGCTACCCGAGCCGCGCTGCGGCATCGGCGGGATCGGGGCGGTGGCATCGGGGTCCGGTGGCGCGACGGTCGGGATGAGGGCGGTCGGGCTGTCGGTGCGGCCGGTCCCGTTCACCTGACCGGTTCCGCTACCCCCGTTGACCGGCCCGGCGCGACCGGTCCCGTCGCCCCGACCGGTTCCGCCGGTCCCGTGGCCGTGACCGGTTCCGTGGCCCCCATCGCCGTGATCGGTTCCGCCGGTGCTGTTGGCCTGGGTGGTCTGGTTGGGTCGCGCGGGTGCGCCGCCGAGCCGGTCCGGCGTACCGCCGGGGGCCGGTCGGGCACCGCTGGCGGTAGCCCCCGGCGGCGCCGCGGTAGTCGCGGGCGGTGCCCAGGCATCCGGGGCGGCCGGCACCGGGGTACCCCGCCGGCCGGTGAGGCCGGCATCAGAGGTCGGCTCCCAGCGTCCGGGGTCGGCGGGCGGGACCGGCTCCCGCAACCCGTGGCCGGCGCCCGGACCCGGCTCCCAGGCGCCCGGCCGGACCGTCGGTGCCGGCTCCCAAGGGTCGGCGACGGTGTTCGGCCCCGGCGGCCGGCGCTCGGGATCGACGGCCGGGTCCCACCGGCCGGCGGGCGTCGCCGGCTCCCGGCGATTCGCCGGCGGGTGGGCGATCCGGAACTCGGGCTCGACCGGCGAGTACGGCTGCGGGCGGTTCTCCTCGGGCGTGCCTCGGCGCTGACCGGGGTGGCCGTGCTCGCCCGGACGTGGCCCAGGCGGCCCGGACGGGCCACGCCCGACCGGCTCGGCGGTCGGATAACGGCCGGGATCTCCGACGGATGGGCTGACGGTGCCGCGCACAGGAGGGCTGACAACGCCCGGCGGGCCGACGATGCCGTGCGGTGGCGGGCGGACAGCGCCGTGTGGTGGCGGGCTGACAGCGCCGGGGGTGGGCGGGCCGGGGGTGCCGCGTACCGGAGGCGGAACGGGAAGGGTGCCGTGGGCGGGCAGGTCGATGGTGTCGTGGGCGTCCGGCGGCGCCGGTACGGGCGCCTGCGCTGCCCGGCTCGGCGGCGGTGCCACGACGTGATTGACGGTGATTCGCGGGCGACGGCTCCCGGCGGGCTCTTCCGGCTGGGGGCGGGACGGCCGCGGCTCCCAGTCGGCGCCCGGCGGTTCGTCCGTCTCCGGTGGCCGGCGGGACGGCCGCGGTGCCTGGTCGGCTGCTGACGGCTCGTCGGCCCCGGGCAGCCGGGGGATGAACATGGTCGGGTCGTCGCCGTCCGGCGCGCGGTGCCGACCGTTGCGGGCGGGGTTCGGGTCGCCGGCCACCGGGCTCATCCGAGAACCTCGGCCGATCGGAGACCACCGGGACCGTCGTACGCGGGAACCGTCAGGTTGTGCTCCACCGCCTCGTGGTATCCGAGGTGGTAGTGGGTGACGGCGTCCTTGAACAACCGGACTCCCTCGGACGCGGCGAGTGCTCGCTGTAGTGCGGCGGGGTCGCCGATGGCCGTGATCTTGAATGGTGGTGAGTACACCCGACCGTGCAGGAGCAGGGTGTTCCCCACGCAGCGTACCGCGCTGGTGGAGAGGACACGGACACCCATGATTGTCATCGCCTCGGCGCCCCCGGCCCAGAGCGCGTTGACCACGGCCTGTACGTCTCCCTGGTGCACCACGAGATCGTCGTTGCTGGCGTCGGCGGGCAGGCTGCCATCGCCCTGCTGCGGTGCGTCGTCGAGTTCGACGGAGATCCCCGGTCCGGCCAGCGCGGTGAACCCGGCCGCCTCCCGGCTGGCCGCGGCCCGGGCCCGCTGGGCCGCGACCCGGCCGTCGGAGCCGCCGAGAGCCTCGGTCTGGCTCTCCACCTCGTCGCGGAGCGCGGCTGCCCGCTCCTGCCCCGCGGCGACCTGGTCGCGGCGGTTCTCGATGAGCTGGGCGAGCTCCGGGCGCCGGTCCTCGCGCAGCGAGGTGCCGCCGGCGGTGGTGGCCGTGGTGGTGAAGAGCAGCCCGGCGGCGAGGGCGATCAGGGGTACGCCCACCGACCATCCGGGGCGGCGCTCGGCCGACCTCCTGGGCAGTAGCCCCACGGCGACGCGGCGGAGTACCTTCCGCCAGGAGGCGACGCCGGAGGTGTACTCCATCGAGCCTTCCCCCTCACGATCATGGCAATCTGGTAATTATGTCTCAATCGCGGGAATTACCGAGGCGATCCGGGCGTTCCACCGTCTGTACCCGGATGGCTGGGTCCGTGGCCTGATCGGGTTCTCGCGACTACGCTAGCTGTCGAACATTATTGGCCATGGACCGTCGCCCTTGCGTCCGGTTGTCAGGCCGGACGAGGATCACCACCCCCTCAGGAGAGCGCCGTGCCCAAGTCTCAGGTACGTAAGAAGAAGGTGTACACCCCGCCGACGGACGTCCGTCCCACGTCCACGGCGGCGACCCGCAAGCCTAGCCCGGTCTGGCTGCCGGCCACGGCGGTGGCATTGATCGTCTTCGGCATCGGCTGGCTGGTGGTCTTCTACCTGTCCGAGATGGAGTACCCGGTCGCCACCTGGCGGTACTGGAACCTGGCCATCGGCTTCGGCGCGATGGTCGGTTCGCTGGGTCTGCTCTCCCGCTGGCGCTGACCCCGGTCCCACCTCCGCACTCCGGCGCCTCAGGTCGTTCGGCGTACCCTGGCCCCGGGCTCGGCGGGTGTCGAGCGCCTGTTTCGGCGTGGTGACCACGGGTGCGACGATAGTCACGTTACCAATGAGTAACCTCGCCGCGTAGGCTGCGTACATCGTCGTCGCCGTCGGTCGACGGACCGTCGGCCGACGGCTGACGAGGGGTAGGCAGCAGGACGGGGAGGCCAACACGCATGGGCAGCGTCCAGATCGTCACCACGATCCTCGCGGCCGGCATCACCGCGGTCGCGGTATGGCTGGCGACACGCGCGGTGCTGCGGATGACCGCGGTGGTCCGACTCGGGCAGCCCGACCCGGGACGCTTCACCGACCGGGGCACCCGGGCCCGCACCATGCTGGTCGAGACGCTCGGCCACACCCGGATGCTCCGCTGGAGCGTGGTCGGTGCCGCGCACTGGTTCGTGATGGTTGCCTTCCTCGTCCTCTCGCTGCTGGTGCTGGAGGCGTACTTCGAGGTGGTCAGCCCGACCGGTGGGCTGCCGCTGATCGGGCACTGGGTCGGCTACGGGCTGGTCACCGAGCTGATCGGAGTATTCGGGCTGCTCGGGATCCTCGTCCTGATCGGCATCCGGCTGGCCAACCGGCCGAGCAACCCGGCCCGGCTGTCCCGGTTCACCGGCTCGACCATGTGGCAGGGCTACTTCGTCGAGGCCGTGGTGCTGGCCGTACTGATCTGCGGGTTCCTGATCCGGGGCTTCAAGGTCGCCACCGACCACTTCGAGTTCCCGGCCTGGGCCACCCCGGTCAGCCACGCCGTCGGCGCGCTCCTGCCGGCCTGGGAGGCGGGCACCAGCGTCACCGCCCTGGTGAAGATCGCGATCTCCATGACCTGGGTCATCGTCATCGCGCTGAACGTCACCATGGGCGTCGCCTGGCACCGGTTCGCCGCCTTCCCCAACATCTTCTTCAAGCGCGACCCCGGCCGGCCCGGTTCCGGTCTCGGTGCGCTGCGCCCGATGACCAGCAACGGCAAGCCGCTCGACTTCGAGGAGGCCGACCCGGAGTCCGATCAGTTTGGGGTGGCCCAGGTCGAGCAGTTCACCTGGAAGGGGCTGCTGGACTTCACCACCTGCACCGAGTGCGGGCGGTGCCAGTCGCAGTGCCCGGCCTGGAACACCGGCAAGCCGCTCTCGCCGAAACTGCTGGTGCTGTCGCTGCGCGACCACGCGTACGCCAAGGCGCCGTACCTGCTCGCCGGTGGTGGCAAGGACCTGACCGGCGAGGAGAAGGGTACCGAGGCCCAGCTGGCGCAGGTGGACGCGCTGGCGCTGGCCGAGGCGGGCCGGCCGCTGGTCGGCGGCGCCGAGGAACTCGGGGTGATCGACCCGGACGTGCTCTGGTCCTGCACCACCTGCGGCGCCTGCGTCGAGCAGTGCCCGGTCGACATCGAGCACGTCGACCACATCGTGGACATGCGCCGCTACCAGGTGCTGATCGAGTCGAGCTTCCCGTCGGAGGCCGGCGTGATGCTGCGCAACCTGGAGAACAAGGGCAACCCGTGGGGTGCCCCGCCGAACACCCGGGAGGACTGGACCAAGGGGCTCGACTTCGAGGTGCCCCGGGTCGGCGAGGTCGAGGACTTCGAGTACCTCTTCTGGGTCGGCTGCGCCGGGGCGTTCGAGGACCGGGCCAAGAAGACCACCCGGGCGGTGGCCACCCTGCTGCACTCCGCCGGTGTCGACTTCGCCATCCTCGGCGAGGGCGAGACCTGCAGCGGCGACCCGGCCCGGCGGATCGGCAACGAGTTCGTCTACCAGATGCTCGCCCAGCAGAACGTCGAGACCCTCAACGAGGCGTTCGGCGACCGCGAGCCGGCGAAGCGCAAGATCGTGGCCACCTGCCCGCACTGCTTCAACACCCTCGGCAACGAGTACGGCGAACTCGGTGGCGAGTTCGAGGTCGTGCACCACACGCAGTTGCTGGCCCACCTGGTCGCCGAGGGCCGGCTCACCCCGGTCCAGCCGGTGGACGGCGGCCTGACCTACCACGACCCGTGCTACCTGGGCCGGCACAACCGGGTCTTCACCCCGCCCCGCGAGGTGCTCGGCGCGGCGGCGGCCGACGGGATCACCGAGATGCCGCGTAACCAGGAGCGCTCCTTCTGCTGCGGCGCCGGTGGTGCCCGGATGTGGATGGAGGAGCGGATCGGTAAGCGGATCAACGTCGACCGGGTCGAGGAGGCGATGTCGACCGGCGCGAAGACGATCGCCGTCGGCTGCCCGTTCTGCTCCACGATGCTCAACGACGGAGTCAACGGCAAGGAGGCCGGCGAGCAGGTCGAGGTGGTCGACGTCGCCACCGTACTGCTCCGCTCGGTGACGCCGGCCGCCCCCGGCGACCCCGAACCGGCCGACACCGCCGGCTGAGCATGGGCTGGCCGGCTCCGAGGGCCGGCTGAGCCCGGGCTGGCCGGCCCTGCGGTGCGGGACTCCCCAGCCCGTTACCTGCGGAAAACCGCACCGGTAACCTCCAGAGGTGTCAGCAGGGCCGGAGATCGCGAGCCGGGGTGCCGAACCGGCGCCCCGGCCGGACGCCGGACGTACGCTGCCGGGTCTGCTCCGCCGCTCGTTCCGGCTCGGCGTCGGACTCCTGATCGGCGCGGTGACCGCGACGGTGGAGCTGACGTACCTGCTCGGGCTGGGCGCGATCCTGCTGGTGCTCCGGGTACGCGCCGACTCCGACCGGGCGACGGCGGACCGGATCGTCCAGCGGATCGAGACCGGTGCCCGGCAGTTGGCCGAGGTCGAACGGTGGCGGCTGGAGACGTTCCTGGGCAGCGAGAACGCGGCCGACTGCACCGGCCGGCGGGCCGTACGCTACCTCGCCCTGCGCTGGGCGGTCGGCATGCTCGGCGGCTTCGTACTGCTGCTCTTCGGCTGGGGCGTGCTCTCCGGCGGGCTCTGGATCTGGGAGGCGGTACGCGGCGAGAGCAGCCCGCTGACCTTCCTGGCCCAGCTCGTCCTCGGGCTGGTCGGCCTCTTCCTGGTGGTGCAGGGCAGCACCGGAGTGGTCGCACTGGATCGCCGACTGGCCCGGCGGTTCCTCGGACCGAGCGGCCGGGAGGTGCTCGAACGGCGGATCACCGAGCTGGCCACCAGCCGGGCCGGGGTGGTGGCGGCGGTCGACGCGGAGCGGCGGCGGATCGAGCGGGACCTGCACGACGGCGTACAGCAGCGGCTGGTCGCGCTCGGCATGCTGGTCGGCCGGGCCCGCCGCACCGCCGACCCGATCAGGGCGGCGGAGCTGCTGCGCCAGGCGCACGAGGAGTCCGGTCGGGTCCTCGACGACCTCCGCGAGGTGGCCTGGCGGGTCTATCCGACCGCGCTGGACAACCTGGGGCTGGCCGACGCGCTGGCCCGGGTCGCCGAACACGCCGGGCTGCCGGTCCGGATCGACCACCGGCTGACCGGCCGGCCGGGACGGGCGGTCGAGACCGCCGCGTACTTCGTGGTCTCGGAGGCGGTGACCAACGCCGCCAAGCACGCCCGGGCCAGCCGGGTCGACGTCGAGATCGCGGCCCGGGACGGCCGGCTGGTCGTGACGGTCGTCGACGACGGCGTCGGCGGTGCCGACCCGACCGGCGTCGGCCTGTCCGGACTGGCCCGCCGGATCGCCGCGCTGGACGGCCACCTCCGGGTGGCGAGCCCGGCCGGCGGCCCCACCACCGTCGTCGCGGAGCTGCCGTGCGAGTGATGTTGGCCGAGGACTCGATCCTGCTCCGGGAGGGGCTGGTCCGGCTGCTGGCCGAGGAGGGACATCGGGTCACCGCCGCCGTCGGCGACGCGAACGCGCTGGTCACGGCCGTCGCGGCAGATCCGCCGGAGGCGGTGGTGGTCGACGTGCGGATGCCGCCGACCCACACCGACGAGGGGCTGCGCGCCGCGCTGGAGATCCGCCGCCGCTGGCCCGCCGTCGGGGTGCTGGTGCTCTCCCAGTACGTCGAGAAGCGGTACGCCGTGGAGCTGCTGACCAGTCAGAGTGGCGGTGTCGGGTACCTGCTCAAGGACCGGGTGGCCCAGGTCGGGGAGTTCCTCGACGCGCTCGCCCGGGTGGGCGACGGCGGCGCCGCCTTCGACCCGGAGGTGGTACGCCAACTGCTGGCCCGGACCAGCCACACCGACCCGCTGAGCCGGTTGACCGTACGGGAGCGGGCGGTGCTCGACCTGATGGCGCAGGGGCACACCAACGCCGCCATCGCCGGGCAGCTGCACGTCTCGCAGAGCGCGGTCGAGAAGCACGTGAACGCCATCTTCGACAAGCTGGACCTGGCACACGTCACCGGGTACAGCCGGCGGGTGCTCGCCGTACTCCGCTACCTCGGGGGCTGACGTAAGGAAGGGCCCCTTCTTATCGTTTTCTGGTGTAGAAGGGGCCCTTTCCGTACAACTCGTCATGCTCGGTGGCGGCTGCGTGGGCGGTCGCGCCGGGCCAGCCGGGCGAGCACGAACCAGCCGACGGCGAGCGCCACCGTCACGATCACCAGCTTCTGGAACAGGCTGGCGTACTCCTCGACCAGGTGCCAGTTCTCGCCGAGCAGGTAGCCGGCCAGCACGAAGACGGTGTTCCAGATCAGGCTGCCGAGGGCGGTGCAGAGCAGGAAGGCGTCGAGCCGCATCCTTTCGATGCCGGCCGGGATCGAGATCAGGCTGCGGAAGATCGGGATCATCCGGCCGAGGAGGACCGTCTTGACCCCGTGCCGCACGAACCACGCCTCGGTACGGTCCACGTCGGCGAGCCTGACCAGCGGCAGCCGGGCGGCGATCGCCCGGGTACGGTCCCGGCCGAGCAACGCGCCCAGGTAGTAGAGCGCCAGCGCGCCGAGCACCGACCCGAGGGTGGTCCAGAAGATCGCCGACCAGAGACTCATCTCGCCCCGGCTGGCGGCGAAACCGGCGAGCGGCAGGATGATCTCGCTGGGCAGCGGCGGGAAGAGATTCTCCAGCGCCACCGCCAGGCCCGCTCCGGGGGCACCGAGCCTGTCCATCAGGTCGGTCGCCCACTCGGCGATCCCGCTCAGCGGGGTGGGTTCGGCGGCCACCGGGGCCGTATTATCGATCATGAATCCGACGCTAGTATGCGTGGCCCGTCCGTACACTGTGGATCGGCACCCGGTCCACTGCCGGGCGCCACAGTCACGGACTGCGGTGAACCACACACGGCGCTCGTTCGTACCTGTCGATGTCGGACCGCCGTCGGCGGCCCCGACCAGACGACGGTGGGCCGACGGCCCAGGCGATTGGTGGGCCGACGGCCCAGACGACGGTGGGCCGACGGCGGCCCCCTTCGACCGTGAGGAGGCGGGCGCCGCGTGGCGGAAAGCGCACCACACCGGATGGTGGCGGAGTCCAGCGGGCGACACCGGAGGGTCGGGCCGGTCGTCCGGCCCGACCGGGCCGGACGCCGGCTCCGGCTGATCTCCACGGTGGGGCTTGGAGCAGGGTTGCTGCTTCTTGCGATCCCGTTCGGGGCGGAGACGCTCCGGACGACGGTCTGGGGTGGCGGAACCGAGCCGCGGGGCGGGATACCGGCAGCGGTGGCCAGCCCGCCGGCACCGGAGTCGACCCCGGCTGCCGGGCCGACCCCGGCGGACGCCCCGCCGACCGGTCCGGCCGCCCCGACCCCGACCGCGACCTCGACGGCGAACCCGACCTCGACACCCCGGGCGACCGGTGCTCCGGCACCGACCCCGCCGGTACCGTCGAGGCCACCGCTGGCGGATGCGGCGGCGCCGACGCCACCCGCGACCACCGGTCCGCAGCCTCCCGCGACCACAAGCCCCCCGCCGCCGCAGCCCGTGCTGCTCGGCCCGAACGGCCGGGACGAGCTGGCCAGGATGATGGACCGCTACTGCGACGCGCACGTCGGCGGGCTGAGCTGGGCGGACACCCGTGACGACGGCGGTTGGGAGTGCGGTCGGCTGCTGTTGCCGGCCCGGACCGTCGACATCGACCGGGCCTGCCGGGACAGCTACGGCGATGCGGCGTTCGCGGAGAACCGAGCGGGCCGCGACCCGTTCGGCTGGCGCTGCTTCCGGCACTGAGCCACCGGGGTACGCCGTCCGGCCCGGTGGCCGGTTCCCTGCTGCTCGGCCGGCACGACGCCGCCGCGCGCACCGGGCAGCCGACGCCTGGTCGGGGCGGTACTGTGCTCGATTATCGCGGGCGGGACGCAACCACGGTCGAGGTGAACGCATCATCGACGCCCTACTCCTCAGCACCCTGTTGCCGCTGCTCGGCTTCGTCCTGTTGACCGGCGGGAACGCGCTCTTCGTCGCGGCCGAGTTCGCACTGGTCACCGTGGACCGGGCGGAACTCGACCGGCGGGTGGCCGGCGGCGACCGGCGGGCCGGTACGGTCCGCAAGGCGCTGCGTGAACTCTCCTTCCAACTCTCCGGCGCGCAGCTCGGGATCACCATCACCGCCCTGCTCACCGGCTATCTCGCCGAGCCGGCGCTGGCCAAGCTCTTCGCCCCGCTGCTCCGGCCGGTCGCCGGGGACGCCACCGGGCGGGCCACCCCGCTGCTGGCGCTGGCCCTGGCGACGCTCCTGTCGATGCTCTTCGGCGAGCTGGTGCCGAAGAACGCCGCGCTGGCCCGGCCGATGCGGGCCGCGCTGGCCACCGCGGGGCCGATGCGGGCCTTCTCCCGGATCTTCGGCTGGTTGATCCGGGCCCTGAACAACTCGGCGAACTGGCTGGTCCGTCGCCTCGGCGTCGAACCGCAGGAGGAGCTGGCCAGCGCCCGCTCCGCCGAGGAACTCGGCCTGCTGGCGGCGATCTCGGCCCGGGCCGGGGCCCTGCCCCGGGAGACCGCGATGCTACTGCAACGGACGATCCGGTTCGGCGACAAGCGGGCCGCCGAGGCGATGACACCCCGGGTCGACGTGGTCGCGCTGCGGGCCACCGCCTCCGTCGCCGAGCTGCTGGCGCTGGCCCAGCAGACCGGCCGGACCCGGTTCCCCGTCTACGAGGAGACCGTGGACCTGGTGACCGGGGTGGCCGGGGTGGTCGACGCGCTGGGCGTACCACCGAACCGCCGGGCCGTCACCACGGTGGCCACGGTGGCCCGGGAGCCGGTGTACGTGCCGGAGAGCCTGGACCTGGACGGCGTACTCGCGGCGCTCCGCTCGGCCGGCGCGGACCTGGCGATCGTGGTCGACGAGTACGGCGGCACCGACGGCGTGGTGACCGTCGAGGACCTGGTCGAGGAGCTGGTCGGGGAGATCGCGGACGAGTTCGACCCGGTCGCCGAGGGGCTCGGCCGGCAGGTGGCCGGGTTCAACCCACGGGCGGCCGGGTTCGACCCGCAGCGGGCCGGGCGCGACCCGCGGGCGGCCCGGTCCGGCGCGGCCGCCGCCGAGGAGGGCCCGGTCGCGTCGAGGGTGCCGGGCGGGGAACGCACGGTGCTGGTCGACGGGATGCTGCGCGGGGACGAGGTGATCGAACAGGTCGGCTTCCGGCTGCCCGAGGGCCCGTACGAGACACTCGCCGGATTTCTGCTGGCCCGGCTGGGCCACATCCCGGTGGCCGGCGAGACCGTCGAGGAGCAGGGCTTCGAGTTCACCGTGGTCGAGGTGGTCCGGCATCGGATCGAGCGGGTCCGGGTGGTCCGGCCGGAGGAGGTCGCGGGGTGAATCTGCTGATCACCCTGGGCCTGCTGCTCGGCAACGCCTTCTTCGTAGGCAGCGAGTTCGCGCTGATCGCGTCCCGGCGTACCGTGATCGAGCCGCTGGCGGCCGGTTCGCAGCGCGCCCGGTGGGCGCTCTCGGCGATGAACCAGATCCCGCTGATGATCGCCGGTGCCCAGCTCGGCATCACGATCTGCTCGCTCGGCCTCGGCGCCATCGCCGAGCCGGCGCTGGCGCACCTGCTGGAGGGGCCGTTCCACGCCGCCGGGTTGCCGGACCGTGCCGTGCACCCGGTCGCCTTCGTGTGCGCGCTCGGCGTGGTGGTCTTCCTACACACCGTGATCGGCGAGATGGTGCCGAAGAACATCACCCTGGCCGGGCCGGAGCTGTCCGCGCTCTGGCTCGGGCCGGCGATGCTGGCGTTCTGCGTGGCGACCAAGCCGCTGCTGCTGGCGATGAAGTGGGCGTCGGCGCGGATCCTGAGTCTGTGGCGGATCGAGGCCACCGACGCGGTGAAGACGGTCTTCACCGCCGAGGAGTTCGCCGGGCTGGTCTCGCAGGCGCGTACCGAGGGGTTGCTCGGCTCCGAGGAGCATGCCCGGATCACCGGCGCGCTGGCCCTGAACCGACGTACCGCCGCGGACGCGATGCGGCCCTGGGCGACCGTCACCACCGTGGCCGAGGAGGTCTCCGCGGCCTCCCTGGAGGTGTTGGCGACCCGCACCGGCCGGTCCCGGTTTCCGGTGGTGCAGCGCTCCACCCGCCGGGTGCTGGGCTTCGTGCACGTCAAGGACATCATCGGGTACTCCGGTGCCGCCCGCCGGGCGCCGGTGCCGGCGGCGCTGCTCCGGCCGCTGGCCGTGGTGCCGCCGGACCGGAGCCTCGCCGACCTGCTGCTGGCGATGCGCCGGGAGCGCCGGCACATGGTGCTGGTCGGCGACGGGCGGGTGCCGATGGGTGTGGTCACGCTGGACGACGTGCTCACCGCCGTCGTCGGGACGGCCACGGACCCCACCGGCACCGCGCAACAACCCGCACCGACGGCCGGTTAGCCCCGTCGCGGCGCGCTGCCGGTCAGCCCTGTCGCGGTGTGCTGCCGGTTAGCCCTGTCGCGGTGCGCCGACCGGCGACGGCAGCAGGCGTACGTCGTCCGCGTTCACGAACATGATCCGGTGACCGAACTGGATCTGCACGTACCGCAGGTCGCCCCGGATCACCGTCCAGTCACCCGGTGACGAGCCGTCGAAGGTGCTGGCCCGGTAGTACTCGCTGGGCAGTACGTTGCCGACGGCGTACCGCTGCCCGGCGGCGAGGGTGTACTGCAACGGCGTGACCGCCTGCACCGGCACGCCGGCCGGGTAGGCGTCCGCCTCCGGGTACGCCCTGCCGTACACCGGAATCGTCGCCCGGCCCGGCTTCGGGGTCGCGACCAGCCCGAGCGTCCACTTCGCGGTCGGGTTCGACCTCGGGTTGTGGAACCACGCCTTCTGCCCGAGGTACCAGATCGCGGTCCAGTCGCCCTGCCGGCCGGCGAGCGCGTACGTCTGCCCGGCCGACGCCCGGGCGCCGTGGTCGGAGATGTGCATCGTGTTCGGGGTGCCGTCCGGACGCAGCGCGATGTCGTTGACCAGCGGCGCGTCGGCGGCCGGCGCGGTACGCAGGATCACCGCCGACGATCCCCGGGCCGGGCAGGGCACCCCGGCGGTCTCGCAGCCGGTGAAGGCCGGCCGGTTGGTGGCGAAGTCCGGGGCGATGGTGACCAGGCCGGCGGCCGGGATGCCGATGCCCCGCAGCGGTGCCCTCAGCAGGTCGAAGTAGTGCGACCAGTCCCAGTACGGGCCCGGGTCCCAGTGCATGCCGCGCACGTTCGCCGGCAGGATGCCGGGGACGTTGTCGTGCCCGATGATGTGGTGGCGGTCCAGCGGGATGTCGTACCGGTCGGCGAGGTAGCGGACCAGCTTGGCCGAGGTCCGGTA
Source organism: Plantactinospora sp. B6F1 (assembly GCF_040120695.1). Classification (NCBI taxonomy): domain Bacteria; kingdom Bacillati; phylum Actinomycetota; class Actinomycetes; order Micromonosporales; family Micromonosporaceae; genus Plantactinospora; species Plantactinospora sp. B6F1. The sequence continues at coordinate 68,252 of NZ_JBEEAC010000002.1, read as the reverse complement.
CATCGCCTCGGTGTACCAGGTGCCCTGGGCGGCGAAGCCCTCGTGTTCGAGGCCGATCGCCTTGGCGTTGACGTACCAGTTGCCGGCGTGCCAGGCCACGTCCTTGCCCTTGACATGCTGCGCGATGTGCCCGTCCGCCGAGCGGAGCGTGTACTGCCAGCTCACGTAGGTGGGATCCTGCACCAGCCGCAGCGTGGTGTCGTAGCTGCCCTCGGTGTCGTGGATGACGATGTACTCGATCTTCTGCCGGCCGGGCCGGTCGGAGAGGTCGTGGTTGCCGTAGTCGCCGTCCCCGAACGCCTGGTAGGGCGCGGGGATCCACTCGCAGGAGATGTCGCGGGGGCACTCCAGCCCGTCCGGGCGGGGCCGGCCGGGCAGGCCGAGCCGGTCCAGCCAGGAGCGCTGCGGGACGATCCCGGGTCGGCCGGGCAGGGTGATCCGGTGGCCGTCGTCGGTGGTCCGGCTGGCGCCCTCGGCGATGGTCCGGTACACCTCGTCGGCGAAGGCCGCGGCGGCGTCCGCGCGGTCGCTGCCGGCGTACCGGGCCACCGCGCCGTACCAGGCCGCCGGGTCGCTGGCCGGGCCCGTCGGTGCGGCCAGCGCCCGCTGGTACGACGCCAGCAGCGCCGCCCCGCCCCGGATGTTCGCCGCCGGTTCGGCGCGGAGCAGGTGCTCGTCGGCTCCGGTCAGTGCGGCGGCGGCGTCCAGGGTCTGCCCGCCGGGGGGTGGGGCGCCGGTCCGGTCGGCGTGCGGGCCGGCGGGTCCGGTCGCGGGGCGGGCGGGTCGGGCCGGGTCGCCGCGCCGGTCCTCGCCGTGTTCGGGATGCCCCGGCTCGGCGGCGAGTCCGGCGACGTCGGTGAGGTGCATCGGGCCGTACCCGCCGCTGGTGCTCGGCGTGCCGGCGTTGGTGTCCCAGCGGGATTCCAGATAGGAGACGCCGAGCAGCACGCTCTCGGGTACGCCGAACTCGGCCGCCGCCGCGGCGTACTCCTGTTGCCGGGTGTCGGGGGCCGCGACGGCGGCTGGCGCGGGGCTGGCCGGCAGCAGCGCGGCGGCGCCGGCGATCGCGACCCCGATCGCGAATTTCCTGCTCAGCGGGTGTGTCGTGGGAAGCATCGAACCTCCATGAGCCGGGAGTGGCCTTGATGATCACCCTCCACCCGGGACCGTTGTCGGTCAATACCTGCCGAGCATGCTGCTCACCATGTAGAAATCTTTCACCCACTCCACCACGGATACCGAGCGTGTCCGGCGGACCCGGCGGGGTCCGAACGGCTTTCCCACCGTCAGCGACGGCCCCAATACCTAACGAATCGACTCCAATCACGGGGTTGCGTTTGGATAACACCCTTCTCTAGTGTTGGGGACCGTCGAGCCGACGGCAGGCCGCCTAGCCGGGCGGCGACGTCTCGACACCGCCGAATCGTCACACTCAGCGAACCGGGGACCCGAGCTTCATGGGGTGAATCCGCGTCGAACGCGGTAGGGCGACAATCTTCCCGCCCGAACCCGTCAGCTAACCCGGTAGGCGGGCTACGGAAGAAGGAGTACGGACCCCGGTGGCTCCCCCTGCCCCGCTGCGGTCGTCATCCCTCCGGTCGGCATCCACCGACTCCGGGGACACGAAACCGCGCTCTCGAAGGTCCATTCTCGCCATCGCGATCACCGCACTCGCCAGCGCCGCCGTGCTCTTCACCGGCACGACGCCGGCGCTCGCCGAGCCGACGGTGGCCGAGATCGAGCAGCAGATCGACACCGCCTGGCGCAAGCTGGAACCGGTCGTCGAGAAGCACAACGCCACCCGGCAGGACCTGGCGGCGAAGAAGAAGCAGGCCGCCGCCCTGCAGAAGAAGATCGCCCCGCTCCAGTCGCAGATCGACGCCGCGATGAACCGGGTGAGCGACTTCGCCGTGCAGGCGTACAAGGGTGACAAGGCCTCGGCGGTCAACGCCCTGCTCACCTCGAAGTCGCCGACCGCGCTGGTCGGCCAGCTCTCGGTGCTCGACCAGTTCGCGCGGCAGCAGCAGCGCGAGGTGCAGGCGGTCGTCGCACTCAAGGAGAAGTACGCCGCCCAGAAGGCCCCGCTGGACCGGCTGGTCAGCCAGCTGACCAAGACCGAGGCGGAACTGGCGGCGAAGAAGAAGGAGATCGACGCCGAGGTCGACCGGCTTCAGAAGCTGCGGATCCAGGCGTACGGGAACGGCTCGGCCGGCCCGCTGCGGCCCGCGCCCTGCCCGGCCACCTACCCCGGAGGCGCGGCCGGCAAGGCGGTCAAGTTCGCCTGCGCCCAGATCGGCAAGCCCTACAAGTGGGGTGCCGACGGCCCCGGCTCGTACGACTGCTCCGGCCTGACCCTGGCCGCGTGGGCCAAGGGCGGCGTCTCGCTGCCGCACAACGCCCGCGCCCAGCGCGGCGCGGTGAAGTCGGTCAGCCGTTCCGCGCTACGCCCCGGTGACCTCGTCTTCTACTACGCCAACCTGAGCCACGTCGGCATGTACGTCGGTGACGGCTGGATCGTGCACGCCTCCCGGGCCGGCGAACCGATCAAGATGAAGCGGCTGGGCACCGACATCCACAGCTTCGGTCGACCGGGCTGACGCCTCCCGGACCAGGCCAACGGCAGAACCCCCGTCGCGCGACTGCGGCGGGGGTTCTGCCGTTCGATCCGGGGTTGGCCGGCGCGGGCGTGGCGTCAGTGGGTGGGCCAGGTGCGCCAGTTCTGCCAGGAGCGGCTCGGGGTGGGGCCGCGCTGTCCCTGGTAGCGCGAGCCGTAGACGGCCGATCCGTACGGGTGCGCGGACGGCGACGAGAGCCGGAAGATGCAGAGCTGGCCGATCTTCATCCCCGGCCAGAGCCGGATCGGCAGGTTGGCCACGTTCGACAGCTCCAGCGTGACGTGTCCGGAGAATCCGGGATCGATGAAGCCCGCGGTCGAGTGGGTGAGCAGGCCGAGCCGGCCCAGACTCGACTTGCCCTCCAACCGGCCCGCGAGCTGATCGCCGAGGGAGATCACCTCCAGCGTCGAGGCGAGCACGAACTCGCCTGGGTGCAGCACGAACGGCTCGCCGTCCGGCACGTCGACCAGCGAGGTCAGGTCGTCCTGCTGCACGGCCGGGTCGATGTGCGTGTAGAGGTGGTTGTTGAAGACCCGGAAGAGCCGGTCCAGGCGTACGTCGATGCTCGACGGCTGCACCAGCGCGGGATCGAACGGCTCCAGCGCGAGCGTGCCCGACTTCATCTCGATCACTAGGTCGTGGTCGGAGAGCAGCACCGGATCACCTTAGCGAGTCGAGGGCGGCGATCGGCCGCGACCTCGCCGATGGGTGGGACGCGGGTGGGATCGGGGTAGGTGATCGAACATGTGTTCGATAGAATGTACGCATGGCATCCTGGTCCGAATTCGCCTCTGACGAGCCCCGACTCGCCGACGCGATCCGCGTCCTCATCCAGCAGTACGGCCCGGGTCTCGGCTACCTGGCGACCGTGCGCGCCGACGGTGGGCCGCGGGTGCACCCGGTGTCCCCGGTCATCACCGACGAGGGACTCTTCTGTTTCGTCGTCGACTCCCCGAAGCGGCGCGACCTCGAACGGGACGGGCGCTACGCGCTGCACTCGTTTCCGCCCGAGGAGAGCGACGACGAGGCGTACGTCGCCGGCCGGGCCCGGCCGGTGACCGACCAGGCCCGGGTGGACCGGCTCGCCGGCAACCTGCGGGCCGCGCCGCAGGTCGACTGGCGGCTCTTCGAGTTCACCGTCGACGTGGCGATGGTGGCCCGGCACGGCAGCAACGGCGCCACCCCGCTCGCCGGCGGAGAGCGGTCCGAGCGACCCGCCGTGCAGGTCTGGCTCGACCCGGCCGGTGCCGTCACCGCACCCGAGGGCAGCGTCGCCGGCCCAAGGCGACGCGGCCGGCGCCGGGCCGTCGAAGAGCAGCCGGTCCCGGCGTCCTGACCTACGGCTCCCGGAACGCCTTCCACGCCTTCAGCATTCGGAACACCTGGCCGTACGTGAACTCGTACATGCAGTCGTCGACGGAGTAGTCCATGAAATTGTGGACCGGGTCGAGGCCCGGCCCCGTCGGGCAGGAGTCCCGTCCCTCCGGGCAGCCGAAGGCCGGTTCCGCCTCGGCGGGCGTGTCGAAGACGTGGTCACCCTGGCCCGCACAGCCCTGCTGAAAGGTGTGGTAGAGATTCAGCCAGTGCCCGATCTCGTGGATGGCCGTGTCACCGGCGTCGTACGGCGCCGCCGTGCCGCCCGGCAGCGACTCGGCGAGCACCACCACCCCGTCGTACGGGTCGAGGTCGCCCTTCGGGAAGGTGGCCCAGCCGAGTAGCTGGTCCTCCAGCAACCCGGTGTAGATGTTCAGGGTGTGCTTGCCGCCGACCCGCAGCCCACGCTTCATCTGCGCCTCCGCCGGGCTCTCCGACACGATCGGATACCAGGCCGGGTTGACCACCCGGTTCACCTTCTTCAACCTGAAGCGGAACGGCGTCCAGGCCCCACCGGTACGCCCACCGAAGGCGTCGTTGAGCACCCTCAACTGGGCGCGGATCATCGACATCGGGATGTTCCCGCCGGCCCTGCTCCGGTTCTCGCTGACCACGTGGAACACCACGTCGACGGTGATCCCGAACCCCCTCCCCGGTACGCCGAGCGGCGCGACCCCGACCCGTTGCGCGTACGCCGAGTCGACCGCACGCTCCAGTTCGGCGGCCTCGGCCGGGGTCAGCTCGTTCGGCTCGGTGATGTGCGGCGCACCGGGCCTCGCCCTGGCGCCTCGGACCACGGTGTGGCCTCCAATCGGCGCGACACAGCCCGATTCGTCCGACCGCCGGGCCGAGTCCGGAGGTGCCGCCATCGCCGGACCGGGTACGAGCAGCAAGACGAGAAACATGCTCGCCATGCCGGTCACGCCGGAACGCGACGACCACCGCAGCCCACGAAACGCCATTGCTACACCCTTTGCATTCAGAGAGTCGTCCTGCGATGACGCAGAGACATAGTTGCAGGTGCGGCGGACGTTACTAGCCGTGGCCCGAGTTGCAAACGAGGCAGTACGGCGTGGTTCACGACCGATCCGAGCCGACGGAAGGTGCTCGGGGTCGTACGGCCGGGGAGGGTGAGTGCATGATCGGACCCGACCGGGTACAGTGGGGTCCGCTCGCGGGTGTAGTTCAATGGCAGAACATCAGCTTCCCAAGCTGACAGTGCGGGTTCGATTCCCGTCACCCGCTCCAACAACGAAGGCCCAGGTCAGAGGACATTTCGTGACGCTGGGCCTTCGCCGTTTCTGATCTCTATCCGGGCGTCGTGCCCTCTGCGTGCCCCTCCGGTTTCGCGTGCCCTTCCGTGCCCGCCGTCGTGTCGCCGGTCGGGTCGGCGGGCGCCTGGTCCTGGTCCCCGTCGCCGGTGCGGTCGGTGGGCTTGCGCGCGTCCTCGACGAGCTTGCTCAGCGCGTCGGCGATCTTCCGGTCACGCCCGGCGGTCTTGTGTAGGTAGATGAGCGCGGCTCGGGTGGTGGAGTGGCCCATCCGGTCCATAAGGTCCCGCAGCGTCGCGCCGGTCTCCGCCGCCCAGGTGTTCCCGGTGTGTCGGAGGTCGTGGAAGTGTAGATCCGGGATGCCCGCTTCCGCTGTCGCCTTGCGCCAGTGGTCTTGGAAGTTCGACCGGCGTAGCGGCCCGTTCTTCGGCCCGACGAACAGCAACGCTTCCGGACCTTCCCCGGTGAAGTCCTTCAGGTGCCGTACGACGTCGGGCAGGCAGATGCTCGGGATGGTGACGACCCGGACGCTCGCGTCCGACTTCGGCGGGCCGAAGACGAGTTCCGCCGTCGGCAGCTCGACGACCGACCGCTCAACCAGCACGGTGCCGCTGTCCGTGTCGACGTGCTTCCGGGCGAGCGCCGCCAGCTCGCCCCAGCGCAGGGAGTTGAAGCAGGCCAGCAGGACGAGGAGCCGGTACCGGTCTGGCACCGCGCCCGCGATGGTGAACACCTGCTCGATGGTCGCCGTGGGCCGCTCAGGACTCTTCTCCTGGCCGGCGCCGGGGATCTGGCACGGGTTCTTTGTGATCAGCCGGTCGGACACTGCCGTGTTCAGGATCGACCGCAGCAGCCGGTACGCCTTCGCCACCGTGACCGGACCGACGCCGGCATCCAGCAGCTCCCGACGCCACTTGCGGAGCCGAGGCGTGGTGATTTCGGTCAGCGTGAGTTTGCCGAGAGCCGGAGCGATGTGCAGGCGTAGCAGCCCCTCGTAGAGCACGACCGTCTTTGGCCGCAGCTTCGGCCGCTCTCGAATCCACGCCTCGCCGTACGGGAGCAGGGCAACCTTGCCCGCTTCCGGGTCCAACCAGTCGCCCCGGGCGATCTCCGCTTCCTTTGCCGAAAGCCAGAGATCAGCATCCCGCTTCCGGTCGAAGGTGTCCGGCGCCGGCCGCAGTACGCCGTCCGGCCCGGGGTACCGCACCTGATAGCGCCCGGATGGGAGCTTGCGAACCCGGCCGAAGTGCCGCCGCTTCGGCATTACGCGGCCCTCCGCATGCTGACCGCCGGGGCAGCCGGGGTGACCCGGCCGGCGGCGACGAACGCGTCCAGGGCGTCAGGCTCGATCCGGACGTGAGCGCCGAGCTTGACGTACGCGATCCGCCGTTCCTCGATCAGCCGCCGGACGAATCGCGTCGAGGTGCGCAGCCGCTCCGCCGCCTCGTCGACTGTCAGTAGGTTGTCCACAGTGTTCACGCCTCCCCGTTTGCCGTTGTGCTTACTGCGGTTGCCGAAAGGTCGGGCACCGTTCCCTGGGCCGCCCGGTCCTTCGCGGCGAGGAGTTCGGTACGCCATCGGGCGCGTTCGGAGATGGCGCGCATGAGTCGGTGTGCCATCGGGCCGACGTCCGGATCGTCGGGCCGGGCCAGTTCCCACGCGTGGCGTACCGGTTTGGTGGTGGCGCCCTGGGCGTCGTCGACGCCGGCAAGGTCGGTGGTGACGCCGAGGAGCGCTTTCACCCAGGCGTGGGCATTGTGCTTGTGATCGGCGAGGGTCTTGCCGGACCAGTCACGGGAGATGAGGATGCGCCGGCCGCCGATGCCGAGGGTTTCCCGCTGATGCACCTTGCCCTTGCACCGGCCGGGCTTGAGCTTGGCGTGCGCCTTCTTCGGCTGGACGCCGTAGAGCAGCCAGTTGGCGCAACGGTCGGTGCACGGGGTGATCTGGAGTTGCTGCCAGAGCCGGTCGAGGTGGCGTTGCTGCCGCTCGGTGGCGATCTTGTGGCAGTCGCCGGTGGCCTTGGTGATGTACTTCGTGATGTATCGGATCGTCCGGGCGGCATCGTCGGTGCCGGGCATGACGCCGCGTGCGTCGACCTGCTTGCCGAAGCGGACGACGTGAACGGGTTCGGCGTCGGGGTCCTGGTCGATGGCGTCGAGCGCTTCCGTCCAGGTGGTCAACGGTTGCCGGGTGTCGGGGTCGACCCAGGCCGCCGCCTGCTCGTGCCAGACCGGCGGACGGTCGCGGGTGTAGAGCTGTACGTCGACGGACGGCCACCACACCTGGTGGTAGGTGGCCGCCGCCACGGTGCGCAGCACGTCACGCGGGATGGTGCCCCGGATGGCGAAGTGCGCGTGTGGGGCGAGTCGGCGTTGCGGCTCGACGCAGCCGGCGTATTGGACGTTCCAGCCCTCGCAGCGCCGGAGGTTCTGCCAGAACCGGTCGAGGAGTCGGGGGAAGTGAACGGCATCCCAGGCTGCCCGGCGGTAGTCGTACCGGTCGGGGTTGACCGGAGTGCCGTCGGACAGCACCGGCCCGTACGAGTCGAGGGTCAGGGTCAGCCACATCGACGGCCGGTAGGTCGAGCCGTCCGGGGCGGTGTAGACCTTGCCGACCGTTCGGCGCTCGACCTTGCGGCGGGGTAGGTCGGGTGCGTCCTGCCGCCGCTTGGTCGATCGCTTGCGCCGCCGGCCGGTGTCCTCGTCGCCCTGGCCGTCGTCGCCGGACTGGTGGGGCGGACCGACCCGGCCGCGTAGCCCTTCGGCCGTGATCGCCTCTTCCACCTCGCGGATGGCCTCGTCGAGGTCTTCGACCTGCTCCCACTCGGAGGCGCGGGCCGCCTCGTCGCGGCCGTACTCCAGGTGCGCCCGCAGCACGATCAGCGCCTTCTGCTCGTCGGTCGCGGGTTCCGGGCCGGGTAGGGGTTCGTCCGAGCGGTGCCAGCCCTCCCGGATCTGCGCCTGGCGTAGTCGGCGGTTCTTCTTCGCGCAGGCCGGGCACTTGTCCTCCCGGGTCGCGCCGCAGGGCAGGTCGATGACCTCGGTCTGCCCGGTGTTCAGGTCGGTGCGGCGCATGGCGAGGGGGCGGATGCAGACGCCGAATTCGGTGGCGACGTCTTTGAGGACGTCGACGGCGCGGGGTAGGCCCATCCGTGCCGCCCGCGACCCCGGCCGAGGTTGCTCCGGAGTCGGGGCGGACGGGTCGAGGCCGGGAAGGGTCGGTGCCGTCATCGGGCGACCCCGGCGGAACGGGTGGGGTGGACGACGCCGAGCGGAGGCAGCACCGTCGACGATCCCGGCCGCGATGCCGGTACCGGGGCGTAAACGATCGGCGTGCGGTCCTGGACCGGTTCGAGGTCGACGGCGACGGGTTCCGGGTCGGAATCGTCGACGGCGGCCGGCGCTTGGTCGTCGGTGGCCGCGATGGTGGCGGGTGCGCTGGACAGGACGACTTTGACCAGGGCGAGGAAGGCGAGGGAGGGAACGGCGGCCACGATCCAGCCCCAGACCGACGGTTCGGCTTCGGCGACCTGGGCGGCGAGGGAGAGGATGGCGAAGCCGACCAGGAGCACGGCGACGAACCCGACCGGACGACCAGCGCGACGCCGGGCGCGGATCTCCAGGCCGAGGTAGATGGCCATCAGCTCGACGGCAACCGCGTTGGCCCAGCCGATCCAGTCGGGTTGACCGTGCGCGACGGTCAGGTCATGCACATGAGTGAACGCGGCAGCGCCGGCCATCCCGCCGATGGCGAGCAGGATCAGCAGCCGGGCAGCGGCTTCGAGGCGTACCCGCATCATCGGCCCGCCCCCGTCCGCTCGGTGCGCAGATCCCGGACGACGTGGGCACCGTCGATGGTCCAGATGGCGCGGATGGCATGGTTCTCGCAGGTCCAGGCACGGGCGCTGGTCCCGTGCTCGATCTCGATCAGGCCCAGCCGGTCACAGGCCGGCTCGCCGGGGTGGAGGGTGCACGAGTTCATCGGTTGCCCTCCTCGTCGGGCCGGATGGTCAGGTCGATGCGGATGCGCCGGTACCGCAGTTCGGTGCGGTGGTGGATGAAGGCAGCCAGGCCGCGCAGGGCAGCCGCCGCCTTGTCGGGTGGCGCGGTGAGTCGGATGCGTAGCGGCCGGCGGAACGCAGCCGCGATGCGGTCGAGGGGTGTCATGGCTGGTCACCTCCGGGCCGGTCGGATGGTGGTGCGGATGTTGTCGGGCGGGTCGCCGAGGGTGGCCACGGCTTCGGACAGGCAGCGCCACAGCGCCCACGCCTCATCGGGCGTGAGGTACATGCGGCGGCGGCCGGCGCCTACGGCGAGGTAGACGGGGTACGGGTCCGGCCGGTCCGGGTCGACGCGTACCGATACGGCCGTGCTCTGCCCGGTCTCGCTCGGGGTGCGGAGGCGGTAGAACCGCCGTCCGGTCGGCTCGGTCACGCCTGCTCACCCCCGTCCTTGTCCGGGTCCTGCCCGAGGAGGTTGAGGAGCGCGTCGGGCAGCAGCGGGCCGGAGGAGCGCTGTCGGGGCAGGGATGGCCGGGCGGGTTCGGGGGCGGTTTCACGGCCGACCTGGGCCAGGATGTCCGCCGCGTCGACCGGAGCAGGAAAGCGCTCGGCCATGGTCCGGATCTCGTCGTCGGAAATGTAGGAGAACCGGACCCGGGCCGGTTCCGGGGTGCCGTCGAGGATGACGTACCCGACGCCCTTGGCCCAGCGCGGCATCTGGTCGGCCAGCGCGCCCCGGTCCCGGGCACCGTCGCCGAGCACCATGTCGACCTGCGACGCTTCGGTAAGGCCGAGCGCGATGCGGGTGGGGAAGAGGTCCCGGAACGGCAGGACTTCCTTGCGTGGGTCCTGCAACGCCGCCACGACCAGGACGCCGACCCCGGCACCCTGCGACAGCAGCAGCCCCAACGACGCGGCGATCCGCTTGCGCAGCTCGACGTCCTGGAGGTAGGCGGTCAGCGCGGCCATCTCGTCGATGACGACCACGACCAGGGGGTCGGCGACGGTCGGAGTGTGGACCCGGACAGCGCCGGCAAGCCTGGCCTGCCGTTCCCGCATGACGGTGACGGCTTCGTCCAGGAGGTCGGCCATTGCCTCGAACGACTTGCAGGCAAACCGGGCGAACATCGGCCGCCCCATGGCGAACTCCATCCCGCCCTTCGGGTCGATGACCCAGAGCCGCACCAGGCCAGAGGCGACCCCGCCGCCGAGTGCCCGGACGAGGGACCACAGCACCGAGCCCTTGCCGCGCCGGGTGGCGCCGCCGACCAGGACGTGAGTCGCCAGCAGGTGCAGGCACCAGGTACTCAGGTCATCCCGCCTGGCCAGTGGCAGCGCGGTGAAGTCCGGCGCCGCCGGGACGTCGAACGGCGGAACGACAGCGCGGAGCGCGTCAGTGCGGACCAGGACCACATAGACGACGCTGGGCCGGTCGCGGAACCGGACGGCATCAACCGCGCGGAGCAGCCACGCCCACCGCCCCGAGCGGGTAGGGCGATCGTCGGGATGCTCGGAGTACACCCGGGCATGCCGACGCCCGAACGCGTAGGCCAGGTTCGACGTGACTCGCTGGAAGTCCTCCGGCGTCTGACCGCGCACCATCCGGACCGCCAGCACGTCCAACGCCGGATCAGAGCGCACCGACAACAGCCGGGGCAGGACCGTTTGATGATCGAATCGTTCGGCCAGCCCGCACAGGGTCATAGCTTCACGCCACACCCGGCGGTAGACGGTCACCCGGCGGAACCAGCCGAGCAGCGGACCGGCGAACCAGGTCCACCACGATGCTTCGTGCCGCCACCGCCACACCGCCGACACCCCGCCGATCAGGACCAGCAGGGTGACGAGACCTTGCCAGCCGTAGTCGAGGCACACGGCGAGAAGCAACACCGTCGACGCGGTGGCGACCGGGTGGCGTAGGCACCACCACAGCGCCCGCCAGCCCCAGCGCAGCAGCAGGCCGGGAATCACCAGCCACAACGGAAGTTCGAGCCGCTTGGGCCGGATCACCATCAGGTCCCCGGCCGACGTCATCACCACTTCACCCCGAGGCCGCCCGATCATCGGACACCCCGCAGGGACACAAACCGGCCCGACGCGTCCCGGACCGCCGGCAGCGGCAGAACGAGCTGATCCGCGCACAACGGGCAACGGCCGTCCGTGCTATCGGTCGGGTCGAACCGGGACTGACACACACCACACCGCGACCGCACCTGAGCCGTACGGCGCCTACGCTTGGACACGTCAAAGACCTCTCTCATCACGAGCAGGGGGATTTGGCAAAGAGGGCGGGGCTGCCGTCCGCCAAGACCAGACAGCCCCGCCCACCCAGCAGCGGTCAGGCCGCCGCCAACGATGAGTCACGGGTGACGCCGGCCGGAGCGCGCATCCCGGTGGCCCGCAGCGAGTACGCCATCCGGTTGTTGTTCGTCACGTACGGCGTGACGGTCATGCCGTCGAACTCCACCGCCTCGAACGGCACGCCCGTCGGCGGCACCGGCTGGACGTCGGCCGAGATCTTGACCGTCGTCTCTCGCGACCGCTTGCCCAACTCCGGGTCGAGGTCCATCACCCGGACCTGCCACACCCGCTGACCCGTCACCTTGTCCTTTGCCGGGGACCGCCGGCCGGTTTTCTCGTCGTAGTCCTCCACCTCACCCAGCGACTCGGGCACCAACGCGCACCCCGCCGGGAACACGTCCTCACACCGGACCGCGAACCGGGTCCCACCACGCAGAGCCATCGCCCAGACCTCCGAAGCTTGTCTGCCAACCAATCAACTTGGCTGCCATGTATGAGCTTCGAAGGTATGGCGACTTGGCAGACAAGTCAACAAGTCGATCGGAAGTCGTCTGCTTTGAGCAGAAAGTCCCCTACGGGCGCGCGCCGAGGGATGCCGAGCCCGGCGGAGGCGGGAACGTCAGGAAGTTGGCAGGCCCGAAGCGGACGACGACGGCGAGGCCGACAGGAGCGACCGCAGGGCTTCGGCCCGTGCTTCGATGATCCGCATTCGTGCGGTGTGTTCGGCCGGGTCGCGGTGTGCGGCTTGGCCGGTCATCTGGCCGGGCCACTTGCGGTAGAGCAGGCCGGGTTCGGAGATGAAGTAGCCGTCACTGACGACGTTGGCCGCGATGAGTAGGCCGGTGTCCTCGGAGGCGGGTAGGGCCATCCAGCCGCCCAGGGCTAGGAGGAGATCCCGGCGCATGCACAGGGTCGCCGGGTGTACAGGTGCCCGGTAGTCGTTGGCCTTCCAGAAGGCGAGGACAGCACCGCGGCTGATCGGTCCGTCGGGTGGGTCCTTGTCCCATCCGTGGGTTGACCCGTCGGGATGCAGGTCCAGGACCCGTGACGTGACCCAGCCGAGGCGCGGATTGTCGGTGAGCGTGGCGATGTCCCGGGCGAGCGCGCCCGGGGTGAGTTGGTCGTCGGCGTCGAGGACCTTGACGAATTCGCCTTCCGCCCGTGCCAGGGCGAGGGTTCGGGCGACACCTGGGCCGCCGGGACGGCCGCTGCCGGGCAGGATTCGGGGATCGTCGGGGAGTTGGTCGAGCAGTAGCCCGTCCTGCCCGTCCTCCTGGACGAGCCACTGCCAATCCCACCCGTCCGGCATCTTCTGCCCGACCAACGACCCGTAGGCGTCGGCGAGGTAGCCGACGCTGGGCCAGTGAACCGGCGTGACGACCGAGACGAGTCGGCTCAAGCGTTCCACCGCTTCAGCTTCGTCGTGAAGCAGAGTTCCGTCCGGTCACCAGGAAAAACGATGTCCGCGATCTCTACCACGCGATCCCGGATGTCGTACGACGTCTTGCGCACGTCCAGGACGGCGACCCCGGCCTCAATGTCGAGTAGTTCCGCCTCGTCCGGCAGCGGCGGCCGGGCCTGTACGACCTCCTCGATCCGGTCCAGCTCGATACCGACGGTGGAGAGCTGATGTTGGGTGCCGCCGGGCCAGGGTTCGTAGTCGGCGGACAGTAGTTGCTTGTTCCCCTTCACCAGGTCATATGGCAGGTAGGAGTACGACGCCGACAGCGGCGCGGTTTCGTGCCGGGAACTGGTCCAGTAGACCCGGCGCAGCAGCGGCGCACCGACCCGCAGCCCGAAGGCCCCCGCCATCTCCTCGTCTGCCTTCACCTCGGAGTACTCGGCGTGGAACTTGAGGTCATCGACTGTCAGGCCGGTGTCATGCTCGGTGCCGCCGGTTCGCCGCCGCTCGGCCTCGTCGAGCAGTACCCGGTCCTTCTCCCACTGGTACCGCTCGGTGTTGCGCCGGCGGACCCGTTGTCGGGGCGCCCGCACGTAGGTGCCCCGACCCTGCTCCGCCCGTACCAGGCCCCATTCCCGAAGCTGCCGGATGGCGTTGCGCACGCTGGTTCGGGACAGCCCGGAGGAGTCGGCCAACTCCGTTTCGCTGGGCATGGCCGTACCCCGGGCAAGCTCGCCACTCTCGATTCGGGCGCGCAGCTCCTCCGCAAGCTGGAGGTAGCGCGGACGCCAGTCACGAGAATTCACGCCGCTTACGCTACCGCCTAGACGTTGATACGTCTGCCGGGCCGTCGACCTATCGCGCCGGTCAGCCACCGCCCTCGTCCCCAAGCAGCGGATCCTCTCGAAGCTGCCGGGCCCCGACCGGATGCGGAAGGTGCATGATCTCAGCGATCATCCGCCCTGTCTGCGCGAAGGTGAGCAGCACCGTTTCGGTAGACCCGTAGCGCGTGACATCGATCTTCAACAGCGGCGCGTGCGCCGCCCCCCGATCAGCGACGAGCTGGACGCTGAGCCACCCGCTGCCCTCCCGGCCGACGGTCGCCAGACGGCTACGGTGCCTTGTGTCCGCCGCCGCGCAGCCCTGACACCAGACCGGGCACACGTCGCGCCGTAGGCTCCCCACACACGGTGGATGCTTGCCTTGGTCATGGTCGGCCATCGTCGTCTCCCCGTGGCGGTGTGAATCCCGCTTGGTGCAGCAGTTCGTCCAAATGCCGAGCGAGCCGCCACACGTCGGCCAGCCGAAGCACCGACCCGCCAGATCCCTGCCACCGGCCGACAGCATGAAGCCTGAGCATCGGGTGACCCGCGTGCCCAGCGAACAGGTACACGACGGCGCTGCCGCCGGTGCGCCGGTCGCCGAAGGTCCTCACTGGTCCCTTGTGATGGCGAAGCGGGTGCTGCATTTGCGGCGGAATTACGAACTCGCACCGCTGAGGCACACACCAGGGCGGATGAACTACCTCAGGGCGATGTCTAGGCGCTTCGCTCACCGGGACCGCCTGCCGCCATGTCCCCGGAACTCCTGCCCGAGCGTCAGCAACGGCGCGTCACGCCAGCAGGCGTACTCACGCGTTCGGGCCGTTGCCCAGGACGGCGCAGCAGGCCGAGGAGTCGCGTGGGCCACGACTCGGCGTGCAGTGGGCACCGACCTTGCTTGTCGAGTGCGGCGCCAGAGCGAGCGCCAGAACGCGAGCCAGACAAGTAAGCGAGCACGACGCATCATGACCTCCTTGCAGGGCGATTGAGAGGGCCGCTGACCGGCTTCCCGGGGAAGGCTGAACCGGCCACCGGCCCCGATGACGGCACGGCGCACCACCGGGGATGGCGGCGTCGGGTATCGCCGTGCCTAGCTCAGGAACACGCGGGGACGCGTCGAACCACTGTTCAGCGCGTCAGTGCATCTAGATGTGCAGCCGAGGTGACGGCATGCCAACCCCTTGCCAGACCAGCTACCGCGACCGCACCTCAGAAAGGTACCTACAACCAGGCAGCTTGTCTATACATCCACGATGACGATGGATGGCTGACGAGAACACGGCAGACAGGTACGGTGATGGCCGTGCCAGCCCCGCACAGACAGCCCCGGTACCGTGCCATCGCAAACGAACTCCGGCGCCGCATCGCCGCAGGTGCGATCCCAGCTGGCGCCCTCATCCCCTCCGAAAGCACGCTGACCGTAGAGTTCCGCGTCGCCCGAGGAACCATCCGTGAAGCCATCAACCTGCTTCGCAGTGAGGGCCTAGTCGTCACTGAACACGGCCGAGGCACCTACGCACGCCCCAACCTGCCGATACATCGACTCGGCCCCGAGCGCTATCTGAACCGACTCCCACAGCCAGGAGACGAGGTTACCGAGCCCGGAAGTGATCGACTCCCGCCCGCTGAACAGGTCGACGCCGAATATCACGAAGTCTCGGCAGCTCCCGAACTCGCCGAGATGTTCGGGGTCGAGCCTGGAACTAGCCTGCTCGAACGCTGTCTTCTGGCTAGCGCGTACGGCGTGCCGCAACAACTGACAACTGCGTACTACCTGCTCGGGATGGTTGCTGGAACACCGGTAGCAGATCCACGTCGTGAACCATGGCCAGGCGGCCACGTGGCGCAGCTACGTTCACTCGGCGTCGAGGTGACAAAGGTCCAAGAAGTTGTACAGGCGCGAATGCCCACAACCGACGAGGTCAAATCTCTCCGATTGCCAATGGGCGTTCCTGTCCTCGCCGTGATCCGTCGGACCTACGCTCAAACGCGAACAGTAGAGGTTGCAACCAGCATGGTGCTTCCTGCGAACCGTACCGCTCTGGAGTACGAGATCCGGACATAGCTCTCCATGTCCAGCCGTCCAGACCTTTTATACGCTCTCAAGGCGGCCCAAAACTGGCTGCCTGCCACCAGGGCGCGCGTCTTTCGCTCCATCACGTCACACAACACGCCGGCGGGCTGCCGTGGCCAGCAGAGAGCCCCGAGGGCCCGCTTCAGAACGACAGAACGTTGCCCGGTGATCTGTGTGCCGGCAGCCTGCCGGGCCGTGCGGCCAAGAGCCCCGCGCGGTGTTGGGGAGCGCACGCCGGGTCTGCCGGCAGCCGCCAGCGGGATGGAGGGCTGCGGTTACTGCGCCTCTGGCGGGGGCGCTTCGGCTCCAGGATGGCCGGGCTTGCGTCGGCGGCTGACGGTCCCCGTGAGTGGTTGCGATGGGGAGCCATCGGGCTTGCCGCCGTCGACTCGGGCGAGCCATGCAGACCACCGACCGATCCGCCAGCGTCCGTACGAGCCGCCAAGGCCGTCTTGACGTGGCGGGCCTGGGGGCGGCCCGTCCCCCAGCGGGGCGGGTCGACGGCAGACGGGTTGGTCGCGTTCAGCTAGTGCCGGCGCGGCGACACTAGCGCGATTACGCGCATCACCGCCTCTTCGAGTTTTTCGTGTTCCCAGATGCGTACTACTGACCAACCTCGCTTAATCAAGCTCTCGTCCGTTGAGTTGTCGCGCGCCCTATTTGAAGCAATTTTATCGGCCCAGAATTCGGCGTTGCGCTTAGCGGCGGTGTAGTGCGCTGGGCACCCATGCCAGAAACATCCGTCGACAAACACGACCACTCGCGCTCGCGTAAAGACGATGTCTCCGGTTCGTCTGAGGTCAGATTCTGGACGATAGTTTACGCGGAATCGTAAACCACGGCGGTGCAGCGCCGAGCGTAGACGTAGCTCCGGACCGGTATCCCGGCCCTTGTTGCTGCGCATACTCTTTCGAGTCCCAGGAGTCGACGCCCAAGACTGTGCCTCGTGCGTCATTGAAGCACTCGGGCTGCTTCCCGCGTATGGGCAGCTACAAAGCGCGGAGGGATGGCGTTTCCAATCATTGCGGCGACGCCTTCCTTTCCGCCTTTCAAGGAGAACTTGTAGCCCATTGGGAAGGTTTGGAGTAGTGCCGCCTCACGCATGGTTATAGCGCGATGTTCCGATGGATGCAAGAACCGACCCCGCGACGGGTTGTGGCACCCTGTGGTGATCGTTGGCGCAGGTTTGTCCCAGGCCATACGGCCGTACACGTCGCGGAAGCCCGTCGTCCTCGTGTGGCATTCAAGCTGTTCAGTCAGATCCAGATCGGTCCTGCTCCCGCCATCTAATGGAATCTTCCGGATGAGGTCAAGAACCTTTTGGCTCCGGCGCTCTGGCAAGTCGTGGAGTGGGTCCCCGCTGTTTCCTGGACTGACAAGGCGACCGATGGCATTCCTTACGGTCCTTGCCAGTTGTGGTTTAGGTGCGGCGAAGTGGCCATCCCTTCCCACCAACAAGACGAGTCGCTGCCGGCGTTGCGGTACTCCGAAATTCGCGGCATTAAGAATCGCGTAGCCGCCTTCGGCTGGGTAGCCAAGAGAAGTCAGCCCCTCGACTAGCTGCTCCATCCGCACGTCATCTGCCAGCGCTGGCACGTTTTCGAGCAGGACTGCTTTCGGTTGGAAGGCCGCCACAAACCTGAGATAATCAAACACTAAGTCGTTACGTTCGTCGGCGACCGCCCGGCTTCGATTAAGCGTTCTCAAGTTCGAGAAGCCTTGGCACGGGGGGCAGCCGGCAAGGAGTCCGAGTTCTCCAGGGGCCAGGCCGAGACTCGCCATGGCCTTATGGGCATCGAGTTTACGGATGTCGGCGTTCCACATCCTGACTCTCTTGTGGTTGAGTCGGTATGTCTCGGCAGCGAGAGCGTTCAACTCGACCGCACCGACGACGCGAAATCCTGACTGCCTAAGACCCTGTGTGAGACCGCCAGCACCTGCGAAGAGGTCTAGAGCCGTCGGTCGCTGCCGCCGAGACTTCGCCTGCCCCGGATCTTGGTCTCCGCCAGCCATGTTGCTAACCTCGCTCGTCGCCACCTGCGCGATTGTGCCAGCCCCTGGGGTTCCAGCGCGAGCCTTGAAGCCGCAGTGTTGAAAGATCGAGCCGTTGCCAGGACTGACCGATGTGAGACACGGTCTGTTGTGGAACTGCCTCAGACAGTAGTGTCGCGGCATGGTGGGGGACGCAGCGCCGTCGGGGCGCAACTTCAAGATCCAGGTTATGGGCCGAACGCTGGAGCATCTTGGTGTCCAGATGTACAAGCGGCGGGACGCGGCCCTTGCCGAACTGGTAGCGAACGCTTGGGATGCTGGGGCCAAGTGCGTCCGCATCACGTTGCCCAGCCCACAGGGGTACGACTCAGCCGCAAGCTCGATCATCATAGAGGATGATGGGGCCGGAATGTCCGACACAGACCTCCAGAGTCAGTACCTAGTTATTGGACGAAACCGGCGAACTGACGAAGCCGCAGCTGCAGTGCAGGCGGGTTTGGAGGCTGCGCAGCAGCCAGCGGCCGAAGACCAGCCGCCTGCTCGGAAGGTCATGGGCCGCAAGGGAATCGGTAAGCTAGCTGGCTTCGGCTTAGCCCAGCGCATGACGGTCCAGACATGGCAGAACGATATTCTGACCACTGTCACTCTAGACGTTGAGCGCCTGAAGACTGACCCAGGGGACGTTCGAACCTTGGCGCTGCCAGGATCGGTTGAACCCTCTGCGGAAGCTACTCCGTCAGGAACTCGAATTACTTTGCAGGGCCTGAAGCACTCGACGGCACTTGAGGAAGATGACCTTCGCAACAGTCTTGCTAGGCGCTTTAGCAGGTCCGTTCGCGGAGTGATGGTAATTAAGGTTAACGGTACAGACGTAACCGATCCATTGTTGACTCTTTCGTATCGTGAACCAACGGGCTCTAATAGCGCGTTCACTCAGACCTTACCTTCGGGCGGTAAGGTGCACTGGTGGGCCGGATTCAGTACGAAGGTGCTGTCCTCGGAGATGCAAGGATTTGCTATCCTAGTTCGCGGCAAAACCGCTCAGGCGCCCCCCTACTTCTTTGATGTGGAAAGCAAAGCATCAGGCCAGCATGGCACCAAGTACCTTACCGGGGTCATCGAAGCGGACTTCCTAGACGAAGGCATCGATGATCAGAGTGACCGAATTTCTACCGACCGTCAGGAAATCGATTGGTCTGACGCCTCCATCAAGGACTTCAAGGAATGGGGCCAAGCACTGGTTCGTCGTCTGCTTCGAGAGCATGCTGATCGCAAGGGTGGCATCGCTCAGAAAAAGGTAGAGCAGAACCCCGAACTGGCGCGGCGACTCGAAGCGCTGGATCGTCCGTCGAAGGATCAGGCTAAGCGCTTTATTAAGGCAATCGGCTCGTCCGAGTCGGACTTAGAAAAAGTCGAAGATCTGGCCGACACGATTCTGCGCGCTTATGAGTATCGCCAGTTTCACGACTATATCGATCAAATCGATGCGGTTGCGGGCGATCCCGATCAACTGTATAAGCTGCTGGACCTGCTGCGCGGCTGGAAGGTTCTCGAAAGCCGGGCGGTCTTGGAAGTTGTCAAGGGCCGAATCGACATCGTCGACAAGTTCTATCGCATGATTACCGAGGATGCGCCGGAGACGGCACCCGGGATTGGTCGCGACAACATGCACGACTTGGTTGCGGACTACCCGTGGCTAATTAATCCAGAGTGGCAGGTCTTGGCTGAGGAAAAAACCCTTACCAAGCAGCTCCGAGAGTGGGGTGACATAGATATCCTTAACGCCGACGACCGGCGTAGATACGACTTTCTGGCGCTAGAAGGCGACGGCAATCTGATCGTAATAGAGATCAAAAGAGCCGGTCATCCGGTGGCGCTCAAGGATCTCCAGCAAGTAGAAGGCTATGCCGATCGGCTCCAGCAAAGCCGCGACAATGTTTCGATGGCTTTCATTACCGGAGATCGGTATGCAATCCCGAAGAAGACGTTCGAAGTATGGAATGACCGCGAGGATATTGAGCTGCTAACGTGGCGCGATATTCATGAGCGCACGAAGTCATTCTATGAGCACTATCGAGCTGTTCTTGAGGGTGACGTCGATCATGTGGCCTTCGATCGTAAGGCGAGAGAAGTGGCTAGGACCCGGGCTGTCCTCCATAGCGCCGCGTATCGCAGTCAGGACGACCGTCGGGCTGGTCTCGGACCTCAGGACTTCGACTAGACCCGGGGGGCCTTTATGGCCACCTTTGGTAACACAGGCACGGATTGAGTTTTGACGTGCAGTCGCTCGCGGTCGTCTGCGGACGGGACCGGCAGCGCTTGTGAGTGGATTGCCGCCAGTTCGATCTCCAGAGGCTTGCACGGGGCAGGAGCAGTTCCGCCCGGCGCTCGGGCTTGCCCCGGACCCACTACTATCGCTGCGCCTCTCGGGCGTTATGTAGCGGACGGGTCCAACCTACGGGTTGTCCAGGACGACGTTCGCGAACTCCTCGGTCCGCTGCCGGATTACATCGGCCGTCCACGTGTGGTACTTGAGGACCTGGACACTCCGAGGGAAGTCAGATACACGGTTGGCGAGGTAGGTAACCTTCTTGTCATCAAATTCTCTTCGGCCGGCTGACGAATTTTTGCTTTTGCTGAGCAATACCAGGTTCCCGGCCGAATTAACAAGCTTCTCGTGCTCTTCTTTGCTGAAAGTCGTATCCCACTGCCCGGCGGGCTTGGGGTTTTGAGGAAGAACGTGTTCGATCGAACGAACTTGAAAATGATGGGCGTGATCCAACTCGCTCGTCACGATCTCGGCGCGGACAAGCAAGTATTTCGCGTGGCTAGCGCCGTAAAAATTTTCTGAACGGCACGCAGCTTGGATGTGCTTAAGTTCCACCCTGGTGCTTGCGGTGACATCCGTGGCTGACTTGGCCGCCTGAATTTCCCTCAGAAGCCGGGTGTACGTCCCATATCGCTCATCCTTGCGGATCGCTCGCACCCAATGATCGAGATATACCTTCTCAAGTTCGAGCACGAACTGGTACAGATGCTCTCTGCCAAACTTATCAGCGAAGTAGAGCAGGCATGCCTTCCACTCTGACGCTGGGAAGTGCTCGACCATGGCATGCATCATCGTGTGGTATTCGACGTGCTGGCTCGATGCGGAGTCTAGGTAGTCTCGATCGACGAAGAGTTTGTCGTACAAGTCGACGTACTTGGTGAGCTCCTCGATGAATTGCCCGCCGGGCTTTGGTGCGTCGCCCTTGCCCAGGATCCTATCGACATATTCCGTGTGCAGATCTGCGGCGGGCTTATCCTTGGTGTAAATTAGGCGTAGTAGGTGAAAGATGTCCTCGAATTTCGATTCCCCGAGTTGGGCCTCCATGTCCTCCCACTGGTGAGCATACTTTATTCTCGCATCTGAGTGAGGCGTTCGAATCGGATCTAGATTGAACGCCTTTAGTACGTCGATTCGACGGAGTTGTTTGCCGCGATCGTTGACGACGGTGAAGAGTCTGAAGGCGTCTTCGAACGAGTCGGTAGCCAGATAAATTAATGTACACCACTTGTTGACGAAGATAGCAAAGCTTTTGACCGTCTCAGGCGACATCGCCTTCAGTTCGTCCCAGAAGATCGCCCTTGCTGACTCATAACGACGGCCAGCAGCCGTGCTGCTGTTAAAGTCGGAAACCGCCTTCTCGGTCCCACCAATGGCGCCGATTAGCGAGTTGAAGACGGCTTGGTCTTTGGCTTGGAGCCTATTTTTCGCTGGGATCGCATCCAGCGTGTTCTCCGGCTGATAAATCTTCGCGTGCAGTTCTCCGGCCAGTTTTTCCTCGCCCGCGTCACGGAGAGCATCTCTCACGCATGCGATCAGAATACAAAGTGCCGTCAGGCGCTGCTGCCCGTCCACTACGTCGTAGTCCGAGCTTTCCTGCTTATGAAGTACAAGAGTTCCGAGGAAGTATGGTTCGTCCCACTTTGCGCCAGTGAGATCATCGATTAAGTTTGTAAAGTCCTCGTCGTCCCACATGAAGGGTCGTTGATACTCGGGAATTCGGAAGAAGAAATCTTGAGAGAATAGCTTCGCCAATGGAAGCATGTCGCTGTCGAGCTGCTTGGCCACCTCACCCCTCCGCTACCTGATCCATGTCTATGCTACCGGCGTCCGGCCAGGTTCGGGGTCGGCGGTGGGGAGGTTTCATCGACCCCACCGCAGCTATCGGACGGGCACCTCGTCAAGGAAGGGGTCGGGCTCGGCGTGGCTATGCCGAGTGCCGGTACGAGATCGAGCACCAGGAGCCCGGCGCCCCTCGGTGCCTGCGGGATGCCCTGCCACCCCCTATTCGTTGACGACAACCTGTCGACACTGGTGGCTGTCGACAGCAACGGTCCCAACCCCTGCTGCTAGCCAAGGCCAACGATGGACGGATGGAGGTGGGCCGAGGTCACGCACGAGAACAGATGCGCCCGGACGGACTGCACAGAGCTTGTAAGCGAGATGTCGAAACACGCTCCGCGTTCTGGCTTGTCGTCAGCCGATGCTTGATCGGCAACTGCCGAATAGCCCTGTTCTTGGATCAAGGCACCGCGCTCCGCGCGGTGCGGGGCGGCAAGCCCGGCCGGCGGCAAGCCGCCCCGGTCGCCTTCGGCGCCGGGGCGGTGAACCGCCGACAGCCGCCGGGACGCCGCCCCCACGCGCTGTCGTGGGCAGTCGGGCGAGCAGGTCATCCCAGGCTGAGATCGTCCGGATAGCGCTCGTGGAGCGCGGCCACCGCATTGCGCAAGCAGTCGTCGAGGCTGCTGCCGTCGTACCTGATTGACGCCCCGCCGAGCTGCTGGCCGGAGGTCACCACGGTCCAGGGCTTGTGCGCCCGCTCCCCGTCTACCTTGATGATGCCTACCAAGCCCAACTCGCCGAAACACGTCAGCAGCTCCGGTACACGCTCGTCCCACCTCACCCGAGGATTGGACCACGAAGGCCGATACGGAAGCCCGCGCACCACCCGCCGTCGAGGTTGGGGCTTCCGGCTGCCGCGCCAGTCCACACCCCGGACTGGCTTGCCATCGAGCGCCCGGGTCGCTACCCGTCGTGGCCGTCTAGGCGTACTCGGCCGCCGCCTGTGCCCCCTACGTGCCCGTAGCGCCGGGAAGCCACGGGGAACGGCGGTCAACCACGGGCACCGTGACCAGGAGCGCGGCCCGTTGACCTTCAGCCGGATCGGTACCCCAGCGAGTTCCCAAGCTGACAGTGCGGGTTCGATTCCCGTCACCCGCTCCAACAACGAAGGCCCAGGTCGGAGAATACTTTCTGACGCTGGGCCTTTGACGTATCTGATCTGTCCGGGCGTCGTGCCCCTGTGCGCCCCTCCGGTTCCGCGCGCCCTTCCGTGCGGCAGACGTGGGAGCGTCAGGAAGTCGGCGAGGCCGACGAGGCGAACGACGCCAGCGAGGCCGACAGCAGCGAGCGCAGGGCTTCGGCCCGTGCTTCGATGATCCGCATTCGTGCGGCGTGCTCGGCCGGGTCGCGGTGTGCGGCTTGGTCGGTCATCTGGCCGGGCCACTTGCGGTAGTGCAGTCCAGGTTCGGCGATGAAGTAGCCGTCACTGACGACGTTGGCCGCGATGAGTAGGCCGGTGTCCTCGGAGGCGGGTAGGGCCATCCAGCCGCCGAGGGCCAGGAGGAGATCCCGGCGCATGCACAGGGTCGCCGGGTGTACGGGTGCCCGGTAGTCGTTGGCCTTCCAGAAGGCGAGGACCGCACCGCGGCTGATGGGTCCGTCGCTGGCATCGTCCGCACGACTCGTAAGCGGCCAACGACCCGTAAGCATCGGCAAAGTAGCCGACACTGGGCGGCCAGTGCACCAGCGTGATGACCGAGACGAGTCGGCTCAAGCGTTCCACCGCTTCAGCTTCGTCGTGAAGCAGAGTTCTGTCCGGTCACCGGGGAAAACGACGTCCGCGACCTCTACCACGCGGTCCCGGATGTCGTACGACGTCTTGCGCACGTCCAGGACGGCAACCCCGGCCTCGATGCTGAGTAGTTCCGCCTCGTCCGGCAGCGGCGGCCGAGCCTGTACGACCTCCTCGATCCGGTCCAGCTCAATACCAACGGTGGAGAGCTGATGTTGCGTGCCACCCGGCCAGGGCTCGTAGTCGGCGGACAGCAGTTGCTTGTTGCCCTTAACCAGGCCATACGGCAGGTAGGAGTAGGACACCGACAGCGGCGCGGTTTCGTGCCGGGAACTGGTCCAGTAGACCCGCCGCAGCAGCGGCGCACCGACCGGCAGCCCGAACGCTGCCGCCATCTCCTCGTCCGCCTTCACCTCGGTGTACTCGGCGTGGAAGCGGAGATCATCCACCGTCAGGCCGGCGTCGTGCTCGGTCCCGCCGATCCGCCGCCGCTCGGCCTCGTCGAGGAGTACCCGGTCCTTCTCCCACTGGTACCGCTCGGTGTTGCGCCGACGGACCCGCTGCCGAGGCGCCCGAACGTAGGTGCCCCGACCCTGCTCGGCCCGGACCAGGCCCCAATCCCGAAGCTGCCGGATGGCGTTGCGGACGCTGGTCCGGGACAGTCCGGACGAGTCGGCCAACTCCGTCTCGCTCGGCATGGCCGTACCCCGGGCAAGCTCGCCGCTCTCGATCCGGGCGCGCAGCTCCTCGGCAAGCTGGAGGTAGCGCGGACGCCAGTCACGAGAGTTCACGACGCTTACGCTATCGCCCAGACGTTGGTACGTCTGCCGGGCCGTCGACCTGTCGCGCCGGTCAGTCACCGCCCTCGTTCCCAAGCAGCGGATCATCTCGAAGCTGCCAGGCTCCGACCGGATGGGGAAGGTGGATGATCTCAGCGAGTATCCGCCCTGTCTGCGCGAATGTGAGCAGGACGGTTTCGGTAGACCCGTAGCGCGTGACATCGACCTTCAACAGCGGAGCGTGCGCGGCGCCGCGATCAGCGACGAGCTGGACGCTGAGCCAACCGCTACCCTCCCGGCCGACGGTCGCCAGCCGGCTACGGTGCCTCGTGTCCGCAGCGACGCAGCCCTGACACCAGACGGGGCACACGTCACGCCGCAGGCCCCTCGTCCACGGCAGCCCTCCGGCGTTGTGGTCATTGCCGGCCATGGTCGTCTCCCTGTGGCGGAGTGAAACCGGCCTGGTGCAGCAGTTCGTCCAGGTGCCGAGCGAGCCGCCACACCTCGGCCAGCCGAAGCGCGGCCCCGCCAGATCCCCACCACCGGCCGACAGCATGAAGCCCGATCATTGGCTGACCTGCCTGCCCGGCGAACAGGTACACGACGGCGTTGCCGCCGCCGCGCCGGTCGCCGAAACTCCGTACCGGCCCCTTGTGATGGCGAAGCGCGTGCTGCATCTGCGGCGGCACCACGAACTCACACCGCTGAGGCACACACCACGGCGGATGTGCCACCTCGGGCCGCTGCCGAGGCGCCCCGCTCACCGCGACCATCTCCCGCCACGTCCCGGGAACGAGGGCAGGGTCGGGACCTTGTCTGAAGATCCGAGACGCGACGCGCAGGGACGCTGAACAGGCATCGTGTGGTCCTTTCGGGGAGAGAACCGATGCACCGACCTCAGCGGGTGAGCGCCCGCTGAACCTTCTTAGTCCTCAACTAGGGGACTAGTTAGCCACTTCCAATATGGGACCCGCTCGTCCGGTTGTCAAGGACTACTTAGTCCCCCAGAATTACGACGTGGAGATCTCGGAAGTCATCCGGCGACGTAGGACAGAACTCGGCGTTTCTCAGGCGGATCTCGCTGCCGCAGCCGGTGTCGACAAGCGCCAGATCCGGCGGTACGAGGCCGGCGAGCAGCAGCCGCTGTTCTCAGTCGCCGTCGCGATCGCCAAGGCGCTACAGATCACCGTCGGCGAGCTGGCCGGCATCCCGACCCACCGCGTCAACCTCTCGGGCGACTGGTGGGCGTCCTGGCAGACATCGAAGGACGGCGCTGAGGTGATCACCGCGCAAGAGGTGCGGTTCCGCCAAGAGGGCGACGTACTCCAGCTCCAGGCCGTCACCCGTGGCATCGAGGTCGAGGACGGAGGCTACCACTGGCGTGGCGAGCTTCGCCTGTGGGATAACGAGATCCTCATGGGCTGGTACGCGGCCAACGATGGTTCTGTGCGGTCCAAGGGAACGATGTACTTCGTGCTTCACCCGCACGGGCAAGAGATGGCCGGTCGCTGGGTGGGGCTGAGCTACGACGGCAAGATCGTCACTGGATTCGGCGGCATGGCGCACAGCGAGCAGGAGGCGCGCTCCATCATTGACCGACTCAAGACCGAGGAGGGCGGGAAGTGACTGATGTAGTCGAGGTGATCATCACCGGCCCGGACGCAGAATGGCTTGCCGAATTCACTCGCCGCCTGGTCGACGACCGGCTAGCCGCATGCGGACACAACATCGCTCCAATCCGCTCCATCTACCGCTGGCAGGGCAGCGTTCACGACGAACCGGAGGCTCGAGTGGCGTTGCACACCCGGGCAAGCCTGGTCGAACGCCTCACGGCACGCGCCAACGAGGAACACCCGTACGATGTGCCCTGCGTCATCGCCGTGCCTGTGGTACACGGCAACCCCGCCTACCTGCAATGGGTTCTGAACGAGACCATGACGTAGCCCGCACCGACCTCGTTGACCGGCCCGGCTGCCGCCCTTTTTTGCCTCTCTTTGGTCCGTCAGCTGATGCGCGACGCGGTTCTGTCAGGTGATGCGCGACGCCTTGTTTTCGCCGTCGGCGAGCTTTCCGGCAGGGTGGACGAATGCGGCTGCTCGGCAGAGCGTGGTGTGATGGAGCCGTGAGCCGGGCAGTGGAGGAGCGTAACCGCCGGATGCTCCGGGCCCGGGACGCGATGGACCGGGCGTACGCGCAGCCGCTGGACGTACCGACGCTGGCCCGGATCGCGCACGTCTCGGAGGCGCACTTCACGCGTACCTTCCGGGCCACCTTCGGCGAGACGCCGCACCGCTATCTCCAGCGGCGCCGGGTCGAGCGGGCGATGTTCCTGCTCCGGGAGACCGGGCGAAGCGTGACCGACATCTGCTTCGATGTCGGCTTCGGCAGCCTCGGCACCTTCAGCCGGACGTTCCGGGACATCGTCGGCTGCTCCCCGCGGGCGTACCGGAAGGGGACGGCGGCGCTGAACGTGCCGACCTGCTTCACGATGGCCTGGATGCGACCGACCGCCTGACGCCGCTGAGCTGCCGGAACAGCCCGCCGACTGAGCGGTTTTGGATAAGTTTCCGGCCGGCTCTGGCCGTAGCGTGAGGGACATGTTCAACGCCATCACGCACTCGCAGATCTACGTACTCGACCAGGACGAGGCCCTCGACTTCTACGTCGGCACGCTCGGCCTGGAGGTCCACACGGATGCCGACCTCGGCTTCATGCGCTGGCTGACCGTCAACGTCCCCGGTTCTCCGGAGCGGCAGATCCTGTTGACGACGCCGGGGCCGCCGGCACTCTCCGAGGAGACGGCCAAGCAGGTCCGGGAGTTGGTGACGAAGGGTGCGATGGGCGGCTGGCTCATCTTCAGCACCGACGACTGCCGCAAGACGTACGAGACGCTGCTGGGCCGGGGCGTCGAGTTCACCGAGGAACCGACCGAACGCCCGTACGGCATCGACTGCGGCCTGCGTGACCCCTTCGGCAACAGCATCCGCTTCACCGAACCGAAGTAGCGGTCTGCGGGCGGCGGGTCAGCGGTTCCAGTCCTGCTTCGCCGCCCGGACCAGCTTGTCCTTCAGCTCCCGGGTGTGCCGGCGGCTGACCGGCAGCTCGGTGTCGTCGACCACCACGACGTACCCGGAGTTGGCGAGCCGGAGTTCGGCGATCAACCGGAGCTGCACGAGGTAGGAGCGGTGGATCCGGACGAAGCCCGCGTCGGCCCACCGCTCGGCGAGGGTGGCCAGCGGCACCCGCACCAGGTGTGAGCCGTCGGCGGTGTGCAGCCGGGCGTAGTCGCCCTGCGCCTCGACCCAGCGTACGGCCGAGCGGGGCAGCATCCGGGTGGTGCCGGCCAGCTCCACCGGGATCGTCGGGTCGGGTTCGGCCCGGGCCAGTGCCGCCGGATGGGTGGGTACCACCCGGGAGCCGACCACCCGACGCAGCGACTCGGCGAGCCGCTCGGCCCGGACCGGCTTGCGCACGTAGTCGGTGGCGCCGAGGTCGAAGGCGTCGACCGCCCCGTCGTCGTACGCGGTGACGAAGACGATCGCCGGTGGCCGGGCGAACCGGCGGAGTACCCGGGCCAGCTCCACGCCGTCGAGGCCGGGCATCCGGATATCGAGGAAGACCACGTCGACGTCGGCGTCCCGGAGCACCCGCAGTGCCTCGGTGGCGTCGCCGGCGGTGTGCAGCCGGGACACCCGTGGATCGGCCCGCAGGTGGTACGCCAGCTCGTCGAGCGCCGGTGGTTCGTCGTCGACGGCCAACACGCGCAGGAAACCGGTCACGGGTCAGCCCTCCACAACCCCTGCCGGTCCCGGTGCACCGGCCCGGCCCCGGTCACGTGCTCGCCCGGACATGACGGTGGAACTTCGGTATCCGCATGCTCACCTTCGTACCCGATCCGAGGTCGGTCTCGACGACCAGGCCGAACTGGTCCCCGAAGACCGACCGGAGCCGTTCGTCCACGTTGGAGAGGCCGACGTGCTGGCCGGAGTCGTCGGCCGGGTCGTCGGCGATGCCGGCGGCCAGCGCGGCCGGGTCCATCCCGACGCCGTCGTCCTCGACGGTTATGTGGCATTCCGCCCCGGCGTCCCGGGCCTCGATGCTGATCATCCCCACCCCGGGCTTGCGGGACAGCCCGTGCCGGACAGCGTTCTCGACCAGTGGTTGCAGGCAGAGGAACGGCAGGCTGACCGGCAGCACCTCCGGGGCGATCTGCAACTTCACCTGGAGCCGGTCGCCGAACCGGGCCCGCTCGATGGTCAGGTAGCGGTCGATCGAGCGCAGCTCCTCGGCGAGCGTGGTGAACTCGCCGTGCGCCCGGAAGGAGTAGCGGGTGAACTCGGCGAACTCCAGGATCAGTTCCCGGGCCCGCTCCGGGTCGGTCCGGACGAACGAGCCGATCGCGGTCAGGGCGTTGTAGATGAAGTGTGGGCTGATCTGGGCCCGCAGGGCGCGTACCTCGGCCCGGGCCAGCCGCTCCCGCGACGAGTCGAGTTCGGCGAGCGCGAGTTGGGCGCCGGCCCAGTGCGCCGTCTCCAGCGCGGCCTGCACCAGACCGGGTGCCGGCTGATCGTCGACGATCGCCACCAGCGCGGCGCAGGCCAGGCCGTCGGGGCCGGTCAGCGGGGCGATCACCGCGCCCCGGACCGGGCAGTCGACCCGGTCACAGCGCAGCTCGGACTCGCCGAGCACCGTCGACCGGCGGGTCGTGATGGTGTTGGCGGCGGCGGCGAGGAGCTGCTCGCCGTGGTGGCCGCCGCGCCCGTCGATGGCGAGCAGCCGGTCCCGGTCGGCCAGCGCGAGCCCGGCGGAGCCGACCAGGGTACGCAGGTGGCGGACCGCCTTCGCCGCGCCGGCCGGGGTGAGCCCGGCGCGCAGCGGCTCGGCGGCCAGCCCGGCGGTGTGCAGTACCTCGTAGGTGGCTCGCTGGGTGGCGGTGGCGATGCCCTGCCGGGCGCGCAGCCGGACGACGGCGAAGAGGGCAGCCGCCAGTGCACTGATCATCGCCACCACGGCCACCGCGGTGGACAGGTTGGGCCACCCCACCCAGAGATCCTGACGGTTGGTCGGCCGGTTCGCCAAGCCACCGGTCCGGCCGGATCCCCGCAGGCCGTCCCGAGCGGGTCGCTAGTACGCGCCCTTGCGGGCCAGTACCACTCCGACGGTCCGCCACAGGATGCTCAGGTCGTACGCCAGCGACCAGTTGTCGACGTAGTAGAGGTCCAGCCGGACGGCCTCGTCCCAGGAGAGGTCGGAGCGGCCGGAGACCTGCCACAGCCCGGTGATGCCGGGCCGGACCAGCAGCCGGCGCCGTACGTCGCCGAGGAAGTCGCCGTCGTCGGCGGGGAGCGGGCGGGGACCGACCAGGGACATCTCGCCCCGGAGTACGTTGATCAACTGGGGCAGCTCGTCGAGCGAGCTGGCCCGGAGGAACCGCCCGGCCGGGAAGACCCGGGGATCCTGCTTGATCTTGAACAGCATGCCGTCGGTCTCGTTCTGGTCGACCAGGCTGGCCAGGCGCTGCTCGGCGTCGACGTACATGGTCCGGAACTTCCAGACCCGGAACGTCCGCCCCTCGTGCCCCACCCGGGGCTGCCGGAAGAAGACCGGCCCGGGATCGGAGATCCGGATCGCGATCGCGATCGCGACGAAGAGCGGGACCAGCAGCAGCAGCCCCAGCCCGGCGGCGAAGCGGTCGAGCAGGTTCTTCGCCAGCAGCGCGGGGCCGGAGAGCGTCGGTTCCTCGACGTGCAGCAGCGGCAGACCCTCGATCGGCCGGATGTGCACCCGGGGGCCGGCGATGTCGGTGAGCTGCGGTGCCACGATCAGGTCGACGCCGGAGCCCTCCAACTGCCAGGCCAGCCGGCGCAGCTCGCCGGGCTCGGTGCTGGCCGAGCCGCAGACCGCGATGGTGTCGCCACCGACCTCGCGGACCAGCGAGAGGATGTCCCGGCCGGCGTAGACCGGGATCGGCGTTTCGAGGCCCCGGGCCGCGGCGTAACCGTCGGTGAGGTGGATCGCCACCGGTTTGAGCCCGGCGGCGGGTACCCGGTTGATCGCCGTGTAGACCTCCAGCGCCTCCGGCAGGGTGCCGACCAGCACGATCCGCTGCGCGGCCTGGCTGCTGCGGCGGCGCACGGTGTGCAGGATCAGCCGGGCGGTGGAGCGGGCGAGCAGGATCAGCAGCAGGGCACCGAGCAGCACGGTGCCGACGGTGAGCCGGGACAGGTCGGTCTTGGTGGCGAAGGCGAGGAAGGAGACAGTGGCCGCCACCGCCACCCCGGCCCGGGTGACCCGCTTGAACTCGTCGGTGCCGAGCCCCAGGTAGCGGCGGTCGTATGCGCCGTTACCCCAGAGCACGATCAGCCAGCCGAGCGGCAGCAGCAGGTACGACACGGTGTGGAACCAGGTGGCGTCATTGTCGTTTATCTGGAAGCCGGACGCCGCCTTGTCGAACTGCGAGATGGCGAGCCAACTCGCCAGTACCGCCGCCCCGAAGTCCAGCAGCAGGAGGATCGCGATGTACGGCCGGTGCCAGCGGGACACCCGCCGCCGCGCCCGCGCCCACGCCGACCGGGGTACCCCGTTCGGCTGCCGAGTCGTCGGTGGCTGGATCTCGAAGCTGTCGACGTGACGCAGAGTACTCGGTCGGCCGTTGCCTACCGGGCGCTGGAGGCTTGTCGTCACCTCACCCACGTCCTCCCGCGTGACACGTGCCGCCCCTTTGCCGTAAGGGCTCGGGTCGCCCACCGTCTCAGTCTCTCCCATGCAGGCCCCGATCCTCATCCGGTCCGGAGCGCCGCCTCGCGGCGCGGAGGCCCAATAACGATCGTCGGGGACGCCGGCCCGAGGGACGGCCCCCGCCCGCCCCGCGAAACACGAGTAGCGGGCTGCCCATAGCGGAGTCGCAGACCGGGGTCACTATACCGACGGACAGCGGCGGCGGTAGAGCCGGCGGGTGGCGATTTCTTGCCCGCTGGGCGATTTCGACCCGGTGTGTGGGCCGGGATCACACAACGTACAAGCGCGATCGCTGAATCTACGGGCTAGCGCACCAACCGGGAGAGCCGACGGTCCGCGAGAGGTTTCCCGCCGGTCTGACATTTCGGGCAGTACTGGAGGCTGGAGTCGGCGAACGACACCTCACGGATCGTGTCGGCACAGACCGGACAGGGCAGCCCGGTCCGGGCATGCACCCGCAACCCGGCCCGCTTCTCCCCCTTCAGCTCCGCCGCCCGCTGCCCCAGCGACCGCTCGACGGCGTCGCCGAGAATCTGCCGGGCCGCCGCGTGCAGCGCCGCCATCTGCTCGTCGGTGAGCCGGTTGGTCAGCGCGAACGGCGACAGCTTCGCCGCGTGCAGGATCTCGTCCGAGTACGCGTTGCCGACCCCGGCCAGCACCTCCTGGTCGGTCAGCACCCCCTTGACCTGCCCCCGCCGGCCGCGCAGCCGCTCGGCGAAGGTGGGCAGGTCGGCGGCGAGCGCGTCCGGCCCGAGCCGGGCCACCCCGGGCACCTGGCTCGGATCGGTCACCAGGTACACGGCGAGCTTCTTCTGGGTACCGGCCTCGGTCAGGTCGAAACCGGACCCGTCGTCCAGGCGTACCCGCAGCGCGATCGGGCCCTTGCCGGGTTTGAGCGGCATCGCCGAGTTGAACGCCTCCCGGTAGTGCAGCCAGCCGGCCCGGGCCAGGTGCGTCACCAGGTGCAGCTCCGGCTCGCCGTTCCCGGCCAGCGTCACGTCGAGGAACTTGCCGTGCCGGCCTGCGTCCACGACCTCCCGGCCGGCAGCCGCCGACGGCGCCGGGTCGTACGTCTTCAGGGCGCTGATCGCCGCGACCTCGATCCGGTCGACCCGCCGGCCGACCGCCCGCTCGCGCAGGTAGCCGGCGAGCGCCTCCACCTCAGGTAACTCGGGCACGGAACTAACGGTAGCGTTCATCCCCGGCCAGGCGCGGAACGCGCGGACGGGGCTGAACGCGATCATGGAGGAGGGGCGACCGGCGTGCAGGTGATCGTGGCGCACAACCGGTACCGCGAGGCGCAGCCCTCCGGCGAGAACACCATCGTCGACCAGGAGATCACCCAGCTCAGGGCCGCCGGGGTGACCGTCCATCCCTTCCTGCGCAGTTCCGACGAGATCGCGGAGTTCTCCCCGGCCGCCAAGGCGCTGCTGCCGATCTCGCCGATCTACGCGCCAAAGGCGCAGCAGGAGCTGAGCCGGCTGATCATCGAGCACCGGCCGGACGTACTGCACCTGCACAACCCGTACCCGCTGCTCTCGCCCTGGGTGGTCCGGACCGCGCACAGACACGGGGTGCCGGTGGTGCAGACCGTGCACAACTACCGGCAGGTCTGCTCCTCCGGGCTCTACTTCCGGGACGGAAAGATCTGCCAGGACTGCCGGGGCCGGGCGCTCGGCGTGCCGGCGATCGTGCACCGCTGCTACCGGGGCTCCCGGGCACAGAGCGCACTGATGGCGACCACCCTGGCCGTACACCGGCCGACCTGGCGCTCCGTGGACCGCTACATCGCGCTCACCTCCGGGATCGCCGCACACCTGCGCGACTACGGCATCCCGGACGACCGGATCGTGGTGAAGCCGAACGGCATCCCGGACCCGGGCGCACCGGCGCCGCTCGGCGAGGGCTTCCTCTTCTTCGGCCGGCTCTCCCCGGAGAAGGGTGTCGGGCTGCTGCTCGACGCCTGGCGCCGGCATCCCGACGGCGCGCTCGGGCCGCTGCGCATCGCCGGGGACGGCGAACTGCGACCGCAGGCCGAGGCGGCGGCCGCCGAACGGGCCGACGTCGAGTTCCTCGGCCCGCTGGACCGGGCCGGGGTGGCCGCCGCGCTCCGGGCCGCCGCCGTGGTGCTGGCCGTACCGACCTGGCACGACGTACTGCCCACGGTGGTGATCGAGGCGCTGGCCGCCGGGCGTCCGGTGCTGGGTACCGCGCTCGGTGGCATCCCGTACCTGGTCGGCGCGGACGACCCGGCCGGTGCGTCGGGCTGGCTGGTACCGGCAGACCCGGCCGCGTTGGCCGGGGCGCTGCCCGCCGCCCGGGACGCGGCCGCCGCCGTCGCCCCACGGGCCCGCTCCCGCTACGAGCGCACCTTCCACCCCGACGTGGTCACCAAGCAACTCCTCGACGTCTACACCGGCATGTGACGTCTACACCGGCATGTAAGGAAGGGGCCCTTCCTTACACCTCAGCGGAGTGAGGCGCGGGCGGAGAAGGCGATGCTGGCCAGCAGGAAGCCGCCGTTGACGAGGGTGAACGCGGCGATCAGCCAGGTCGTCCATTCCGGCACGACGGCGAGGATCAGAGCGGCCACGAAGATCACCGCACCGTAGTCCCGGATCAGCTTCACCAGCCGTACCGGCAGCGAGGTCGAGGTGACCATGCTGGCCGTGTTCGGGCCGGCCGCCATCACCGAGGTCACCAGGTTGACCATCCAGGTACCGGCGAACGCCGCGACCAGCCAGACCGGCGTCGCGGGTCGCTGCGCGACGGCCGTCGCCGACAGCGCGGTCACCAGCGCGATCTGGGCCGCCACGTCACAGAGCACGTCCACCCGGGCGCCGGCCGGGCTGCCCTGGCCGGTGACCCGGGCGAGCTGCCCGTCCGCGCAGTCCAGGGCGTACGCCAGTTGCCAGCCGAGCAGTGCGGCCAGCCCGACCGCCCAGGCTGGCACCTCTCCGGCGGCAACCGGCCCGGCCAGGGCCACCACGGTCACCGAGACCGCCAGCCCGAGCACCAGGTTGGCCATGGTCAGCGCGGTGGGCGGCAACCCCGTCCGGTGCGCGGCCAGGGCCAGGGCGGCGCCGATGCGCTGGCTGATCGCCTCGCTGAACAGGCCCCCGCCGCGGTTGACCCGGTAGAAGTCGGTGGCGGTGGGCGGGGACACCGGGTCAGCCGAGATGTTCGCGGAGTGCATCGAGGTAGTTTGCCAGCCGCTCACCGATCGCGGCAGGAGGCAGGTCGAGGTGCTCCAGCACCGTGTACCGATCCGGGCGGGTGTTCGGGGCATAGTGGACGGCGGCCACGAACTCCTCGGCGGCTAGCCCCAGCTCGGCCGGGGTGGTGGGTAGCCCGTGTCGGTGCAGGCAGGAGGCGAGCTGGCCGAACCGCTCCAGGTCGCCCCGGAGGTACGTGCAGAAGAGCGCGCCGAGCCCGACCTGCTCGCCATGCGACGCGGTGCCCGGGTTGAGCCGGTCCAGCGCGTGCGAGATCTCGTGGCAGCCGCCGCTGACCGGCCGGGTCGAGCCGCAGATCGAGGAGGCGATCCCGCCCAGGATCAGCGCCTCGGCCAGGGTGGTCAGGAAGGCGTCGTCGGTGATCTTTCCGGGGTGGTTGATCAGGGCCTCGGCCCCGGCGCGGGCCAGCGTGACGGCGAGCCCGTCGATCGGCTCGGCGCGTACCCGATGGGCCAGCTCCCAGTCCGCGACCGCACTGAGGTTGCTCAGCGCGTCCCCGATCCCGGCCTGGGTCTGCCGGTCCGGGCCGTTCTCCACGAAATCCAGGTCGACCACGATGGCGATCGGGATGTGTACCCCGTAGGAGCCCTTGCCGCCGTCGTGGTCGAGCGAGGCGGTCGGCGAGGCGATCCCGTCGTGCGCCAGGCTGGTCGCCACGCTCACCATCGGGATGCCGTAGCGCGAGGCGGCCCACTTCGCGGTGTCGATGGTCTTGCCGCCGCCGATCCCCACCACCGCGTCGTAGGAGCGGCGGCGCAGGTTCTCGCCGAGTTCCTGGGCGGCGTCCAGGGTGCCGCCGGTCACCGTGAAGACATCGGCGTTGCCGAGGCCGGGCCGGCACAGCTCGGCGATCCGCTCGCCCTGCCCGGGGCCGACCACCACCGCCACCTCGCCGCCGGCCGAAATCCGCCGGTCGGCCAGCAGCGTGCCGAGGTCCGCGATGGCGCCGCGACGCACGTCGATCACGAGCGGAGTGTTGACGGTACGGGCTAGTAGTGGCATGCGATCTCCTGGGCTCGGGTCAGGTCCTCGTGGTTGTCGACCTCGACCCAGGGCAGGTCGCCGATGGGTGCCGCCCGCACCTCGCCGCCGCGCTGCGCGAACTCCTGGTAGCCGTCCTCGTAGTAGAGGTTCGGATCGCGCCGCCAGGTCGCTTCCAGCGCGTCCGCCAGCTCACCGGCGACCCGGGATTCGATCAGGGTCGCCCCGATGTACTCCCCGTACGCCTGCGCCGGGTCGATCAGCTTGCTGATCCGGACGAGTTGGCCGGAGTCGTCGAGGACGGTCTTCATCTCCTCGTCGGCGAGCTTCTTGACGGTGTCGACCGCGAGCAGGATGCCGGGGCCGCGCTGGGCGAGCAGGGTCCGCTCCACGTCGACCGGGTGCACGGTGTCGCCGTTGACGAGCAGTGCGCCCTGGGCGAAGTGTTCCCGGGCCAGCCAGAGCGAGTACGCGTTGTTCCACTCCTCGGCCCGATCGTTGTGCACCAGGGTGAGCTTGACCCCGTACCGGTCGGCCAGGGCGGCCTGCCGGGCCCGTACCGCCTCGGCCGCGTATCCGACCACCACGGTCACGTCGGTCAGCCCGACCTCGGCCAGGTTGCGCAGCGCGATGTCGAGGATCGTGGTGTCGCCGTCGACCGGAATGAGTGCCTTGGGCAGGGTGTCGGTGTACGGCCGCAGCCGGCGACCCGCTCCAGCGGCCAGTACCACACCGATCATTCCGGGTCCTCTCTCGCGACACGTCCGACGCACGGAGGATAGCGCCGCGGGCCAGCGGTACGAATTCCCGGCGAACGGCCCGGCAATCCAGGTCCGGGTGTTCAGCCGGGCAGCACGGCCAGGTCGGCTCAGCCGGGCAGCGCGGCCAGGTCGGCTCAGCCGGGCAGCGTGGTCTTGTCGGCTCAGCCGGGCAGCGCGGCCAGGTCTGCGAGGAGGCGCAGCCGTTCGGCCGGGGTCAGCGCGGCGTACGGGCCGGCCGCCCGGCGGTCCGTCTCCAGCTCGATGGCGAGCCGTTCCGGTCCCGCCGCGAGTTCAACGATGCTCCGGGCGGTGTGCCCGGCGGCCTGCCACGCGGCGGCGTGCGCGTCGGCGCGGTGGTACCGCAGCGTGCCGAGCCGATTGAGCAGCAGTACGCCCGGCGGGGTGCCGTCCGGCTCGTACGGCGGTGCCATCGCCGCGAACGCCCGCCCGTCGGTCGGCCCCTCGACCGGGACGGTCTCGACGGGCGCGGGAGGCAGGTGCCCGTGCCCGGGGCCCGGGGTGCCGACCTCGGCGGGCCACAGTTCGTCGAGCGCGGCCGAGAGCAGTCGGCCGAGGGTGCCGACGAGCCCGCGTATCCGTTCGGGGTGCGCCGCCCAGAGCTCCCCGGTCACCTCGGCGTGCAGCGCGGCGAGTTCGGCCAGAAAGGCCCGGCCGCGCTCGGTGGCCAGGACGCCGCCGTCCGGCCGCCGGTACAGCATCCCGTGCGCGACCTGCTTGTCCAGCGCCCGCTGGCACTCGGCCGGGTCGCCGTAGCGGAGCAGGGCGGCCAGCCCGGTGTCGTCGACGATGCCGCCGGGTGCGGCGAGCCTGGTCCGGAAGTCGATCAGGAAGCCGGTCGCGGCCGGACCGCCGTAGCTCTGGACCAGCTCGGCTCCACCCCGGATCCGGGTGGTGGCCATGACGGACCGGAAGACGCGGTCGACGGCCGGCCCGACCAGCGCGGCGGCCTGGTGCGGGGCGAGCGGGACGAGGTCGTTCACAGGCCGATCAGGTGCAGGGCGCGGAAGCCGTCCTCCGCGATCCGCCGGATCAGTCCGTCGTTGACGTCGCGGTGCTCGTCGAGCAGCCCGATCTCGTCCTCGGCGAGCCACCGGAACTCGGTGTGCTTGCCCACCTCCAGCCGGGGGCGGCCGAGGTCGCCGTCGACCCGGACGAGGAACTCGGTCTCGATCCGCTCGATGCCGTCGTCGGGGATGTACCGGTACTCGCCGACGGTGCCCAGCACCAGCGAGACGGTCCAGCCGGTCTCCTCGGTGACCTCGCGGAACAGTGCCTCCTCGACCGTCTCGCCCGGTTCGAGGTGACCACCGACGATGTCCCAGGTGTTGGGAAAGAGCTTCCGATGGGGGGACCGTCGCTGGAAGAAGATCCGGCCCTCGTCGTCGACGATCAGGGCTCCGGCGCAGCGTAGGGGCTCCGTGGACACGGGTCGAGACTAGCCACCCCGGTCCCGCCGGCCACACCGCCGCTTGTGGTTGTCCGGGTGAGCGTCCAGTCTGTCCCTGACCGGTGTCCCCGTCCGCGAGGTTGTGATGAGTGATGCGGGTACGTGAAGCGATGTCCGGAAATGTTCTGATGGTCGGTCCGGAGCACACGCTCCGGCAGGCCGCCGAGATGATGGCCGCCCGGGGCGTCGGCTCGGCGGTCGTCGTCGACCCCGACTCCGAGGGCGTCGGCATCATGACCGAACGCGACGTGCTCAAGGCCGTCGGCGCCGGCCTCGACGTCGACGTCGAACGGACCGGCGCGCACCTGACCTGGGACGTGGTCTACGCCGGGCCGGACTGGACCGTGCACGAGGCGGCCGAGGCGATGTCCCGGGGCGGCTTCCGGCACCTGGTGGTGTTGGACGGCGACGAGGTGGTCGGGATGATCTCGGTCCGGGACATCGTCCGGGTCTGGGTCGGCGCCCCGGCGGTCGCCTCGATCTGACCGTCTTCGCCGCTCGTCGACGGGGACGATCGGCACCAGCCGGGGCGAATCGCCCGCCGGCAGGGTTCCGGTCGCCCAAGATACGGACATTGTCGTGCCTCTGCCCGGGACGCTGGCGGCGCCCGTACGCTGGGTAGTCATGACTGTCGAGCAGCTGATCTCCTTCGCCCGTGGGGCGCCGTCGCTGGACATCGTCGACATCGCGGGGTTGAAGGCCGCGGCGGGCCGCGCCTTCGACGCCGATCCGGCCGGCATCACCGGGTACGGGACATCCGTCGGATACCCACCCCTGCGGAAGTGGATCGCCGACAAGCACGGCGTCGAGGTCGACCAGGTTCTCGTCACCAACGGGTCGCTCCAGGCCGACGCGTTCCTCTTCCAACACCTGGTACGCCCCGGTGACGCCGTGGTGGTGGAGCGGCCGACCTACGACCGGACCCTGCTCAACCTGCAACGCCAGGGCGGCGAACTGCACCCGGTCACCATCCAGCCGGACGGGATCGACACCGACGAGCTGGGCAAACTGCTCGAATCCGGGGTGCGCCCGAAGCTGGCGCACATCATCCCCAACTTTCAGAACCCGGCCGGGGTGACCCTGTCGGAGGAGAAGCGGCAGACCCTGCTCGACCTGGCCGTCGAGTACGACTTCACGATCTTCGAGGACGACCCGTACGCGGATGTCCGGTTCCGGGGTGAGCCGCTGCCCTCGATGCTCTCGCTCGACCGGCAGGGCCGGGTGGTGCACGCGTCCAGCTTCACCAAGACGGTCTGCCCGGGGGTCCGGGTCGGCTACCTGGTCGGTCCGGCCCCGCTGATCGCGGAGATCGCCAAGGAGGCGACGAACCTCTACATCTCGCCCGGGATGGTGGCCCAGGCGATCGTGCACCAGTTCTGTGTCAACGGTGACCTGGAGCGGTCGATCCGCACCGTCAGCACCGCTCTCGGCGAGCGGGCCGCAGCCCTGGCCGCCGCGCTGCGCGAGCACATTCCGGACGCGCGGTTCACCGAGCCGAACGGCGGCTACTTCCTCTGGGTGGAGCTGCCGCAGAACGTGCGGGCGGACCGGCTCGCGCCGGCCGCGGCCGAGCGCGGCGTCACGGTGGTCAAGGGCAGCGACTTCCTGGTGGAGGGCGGCCAGCACGCGCTGCGGCTGGCGTACTCCGGGGTGACCGTGGACCAGATCGACGAGGGGGTCCGCCGGCTCGCCGACGCGGTAGGGGCGGTACGCGAGTAGCGGCGTCCCCGGCCGACCGGTTGTGCCGGATGCCGGGGTGCGAACATCGGGCGGACGCCGCCGGTGGTTCGTGCCCCGGGGACCGCTCGCATCGATGGGCGGCTTTCTGGCCATTCGGTCGGTTCTGGGGAGTGTCCTGTCAGATATCTGACAATAGTGGCCGCCGGCGAATTCAGGTCTTCCTACGCGCCGGTAGCAGGCTCACAATGCTGCGAGCGCCACTCGTGTGGAGGCCGTCGTTCCGCCCCCCCGGAACGACGGCGGGTCTCCGGCTGCGGCTGGCGCGCCCGGAGCAGAACCCCCGCCCCCCAGGTGCCGGGTGGGCCGTCCGCACCTTTACCCCCCGACGTGGACGGTCCACCCGGCGCCACTTTTCGGCAGCCACCCCGGAGCCGGGCCCGCCATCGTCAGCCCTCGCCAGCCCTCGACAGCCCTTGACCGGGCGAAGCCGTCCGGACGAAGGCATCCGGCGGTGCGGCCGTCGGGGGGTGGGCTGGGGTGATCCGCGACATGTCCGCCGTCGAGCGGCGACGGCGTACGCTGCAACCCGCACCCGAACAGGCCGAAAGGGGGCGGTGACGATGCCGGATCAGACCGATTCCGATCGAGTGGCGGTCAGTGGGAACAGTCGGCAGAGACCCCGGGCCTGGACGGCGCCGGTACGCGCGGCGATGACCCGGATGCTGAGCACCGAGGCCGGCCAGCAACGAAACCCGGCGAGCCGCCGGCCGGACGGGCTCGGTGTGGTCGACTGCGGACTCTACGTCGACGGCGTACGCCAGCCGGGGCAGATCGGTTACGCCGAGGCGCTGGACGCCGCGCGGAAGCGGCCCGGCGCCTTCGTGTGGCTCGGCCTGCACGAGCCGAGCCAGGCGGAGATGGCCGGCATCGCGGCGGCGTACGGGCTGCACGAACTTGCCGTCGAGGATGCCGTCAAGGCGGAGCAGCGCCCCAAGCTGGAACACTTCGGCGACGTCCACTTCCTGGTGCTGCGTACCGTTCGGTATGTCCGGAAAGGCGAACTGACCGAGAACTCCGACGTGATCGAGACCGGCCAGGTGATGCTCTTCATCGGGCCGAACTTCGTGCTCACCGTGCGGCACGGCGACGCCTGCCGGCTGGCGCCGGTCCGCTCCGAACTGGAGGCGCGGCAGGAGATCCTGCGCCAGGGGCCGTGGGCGGTGGCGTACGCGGTCACGGACCGGGTGGTGGACGTCTACCTGGAGGTGACCGACCGGGTCGGCGACGACCTGGACGTGCTGGAGGGCGAGGTCTTCGCCCGGCAGGCACACGGCCGGATCCAGCGCATCTACCAGATGAAACGGGAACTCGTCGAGTTCAAGCGGGCGGTCGGCCCGCTGCAACGCCCGATGATGACGCTGACCGCGCAGGTCAACCGGGACGTGCCGAAGGAGATCCGGCGGTACTTCCGGGACGTGCAGGACCACCTGACCCGCACGGTCGAGCAGGTCAACTCCTACGACGACCTGCTCAACTCGATACTCCAGGCCCGGCTGGCCCAGGTGACGGTCGACCAGAACAACGACATGCGCAAGATTGCCGCCTGGGCCGCCATCGCCGCGGTCTGGACCGCGATCGCCGGCATCTACGGGATGAACTTCGACTTCATGCCGGAGACCGGGTGGAAGTACGGCTATCCGGTGGTACTCGCGCTGATGCTGCTGATCTCGCTCGGCCTCTACCGCTGGTTCCGCCGCAACCGCTGGCTCTGATCCAGCTCCGCCGCAACCGCCGGCTCTGATCCAGCTCCGTCGACGGCCGCGGCGTGGGGCGTGATCTGCCCCACGCCGCCGTGACCGTCGTCCGGACGCCGCACCGCGGCTTCGTCCAGACGCCCCTGCGGCTTCGCCCGGACGCCGGCATCCGCCGATTCGTTCAGTTACCGCTGTTGCGCGATGCGGCCGTGCCGAGGAGTCCGTCGGACTTGTCGCCGCTCTTCGGCGCCGCCTTCTTGGCCCCGTCGGTGATCGGCCCGGTCGAGATCTTCTCGCCGGCCGTCACCGCGCGGTCCTTCGCCGTCGGCACCGACTTGGGCCCGGTGGGTTCCCGGGTCATGCCGGCCGCCGAGCCGCCCATGATCGTGGCCGCGTCGTCGCGTACGGCGTCCAGCGTGGCCGCCGGGTCGTACTCGTCCCACGGGCGCTGCCCGCGCCGCCGCATCGCGACCGCGCCCATGGCACCGGCCACCGCCCCCGCGACCAACAGCCCGGTCAGGACCGGCCAGCGTCGACGCATCATCGAGTTCTTCTTCCGCATCGCTCTCATCTTCTTCGACCTCGCCTTGCGGGCGACCGAGCCGGCCTGGCGGGCGCCGTCCGTGGCGGCCGTGGCCAACGGCGCGAACCTGGTCATCGCCGATTCCCAACCGTCCGAAGCCGTCGCCCGCACCCTGGTCGCCGTCG
The DNA here is from genome assembly GCF_040120695.1 of Plantactinospora sp. B6F1. Taxonomy (NCBI): domain Bacteria; kingdom Bacillati; phylum Actinomycetota; class Actinomycetes; order Micromonosporales; family Micromonosporaceae; genus Plantactinospora; species Plantactinospora sp. B6F1. The sequence continues at coordinate 26,394 of NZ_JBEEAC010000002.1, read as the reverse complement.
GTGCGAGATAGGCCCGGGCGGCGTACGCCTGTGGCCCCACCGTTGCCCCGACCCCGGACGCCGCGTGGGTGGCCGCGCGCATCAGGTGATCGAAGCTCTCGCCCAGTTCGGCCTTGACGAGCTGCCTGCGGGATCTGCGCCCCCCGAATCCAAACACCGGTCCCCACCTCCTTGGGTGTTGTTCCTCCGTCATCCTGCACCCTCGGATGCGCTCGCACTGCCAGAACGGGCACATGGGAGGATCCGCATAGAAACACCTACCAGCGCCGGCCCGTGCCTCCTGGCCGGCGGACCGTCCCGTCGGTCGGCACCACGCGGCCGGCGGCAACTCGATCGAGGAGTACTCGTGGCCGAGGCCGCCTACGCAACCCTGCACACCAACGCCGGCCCGATCCGGCTGGAACTGTTTCCGAACCACGCCCCGAAGACCGTGCGGAACTTCGTGGAACTGGCCGAGGGGACCCGGCAGTACACCGACCCGCGTACCGGCCAGCCGGGCAGCGGACCGTACTACGACGGCACCGTCTCGCACCGGGTGATCAGCGGATTCATGATCCAGATGGGTGACCCGACCGGCACCGGCCGGGGTGGCCCGGGCTACAACTTCGCCGACGAGTTCCACCCGGACCTGCGGTTCGACCGGCCGTACCTGCTCGCCATGGCGAACGCCGGCCCGGGCACCAACGGCTCGCAGTTCTTCATCACCGTCGCGCCGACCCCGCACCTGAACAACCGGCACACCATCTTCGGTCAGGTCGCCGACGAGGCGTCGGCGAAGGTCGTCGACTCGATCGCCAACACCCCGACAGGTGCCCAGGACCGGCCGATCCAGGACGTGGTCATCGAGCGCGTCGAGATCGAGCGTAAAGACGGCTGACGTCGATCCCGGGTACCTTTGCCGGCATGAGTCGTAGCGGGCGGAGGTCGGGCATGAGCGGAGGAGCGGCATGAGCGAGTCGCCGCCGACCACACCGGTCTGTTACCGCCACCCCTCCCGGGAGACCTACGTCCGGTGCACCCGGTGTAACCGCCCGATCTGCCCCGACTGCATGCGGGAGGCCTCGGTCGGACACCAGTGCCCGGAGTGCGTGGCGGAGGGCCGCCGCGGGCAACGGCCGGCGCGCACCGCCTTCGGCGGCGGTGCCGCCGGCCGCCAGGGCTACGTCACCAAGACGCTGATCGCGATCAACGTCGCGCTGATCCTGATCTCCATCTACAGCGCCCGGGGCGGCGACGCGGTGGCCGGGGCCGGCTTCGGCGGCCTGCTCGGCGGGCCGACCCCGCTGACCTCCTGGGGAGCCGTGCTCGGCCTGGACCGGTTCGGCCCGTTCGGCGCCGAGGAGGGCATCGCCGCGGGTGAGTACTACCGGCTCTTCACCGCGATGTTTCTGCACTACGGGCTGCTGCACCTGTTGATGAACATGTGGGCGCTCTGGGTGCTCGGCCGGTCCCTGGAGGCCGTCCTCGGTCCGCTGCGGTTCCTGGCGCTCTATCTGGTCGCCGGGGTGGGTGGAAACGTCGCGGCCTACCTGTTCAGCCCGGTGAACGCCCGCACGGTCGGCGCGTCGACGGCGATCTTCGGGCTCTTCGCCGCGCTCTTCGTGATCATGCGTCGACTGGGTCGGGACACCTCGTCGGTGATCCCGATTCTCGTGATCAACCTGGTCTTCACCTTCGCCGTACCCGGGATCTCCATCGCCGGTCACCTGGGCGGGCTGACCGCGGGGGCGGCGATGGCCCTGGTGCTGGCCTACGCGCCCCGGTCCCGCCGCACACTCTTCCAGGTCGGTGGCGGTGCGGTCATCGGCCTGGTACTGGCCGGGCTGACCCTGATGCAGTCCGCCACCCTGCTCGCCTGAGCCAGCCCGCATCCTCGCCCGGACTCGCATCATTGCCCGGACTCGCATCCTCACCCGGAATCGCATCATTGCCCCGGCCCGCATCCACCGGCAGCCGGGCTCGCACCGTGGTCGCCGCGCCGGGGTGGCGTCGGTGTCCGCCGACCCGGAGGCCGGCTCCGGCGGTGCGACGGCTCAGTACGCCGGGCCGCCCTCGCGTACCGCGTGCAGCACCTCGGCGACCTCGCGCGGTGCGACCCCGAGGTCGTACCGGCTGAACAGGTGCAGCGAGGCGCCTCGGTCGATCTCCAGCATCTCGGTCGCCAGCCCGAGGCGGGGCCGGGTGTCGACGGTGATCCGTTCGATCTCCGCCCACGGGATGCGCCGCCGCCCGGCGAAGCCCTGGATCACGGTGACCCCGCCGGGGTCGACCGCGAGCCGGACCGGCGCCACCAGGTCCCGTACGCCCCAGCCGAGCAGGACGGCTCCGACCAGCAGACCGGCGCCGAGGCGTACCGGGTCGCCGTCGGAGAAGAGGGCGCCGAGCGTGACGAAGAGGGCCGCGCCACCCAGCTTGCACACCGGCAGCGCGATCTCGACGCGCCAGCGCCGTGCGGGAGTGTCCGGTTCGGAGTGCACGGATCCAGGATGCCACCGCCATCCGCGGCGGTCCGGGTCGCCTGTCTCCGGTCCGGGTTCGATCGCCACCCGGCGACGACGTAGTATCGGGGTTAGCCAAGTTACTGGGGAGTAGACATGGCGGACGCGGTCATCGTCGGTGCGGTACGGACCCCGGTCGGACGGCGCGGCGGAGCACTCGCCACCGTGCATCCGGTCGACCTCTCGGCGCGGGTGCTCACGGCGCTCGCCGAACGTACCGGGCTGGACCCGGCCGAGGTGGACGACGTGATCTGGGGCTGTGTCTCCCAGGTCGGTGAGCAGGCCTGGAACGTCGGCCGGAACGCCGTACTCGCCGCCGGCTGGCCGGAGTCGGTGCCCGGCACCACCCTCGACCGGCAGTGCGGGTCGAGCCAGCAGGCGCTGCACTTCGCGGCGGCGGCGGTCGCCTCCGGCCAGGCCGACCTGGTGGTCGCCGGTGGCGTGGAGTCGATGACCCGGGTGCCGATGGGCAGCAGCATCGCGCCGGGCGGCGGCTCGACCGGCACCGGTCTGCCCTACGGCGACCGGGTCCGCGACCGCTACCGGGGTACGCCCGGCTTCGCCGCCGACGATCCGGTGCCGTTCAACCAGGGCGTCGGCGCGGAGTTGATCGCCGCCCGGTGGGAACTGACCCGGCGGCAACTCGACGAGTACGCGCTGGCCAGTCACGAGAAGGCGGCCGCCGCGCAGGACGCCGGTGCCTTCACCTCGGAGATCGTCCCGGTGGTCGTACCGGACGGAACCAAGGTCGTCGCCGACGAGGGGATCCGCCGGGACACCAGCCTGGAGCGGCTGGGTGGGCTGAAGACGCCGTTCCGGGCCGACGGGGTGGTCACCGCCGGCTCCGCCTCGCAGATCTCCGACGGTGCGGCCGCGCTCGCGGTGACCACTTCCGACTGGGCCCGCCGGCACGGACTGCGCCCGCTGGCCCGGATCCACACCGCCGTGGTCACCGCCGACGATCCGGTACTGATGCTCACCGCGCCCATCCCGGCCACCGCCAGGGCGCTGCGTCGGGCCGGGCTCGCCATCGAGGAGATCGGGGTGTACGAGGTCAACGAGGCCTTCGCCCCGGTGCCGCTCGCCTGGCTGGCCGAGACCGGGGCGGACCCGGCCCGGCTCAACCCCCGGGGTGGCGCGATCGCCCTCGGCCATCCGCTCGGCGGCTCCGGCGCCCGGATCATGACCACGATGCTCCAGTACATGCGCGACCACGACGTCCGGTACGGCCTCCAGACCATGTGCGAGGGCGGCGGGATGGCCAACGCAACCATCGTGGAACTTCTATAAGTTCATTCTCATCCATGCCTTGACCGCGTCATCCCCGGCCGGTTCTCGTTGGAGGAGGTGTGGATGTGTTCTGTCGAACGTTCCTACCGGCCGCCGCCGAGACCGGGGTGGCCAGCCCGACCGTGAGCCGGCACCTGTCGTTGCTGCGCAACTGCGTACCGGCCGGCGAGATCACGGTACTGGTGACCCGGTGCACCCGCCCGGAACAGCCCGCGCACGGCTGCCTGCTGCTGCTCACCAGCCGCCGGCTGGTGGTCACCGAGCAGACCCGCCTGCTGCACCGGATGCGCCTGCACCTCAATACCGAGCTGCGGCACCTCAACAACGTCGCGTGGAACCCCGACTCGCGGGCTTCGATGGTCGAGCTGGCCGCGACCGCCGTCGACGGCGTACGCGAGCGCTTTCTGATCCGGGCCGACCGGCCCAGCCAGATGTGGCAGCTCGACGCCCTGTTCAGCCAGGTGTTCCGGCCGAAGATGGCGGCCCGGTCCGGGGTGGCGAACTCCGCCGCGCTGATGGACCGGCCAGCCGTCCGTGCCCAGCACCGACCGGTCCCGACCGTGGCGGTGACCCCGCCGGCCCGACTGGCCACCCCGGCCCGCGCGCCGCGGCTGAGCCCCGTCGTGGCGATCTGAGACACCGACCGGATCGCCCGGACCGGATTGGTACCCGATTCCGCACCGATTCCGGCCGGCATGGTCCGCCGGGCGCAGGGGAGAGTCCTCGTCGATCCTCGCCGGTCGGGGGAGGTCCAGGAAATGGGGACGGACGCCGGGCATGGCGCAGGGCCGTGTTCGAGCTAGGCTAGGCCCGTTTCGTCGTCGGCGCCGTGGAGATCCCCGTGAAGCTCTCGATCCTAATGCCGGTCTACAACGAGGAAGAACGCATCGCGGACGCCCTCAAGCAGGCCCTTGCGGTCGATTATCCATGCGAGATCGAGCTTGTCGTGGTCAACGACGGCAGCCGTGATGCTACTGCGGAGATCCTCGAACGGGCCGACGACACCCGGCTACGGGTGATCACCCATCCGCGTAACGCCGGCAAGGGCGCGGCGATCAAGACCGCCGTCGACAGCGCCGAGGGCGAGTACATGGTGATCCTCGACGCCGACCTCGAGTACGACCCGCAGGACATTCCCAAGCTGCTGGCGCCGGTGCTGGACGGCCGGGCGACGGTGGTTTACGGAAACAGGACGTTCGGTAGTCACAGCGCATACAGCTTCTGGTACGTGATGGGCAACAAGGCCGTCACCACCGCCGCGAACGTGCTGTTCAACTCCTACATCGGCGACCTGGAGACCTGCTTCAAACTGATGCCGGTCGCGCTGTACCGCTCGCTCGACGTCCGTTCCCGGGGCTTCGGGATGGAGGCGGAGGTGACTGGCAAGCTGCTGCGTCGGCGCATCCGCCCGTACGAGGTGCCGATCAGTTACCGGGCACGGGGTCGGGACGAGGGCAAGAAGATCACCTGGAAGGACGGCGTCGAGGCGCTGCTCATCCTCGGTCGCGAACGTACCCGGCGCCGGATCCCGTCGGACGGGCGCTGACCGAACCGTTCGTGCCTCCGGTACCCTTCGCAACGCTAGACCGGCGGCAGGTAGACGAACCAGGGTGCCCGCTGGCCGGGAACGTCGCCGGTCACCAGTCGCCACCCGTCCATGAAGGTGCCGGCGGGCGGGGCTTCCCGCAGCGCGATCACGACCGTCTCCCCGCGGCCCCGCGCCGAGGCGACACGCGCCGGTTCCTCGGCACCGGGACGGTTGAGCCTGCCGATGTGGTCGCACCCGACCTGGTACGCCACGTTGAACGAGCCGTCCCCGGCCATCGCGCACGGCTGCGACACCTCGGCCTGCCGGATCAGCCGGATGAGTGCCGAGAAGGCGGCGTCCGCGTTCGCCACCGAGGCGCGGTACGGCCGGGTCGCGACCGCCTGGACGCCGACGAGCGCGAGCGCGAGTACCACGGCCAGGCCGGGGGCGAACACCCGCCGCGAGGGGCCGGGTAACCTGCCGAGCTGGATCAGGCCCGCCGCGACGGGCAGCGCGAGCAGCCCGATCGCCGGCAACAGGAACCGGAGCTGGCCGTACCTCATCATGAAGAGGTAGGGAAAGACGACGCTCAAGCCGACGAGCAGGGGCATCAGCACGACCGGAAGCCCGCCCTGATGGCGACGGCGAGTGAGAATCGCGCCGAGGACGCCCGCGAGGATCGCGCAGACCACGGCGATCCACCAGATCATCGCGAGGGTACCGGCCGGCGCCAGGTGCACGGTCGCGAGCGTGGGCGAGCCGCCACGGAACTCCACCGGCACGTTCAGGCTGACGGGTCGGGGGTCACCGGTGTTCCACAGCCGTACGTACAGCCGGACCATGCCGAGATTGGGATAGAGGTGGGTGCCGCCGAGCGAGGCGGACGAGAGGTTCAACCGGTTGAGCGGCCCCTCGAACCGGAAGATCGACTCGATGATCCACGGTGCCCAGCCCACCACCTGGCCCAGCACGAGTGCCCCGAAGACCGCCCGTCGCCGCCAGGCGGCCAGCCCGAGCCAGGCCAGGAAGAGCGGCATCACGAGCCACACGCTGTCGCTCGGCCGTACCAGGGCCGCGATGGCGATCGCCGCGACCAGTCCCACCAGCGAGCGTCGGTAGTTGTCGGCACCGCGCCGGCAGGTCATGAAGTACCCCGTCGCGGCGATCGCCGCGAGCGCGGAGTAGAGGTTCGGCAGGGCCAACGGGCCGTTGTAGGCGGCCGCAGAGGTGGCGCCGAAGAGCGCGGCGGCGATCGGCGCCAGTGGTTGGCGGGAAACTGCCAACCACGGCCGGAAGGCCAGGAAGAGCCCGACGCTCGACAGGGCCACGAGGTAGACCCGCACGCCGGTCAACGGGGCATCGATCAGCGCGACCGGGCCGGCGAGGATGGGCATCCCCCACGCACGCCAGGCGACCCACCCGTAGTCCGGTACCCGCGGGTTCAGTTGGCTGAGATAGATCGCCTCGTCCGTCGTGAGGGGATAGCGCAGACCCACGACCACCAGTACGTAGACGGCGAAGCACATCGCGACGCCGACGAGCAGCCAGTGGTTACGCCGCTCGGGTGTCCACGAGGCGCCCCGGGTGACCCGGCCGACGCGGCCCCGTACCTCCGGCAACCACCGGGACCGTGCCCGCGGCTGCTGCTCGACCGCCGGCGGGGTGCTCATCAGCGGGGGAGGGTGGAGCGGGGTCCGCGGGGCCGGACTGCCCGGCGATACCGGTCACCACCGCTGAGGGTGCCGTCGACCACAGTGCTCGGCCCCCGTCGCCCGTGCCGGTCGCCCCCGTACATCCTCGGCTCAGCAACGGATCCGTTCACGTCAGCCTCGTTCCCCTCGGCTCCGACTCGGCGAGCGACGACCCCTTGCTCCGGCGCAGAGACGCCTTGCTCCGGGCGCAGAGTAGAGCAGGGCGTCGCCCCGTCGCAAAGGCACCCCCGCCGCTGTCCACCCGCCGGTGCCGGTGCCGGAGCCGACGGCGGTGGCCTGGCGGTCCCGGCACCGGGTCGGGTTCACCCGAGGAAAGCGCTGATCGAGCGGCGCAGGCCGGCCGGGTCGAGGCCGTGCCATCGGGCGTGGTCGGCCGGCTCACCGTAGCGCCGCAGATCGGTGCGACCCACCCCCAGCGACAGCGACCGGTGCGGTACCCCGCCCAGCGCGGTGCCGAGCAGTGCACTGGAGGTACCGGCCAGGTACGGCTCGACCAGTACCACCGCCGCAGGGGTGCCGGCCGAGCTGGCCGCCCCGACCAGTTCCCGGAGTCCGACGACGTCGAACGGGCGCGGCGTGTGGGTGTATCCGACCGTCACGTCCAGCCCGGCGACCGCCGCCAGCACCGGGCGGAGCATCGGGCCGACCGCCACCACCACGGCGGCGCCGGCCGAGCCTCGCCGGACCACCGCCAGCCGTCCGGCCCCGGGCAGCGGTCCCTCGTTGACCTGAGTGGAGAGCCGTACGTAGACCCGGTCGTCGTGCCGGGCGGCGGCCCGGAGCAGCTCGGGTACCTCGGCCGGATGCCCGGGCACGTGCACCGTCCAGTCGGTGAGGGTGTCGAGCAGGGCCACGTCGCCCGGGGACATGTGGGTGCGGCCCATGCTCGCCCCGTCGTACGACGCGCCGACGGTGACCACGACGGCCCCGACCCCCTGATGGTCGAGATCGAGCTTGAGCTGCTCGTACGCCCGGTCGACGGCGAACGTGGCGTACGAGTGCACGATCGGGCGCAGCCCGGTCAGGGCGAGCCCGCCGGCCACCCCGACCATCAACTGCTCCCGGATGCCGACGTTGAGCACCCGGTCCGGGTGTCGCCGGGCGGTGGGCGCGAAGGCCGAGGCCGAGATGTCGGCGAGCACGACCGCAGTACGCGGGTCGTCGTCCAGCAGCGCGCTGGCGGTGTTGACGAAGGTGTCGCGCATCGTCGGTCACTCCTTGGGGTCGACGACCGCGACGACCACGTGTGGCCGGTCCGGTCGGGTGGCGGTGAGGGCGTTCTCGATCGCGGTGTGGTCCCGGCCGTCGACCGTGGCGGCGGACCAGCCGTGCACGGTGAACCGGCTGGCGATCCCGCCCGGCCAGCCGTGAGTGGCGGACCGGTTGTCGATCACGATCGCGGTGAGCCTGTCGAGCCCGGTCGCGCCGGCGTACGCCATCGCCTCGTGGTTCGATCCCTCGTCGAGTTCGGCGTCGCCGAGCAGTACGTACACCCGGGGTTGGGTCAGGCCCTGGGCGCGGAGCCCGAGCGCGGTGCCGATGCCCAGCCCGAGGCCGTGGCCGAGCGAGCCGGTGCCGATCTCGACCCCCGGGACCAGCATCCGGTCCGGGTGGTGGCCGAGCCGGCTCTCCGGACCGGCAAGGTCGTCGAGCCAGTGTTCCGGGATGAACTCCTTGGCGGCGAGCACCGCGTAGTACGCGGCCGGTCCGTGCCCCTTGGAGAGCAGGAATCGGTCCCGGTCCGGGTCGTCGACGGTCGCCGGGGAGACCCGGAGCAGCCGGTCGTAGAGCACCCAGAGCACGTCGAGGGTCGAGTGTGCGCTGGCGGCGTGTTTCTCGTCACCGGTGAGCCGGCGTAGCAGCGGCCCGAGTTCGACCGGCGGGCCGGTGCGCCGGACCTGCGGTGCGGATCGCCGGGTGGGGCTACGCCCCGGTGCGGTTGTCGTCGTCATTCCCCTACCCTGCAAGTTGAAGTGCGCTTCAACTCAAGAGCAGAGGATCGCGAAGGCATGACGAGGGGGATGACGTGCGGCAGGAGGCCCTGACCATCGGAGAGCTGGCCGCCCGTTCCGGCGTGGCGACCTCGGCGCTGCGCTACTACGAGCGGCTCGGGCTGATCCAGGCCGGGCGTACCGGGGGCAACCAGCGGCGCTTCGAGCGGGCCGCGCTGCGCCGGGTGTCGTTCATCCGGATCTCCCAGCAGCTCGGGGTGTCACTGGAGGACATCCGGGCGGCGCTCGCCGAGCTGCCGGACGGGCGTACCCCGACCAAGGCCGACTGGGCGCGGCTCTCGGCGAAATGGCGCCATCGGCTGGACGAGAAGATCGACCTGATGGTCCGGCTCCGCGACAACCTGAGCAACTGCATCGGCTGTGGCTGCCTGTCGCTGCGCAGCTGCAACCTCTACAACCCGGGCGACGAACTGGCCGCCCAGGGCGCCGGCCCGCGCCGGATGCTGCCCGCCCCGGTCTCTGAGCGAGGTGACTCAGTCGACGGTGAGTAGCACCTTGCCGACATGGTCGCTGGAATCGACGATCCGGTGCGCCTCGGCCGCCTCCGACATCGGCAACCGCCGGTAGATAACCGGGCGGACCATGCCCGCCTCGACCAGCGGCCAGACCTCCTCACGTACGCCCCGGACGATCGCGGCCTTCTCCACGGCGGGTCGGGAGCGCAGCGCGGTGGCGGCCACCGACCCCCGCTTGGCCAACAGCGCGGCCAGGTCCAGCTCGCCCCGGCGGCCGCCCTGAAGGCCGATCACCACGAGCCGGCCGCCGGTGGCCAGTGCCCGGACGTTACGTCCCAGATAGGACGCACCCATGATGTCCAGGATCACGTCGGCGCCCCGGCCGTCGGTGAGCCGTTCCGTCGCCTCGACGAAGTCCTCCTCGGCATAGTCGATGACGCCGCTGGCGCCCAGCTCACGGAGTCGGTCGTGCTTGCTGCCCCGTGCGGTGGCCAGCACGGTGGCGCCGAGGGCCGCGCCGAGTTGGACCGCGAAGGTGCCGATGCCGCTGCCGCCGCCGTGCACCAGCAGCGTCTCCCCGCTGCCGAGCCGGGCCAGCTGGACCACGTTGGACCAGACCGTGCAGGCGACCTCGGGCAGCGCCGCCGCGTCGGCCAGGTCGACCCCCGCCGGTACCGGCAGGAGCTGCCCGGCCGGCACCGCCACCCGTTCGGCGTAGCCGCCGCCGCTGAGCAGCGCACAGGCCGGATCGCCGACGCTCCAGCCGGTCACCTCGGCGCCGACCGCGCTGACCACCCCCGCGCACTCCAGTCCCGGGTACGGCGGGGCACCCGGCGGAGGCGGATAGTGTCCCTGGCGTTGCAGCAGGTCGGCCCGGTTGACCGCGCTCGCCCGGATCTCGAGCATCACCTCGTCCGGCGCCGGAGTCGGGTCCGGCACGTCGGCCCAGACCAACGCGTCGGGCCCACCCGGCTGCGGGATCGTGATCGCCTTCATCGCTCCAGTCTTACCCGATCCGGCATGCGTTCGAAGCCTCGGCCCGGAATCGGTGGTCCCGTGCCGGGTACGCCGGTCGATCCGGCCGGGACTCGTCGAGGGCCGCCGGGGTCGGTCGGCGGCTCCCCGGCCGGGTACGCCCGGTCGGCGACCGGCCATGGCACACTAGGCACGGCCGTGGACCGTCGGATCGACCACCGCGGCACCGGGAGGGCTCGCCTAGTGGCCGATGGCGCTGGTCTTGAAAACCGGTAGGGCGGCAACGTCCTCGTGGGTTCGAATCCCACGCCCTCCGCGCTGACCAGTACAAACGCAGATCACCACCGAATCGCCAGGGGTGCGGCCAGGAGCCGTGCCCCTTCGCTGTGGACACGCCATGGACACCCGGTTGGTCACTCGGCCGCCTCGACCCGGGTACGCTCCGGCAGCAGCGCCACGACCGCCTCGACCGCACCGTCGTGCATCGCCCGCCGGACGTGCTGGTAGCTGTCCCGCGTGATCGTGGTCGTCGAGTGCCCCAACTGGTCGGAAACGACCTTGATGTCGACGCGCACGATGCTGGCTAGGCCGCCGACGATCCACGGCGCCGAGGATCGCTTCTTGGGCGGTGCGTGCAGCGGGGTGGCGTACGAGGGCGACGGAGGCGGCGGGTCTCCGGCGAGCGGGTTGTAGGCCGGCGTTTGCGGGCCGGGGACATGCGGGACTGGGTCTGTGGGCGGCTGGTGGGTCACGGCATCTCCCTCGGGCGGTTGTCGGCCCGGCCATCCTGGCGCCTCGTGATCGACCGTACTCGCTCCGTGTCGGCCAGGTGACAGCGGTCATGCCCGCTCGTCGAGCCCGTCACGTCCGAACGCGCTGCGGCCCCGCCCGGGTGGACGGGGCCGCGTCCTGCTGCAGGTGGCCTACTGTCGCGGCGCCCCACCGCCCCGTAAGTGTGGCCGGCGCTGGTCGGAGTGGCCTCGCCGACGTGTGGAGCTTGCCGCCGACTGGTCGGGTGGGCAGGGGCTGTCATCGGGGTCTGTGGATAACTGTCCCGGCACCGGCTGGTCGGGCTGGCGGAAGTAGTCGACGGCCCACGTCAGGTGCCGGCATTCCCGTCTCCGTCACAGGATTGGCAAGCGGCAACCGTTGCGGTGCACGAGCAGGAATCGGCGGGCGGTCAGATCCTCAAGGTTCGGTGACCAGCCGTCGAACATCGGAGTCATGGCCGGTCCTCCGACGTCAGTAGCGGCTCGTCCATAGCGTCGAGGATGGCGCCGACCCGGGCTATCAGGGTGATACACGGGCCGTGGTCCGGTTGGCTGCCGCATCGGGGCGTGTGTCCCCACACCCGCAGCCATTCGACATCCTCCCGTACATGATCGGTTCGCGAGTCGTAGACACGACCACGTGGGGCCGGCGGGTGACGGACGGCGGGGAGATCATCTCTACCAGTCTGTGGGTTCGAGGCGAAGCTCCCCGCCTCCCCGCTTGCGGTCGTTTCGGCTGTCCGGGGGCTGTTCCGGTACCTGGGAGATGTTCCACACTCGGTTGACTGCCACGCGGTAGGTACCCCTACGCTCTACGCGTAGTAATCGCACAGTGATTCTGTGTGCACAACTTCTGTGGAAATCGGCGGTACGGGGCCGCTGGCGACGGTCACGCCCGGGTGGGCGTACGGAGTGAAGCGAGGGCGCCATGGAGCTGCGGCTCACCCCGGTGCAGGTGCGGAACCGACTGATCCTGGTGGCCCGGCGGATCGTCGCCGACCACGCCCCGGACGCGGAGGGGATCTGCCGCACCTGCGGCGTACTGCACTGCGAGGCGCTGGCGGCGGCCCGTGGCTATCTGGCCCGAGTCGAGCAGCCACGCCGCCCGTTGGTGGTCGAGATCCACCGTCGCGCCGCCGTACCCCCGCCCGGCGTCACCCCCGGCCAGCTACGTACCGCCGCCCGGCTGCGTGCCGGGGCAGACGAGTCCCGACCGGACGGACGGGGTGGGCGACAGTGGGCGCAGGTGGCCGGCGGCGAGGTGCGCGCGGGTGGTTACCCGTCGAACGGGTAGAAAGGGCACGAGGCCGGTTCTCGGCCCGAGCCACCCGCCACGCGGAAAGGACTCGCGATGACTCTCGACCGACCCGTTCCACCCGACCCGTACGAGCTGCTGCCGACCGTTCCGGCGTTCACGCTGACCAGCGACGACGTGCAGAACGGCGAGCCGATGGCCGCCGAGTTCATCCACCCGAGCGTCGGTGGCGCGAACCTGTCGCCGCAGCTCGCCTGGACCGGCTTCCCGGCCGAGACCAGGAGCTTCACGGTCACCTGCTACGACCCCGACGCGCCCACCGGAAGCGGATTCTGGCACTGGGTGCTGGTCAACGTACCCGTCGAGGTGACCGAGCTGCCCAGGGGAGCCGGGCAGACGTCGTCGGCCGGTGTCCCGGGTGCGTTCAGTGTGCGCAACGACTACGGCGAGCAGACGTACGGCGGCTCAGCCCCGCCGGCCGGGGATCGCCCGCACCGGTACGTCTTCGCCGTGCATGCCCTTGATGTGGAGAAGCTCGACCTCACCCCGGAGGCGAGCCCGGCGTACGTCGGTTTCAACCTGGCCTTCCACACCCTGGCCCGGGCGGTGATCCGGCCGACGTACCAGGTCAAGGGCTGAGGCTGGCGGCGGGGCCGGCATCCGGGAGATGTGCCGATGCCGGCCCGTGGCCCGTGGTGGCTTCAGGCGGGCACTCGGGCGACCGCGAAGACGGACTGGCCGAACGGGGGGCGGACCACCCGCTCGGCGGCCTTGGTCACCGGCAGGACGAGAGTGTCGTACACCTTGACCATCGGCCCTTCCTTGGGCATCAGCCGGAAGACACTGGTCGCCATGTAGTAGCCGAGCAGACCCAGCGCGTTGGCGTAGTGCAGCGTCTCGACCTCCAGGCCCGCCTCTTCGAGGGCGGCCCGCATGGTCTTCTTGGTGTAGCGCCGGACGTGCCCGGTGGCGATGTCGGCGGGACTCATCGCGAACTCGAAGGCCGGCACGATCAGCACGACCGCCCCGCGGGGCCGGACCAGGTTGCGCATGCTGCGCAGCGCCCCGACGTGGTCCTCGATGTGCTCCAGCACGTTGTAGGAGACGGCGGCGCTGTAGTCGCCGTCCTCGGTGGTGGGCAACAGCATCTGACGTACCTCGATGCTCGGCTCGCCGGCGAGGCGTTCCTTCAGAGCGATCAGCCGGTCCGGGTCGGCCTCGGTCGCGGTGAACCGCTCCAGGAACGGCGCCCACTCGATGGCGTAGTCACCCAGGCCACTGCCGATCTCGATCGGGTTGTCCCCGAGGTAGGGGAGGGCCAGCTCGACGAACCAGCGTCGGTGGTTGACGGCGGTGGCCAGGCCTTCAAGCACCTCTTCCTGAATACGCTGATCTCCAGTTATTTCTGCCATGCGTAGATCCCTCACGCTCTGACTCGACCTGCACTGGACCGACAGAGTGAACCATCTACGACGACCGTAGGAAAATTGGGGCACTCGTGCGAGCCGAACTCGTGACTTCAGGCATCGGTTGTGACCAGTTGAGGGTTGTTTTGGTACAGACCATCCGAACATAACCCGAAGAGGTGTGACCGGCATGTCAGGGCGGTAACAGTCCAGCGTCGATCTCCCGCGGCGGTTCACCACGCCCGGCGACGTCCGGGAACGCGGCGCCGGGGTGGCCCGCTGCGGCCGCGGCCCGGCGGTCAGGGGGTACGGATGCAGCAGCCGGCGCAGACCTTGGGCTGCGGCAGGGTGAAGGCCAGGCAGCAGGTCTTGCGCTGGACGGTCAGCTCGCCGGTCGGGCCGGGCACCAGCTCGATCAGGTCCGCCACACCGAGGGTGTCGAGCAGCGCCCCGATCGTCTCGGCGGAGCCGCCGGGCAGCGCGTCGGCGGCCCGCAGCACGCCGTACGCCACACTCGACGCGACCGAGCCGAGCAGCGTACGGGCACCCACCCGCACCTGCTGGTGTAGTGAATCGAGCATCGGGGTCAGGTGCGTGTCGAGCAGGGACGAGCGCAGCGCCGCGAGCAGCTCGGCCTCACCCAGCACCACCCGCACCTCGGGCAGGCCGTGCAGGGCCAGCGGGTCCGACGGAAGCACCGCGATCTCGGTGGAGCGGCGCAGGCCGAGGGTGAGCAGCGGCCGCTGGTCCTCGAACCGGATCAGTACGTCCGACGGGCGCAGCAGCGGCACCCGGCGCGCGGAGGCCCAGCCGAGCACCACGGGCAGGAGCAGCCAGTATGTGTAGGACTTCCAGGCCAGCGCGGCGGCGGCGTGCGAGCTGGCGCCCAAGCGGTGCCGGCTGACGGCCAGCAACTCGGGCAGCCGGGTGCCGTCCACCAGCTCGGTCGCCGGGGTCCAGCCGGTCTCGTCGGAGATCAGCAGGCCGGTCGCGAGGCCGGGCAGATCGTCGGTGCCGAAGGCGGCCCGCAGCGTGGCGGTCACCGGAGCCAGTGGTGTGGCGGCCCGATCGCCGATCAGGATCGTCACGCTTGGTCGCCGTTTCGCAGCGGTCCGAAGGGCGGACAGGTGCCCGGCACGACGTCCGCAAGCGGACTGGTCTGCCTCGATGCCACCTGGATCAACCCCCCACGTCTGACGACTGAACGTCACCCTAGCCTACTAAGGCAAGGCTAACCAGAGTCGGGAGGTTTCGGGTGCCCGACCGAGATGTTTTCCCGACACGTCGCGGATCCGACCGGGACGCGAGGTTGCTACGGGGCCCGGGATGGTGATCTACAGGGCCCGGAATGTCAAGCCATTGTCGTTAACGCGCCAGTTCTGTCAGACTGGCCGGCTCGGCCAGCAAACTGAGATTCCCGGCCAGAGGAACCTGATGACCACGCCAATCGAGCGGGCTGCCGACTCGTTCGCGGCCGAGCTTTCCCGCCGGCGGGTCGAGCGGGGCATGACCAAGAAGCAGCTCGCGGCCCGGATGGGGTTCGACCCCTCCTACGTCAGCCATGTCGAGGGTCGGCGGCACCGGCCGACCGAGGACTTCGCCCGGCGCGCGGAGGCCGTACTCGGCGCTGCCGGAGCGATCTGGCAGCGCTTCCAGGAGTACGACGAGCTGCGGCAGGCCCGCTCCAGCGCCGTCGCGCACCGCGACCCACCCGTGCCCGAACAGTGGATGCCGCCCGGCACCGGCCTGATCGTGGAACAGGAGACCGCCA
Source organism: Plantactinospora sp. B6F1 (assembly GCF_040120695.1). Lineage (NCBI taxonomy): Bacteria > Bacillati > Actinomycetota > Actinomycetes > Micromonosporales > Micromonosporaceae > Plantactinospora > Plantactinospora sp. B6F1. The sequence continues at coordinate 10,722 of NZ_JBEEAC010000002.1, read as the reverse complement.
CCCTCGCCTACCACGAGGGCGCGTACCGCTGCGTGATCCGGCGGGCGCTCTACAACGCCGGGACGGAGCCGGTGACCCGCTACCTGGTACGGATCGCCGTGGATCGCTACCCCAACGACCCGGCCCGGTCCAACCGGCACCACCGGCAGAATCCGCTGACCTTCGGCGAACTGGACCTCCAGGCGTTCTGCGACGACCAGGGCAGCCGCGAGCCGATGGAGTGGCGCAAGAAGCACGACCGGGACGCGTTCAAGGAGGTGTGGCTGCTCTTCGAGAACGGCGACGGCCGGTTTCCGCTCTATCCGGGCGAGCGAATCACCACCGAGTACTCGTACCGCGTCAACCAGGACAAGTGGGGGCAGTGGTTCCAGCGCGCCGTACGGCTGCCCACTCGCCGGCTCGCGCTCCGGCTCGACCTGCCGATCGATCTCGACCCGCAGGTCTGGGGCGTGGAGACGTCGCTGTCGGCCGAGGAGGGGCCGCTGCGTACGCCACTGGTCCGGCACGACGAGGACGGCCGGGCGCTGTTCGAGTGGTCGACCGACGACCCACCGCTGAACGCCCGATACCGGCTGGAGTGGCGTTACCGGGCCCAGCCGACCGCACCCGCCAGCACGCCGGCCGAATCGGAGGGCCGGGCCAGCGACCGGATGCGGGCCGCCGGCATCGTGCAGCTCGGCGCCGACCTGCTCCGCCAGCCAGCCCGGCAGTTCGACCTGCCCCGGGACGACGCCCACGCCCGGGAGGTGGTGACCCGGCTCCGGGCCGCCCTGGAACGCCTCGACGAACTGCACCCGTTCAGCAAGGGGGTCGGGCTCGCCGCGCCGCAGATCGGGCTCCCCTGGGCAGCCACCGTGGTTCGCCCACCGGAGCGGGACGCCGAGCCGGTCGTACTGCTCAACCCCCGGGTGGTCGACGCCGCGCTGGAGACCGACGAGCAGTACGAGGGCTGCCTCTCCCTCTTCGACCTCCGTGGCCTGGTCGCCCGGCCGCTCCGGCTCGACGTCGAACACGCCCGCTGGGACGGCAAGCGCATGATCACGTCGTTCGAACTCGCCATGGCCCGACTGGTCGCCCACGAGATCGACCACCTGGAGGGCCGGCTCTACGTCGACCGGATGGATCCGGAGGTCCCACTGGTGCCGATCGAGGAGTACCGGGACACCGGCAACCCCTGGCGCTACTGAGCCGGCTCCGCGCGGGCCGCTCGGCGCGGGCTGCTCAAGCGCGGGCCGCTCGGCGCGGGCCGCTCGGCGCGGGCCGGCTTCGCGTGGCCCATTGAAACGGGAGCCGGGTCTCCGTGCCCTGCAGGTAGGGCACGGAGACCCGGCTTTGGGGGAGAGGGAGGGTGTCTAGAGGTCGCCGAAGGCGTCGTACCGGATGTTCTCCGGGGGCACGTTGTCGGCGGCGAGGGCGCGCAGTGCGGAGCGGACCAGGGTGGCCGATCCGGAGACGTAGCAGTCGTGGGTGGTCCACGGGCCGTACCGGGCGAAGACGTCGGTGATCTCGCCCCGTTCGCCGTCGAAGCCCGGATCCGCGCTGCACACGGGAATGATCGACAGCCACGGATGTGGGGCGGCGAGGTCCTGGAGCTCGGTCAGCCCGTACAGGTCGTCGCGGCCGGCCGCGCCGACGAAGACGTGCATCCACCGGCTGCGGTTGTAGGAGGCCAGTTCCTCGGCGAGCGCCTTGATCGGAGCCAGCCCGACCCCACCGGCCACGCAGAGCACGTCCCTGGTGGAGGACCGGTCCAGCGTCATCGCCCCCATCGGGGCGGCCACCCGCAACAGGTCACCGACCCTGACCCGGCGGACCAGGGCACTGGAAACCCAGCCGGCACCGACCGCCCGGACGTGGAACTCGAGCGTGTTGTCCGCGCGCGGGGCGTTGGCGATCGAGTACGTCCGCCAGAGGCGCGGCTGGTAGCGCGGCACCTCGACGCTGACGTACTGGCCGGCGCGGTAGGGCAGGTGGTGCTGGAGTGGACGGCAGGTCAGTACGGCGACGTCGCTGCCCCGGCGTTCGTGGCCGATCACCTCCGCGTGCCAGAACGGCGGGTTCGGGTCGTCGGCCGCGCCCGCCTGCATGCGCTCGGCGATCACCCGGTACGCGTCCCGCCACGCCTGGTCGTACTCCACGGTCCACTGCTCGCCCGCGGTCTCGCGCAACGCGGCCAGCAGCGCGCTGCCCATCGTGTCGTAGTGCGCCGGCCTGACGTGGTACTTGCGGTGGTCGCGGCCGAGCGAGCGGAGGTACTCGTCGAAGCTCTCAGGGTCGTCGATGGTCTGGACGGCGGTCACGATCGCCTCCAACAGGCGGTCCCGCTGGCCGTCCATCTGCACCGGAAAGAGTGTGCGCAGGGCGGGATCGGACAGGAACATCCGGGCGTAGAAGTATCCCGCGATCTTGTCCCGTCGATCTTCGACGAGGGTCCAGCTCTCCTTCAACAGCTGCGCGAGGTTGTCCATGACACCTTCTCGGTCGGGGCCACTGCGCGGATAAGAATGAATACCGTGAGTCAGGGTTGGTCGCACAGAATGTGCGATCGAAGGCCAATCGCCCGTTGTCGGAGAACCGACTCCGGGCGGGAGCCGAAATGCCTGCGGACCGGCCGGGAAGTGTGCGATGCCAAATCCGACGTACCCGGTTCGCCGTCGGTTCGGTAGCGGAGGCCGGCGCGGACACCGGCGCGGACACCGGCGCGGAGGCCGGCGCGGAGACCGTTGCGGACGCCCCCGGCGGACGCTCCGATCGGGCACAGTTGTCGGGTGACGGTTGATCTCGCCCGCCCGCTCTCCCGACGCGTGCTGGGCCCCGAGGTGCTCCTGGTACTCGGGCTGTCCCTGGGGCAGTCCGCCGTCTACTCGGCGGTGACGATCATCGCCCGGCTCACCGCCGACCGGCCGCTGTCCCAGCAGACCGCCACGCTGAACGCCTCCCAGTCGACGCGGCCCTGGCTCGACCTCACGTACCAGCTCCTCGGGATCTTCTTCGCCCTCGTGCCGGTGCTGCTCGCCGTACACCTGTTGAACCGGGACCGGACCGACCCGACCCTGGGCCGCGACGGGTTGCTCGCCCGGGACGCGCTGCCCGACCAGGTTCGGGGCGGTGCCCGGGAGCTGCTCGGCCTCGACGGCCGGCGACCCGGCCGCGACCTGGCCTGGGGGGCGGCGCTGGCCGCAACGATCGGCCTGCCCGGACTCGGACTCTTCTGGGTCGCCGCGCACCTCGGCATCAACGCCAGCGTCGTCCCGGCCAAGCTGCCGGACCTGTGGTGGGCGGTCCCGGTCCTCGTCCTGTCGGCCGCGCAGAACGCGATCCTCGAAGAGATCGTCGTGGTCGGCTACCTGATGACCCGGCTGCGCGAGATGGGATGGCGGATCGGCGCCGTCATCGCCGCCAGCGCACTGCTGCGCGGCTCGTACCACCTGTACCAGGGCTTCGGCGCGTTCGTCGGAAACGTGGTCATGGGAGTGGTGTTCGCGCTGTTCTTCCTGCGCGGCAGGCGGGTGCTGCCGCTGGTGGTGGCGCACACCCTGCTGGACGTGGTCGCCTTCGTCGGTTACGCGCTGCTGCCCGAGGAGTGGTTCGACTGGTTGTAGGCGGTGGGCTCGCCCCCGACCGTCACCCCGGACGCTCGGCGGGGTTCGACCAGCCCGGTCCCGAGCGGTAGTACCCGACGGCCCGGGCGGCGAGCCGTTCGGTATCGCTCGAACTCAGCATCGCGGCGGCCAGCGTCATCGCCCCGGGCAGTCGCCGTACAGCCAGCCGCAGCGCCAGCCAGTTCACGGTCCGGGCGGCCACCGGCGCGGCCAGCCGCCAGCCCGCCTCGGCCAGCCGGCCCGGTTCCGCGTCGACGCCCTCCGTCGAGTCGTCGTCGGCGGCGGCGGCCGATCCGGGACGTTCCCGCCGGCCGGCGAGCGCCTCCTCGGCGGCGTCCAGGGCCGCCCGCGCACTCGCCACATCCGGGTGGACCCGGGTCAGCACCAACAGGTCGACGGCCCGCTCCGGCCGGGTCGGATCATGGTCGTACGCGGCCGCCAGGTGCAGCACCAGACCGGCCTGAGCCCAGGTGACGGCGACCAGCTCGGCGAGCGGGGCGAGTATCCCGGTCGCCGTGGACAGGGCCCCGCCGGTCGCGGCGAGCCGCACGTACCGTCGGGTGGCCAGCCGGACCAGGCCGTCGGCGGTGGCGCCCGGGTAGGCGGCCCGGACCGCTGTCGCCCAGGCTCGGGCCTCCGGGCCCAGTCCGCGTACCGCGGCCAGGGCGAGCAGTTCGGGAGCGTACCCGGGGTGGTCGAGGATCCGCCGGGCCGTCGAGGTCCGCGCCTCCGATCCAGGCGTACGCCCCGAGGCTGCCCGACCCGCCCGATCCATCCGATCCGCCCGGACGATCACGTCGGGTGCGCCGACCGGGTACGACGTACCGACACCGGTCGGTCCGCTCGGCGTGCCGGACTTCTCGTCGGGAGGATCGGTCCGTACCGCCATGCCGGTCTGTTCCGCCATGCTGGTCGGCCCGGCGGTGCTGGTCGGCCCGGCGGTGTCGGCATCGGCGGAGGTCGTGGTTTCGCTCACGGGGCTATCCGCGGGGTCGGTGGTCTCGGGCGCCTTCTTCGGGGCGGTCTTCTTGGCGAGGTTAGCCTTCTTGGCGGGGCCTGCCTTCTTGGCGGCGGCCTTCGTCACGGTGCCGGCCTTCTTAGGGGCTGCCTTGGTCGTGGCGGTCGCTTCCGTGGCGGCGGTCTTCCGGGCGGTGGTCTTCTTCGTGGGGGTCGCCCTCGTGGCGGCGGTCTTCTTGGCGACGGTCTTCCTGGTGGTGGTCTTCCTGGTGGTGGTGGTCTTCTTCGCCGGACCGGCCTCGCTGGCGGTGGCTTCGGATCCGGCCGCCTTCGTGAGGGCGTTCTCTGCGGCGGTGTCGCTGGCGGTCGCTCCACCGGCCGGGCCGGCAGGCCCGACCGGCGGAGAGGTCGCTCCGCCGGCGGTCCCCTCGTCGGGCTTCGCTGCCGCTTCCCTAGCGGCTTCCCCGGCCGCCTTTCTGGCCGCTTTCTTGGCCGGAGCCGGAGCCGGGTCGGTTGTCGGGGCTGTGCCGGCGGTCTGCGCACCGGTCGGTGTCGCCATGGCCGGCGGAACGCGATCGGCCCGGCCTGGGGCCGACGACGGCGTGGCAGGAGTCGGCTGCGCGACTGCTTCGGGTGATTGAGTAGGTCGTGCGAGAGGCCGCTTGGGCGGCAGCGGCTCGGGCTCGGCTGGTGGCTGGAAGAGCACAGTCGGTGGCGTCTTGCGGGCGCGTGGCAGCCGGGGCGGCACCACGGACTGGTCGGGCGTCTCCGTCGAGGGTTCCGGGCCGGAGGTGAAGGCGGCCCTGGCCGGGCCGGAGCGGCGCGTCGACTTCGGCTCCGGGCGGCGGCGTGGCGGTTCGGTGGGCGGCTGCTCCTCCATATCATGTGAGCCTAGTCTCGGTGGCGGATCGGCACCGAACAGGAATCGGTGGAGGTCTGGGCGGTGACCGCCGGGCGTGATGGGGCTGGCCACGGTGGTGCACGGGCTGTCCGGGAAGTCGCTTTGCCCCGCCGGGTCGCTGCCCTGTATCCTCGACCGACGTGGTCTGATGGGACCACGGGGAGACTTCGCCTAGTCTGGTCTATGGCGCCGCACTGCTAATGCGGTTGGGGTCTTAAAGCCCCTCCCGGGTTCGAATCCCGGAGTCTCCGCGCTTAGGTCGGTGTGTAGACTGACCCGGCAGTTGCGCCCGTAGCTCAACGGATAGAGCATCTGACTACGGATCAGAAGGTTAGGGGTTCGAATCCCTTCGGGCGCGCAAGATCGAAAGGCGTCTGACCTGCGGGAGAATGGGTCAGGCGCCTTCGTGTTTTTGTCCCCTGTGGATGGTTGGGTGCTCGGTGGGTGCTCGTGCGACGGGCATCCCTTGCATCCGGCCCTGTCCGGTGGCGTCCCGCTGTGTGCGAGGGCGTTTTGGCGGCATCGCTTGCACCTCGCCGAGGGATCCGAATGTTGGGACGGCGGATTCTTGGCCTGGTGAGTGCTCGCCCGGCCGGGTCGTGGTCGGTTACGGTGGCTTCGCTCTGCGTCGATTGGCACTTGTGTCCGGTAGCGCGGTCGTGGAGGTCGGGGTTTCGTGATCGATCCGCAGCAGGTCCAAGATGCGAAGCGCGCAGTCGGCGCAAAGCTTGCCGAACGGCGAAATTCGCATGGTTTAACTCAGGCTGCTCTGGCCGCGCGGGTGCACAGCACTCGGAGCACCGTCGCCGGGGTTGAGCGCGGCCAGCAGGTTGTTGATCGGATCTTCTGGCAGCGTTGCGAGAGGCTGCTGGGTGCCGGTGGTGAGTTGCTTGCCGGGTACGACGAGTACCGGCGACTCAAGCAGCGGCATGATCAGGAGAAAGTCGATGCTGGGCAACGTGCGCGGTGGGGTGAGGTCGAACGCGATTCGCCGCCAGCACTCGGCGACGTCCTGACCGGGACGGGCCGGGAGCCATTTCCTGACGGCCGGGTCGCGTGGCCCACGGCAACATCGAGCGGTCTGGCCGCTTGGCCGGTAGGCCGGTCCGAGGGCTGGGGCTCGGTTGGGCTGGGACACGCCTCGGTGGGCGTAGACCCCGTGTTGGCCCTGCACTGGACCGAGATGCTCCGACTCCTCGCCGTCTCTCACAACATGTTCGGATCCCGGCAGGTCTACGACGCTGTCTGTCGAGAGTCGGCCGTCATCCGCCGCTACCGTGACGAGGCGTCGGATGACGTAAAGCAGCGTCTGCTGGCGGTGGAGGCGCGGTGGGCGGAGTTTGGCTCATGGACCGCCGACAACCTTGGGGACGCCACCGCCGCGACGCACTGGCTCGACCAGGCGCTTCGGCTGGCGCGTAGGGTGGGAGACAAGCGGATGGCCGCCTACGTCTTGATGCGGCAGGCGCAGCAGGCCGCAGACCGCCTCGACGGCGCTCAAGCCGCCGCCCTCGCCGGGACTGCCGAGACCTTCGTGTCACTCACCGATCGTGACCGCGCCCTGTGCCTGATTCGCCAGGCCCAGGGGCACGCTCTCCGTGGCGACCAATCACGCTCGCTGGTCGCGATCAAGGCCGCACATCGTTTGATCGATCGGGCGGCGGACGTCGGCGCGGACGATTCGGACACCATTGGCCGCCACTGCACTCTCGCCTACCTGCGGGCCCACGAGGGCTACTGTCTGCTGCGTCTCGGCCGAGCTGAGGCGGCAGTGCGTGCACTTGAGGAGGTTCTGGCCGGCTGGCCTGTCGACTACCGGCAGGACGAAGCGCTGACACGAGCCTGGCTCGCCTTGTCCTACGTCACCTCCGGCCGGCTGGTCGAGGCGGGTACTGAGGGAAGCCGAGCGTTGACTCTGACCGCTGCGACATCGTCCGCGCGCGCGATGCGCACCCTTAACCAGTTGCATACCCGGCTCGCCGGGAGGACGACGGCCGTCGAGGTGGTCGGGTTCAGGAATGCCTTCTCCCTCGTCGCCACGACGGTCAGACTGTGATCATGGATTTGGTCACCACCGCGACGGCCACGGATGAGGCCAACCGGGCCGCGGACGTCGCCGTGCTACCCGTCGGCAGTTTCGAGCAACACGGAGATCACCTACCCCTGCTCACGGACACGATCGTCGCCTGCGCCATCGCGAAGGCTGCTGCCACCGCCTACGACCTGATGCTCCTGCCACCCGTGACCATCAGTTGCTCGCAGGAGCACACCGGCTGGCCCGGCTCGGTGAGTATCCGCTCGTCCACCCTGGCCCGCATCATCACCGACGTCGCGGAGTCGTTGCGCGGGTCGGGTGTTGATCGGTTGGTCGTGGTCAACGGCCATGGCGGGAACTACGTGCTGTCCAACGTGGTGCAGGAAGCCAACGTCGGCGACCGCCGGATGGCCCTCTTCCCCGGGCGACAGGACTGGGCAACCGCCCGCCAGCGGGCTGGGCTGGCCAGTAGCAGCCACGACGATATGCACGCTGGCGAGATCGAAACCTCCCTGCTGCTACACCTGTGTCCTGAGGTCGTCAGGGATGGCTATCGGAACGCCGATCACCTTGCCGAGCGCCCTGACCTGCTGGTCCTGGGAATGCGCGGCTACACCGAGAGCGGAGTGATCGGCCAACCGTCCCTGGCCACAGACGCGAAAGGGAAAGCGGTTCTAGAAAGCTTGACCGCCTCGTTCGCGGCTACGCTCGCTGTGCTTCAAGGCGAGGCTCGTCCCTGACAGCCGAGAAGTTGGAGCACCGGTTTGGCGGAACCGGGGCGGTGGACACGTCGTTTAACCGTCATGAGAGGCAACCCTTCGGCTCTGATCGCTGCGGCGTGTTGTGGTGTGCTTGCCGTGACGGCGTGCGGGACGGCTGGCTCGCCGGCCGGCGAGGTGCCGCCACCGGCGGGAGTGTGGCGCGAGATACCCAGTTTCCCGCTCGCTGCTCGGGCGGCGGCGTTGGGAGTGTGGACGGGACGCGAGGTGTTGATCATCGGCGGCAGGGACGAGGCATGTCCGGTGTCCGCCCACTGTGTTTTCGCCCGGACGCCGCTGACGGACGGGGCGGCCCTCGATCCGCTCAGTGGCCACTGGCGGCGGCTTGCTGACTCCCCCACGCCGCTGTCGGGAGCGCAGGGTGTCATCATCGGGTCCGTCGCGTACATCCTGGCCGGCGCCACTGCTTTGGCCGTACCCGCAGAACTGCTCGTCTACGACATTGATCGGGACAGCTGGGAACGGCTACCGGCGCCGTTCGACGGCGACGCCGGCTACCGGATCCTCGCCGCCGGTGACCGGCTGGTGGCGTACCCGGGTAGCCACGAGATCCGGTCCGGCAAGGATTACGTCCTCGACCCTCAGACGCGGACCTGGGCTCCGCTACCAACTGACCCGCTGGGCGCCGGCTACGACCGCACCATGGCATGGACCGGACGTGAGGTCGTGCTGTTCGACCACGAACTGGTCAGCAATCCGGGTGCGGACAAGCCCCCCGTCACCCGAGCGGCGACCCTGGATCTGACGAACCGCTCCTGGGAGCGGCTGACCGACTCGACCATCCTGACCACTGCCCCGTGGATCGCGGCGAACGGCGAACTGGTCAACCCCACGCTGGGCCACGCCGACGGCGGCCAGATCGGCAACTGGGGCCGCCCGTACCCCAACGGCGGTCGCATCGACCCGACAACCGGCACCTGGTCGGTACTGCCCGCACCACCGACCACAGGAACCCCGGGCGCCGGTGCTTACACCAACGCCGCCGCCGTCTATGTCGACGTCGCCGGGCCAGTGCTCGACACCACCACCGGCACCTGGCAGCAGGTGCCCGCCGTTCCCGATGGTGACGTCACCGATCGCACCGTCGTCGCCGCTGGCGTCGATATGCTGGTTTTCGGCGGCGTCGTCCAGCACAACTCGCGAACTGCCGCGACTCTCGTTGGCCGGGCCTGGATCTGGTCGCCCCCGTTTCAGCGCTGGTTACCGTCATCGGCCCCCGAACAAGCCGAACCGCCCGCTGTCCGGCCCGCTGAGTTGTGGCGTTCCAACAGCGACAACAGGGCCCGTACACGGTGGGGTTGTCAGCGCGGGCCGATTGCGCTTTACGCGGCAGGCGCCGTTCGGTGATCAAGCTCGCGGCCTGGGGTACGAAGTGTGGTCCAAGCCGCGATGCGCCGTAGACCTGGGGTGGCCGGGCAGCGTGGCGGGCGCGGCGGCGGGCTCGGACGAAGGCAGCATCGCCGCGCACGCCGCCCCACCAGGACCACGGAACGTCGGTTACGTACCGGCCGATCGACGCGAAGACCGGCGCGGCGTCGGCGTCGCGGCTAGTGCGCGCCAGCCCGTACGCCAAGAGGTTCACGTCGTTGAGTCAGTCGGCGTGCCGGGTGGCCGGCTGGTGGAACCACCGGGACAGCGCGCTGTCGACGGACTGCATGACCGAATCCCGCCGCCACCGCTGGCCGATCTCGTCGGCGGTGCGGCCCCGGGGACCCGCGTTCCTGCTCCCACAGCGCCCACTCGGAGGCGGCCCGCACCGGCAGTACGTGCAGCGGCGAGCCCGCAGGCGCCGCGGCGGCGACCGACCGGGCGAAGCCGAACAACGCCTCGTGCGAGCCGCTCCACTTCCTGCAGTGGTAGGTCAGCTTGAGTACGTGCCCCTCCCGATGCCAGGGGTCCCGCCGGGTCAGCTGCCGCCACGTCTCCTCGACGTCCTCCCGTGGCGCGCTCTGGTTGATCATGAGCCGCAGCCGGTTCGCCCACGGCGTGGGGCCCTCGGGTGCGAGCCGCAATGCCAGGTCGTTCGCCTGTCCGGCCAGGTGCAGCAGGGGGTTGAACTCAGCCCACTGCTCTGGACGGACGGTGGCGGCCCAGTCCCCGCCACGCACCTCCCAGGCTCGTGCCATCAGAGACCGGGCACGTACGAGCTGAGCATCGAGCGGGCTGTTTCCGATCTCGCCTAACCCAGTTTCGGAACCCTCTGGCGGGTCACGACCGCTACGGAACCTGTCAAGATCAATGAGGCAGGGATTGGTCACATTGTTTGTGTGGCGGCTGGTGGTTGGTTGATCCAGGCAGCGCCGGGGATGGGTGGCGGCGTGGGCTGCCGTGGGAAGCGGTTGGGGTTGGCCGCGTAGGCGGCGTTGAGGACCTCGGCTCGCTGGAGGCGGACCTGGTCGGCAGTGCCGAAGTGCACTGATGCCGGGGTGTGCAGGCCGATGCCGGAGT